>LNEV01000013.1 GCA_001464335.1 Rhizobiales bacterium Ga0077545 | reverse complement strand
TGTGGAAGCCGGCGGAAAACCAACCGCCAAGGGAGCGTCTGGCCCCATCGCGTGCCAGACCCCGAGGAGGGCCCCGAGGTCGGCCTTCGCGGCGGAAGCAGTCCGAAGCCAAAAATCCACCGCGCGCGGGACGTCGTGAGAGCGGCTTCCCCGAGGTGAGTAAAAATTGGTGTTGGCATTACAAACTACCAGCCAACGCCGCCGAGGGAGCGGTCAATCTCCCGGCGTCCCGCGCGCCCCTCCAAAGGGGACCGGACTGCCCGCCGAGTCTCTTCGGACTCGCGCATTCCACTCTTCCCCCGGAAGACGCTTTCGCGCGTCCAGATTCCAGAGCGCCTTCTCCCTCCCCTTCATGGGGAGGGTGGCCTCGCGAAGCGAGGTCGGGTGGGGCGCGGCACGGACATCTTCCACCCTTCGACACGGATGCTGCGCATCCGGCTCAGGATGAGGCCCGACCCCCTCCAAAAAACCTTGCATCCCGCGCCCCGACCCCCGATATAGACCTCGGGAGGTTGGCGGTGGACGAGCCATTCGCCAACTGGGTCAGATCCGGAAGGAAGCAGCCCTAACGAACCCGTCTCGGGTCGTCGTCCGACCTCCCACTTTGCGCCCTCGGGCGCCCTTGCGCCGTCCCCTTAACACCTGTCAAATCGGGCCGATGGCCGACACCGACATCACGCCCGCAAAGACCGGCGCCTACCGCGTCCTTGCACGCAAATACCGCCCGTGGTCCTTCGACGATCTGATCGGTCAGGAGGCAATGGTGCGCACGCTCACCAATGCCTTTTCGACGGGCCGCATCGCCCAGGCCTGGATGCTGACCGGCGTGCGCGGCGTCGGCAAGACGACGACCGCCCGCATCCTTGCCCGCGCGCTGAATTACCAGCTTGCCGACGGCACCGGCGGCCCGACCGTCGATCTGTCGCAGATCGGCGTTCATTGCGAAGCCATCATGGAATCGCGCCATGTCGATGTCCTGGAAATGGACGCGGCCTCGCGCACCGGCATCGACGATGTGCGCGAAATCCTCGACGGCGTGCGCTATTCCCCGGCCTCGGCGCGCTACAAGGTCTACATCATCGACGAAGTCCACATGCTGTCGGACAAGGCGTTTAACGCCTTCCTGAAAACGCTCGAAGAGCCGCCGCCGCATGTGAAGTTCATTTTCGCGACCACCGAAATCCGGAAGGTGCCCGTCACCGTCCTGTCGCGCTGCCAGCGCTTCTCGCTGCGCCGGGTCGACAGCGCGGTACTGACGCAGCACCTCAACAAGATCATCGGCATGGAAGGTATTTCCGCCGAGGAGGAAGCGCTGGCGCTGATCTCCCGCGCCGCCGAAGGCTCGGTGCGCGACGCCCTGTCCATACTCGATCAGGCCATCGCCCATGGCGGCTCCCGCGTCGAAGGTGAGGCCGTGCGCCAGATGCTCGGCCTGTCGGATCGCGGGCGCGTGGTCGATCTGTTCGACGCGGTGATGCGCGGCGATGCCGCCTCCGCTCTCGCCATCTTCCGCGAGTTGTACGACAACGGCGCCGATGCGGCGATCGTCCTGACAGATCTCGCCGAATTCGTGCACTTCGTCACGCGCATCAAGCTTTCGCCCGCAACGCTCGACGACCCGTCGGCGACGGAAGTCGAAAAGCTGCGCGGCCGGGATTTCGCGGGCACGCTGTCGCACAAGGTTCTGGCCCGTGCCTGGCAGATGCTGGCCAAGGGAATCGCGGAAGTTCAGGCCGCACCGAAGCCCGCGCAGGCCGCCGACATGGTGCTCGTGCGTCTTGCCTACGCCGCCGATCTTCCGACACCGGACGAAGCGCTGCGCGTTCTGAAAGACGCACCGCCCTCTTCCCCATCGCCCACACCTCCGCGCGGCGGTGGCGGCGGTCACGCCTCGCAAGGCTCGGCCGCCTTTGCCGTCGCCTCGCGCAACCCCGACCCGGTTCCCTCCGCCGCGCCGCGCGCGTCAGTCGAGGCCGCGCCGTCTCTGCGCCTCGACACGCTGGAAGACGCGGTCGCCCTTGCTGAAAAGCAGCGCGACATCACGATGAAGATGGCGCTCGAGCGGCAGGTGCATCTCGTGTCGTTCGAAGACGGCAAGATCGAGTTCAAGCCCGCCCCCGGTGCCTCCCCCGGCCTTGCCAACGACATCCAGCGCAAACTGAGCCAGTGGACCAACCGGCGCTGGATCTGCGTCATCTCGCGCGAGGACGGCCGGCCCACCCTCCACCAGAGCGCAGAGGAAGCACGCGAATCCAAAATGCGGGGCGTTGCCGCTCATCCGCATGTACAGGCCGTGTTCGAGCATTTCCCCGGCGCCCAGATCGTCAGCGTGCGCTCCACCGCGCCGGAGGAAGAACCGCCTGTCGCCGAGCCGCCGCCCGAGGACGAGGAGTAAAAGTCATGGATCTCATCGGCATGATGAAAAAGGCCCGCGAAATGCAGGCCAAGATGTCTGAAGTACAGACGAGCCTCGAAAGCACGATCGTCGAAGGATCGGCGGGCAATGGCGTTGTCAGCGTCCAGATGACGGCAAAGGGCGATCTGTTGCAGGTCGACATTTCCGCAGACCTTCTCGCCCCCGAGGAGAAGGAGATGCTGCAGGATCTCATCCTCACCGCTCACGCGGATGCGCGCCGGAAAGCCGCGGAAATCGCATCGGACCTGATGCAGGACGCAACCGCCGGACTTCCGCTTCCGCCCGGGCTGAAACTGCCGTTCTGAGATGTCCCGCTCCATCGCCGGTCCCGAGATCGAACGCCTGATCCAGCTGCTCGCGCGCCTTCCCGGCCTCGGGCCGCGTTCGGCACGCCGCGCGGCGCTTCATCTTATCCGCAAGAAGGACGTTCTCCTCGGTCCGCTCGCCGAAGCGTTCGCGCGCGCCAACGAGAATGTGCGCGTCTGCACGACCTGCGGCAGCGTCGACACCTCCGACCCGTGCGCGATCTGCTGCGATCCGAACCGCGATCCCTCCGTCATCGTCGTCGTCGAGGATGTCGCCGATCTGTGGGCGCTTGAGCGTGCGGGCGCTGTCAATGCACGCTACCACGTGCTCGGCGGCACCTTGTCCGCACTCGATGGACGCGGGCCGGAAGATCTCAACCTCGGCAAACTCGTGGAGCGCGCGTCCGACACGTCGGTTGCGGAAATCATCCTTGCCCTCAACGCCACCGTCGAAGGGCAGACAACGGCGCATTACATCACCGATGTCCTCGCCGGTGCCGGTGTAAGGATAACGCGGCTTGCCTATGGCGTGCCGGTCGGCGGCGAACTCGACTACCTCGACGAAGGCACGCTCGCCGCAGCAATCCGGCAACGCACGCCCTTCTGACATTCCTTCTCTCTGCAATGTGGAACGTGGACTTTGGTCGCACGTTCACAGCGGTGTCCCGCGCCTCACGGCGCAGATCGCAAGAAAACGAGCAGGGAGATTTCAGAATGAAAACGCTACTTCTCAACACCGCGGCAGCCGCCGCGCTTGCAATGGGCATGTCCGCAGCGATGGCACAGGGCGCAGGAGGCGCTGGCGGTGCGGGTGGTGGAGCCCAGATGCCCCCTCCGGCAGCATCCGGCGGCGCGTCGGGCGGCGCTTCGGGATCGGGCTCGGTCGCACCGGCTGAAATGCCCAATCGTGCAGACAGTGGAGGCACGAGTGGCGGCGCCAGCGCACAGGGCGAAATGAAACAGGGCAGCGGCACAAAGGCCGGAACCAGCGCACAAGGCGACATGAAGCAGGGCGACACCAAAGCCGGTTCCAGCGCCCAGGGAGAAATGAAGGGCGGCGACACCAAGCGCGACAGCGCCGAAGGCGACAGGAAGTCCGACACCAAGACCGGCAACCGCGCGGATGGCCAGAAGGACATGAAGAGCGGGCGCGCCGCAGCGCCGAAGGAGCTGTCGAGCCAGCAGCGCACCGTCATCCGCGAACGCGTGATCGACCGGGCCGACCGGGTGAACGTCGACTTCAATTTCTCTGTCGGCGCCGTCATTCCGCGGACCGTGCACACCAGCGTCCACGTCCTGCCACCCGAGATCATCGAAATCTATCCCGACTACCGCGGCTATTCCTACATCGTGCTTGCCGATGGCCGCATGGTGATCATCGAACCCCAGACCTACGAGGTCGTGACGATCGTCAGTCTCTGACGCATCAGGGAAGTTGAGAGGGCGGCCTTGGGCCGCCCTTTTCATTTGCGCCCCGCGCGGCCAAGTTGGGCTTGAATGAGTCGCGGGCGGGAGCGGGATGGCAGACACCGAACTTCAGGAGCGGACAGGTGGGATTGCGGATTTCCTGCACCGCCGCACACTCGTCATGCTGGCTCTCGGATTTTCCGCCGGGCTTCCCAACCTTCTGATTTTCGACACACTCTCCGCCTGGCTGCGCGACGGCGGCGTGTCACTTGCCGTCATCGGCTTCTTCAGCCTCGCCACACTCGCCTATTCCGCAAAGTTTCTCTGGGCACCGCTCGTCGACCGCACCCATATTCCTGTGCTGACATCTTTGCTCGGGCATCGCCGTTCATGGATGATCCTCGCGCAGATCGCGATCATGATAGGGCTCTGGCTGATCTCCGGCCAGAACCCGCAGACAGGTCTCGCGGCCATGGCAGGATTTGCGGTGTTCGTCGGATTTTCGGGAGCAACGCAGGACATCGTCATCGACGCCTGGCGCATCGAGGTGGCCGAGGACCGCCAGCAGGGCATCATGGCCGCGGCCTATCAATGGGGCTATCGGATCGCGATGATCGTCGCGGGCGCGCTCCCGCTCATTTTGGCGCAATCTCACAGCTGGAACTTCTCCTACGCGGCGATGGCGACGCTGATGGGAATCGGCATGCTTGCGGTTCTTTTCGCGCCACGCGAGAAAAGCCACACGGTGCGGCCCATACATGCGGAAGGTGTGCCGTCGCGTCCGGCGATGGAAATCGCCGAATGGGCGTTGCGCGGCATTGTGTTTGTGCTCGGTGCACTGATCGCAGGTGCCGGTCTTTCCGGCGATCCCGCACCGCTCGCGCTCGTTCTGGGCCCCGATGTCCTGGGTCTCGGTCCAATCTGGAAGGGCTCGTCCGCAAGCGTGTTTCTTCAGGTTGGCGCTGTTGTCATCGGCCTCGGCGTTCTTGCTCTCGCCTGCGCGCCATTGCCCGGCGCACCGACCCGACCCGGCTTTTATCTCGCCGCCAGTTTCGGCGCCCCGCTGAAGGACTTCTTCGAGCGCTATGCCGGGGTCGCGAGCTTGATCCTCGCGCTCATCTGTCTGTACCGAGTTTCGGACTTCGTCCTGAATGTCATGAACCCGTTTTATCTCGATCTCGGTTTCAGCAAGATCGAGATCGCGGAAGTGCGCAAGGTTTTCGGCGTTTTCGCCTCCATGCTGGGCGTTTTTCTCGGCGGATGGGCGGTCGTGAAACTGGGGCTCATGCGCGCGCTCGTCATCGGTGCGCTGGCAGGCCCGATCTCAAACCTCGTCTTCATTGGCCTTGCGATGGTGGGGCATTCGCTGCCGGCGCTTTACGCCGCGATCGGCATCGACAATGTGGCCAGCGGCTTTTCCGGCACCTGCCTCATCGCCTACATGTCGAGCCTCACATCCGGCGGCTTCACGGCGACACAATATGCGCTGTTTTCCTCTCTCTATGCCCTGCCCGGAAAACTGATCGCCTCACAATCGGGACGTATCATCGAGGGCGCAGCGAGATCGGCCGATGAAGGAGGAATTTTCGCGCCGCTGAGAGCTCTGTTTTCGGCGACGACACCGGCATCCTACGTCACCGGCGCACAAGCCTCCGGAATTTCTCCGGCCGCGCTTGGCGCAGGATATGTCACGTTCTTTCTCTACTCGACGCTGATCGGCCTCGCGGCCATCGTCTTGACGCTTGCCGTCGCGCGGCGCTCGCCTATTCAGCCGCCTCGTTCCGGCTGATCGGATTGGGCAGCGCCTCGCCCGTGGCCTGAGCAACGAGAGCTTGGCCCTGCGGGCTGGGCCCGTCGAAGTCCATGCGGTCGATGCGCTGGCCACGCAGAGCGATCTTCTCCGCGGACGTTTCGATCTCGCGAAGATCCTTGTCGGTCATTGCGATGTGGCGCTTGAGATTGTTGGTACGGTCGGCAAGGCGCCCGACATCCTCGATAAGCATCCGCACTTCCCTTTGAATGACATGTGCCTGCTCGCGCATCGCGGCATCGCGCATAAGCCCCTGCACGACCTGGATCGACAGAAGAAGAAGCGATGGCGAGACAATCAGGACGCAGGCTCTCTGCGCGCGCTGGACGATGTCGCCGAAGCGTTCATGCAGTTCCGCGTGCAGGGATTCCGAAGGAACAAACAGAAGAGCGACCTCCTGCGTTTCTTCCGGGATGAGGTATTGCTTGACCGCCTGTATGTGCGTGATCATGTCGGCGCGCATGCGCTGCGCCGCTCGATGTTCAGCTTCCGGGCTTTCGGCCCGCCGCAATTCCTCGAAGGCCTCGAGCGGGAACTTGGCGTCGATGACAAGGCCGCGCGGATCGCCGGGAAGGTGAACCAGACAATCGGGCCGGGCGCGCGTCGAAAGCGTTGCCTGGAACGAGTAGGCCTTCGACGGCAGCGCATCCTTGACGATGGCCTCCATCTGGCCCTGTCCGAAAGCCCCGCGCGCCTGCTTGTTGGACAGAATGCTGGTGAGGCTCGTGACCTGCTCCGACAGCGAGCCGATGTTCTGCTGGGCGGCGTCGATGACGGCGAGGCGGGCTTCGAGCTTGCTCAACTGTTCCGCGGTCGCCTGCGCGCCGGTCGTCAGATTTTCGCCGACGCGCTGCGTGACATTGTCCAGCCGTTCCGCAACGGCCTTCGCCAGTTCGGACTGCTTGCTGGACAGCACGTCGCCCACGCCCTGAAGCCGGCCGAACAGTTCCATCTGCGTGCGCAGGAGAACATCGACCTGCTCTTCCGTCCGCGCCTGCCGCTCCAATTGGGCAAGCGCCTCAAGCCCACGTTCACGGCTTTGGCGGAAGACGACGACCAGGAGCATCGCGAGAAGCACGATCGCCAACCCGCCACCCGCAGAGGCTGCGTGGAGGACCGTGATCGGAAAATCGCCTAATGTGAAGAGAATCGCACCCATTCGCCCTGCATAACCCGATTCCGGATCGAAGAACAGAATGGGAACGCGTTGACGGCCCGGAACAGTGAGCTTATCTCGCCCCCATCATGACCATCCGCCCCATACTTGTGATCCCCGACGACAAGCTCCGGCAAGAGACCGAGCCCGTCGAAAAGATCGATTCGGACCTCCAGACACTCATCGACGACATGTTCGACACCATGTACGCGGCCCCCGGCATCGGGCTGGCCGCGCCGCAGATCGGCGTGCTGAAGCGCCTCGCTGTCGTCGATGTCTCCAAGCGAGACGGCGAGCAGGTGCCGCTTGCGCTCATCAATCCCGAGATCGTCTGGTCCTCGGAGGAGACGTCCTTTTACGAGGAAGGCTGCCTTTCCATTCCGGACTATTACGAGGAAGTGGAGCGCCCGGCGCGCATCCGCGTGAGATTCACCGGGCGCGACGGCACCGAGCAGGAGATCGAGGCCGACGGCGTGTTCGCCACCTGCATCCAGCATGAGCTCGATCATCTCGACGGCGTTCTGTTCATCGACCACATCTCGAAGCTGAAGCGCGACATGGTGTGGAAGAAAGCCGTGAAGCTGTTCAAGCGCGAAGGACCACAGACCTACACTCCCAAGCCGAAACCGCCGCGCGCTGAAGGTGACGAGGCCGAAATGCCGGACGAATTGTGAGCCTGCGCCTCGTCTTCATGGGAACGCCTGATTTTGCGGTGCCGACACTCGCGGCGTTGAAGGAAGCGGGGCACGAGATCGCGGCGGTCTACACGCGGGCGCCGAAGCGTGCCGGCCGCGGCATGGCCGAGACCCGCACGCCCGTCCATACGGCGGCCGATCTTTTCGGCCTGCCGGTTCTGACGCCGGCAACGCTGAAGGGCGAGGAGGCAGCGGAGACGTTCGCCGCACACCGCGCCGATGCGGCGATTGTCGTGGCTTACGGCCTTCTCCTGCCGAGAGCCGTTCTCGAGGCTCCGCGCTATGGCTGCTTCAACCTGCACGCCTCGCTCCTGCCCCGCTGGCGCGGGGCGGCTCCGATCAACCGCGCGGTGATGGCGGGCGATTCGGAAACGGGTGTCGCTGTGATGAAAATGGAGGAAGGCCTCGACACGGGTCCTGTCGCGCTCGTCGAGAAAACGGCAATCGGATCCAACGAAACGGCGGGCGAGCTTCACGATCGCCTGTCGCGCCTCGGCGGTCCGTTGATTGTCAAGGCACTTCGGGCGCTGGAGGCCGACGAACTCGCCTTCACACCGCAGCCCGAGGATGGCGTCGTCTATGCCGCCAAACTGACGAATGCGGAAACGCGTGTGGACTGGTCGCGCGACGCCGCGTCCCTGCACAATCACATTCGCGGCCTGTCTCCGTTTCCGGGAGCGTGGGCGGAGGCCGATTTCGGCAAGGGCCCTGAACGGCTGAAGCTGCTGCGCTGCGAACATGCCGAGGGCGAGGGAACGCCGGGCACTTTTCTGGACGATGAGGGACGGATCGCCTGCGGCAGCGGAGCGTTACGCCTCATAAACGTCCAGCGCGCCGGCAAAGGACCGATGACGTTCACCGATTTTGCGCGCGGGGTGAAGATCGGAAAGGGCATGCGGCTTTCATGAAAGTGGTCATACGGCGCGAGCAGAAGAAAGACATCGAAGCGATCCGGCAGGTTCACGAGGCGGCGTTCGGAACCCCCGCCGAGGCGGAACTGGTGGATCTCATCGAAGCGGACGGACATGCCGTTCTGTCGCTTGTCGCCCTGTCTGAGGACGCTGTTGTTGCCCATATTCTTTTTTCGCGCCTCAACACGCTCGAATCGCGCGGCCTTCGCGCAAGTGCACTCGGCCCTCTTGCCGTGATGCCGGGCCTGCACAGACGCGGCATCGCCAGCGCACTCGTGCACGAGGGTCTGGCCCGCCTTCAGGCAGACGGGGAGGATCTCATCCTTGTCCTTGGCGATCCGGATTTCTACGAACGCTTCGGTTTTTCCGCCAAGGCAGCGCAGGTGTTTCAGACACCCTATGACGGTCCGAATCTTCAGGCGCTCGCATTGACCGACGCCGGACGTCTTGCCCAGGGCGTGGTGCGCTATGCACCGGCCTTTTCGAAAATCACGTAATGCCCCGCTACAAGCTCACCATCGAATATGACGGCACGCCCTTCTGCGGCTGGCAGCGGCAGGACAATGCGCTGTCCGTGCAGGAAGTTCTGGAACGCGCCGTGTTTTCCTTCTCCGGCGAAGAGGTGCGCGTCAACGGTGCAGGCCGCACCGATGCGGGAGTGCATGCGCGCGGGCAGGTCGCCCATATCGACCTCTCAAAGGACTGGCCCACCGACACCGTGCGCGATGCGATCAATGCCCTGGCGCGCCCGCACCCCGTGGCGGTGCTTCATGCGGAGGAGATGAACGAGGAGTTCGATGCGCGCTTTTCAGCGATCAAGCGCCATTACGAATATGTCATCATAGACCGCCGCTCACCGCTGACGCTCGAACATCGCCGCGCCTGGCAGGTGCCCCGGCATCTGGACCACGAAGCGATGCATGCCGCAGCGCAGCATCTTGTCGGGAAACACGATTTCACGACCTTCCGCGCCGCCGAATGCCAGGCAAAGAGCCCGGAGAAAACGCTCGACCGGCTCGATGTGTCGCGGGTCGGAGACGCCGTCGTCATCCGCGCGTCCGCACGCTCCTTCCTGCATCACCAGGTCCGTTCCATTTCGGGATCGCTGAAACTGGTCGGCGAAGGAAAATGGAGCGGCCGGGATCTCAAGGCCGCGCTCGACGCCCGGGATCGCGCACGGTGCGGCGCGATGGCGCCGCCCGACGGGCTCTATCTTGTTCGCGTCGACTATTAGGCCCGGCTGCGGTCGAGGGCCTCGGCCGCAGCTTCCGCCGCGTCTTCACGCCGTTCGGCTTCCGCGTTGAGGGCCGCTTCCAGCGCGGCCTCCAGATCGCCTTCGGCGCTGATCTGGGCAAGGCGCGTGGACTCCACGACAGGTTCGGATGCTTTCGCCGCTTCGGCCTTGGCGAAATAGCGCTCGATCACGCGCATATAGACACGCGTCAGCAGTTCGAGATCGTCGACGGGGACCTGCTCGTCGATCTTGTGCATGGTCGCGTTCGTCAGGCCGAGTTCGACGACCGGGCAATGGTCCTTGATGTAGCGGGCATCGGACGTGCCGCCTCCGGTGGACAGGACCGGCCTGTCGCCGGTTTCCGCCTCGATCGAGCCGGTGATCATGTCGACGAAGGCGCCGGGTTCCGCGATGAAGCTCGACGAGGAGCCGCGCAGGAAATCGAGTTCGTAGCGCACGCCTTCGACCGCGCGCTCGATGCGATCGGTCAGCAGCGCCTTCAGGCTGTCGAGCGTATGTGCATCGTTGAAGCGCACATTGAAGCGCGCCGTCGCCTTGGCGGGAATGATGTTCGTCGTCTCGTTGCCGACATCGACGCTGGTGATTTCGAGGTTCGAGCGTTCGAAATGCGGCGTGCCGTAATCGAGCGGTCGCACGAGCGCGCTGAGGATCGCCATCAGAGGCTTGATGGGATTGTGCGCCTGCTTCGGATAGGCGACATGCCCCTGCACGCCGTGAACCGTGATCTGTCCGGACAGCGAACCGCGGCGGCCGATCTTGATCTCGTCGCCGATGCGGTTGCGGCTGGAAGGTTCGGCAAGGAGGCAATGGGCGAATGTCTCGCCCTTGTCTTCGGCCCATTTCAGAATCTTCGGCGTGCCGTTGATGCTGGGGCCTTCCTCGTCGCCGGTGATGAGGAAGGCGATGGAGCCCGTGCCGCCACCGTCGCGGTAGCGAAGCGCCGCCGCCATCATCGCGGCGATGCCGCCTTTCATGTCGACGGCACCACGTCCGTACAGAATGCCGTCGCGGATCTCGCCGTCGAACGGGCCGCTCGACCAGTTGGCGAGATCGCCCGGCGGCACGACGTCGGTGTGCCCTGCGAGAAGCAGAACCGGCTCTTCCGTACCGATGCGGGCATAGAGGTTGGCCACATCCGGCGTGCCCTCCTCGCGGAAGGTCTCGATATGGGTTTCGAAGCCTGCGTCTTTCAGAAGTCCGGACAGGAGGACGAGAGCGCCGCCCTCCTCCGGTGTCACGCTCGGACAGCGAATGAGCGCCTGGGCTAGGGCGATGGGGTCTCTGGCATCAGTCACGGCTCAAGCGAATCCGGTGTTCAGGAGTTCGGACACGCAGAGGCAGAAGGTGTTCGACAGTCTTCGCCCGAAAGCCCCAAGGCTTTACCGGAAAAGCAAATCCGATCCATTTGCTCCTGCCCCCGCAAAAAGCGCAGGCAGGTTGGTCTGCTCAGACCTCAAGGTCAATCCCGCAGGAGATCATTTATCGAAGTCTTGGAACGGGTTTGCTCGTCAACGCGCTTCACGATGACGGCGCAATAGAGCGATGGGCCGGGCTTGCCGTCCGGCAGCGGCTTGCCGGGAAGCGAGCCGGGAACGACGACCGAATAGGGCGGAACCTCGCCGACAAAGACCTCGCCGGTCGCGCGGTCGATAATCTTCGTCGTCGCGCTGATGAAGACGCCCATGGACAGCACCGAGCCGGTGCGCACCACGACGCCCTCGACCACTTCGGACCGCGCGCCGATGAAGCAATTGTCCTCGATGATGGTCGGATTGGCCTGCAGCGGCTCCAGCACGCCGCCGATGCCGACGCCTCCCGACAGATGCACATGCTTGCCGATCTGCGCGCACGAGCCGACGGTTGCCCAGGTGTCGACCATCGAACCCTCGCCGACATAGGCGCCGAGATTGACGAAGCTCGGCATCAGGACGACGTTCGGCGCGACGAAGGCCGAACGGCGGACCACCGCTCCCGGAACCGCGCGGAAACCGGCGGCCTTGAACTCGGCCTCGCCCCAGCCTTCGAACTTCGACGGCACCTTGTCCCACCAGACCGCGCCACCGGGTCCGCCGGGGATCACGGACATGTCATTGAGACGGAAGGACAGCAGCACCGCCTTTTTAAGCCATTGATGCACCGTCCAGCCGCCGTCCTTCGGCTCGGCGACGCGGACCTTGCCCGAATCGAGCAGATCGAGCGCGGCGTCCACCGCCTCGCGGTCGGCGCCCTTGGTGGCGGGAGTGAGATCGGCACGGCGCTCCCAGGCGGCTTCAATGGCGGCTTCGAGCGCGGCGTCGGTCATGATCGAGAACTCCCGGTTAAATCAGTCGGCCGGTCTGTGACCCGTCGATAACGCGCTTGTCAACTTTGGGCCGCTTTTTGCAGGGACCTTTGGCCTGCAGGAGCCGTTGCCCATGAAAGCAATCCGGATATTCTTTGTCTTGAAGCGCACGCGAAAAGAGGCGCTCGGGGAAACGGAAGACGACATGCAAAGCGATTTCGAAGTCACGATGCTGGTGGCGGCGCTCGGGCTCAGCCTGAGCTGCGCGTTCGTGGGGCTGATGCTGCGCTACATCTGAGCGAGCACGGTCAGGATCGGCTCCCTCACGGCGCTGGAATCCGGGCGCGCGAAAATGTCTTCCGGGGAGATCCGGAAGTTCGGGGCACTTGCTTTGCCTCTCCTGATGGGAGGGGCGCGCGGGACGCCGGGAGATTGACCGCTCCCGCGGCGGCGTTGGCTGTGGTTTGGTAATGCCAACACCAGTTTGTCCTCACCTCGGGGGCATCG
>LNEV01000012.1 GCA_001464335.1 Rhizobiales bacterium Ga0077545 | reverse complement strand
AGCTGATGGCAAGAACGCTCCGTTGGCGCTGCTCGACGCTCTCCTCTCGGCTCTAATCTCAAAGGATACCGCCAATGGCTAAGGGATTGAGTGAGGCGCAGACCTTTCGTCGGCTTTCGAGCCACAAGACGTCAATGGTGTATGGCATCGCCGCGAGCATCCAGAACATCGCGGAAATGCGCGACGGTTCGCTGCACGATGCGAACATGAGGCTTGTCGTTATCGAGTCCGACGCAAAGCGCATCATGGCGTTGATCGATGCAGGCCGCGCTCTCCTTGAGAATAAGGAGGAGTAGATGGGCTTTCTGATCGATCTTGGCTGCTTCATCGTCTGGACTCTTGTCCGCGTTGATCTGCGCCCATCCCCCAACAATGACCAGGAGAGGTGATATGGACAGTATGATCGAGTCTGCTGGCTGCACTATTTGGTTTAGAGCCGACATTCGCAAGCACGACCAGAACCCATTCTTCGCGGATACACCGTTCGGCAGGCCGGATGTCATCGGAGTAGGGAACGCCTTTGCGGAGCGCGACGCTGCGCTCGATAAGGTTAGCGAGATGGAACGCCTTCTCCGGGAATCTCGGAAGTATGTCCCCTCAGCGCTTTCCTACGCCATCGACGCCGCTCTTTCGGAGCCTCCTCATGACTAGGAGAGAAGAGCCGAAGCGCATCCAACGCAAAAGGACGAAGGGCTGGCGGATGCCGGAGAACACCGTCTATGTCGGGCGCGGGACCGATTGGGGCAATCCGTACAAGGCTCCGACAAACGACGCCTTGGGGCGCGCCTATGCCGTCATCAGGTTTATTCAATACTGCCCTCCCGGGTCTCCGCTCGCCGTCGCCGCTCGACGCATTCTTCGTGGGAAAAACCTCGCCTGCTTCTGCCCCGAGGATCAGCCCTGCCACGCCGATGTTCTCCTCGAACTTGCAAACAGCGAGTCGACCCATGACTAGGAGCGCTGGGATAGAGCCGAGGCTTCGGGTCCACAATTTGGATGAAGCCTCCGCCGTCGTGGGCATCCCGGCTGCGAAGCTGCGGAAGGTCGCTATGGGCTTGGGAGAGTGCGCCAAAATTGGGCGGACTGTCCTTTTCTCGGATGAACATATCCGAGAGATCCGGCGCTTTCTCTTCCCCGACATGGTGCGCGCAGAAGAGGCTGAGGCGGAAGTCGAACGCCTGAGAACAGAAATTAACCGGAGGGCTTCCGCACAGGCGGCTGCCTATAACGGCATCGGATTCATCTATTTCGCCGCTGCAGGAGACCGCATCAAGATCGGTTTTGCCAAGAACGTGGCGCGGCGGGTGGCGATCCTGCAGACCGGGTGCCCTGAGCCCTTGAAGGTTTTCCATGCAGAGCCCGGCAGCCTGGCTGACGAGCGGGCACTCCACCTTAAATTCGAGAGCCTTCGCATCGGCGGCGAATGGTTCAAACTCGAGAAGCCGATATCGAGCTACATCACCAAGCGACAGGCTTGGCTCATTCGGGAGCGCCAGCGCAATGGGTAGATCAGCCGTCCTTGCTCGCCTGCCTGTGGTGTTCGGCCTTTCCGAGGAGGAGGCCGCTGCAGCCGTTGGGCTCGGGGCGACCAAATTCCGCGAGCTCGTCACGTCTGGGCGCATGCCTAAGCCGCGCCGGATCGATGGCCGGAAGGTCTGGGACGTTGACGAGCTCCGCGCCACGTTCAAAAGTCTCCCGCACGAGGGGGACGAGGGAGACGGCGAAATCAACTTCGCCGCGTGACCTCATGATCGATATGAAGCCTTTCCCATATGTCTACGAGGATCGCGACCGGCACGGGAACGTGCGCGTCTATTTCTGGCGGGGGAAGGGTTTCAGGAAAACGCGGCTCAAGGCTGAGCGCGGAACGCCAGAATTCGCGGAGGAATACAAGCGAGCTCTGCAGGGCAAGGCCGAGCAGGCCGTCGACGGCATCACGCCCCTGACGTGGCGCTGGCTCTGCGTTCAATACATGGGCAGCAGAGCCTTCAGGAAGCTCGACCCGAGGACGCAGCGCGTGCGCCGGGGCATTCTGGAAAGCACCTATGCCGAGCCGGTCGAGCCAGGCTCTCAGGTGACGTTTGCCACCGTTCCCGCCAAGAAGTTGACCCCCAAGGCCGTCAAGGTGCTGCGCGACCGCAAAACGGGCATCGAGGCCGGGAATGGCCGCGTGAAGGCCGTCCGGCAGGTTTTCGCATGGGCTCTGGACGAAGACATCGATGGGGTGACGACGAACCCCGCCCGAGAGATCAAGAACGAGTCGTCCGGATCTTACGGATTTCATTCATGGGATGACCTTGAGGTCGAGCAGTTCGAGGAACGGCACCCGCTCGGGACCAAGGCCCGCCTAGCGCTTGATTTGCTGCTCTACACTGGGGCTCGACGGTCTGACGTGGTGCAGTTCGGGCGCCAGCACTGCCGCCACGGCGAGCTCAAGTATCGCCCCTTCAAAGGCCGCAACAAGGTGGACCAGATCATCGAAGTTCCGATTCTCCCCATCCTGCAGGCGAGCATCGACGCCGCGCCGACCGGCGAGCTCGCCTTCCTCGTCACAGAGTTCAACAAGCCGTTTACGTCGAATGGATTCGGGAACTGGTTTCGGAAGCGCTGCAACGAAGCGGGGCTCCCGCAGTGCTCTGCCCACGGGCTCCGCAAGGCTGGAGCTCGACGCGCTGCTGAGAACGGCGCGACCGAGCACGAGCTCATGTCCATCTTCGGCTGGCTGACCCCAAAAGAAGCCGCGCGGTACACGAAAGCGGCCCGCCAAAAGCTTCTCGCCAAGAAGGCGATGCCATTACTTCTCAGGGGCGAAGAATGAACAAATCTTTCCCACTCCCGGAGTGGTTTCTTTCCCACCGTGGAAACGTATCTGATATAATTGAGGAAATTGCAGTAGTGGTGCCTGGGGCCGGAATCGAACCAGCGACACGCGGATTTTCAATCCGCTGCTCTACCAACTGAGCTACCCAGGCATCCGGCAAGGCCGAACGGCCCGCGAGGTCGGGGGGTTATAGAAACCCGATCCGGCGCTGTCCAGACCGTCTCACGGGTTGTTTGAATTGTTTTCCGGGTCGCCTTCTTTGGGCTCCTCGTCGGTCTCGATCCGATAGCCGCCGGAGAGCCAGCGGTTGAGGTCGACATCGCGGCAGCGGGACGAACAGAAGGGCCGCGCCTCCGCGGAAACAGGCTTGCCGCAGACCGGGCACTTCTCGCGTGTTTCCTTGCCGGTCTTCAGAGCCATCACACGCCTTCGAGCGGGTTGAGCCAGCCCAGATGAACAGGCAGCCCCTCTCCGGCAAGAAGGCTGACCGTTTCATAGAGCGGCAGGCCGACCACCGCCGTATAGGAACCGACAAGGCGAACCACGAACCCGCCCGCAATACCCTGAATGGCATAGCCGCCTGCTTTGCCGCGCCATTCATGGGAGGCGAGGTAGGCGTCCAGTTCGGAGCGTGACAAATGCTTGAAGCGCACGCGGGATTCGACCCGTTTCGTGCGCTGCTTGCCGTTTGGCGTGATTATGCTCACGGCCGTGTAGACGCGATGTGCCCGGCCGGACAGAAGTTCCAGGCACTCGGACGCATCCTCGACCGTCGTTGCCTTCGGCAGGATGCGGCGGCCGACCGCGACCACCGTGTCGGCGGCGAGGTAATAGGCGTCTTTCAGGTTTTCATCGTCCTGGCCGATGCGGTGAGCCGTCTTGGCCTTTTCCACGGCGAGCCGTTCGGCGAGCGCGGCGGGGCGCTCGAACCGTTTCGGCTCCTCGTCGATGCTCGCAGGCAGCAGGGCTTCGGGCCTCAGGCCAACCTGCTCAAGCAGGGCGAGGCGACGCGGCGAAGCCGAGGCCAGAACAAGCTTGGGACGATCGGTCATTTCCGTCGGCTCGGCGCGCAGATTGGTGAAGGCCGGATGGCCGGCACGGAGCTTACTTGAAGCGGTAGGTGATACGACCCTTGGTCAGGTCGTACGGGGTCATTTCCACCAGAACCTTGTCGCCCGCAAGAACGCGGATTCGGTTCTTGCGCATGCGGCCAGCCGTGTGGGCAACGATCTCATGTTCGTTCTCAAGCTTCACGCGGAACATGGCGTTCGGCAGGAGTTCGGTGACTGTGCCCGGGAATTCGAGCAGTTCTTCTTTCGACATTCGGTCTCGAAACGTGGTTGGTGAAGGCGCGGAACCTACCCAAAGACGCGCGCTTTCACAATGTTTGTGGAATAGCCCTGACGCCGAACGCCCAGATATCATCGCCAGACACATCCCAACCGCCTCGCCGGAGAGTCGGTTGGGGCCTGCCAGGCGTGGATTCATGACCCCGGGAGGGTTAATGCCGCACGCGGTATGAAGTCTTCCGGCCATCCGGGCTTTCGGCAGAAATAGGAACGGGGGGCCGAGCCGCCAAGGGACACGTCGCAAATGACCGGCCAAGCCCCTCCGAGTCCGGAGAGCGCCGCGCCAGGCACGATCAGCCTTCCCAGGGAAAGGCGACAAAGAGCGTGAACAGCCGGCGCGCCGTCTGAAAATCCATCTCAATCTTTCCGGCGAGGCGTTCCTGAAGCAGCTTTGCGGCGTCGTTGTGCAGACCGCGCCGCCCCATGTCGATGGCCTCGATCTGCGAGGGCGAGGCCGAGCGGATGGCCGCGTAATGGCGCTGGCAGATTGTCTGATATTCCGCGACCACGGGCCGGAACGGGGTCAGTGAGAGGAGGTGGGCTATGACGGGTGTGCCCGCTTCATCTTCAATTTCAAAAACAAGGCGGTTCTGCGCGAGGGAGAGCTTCAGGCGGTACGGCCCCCGGTCGACGCCGGACACGCCGAACACGTTCTCGGCGATGAGATCGAACACCGCGATTTCCTGCTCGTGCGCGGCTTCGGCACTTGCCGCGCCGAGCGAGGTCTCATCGACCAGAACCTGCGTGAGCCGGTTTCCGGCGGGCGGGGACATTGATGTGCTGTCCGCGCCTTCGCTCATCAGATCTCGCCGTCCAGACGCGCGGAGACCGATCGGGCGTGGGCGTGAAGGCCTTCCGCCTCAGCGAGCGCCACGGCGGCCGGTCCAACGGCTTTCAGGCTCTCGGGCGAGCATTTGAGGATCGATGTGCGCTTGACGAAATCGAGCACGCCAAGCCCCGACGAGAAACGCGCCGAGCGCGCCGTCGGCAGGACATGGTTCGAACCGCCGACATAATCGCCGATGGCCTCGGGCGTGTGGCTGCCGATGAAGATGGCGCCCGCATTGCGGACCTTCGCCGCGAGTTCCTCGGCCTGCTCGCCCTCGATTTCCAAATGCTCCGGCGCAAGCCGGTCGACGAGAGGTATGGACGCCATCAGATCGCGCACGATGATGATGGCGCCGAAATCCTTCCAGCTCGCGCGCGCGATCTCGACGCGCGGAAGCGCTTGAAGCTGAACCGCCACGGCGGCTTCCGTCTTCGCCGCGAGATCGGGGGAATCCGTGATCAGGATCGCCTGCGCGGCGGCGTCGTGCTCGGCCTGCGCGAGAAGATCGATCGCGACCCAGTTCGGATCGGCGCTCGCGTCCGCCACGATGACGACTTCGGACGGACCCGCGATCATGTCGATGCCGACCGTGCCGAACACCTGCCGCTTCGCCGCCGCCACATAGGCGTTGCCGGGACCGACGATCTTGGCGACCGGCCTGATGGTCTCGGTGCCGAAGGCGAGCGCGGCCACGGCCTGCGCGCCGCCGACGCGGTAGACCTCATCGACGCCCGCAAGCTTGGCCGCGGCCAGAACGAGCGGATTGACCTGCCCGTCCGGCGTCGGCACGACCATGACAAGACGCGGAACGCCCGCCACCTTGGCCGGCACCGCATTCATCAGCACGGAGGACGGATAGGCGGCCGTGCCGCCGGGAACGTAAAGACCGACCGCCTCCACCGCCGTCCAGCGATGGCCTAGTTCGACACCGAGCGCATCGGTGTAACGTTCGTCGGTCGGCTTCTGGCGGGCGTGGTGGCTTTCGATGCGGTCGCGCGCGAATTCCAGCGCCTTCAGCGTTTGCGGATCGCACGCCTTCCACGCCGCGTCTAGTTCGGCCTCGGTGATGCGCAGTTTGGCGGGCGTGACATCGAACCGGTCGAATTTCCGCGTGAAGTCGCACAAGGCCTCATCGCCGCGCGCGCGCACCTCGGCGATGATTGTACGCACCGTCTGATCGACGTCCTCGGACGCCTCGCGTTTCTGGCCGAGCAGGGTCGAAAAGCGCGCCTCGAAATCGGGCGCGCCGGCATCAAGCAGAACGGCCATGCGTCAGGCGTCCTCGGTTTCGGCTTCGGCTTCGGGATGGCTCGGGCAACAGCCGCAATCCCAGGTGGGTCCGAGATCCTTCAACGCGGCCTCGAGGCAATCGACCTCGACGCGGATGATCCCGCCGCCTTCGATCAGGAGATTGACGGCCCCGCTCGGCTCCTCGCCGGGCTCGAACGCCAATGCGAGCAGGTTGAGCTTGGCGGCCTTGTCGTCGAGCGGAACGCCGCGTGACGAGACCTTCGTCACGTCCTCGAAATGCACCGCGGTGCGGCGGCGGCAATTCTTGTTCTCGAGGGTGCGGCGCTCCCAATCGAACCGGTCGACCGCGAAGGCAAACCGCCGCTCGCGCGGCAGATAGACGAGATCGGCTATTTTCAGCTCGGCATCCTGCAGATGCACCGACATGACCGAGAGGTCTTCGGCGTCGCGGGCGAGCAGTTTCAGGGGGGCGTCGGTCATGGTTTTTGCCGGGGGTTCGTGTTGCTCCAGATTTAGGAAAGGCTGCACGGGATAGCAATGCTTGCGGCGTGCAGCGCTCGTTGTCGGAACATCCGACGGCCTCTTCCTGAGGATGAGGCTTCGTTTCCCGGACAAGCGCGGTGGAGCCGCGCGCCGATCCGGGACCCAAGAGTTGAGTGGGCCGACAGGCGCTCAAAACCAATAATGCGACTACGTCGCTTATGCGCTGGGCCCCGGATCGGGCGATGCGCTGCGCGCACGCCGTCCGGGGAACGAGAGAAGCCCTAACCGCTGATCCGCTCGATCCGCGCGCCGCAGCGGCCGAGCTTGTGTTCGAGGCGCTCGAAGCCGCGATCCAGATGGTAGATGCGGTTGACGATCGTCTCGCCTTCGGCGGCAAGGCCCGCAATGACCAGCGAGACGGAGGCCCGCAGATCGGTCGCCATGACCGGGGCACCCTTCAGCCTCTCGATACCGTCCACATAGGCGGTGTCGCCATCGAGCCGGACGCGGGCGCCGAGACGCGCCAGTTCCTGCACATGCATGAAGCGGTTCTCGAAGATCGTTTCGCGGATCTTCGACGTGCCCTGCCCGCGCGTCGCCAGCGCCATGAACTGGGCCTGAAGATCGGTCGGGAAACCGGGGAAAGGCTCGGTCGTCACATCGACCGGCAGAATGCCGTTGCCGTTGCGGGCGATGCGCACGCCGTTCGCGACCGTCTCGACCTCGGCGCCTGCCGCGCGCAGCGTGTCGAACGCACTCTCAAGAAGGTCCGTCCGCGTGTTCTGCAGGACGATGTCGCCGCCTGCCATCGCCACGGCGATGGCGTAGGTGCCCGTTTCGATGCGGTCGGGAATCACCGCATGGGTCGCGCCGTGCAGCGAGGAGACGCCCGTGATCGTGATGGTCGAGGTGCCCGCGCCCTCGATCTTTGCCCCCATCTTGATGAGGAGATCGGCGAGGTCCTTCACTTCCGGCTCGCGCGCGGCGTTCTCGATGAGGGTTTCGCCTTCGGCAAGGCTCGCGGCCATCAGGGCCGTGTGCGTCGCGCCGACCGAGACCTTCGGAAACACGATGTGGCCACCCTTGAGACCGTGGCGCGCAGTGGAAATGACATAGCCCGCCTCGATCTCGATGGTGGCGCCGAGGGCTTCGAGCACGTTCAGCAGGAAATCCACGGGCCGGGTGCCGATGGCGCAGCCGCCCGGCAGCGACACTTTCGCATGGCCCATGCGCGCCACGAGCGGCGCGATGACCCAGAAGCTCGCCCGCATCGTGGAGACAAGCTCATAGGGCGCGGTGGTGTCGATGATGTTCTTGGCGTTGATCCTCAGCGTCTCGCCGTCGTCTTCCGTCTCGCCGTGGCGGCGGCCACGGACGGCGATGTCGACGCCGAGATTGGACAGGATGCGCTTCAGTTGCATCACATCCGCCAGGCGCGGCACATTCTCCAGCACCACCTCTTCCTCGGTGAGGAGGCTTGCGATCATCAGCGGCAAAGCGGCGTTTTTGGCGCCCGAGATCGGGATCGTGCCCTGAAGCTCGGCGCCGCCGATGATGCGGATGCGGTCCATGAGAGGTCTCTTCCGGTGGGAGGCGGGGAACACAATGCCCCGAAGGTCCGTAGTGGTCTAGGACGGCGGGGTCTAGAACAGGCGGCGGGCCGAAACAAGGCAATGCGGGCGCCTCACGCGCCCTGTTTGTCCTCGCCGGTCTCTCCGGGTGCCGATTCGGTGTCCCGCCGGCCACGCGCCTGCGCCTTGCGGCGCTTCAGGTTCTCCCGGAGCGCGGACGCAAGCCGCGCCTTGCGCGCGGCCTCCGCCGCGTCCTCTTCTTTGCTGCGTTTCGTCATGGGATCATGTGAAGCGCAAACGAAAAGAGCTCGCAAGCGTGGTTGCGCCTCAAGCCCGGTTTGCTTCGGCCCCTGCCCGCCCTTTGCTGCCGTAGCTCAGTGGTAGAGCACTCCCTTGGTAAGGGAGAGGTCGAGAGTTCAATCCTCTCCGGCAGCACCAGCTTCCGAACAGGGAACGCTGGATTTGGGCTCCTGCGGAACCTTGAGCCGCCGCACAGAAAACGCCTTCCCTGAACCCCAAGGGCACGCCAGATTTGGCGCGCATTTTTTGTGATTGAAGACGATACTCGGCCATCAGCAAAACATTGCTGGGGGCGCCATGATCGACTTCAAAAACAAATCGTTCTTCAAACTGAAAATGAACCCCGAATATGCAGGCATCGTCCGAGACCTGCTTCTTCCGGGGGAGGAAGTCATCTCCGCCTACAAGTCCATGCGAGACGGCGTCGTATTTACGAACAAGCGGATAATCGCCGTCAACGTCCAAGGCATTACGGGAAGCAAAAAGGACTTCACCTCGATGCCTTACAAGACAATCGTCGCCTATTCGGTCGAGACGTCCGGCACTTTCGATCTCGACTCGGAATTGGAGATCTATTTCTCAGCCCTCGGCAAAGTGAAATTCGAATTTACAGGGCGCACGAATGTGATCGAAATTTCGCGTTTCATCGCAGAGCGCATCGTCTGAACAAATTTCAGGTCAATCCAGCCCCGCGCAGGCTTGAGGCGCTATCGATCCGGCAGAGTGCGATCGCTGCCGGAGAAACCATGAGCGCTGTTGAATCCGCCGCTGTGTGTGCCGACGAGCCTGTGCGCCTGCGGGCGGCGCCGCCGATCCGGCACATTGCGTTTCAGGTCTATCCCTTCGTGCTCGCGCCGCGCGATTTTCCGAACTCGCGCGCGGGGCGCAGACTGATCGGGATGATGGAGGAAAGGCGCGGGGTTTTCCGCGAGCTTTGCGGCGAAATCCTCGGCTGCCGCGAGAGCTTTGCCGAAATTCCGGCGCATCTGGAAAGCGCCGATACGCCGCATTGGCACAACATTTACCTTCCGCCGCTCGACGGCATGATCCTGACCGCGCTGCTGAAGCGGCAGAACCCGCGTCTTTACGTCGAAATCGGCTCGGGCTCGTCGACCAAATTCGCCCGCAAGGCGATCCGCGATTACGGCTTGCAGACCCGGATCATCTCGATCGATCCCGAACCGCGCGCCGAGATCGACGCCATCTGCGACGAGGTGGTGCGCGCGCCGTTTCAGGACATCGGCGAGCAGGTGCTCGATCTGCTGTCGCCCGGGGATGTTTTCTTTCAGGACGGCAGCCATCACGTGTTCACCAACACCGACGCCACGGTGTTCTTCAACGAAGTGGCCCCGATGCTGCCGCGCGGCATCACCTATGGCATCCACGACATCTTCCTGCCGCTCGATTATCCGGCCACCTGGAACGGTCGTTACTACAACGAACAATATGTCTGGACGTCCTATCTTCTGGCCGGCGCATGCGGCCACGACATTCTGTTCCCGGCCTATTTTGCCGGAATGGACGCCGAACTGAGCGGCTCGCTGGACGATGTGTTCGCCTTGCCCGCGCTCGCGGGGCTCCAGCGGCTTGGCGGCGCGTTCTGGATGCAGAGCTGAAAGCCGGTCAGGACGCGGTGCGCGAGCGCCCGACGCCCTCATAGCGGAAGCCGTGGCGCAGCGCCTCTTCGGGACGGTAGATGTTGCGCAGATCGACAAGCGCGCGCTCTTTCATCAGGCCGCCGAGGCGTGAGAGATCGAGCGCGCGGAAGGCGTTCCATTCCGTCACGATGACAAGCGCATCCGCATCCGTCGCGCATTCGTAAGGATCTTTCGCAAAGGCGACGCCCTCCAGCAGAGGCGCGGCCTGCTCCATGCCGACCGGATCGAAGGCGCGGATTTTTGCGCCCAGCCTCTGCAGTTCGGCGATGAGCGCCAGCGAGGGCGCTTCGCGCATGTCGTCGGTGTTCGGCTTGAAGGTCAGGCCCAGCACCGCGACCGTCTTGCCCTCGAGCGAGCCACCGCAGATGCGCAGCACCTTGCGCGCCATCGCGCTCTTGCGCTCCTCGTTGATGGTGACGACCGCCTCGACGATGCGCGACGGCGCATCGTACTGACGCGCCGTCTCGACGAGCGCGCGGGTGTCTTTCGGGAAGCACGAACCGCCATAGCCCGGCCCGGCATGAAGGAATTTCGAGCCGATGCGGTTGTCGAGGCCGATGCCCTTGGCAACTTCCTGCACATCGGCGCCGACCGCTTCGCACAGATCCGCCATTTCGTTGATGAAGGTGATCTTCGTCGCCAGAAACGCATTGGCGGCGTATTTCGTCAGCTCGGCCGTGCGGCGCCCGGTGAAGAGGATCGGCGCGGCGTTGAGAAAGAGCGGACGGTAGATTTCGCTCATCACATTGCGCGCCCGTTCGTCCTCGACGCCGACGACGATGCGGTCCGGACGCTTGAAATCGGTGATCGCGGCACCTTCGCGCAGGAATTCCGGGTTAGACGCCACCGCGAAATCGGCATCGGGGCGTGCGTTGCGTATGATGCGCTCGACCTCATCGCCCGTACCGACGGGCACGGTCGATTTGTTGACGATCACGGTAAAGCCGGACAGGGCCGCGGCGATCTCCTCGGCGGCGGCATAGACATAGGACAGATCGGCCTGCCCGTCGCCACGGCGCGAGGGCGTACCGACCGCGATGAACACCGCCTCGGCTCCTGCGACACCCGAGGCGAGATCCGTCGAGAACGACAGCCGTCCCTCGCGCGCATTGCGCGTGACAAGCTCGTCGAGGCCAGGCTCGTAAATCGGGATTTCGCCGCGTTCGAGCCGTGCGATCTTGCTTTCGTCCTTGTCGATACAGACGACATCATGTCCGAAATCGGCAAAACAGGCTCCGGAGACAAGGCCCACATAGCCCGACCCGATCATCGCAAGACGCATGAACTATGGCTCCCAGAATACCGCTCTCAGCGGCCGTAAATATCTTCGAAACGCTCGATATCGTCTTCGCCGAGATAAGACCCGGTCTGTACTTCGATGAGTTCGAGATCGATCTTCCCGGGATTGCGCAGACGATGCTTGGCCCCTTGCGGAATATAGGTCGACTCGTTCTCCCTGAACATGCTGACGCTGTCGCCGATCGTCACCTCGGCAACGCCGCGCACCACGATCCAGTGCTCTGCCCGGTGCGCGTGACGCTGCAATGACAATTGCGCGCCGGGTTTTACCACGATCCGCTTGACCTGAAACCGGTTGCCGGTGTCCAGCGACTGGTAATGGCCCCAGGGGCGATAGCCGCGCGCATGCGTGTCGGCCTGGGCGTGGCCCTTCTGGCGCAGATGCCCGACGAGATTGCGCATGCCTTCCGCATTGTCACGATGCGTCACCAGAATCGCATCGTCGTCGGCAACGACGACCACATCGCTGAGACCGGCAACCGTGACGAGCGTGCGGTCGGACATCGCAAGGCAGTTCGTGCTGTCGAAAATCTCGACCGGGCCGCGTCCGACATTGCCGGCATCGTCCTTGTCGCCGACATCCCAGATCGTGTGCCAGGTGCCGAGGTCCGACCAGCCGTGATCGACGGGAACGACCACCGCGCGCGCCGTGCGCTCCATCACCGCGTAATCGAGGCTCTTGGGCGCGGCCGCCAGAAAGGCCTCGCGCGCCAGAACGTTGAAGCCGAGATCGAGTTCGGCACCGGCCACGGCCGCGCGGACGGCCTCGACGCTCGCGCCCTCGAATTCTGCGTAGTCCTCAAGCAGGGTCTTTGCCGAGAACAGGAAATTGCCCGCATTCCACAGATATTTTTCGGAGATGTAGCGCGCGGCCGTGTCCGCGTCCGGCTTCTCGACGAAGGCGTCGACGGTGTGCAGCCCGGTCTCGCCCAGAGCCGCGCCGGGGCGGATATAGCCATAACCTGTCGCGGGGCGGTCGGGGGTGACGCCGAAAACGACGATCTTTCCATCCTGCGCGGCGGGCAACGCGAGGAGGCAGGCGGCGCGGAACGCTTCCGGCTTGCGGACCAGATGGTCGGCGGCGAGAACCAGCAGAACCGCAGCCGGATCGCGCCCACTGGCAAACACCGCGGCGGCGGCCACGGCCGGCCCCGAATCGCGCCGTGCCGGCTCAAGCAGGATGTCCGCCTCGACGCCGAGCGCTGCGAGCTGTTCGGCAACCAGGAAGCGATGCTCCTTGTTGGCAACGACGATCGGCTTTCCGAAAACGGCCGGATCGGAAAACGCGATCAGGGTTTCCTGGAAGGGCGAACGGCTCCCCGTCAGGCGAATGAACTGCTTGGGGCGGCTGTCGCGCGAGGCCGGCCACAGCCGCGTTCCCGCACCTCCACACAATATGACGGGTATCATGGGCGTCCTGAAAACAGCCGGAGGGTTTCAAAATCTGCGCTCGTTGCCTAGCATGGGACGCAGGTCCGAACGAACACTATATGCCCGGCTCACCTGTCCAAGGCTGGCGCGGGCCTCGAGAAACCACGCGGCACGTTGTCCCTCCGGAACAATCCCGAAGCGACAAGGGGCCAATTCTAGGCTAGATTAATTCTATGCTTGAACGGCCCACTATGGCGAAGCCCGCTTATGGCGCCTTCTTCGAGAAGGCTGTCGAGAAACTCCACTCCGAACGCCGCTACCGGGTCTTTGCCGATCTGGAGCGCGTGAACGGGCGTTTTCCGCATGCCCTGTGGCATTCGCCGGAGGGCGTGAAAGAGATCACCGTCTGGTGTTCGAACGATTATCTGGGCATGGGCCAGCACCCCGACGTCGTGGGCGCTATGGCCCAGACGGCGCTGACAACCGGCGCGGGCGCGGGCGGCACGCGCAACATTTCCGGCAACCATCACCCCATCGTCGTTCTTGAAGAAGAGCTGGCCGACCTTCACGGCAAGGACGCCGCGCTCGTCTTCACCTCCGGCTTCGTGTCGAACGAAGCGGCCATTTCGACGATCGCCGGTGTGCTGCCGGACTGCCTCATCCTGTCGGACGAATTGAACCACGCCTCGATGATCGCGGGCGTGCGGCATTCGGGCTGCGAAAAGAAGATTTTCCGCCACAACGACCTCGATCATCTCGAAAGCCTGCTGCGCGCCGAAGACCGCGCCCGGCCGAAGCTGATCGTGTTCGAAAGCATTTATTCGATGGACGGCGACATCGCCCCCATCGCCGCGATCTGCGATCTGGCCGAGCGCTACGGCGCGATGACCTATATCGACGAGGTCCATGCCGTCGGCATGTATGGCGCGCGCGGCGCGGGCGTTGCCGAGCGCGAAGGCCTGATGGACCGGATCGACGTCATCGAGGGAACGCTTGCCAAGGGCTTCGGCGTCGTCGGCGGCTACATCGCCGCCTCCAAGCTGATCGTCGACACCGTGCGTTCCTATGCGCCGGGATTCATCTTCACGAGCACGCTGCCTCCGGCAGTCGCGGCCGCCGCCTGCGCGTCGGTGCGGCATCTAAAGACATCCTCCGTCGAGCGCGAGGCGCAGCAGCGCCAGGCGGAGACGGCCAAGCGCGTGCTCCTGTCGCGCGGACTGCCCGTGATGATGGGCGACACGCACATCGTGCCGCTTCTCGTCGGAGATCCTTCGCTCGCCAAGGCGGCGTCCGACCGGCTGCTCGAAAAACACCGCATCTATGTGCAGCCGATCAATTTCCCGACCGTGCCGCGCGGAACGGAGCGCCTGCGTTTCACGCCGACGCCGTTCCACTCGGACGATCTCATCCACAACCTCGCCGATGCCCTCGACGAGGTGTGGAGCGCGCTTCAGCTGAAGCGCATTTCGGTGGCTGCGGAATAATTACCGCTGCGCGAGGAGATCGCGGATTTCCTCGAGAAGCTTCTGCTCGCGCGGCACTTCCGCGACTTCCGCCGGCTTTTCCTCTTCCTTGGCGCGCAGGCGATTGATGCCGCGCACGGCGAGGAACAGAACCCAGGCCACGATGAGAAACTTCAGGCCGACGGTCAGGAACTGGCCGTAGCCAAGCGTCGCGCCCGCTTCCTTGGCGGCGTTATAGGTGGCTGCCGGCGTGCCGCTCAGCTGGAAAAAATAGTTCGAGAAATCGAGACCGCCGGTCACAAAGCCGATAAGCGGCATGACGACATCCTCGACAAGCGAAGACACGATCTGGCTGAAGGCCGCGCCGATGATGACGCCGACGGCCAGATCGACAACGTTGCCCTTGAGGGCGAACTTTTTGAATTCCTCGAGCATAGAACCCTCCGGTGTGGGCGCCGATCTTTAACTGCCTCCCCGGACAGGAAAAGATGGAAAATCACCTGTCCGCGATTTTCACGCCGCGAAGGTCCTTGCTGATCTTTTTGCGCTGATCGAGCGCGATAAAGTCGCTCTGGCGAAACGGCGGCCGTCCTTTTCCGACGAAGACCTTGAAGCCGCCGCTTGTTGCGACGACGTCGCCCCGCCGCAATGTCGTATCGTGGAGGATGGGAACCGCCATCGGCTGGTCGATCTTCGCGCAGCCCCCCCGCACCGGACGTGCGCTTGTCTCGCTCGACAGGGAGGCACGTCCTTCCATCAGCACCGGCCCGGCGGAGGCAATCTGCGGCGCTTCGGCGGGCATGAACTTTTCGAGCTCGAACGAGGTCGCCTCGCCTGCTCCGGCAACGGCGCACATTGCTCGGGCGTCTTTCTGGTCTTCGCGCGAGGACACAAAGCCGAGCACGAGCTGTGCCCCGTCGCAGGTGCGGCGGCACACCGCCCGCTTGAGATCGGGGGCCGCGGCGGTACTGGGCGCCGCCGGCTCCCGGTAATCCTCGAAGCCGAACAACTGGCGGAAGAAGCCGCCGCCCTGAGGCTGCACGCGCCTCGGCTCGCGGCTGTAATAGACCTCGCGCTGCCCGGAGCGGATGCGCTGCTGATTCACCGAAAATTCAAGCGCGCTCTCGGCCCGCACGCCCGCGCGATCTGTTGTGAACCCGGCAGCAGCGAGACCTGCGAAAATCGTGATGGCCCCCAGGGCGAACGGTGTCGGCTTGAACATGAACCCTCCGCTCCATTAACCCGCGACCCACCCAAAGGTTCAGCGCATTCCGCTCGCACAGGTGCCGTCATTGCGAAGCTCTAGTGGCGGCAGGCTGTGGCTGATATTGATCGCGCAGCGCTGAGTTGAGGAAATCCGATGCAGCACGGCTGGGCCGTCATTGCTGTTGCGATGGGGTATCTGGGCCTTTTGTTTGCCATAGCCGCCTACGCCGACCGTATGCGTCCGGCGTGGATGGAGGGCTGGGCGCGCCCCTACATCTATTCCTTCTCGATCGCGGTCTATTGCTCGTCATGGACCTTTTTCGGCTCGGTCGGACAGGCGGCGACGCAAGGGCTCGATTTCATCGGCGTCTACACCGGCCCGATCATCGCCTTCGCGCTGGCGAGCCCGCTGATCCTGAAGATCGCCCGGCTGGCAAAGGCGCAGAACATCACATCCGTCGCCGACTTTCTCGCCGCCCGCTACGGCAAGAACCAGACGCTTGCCGTCGTCGTCTCGCTCGCGGCGCTGGTCGGCGCGGTGCCTTACATCGCGCTGCAGCTGAAAGCCATCACCGCAGGCGTTGCCATCGTGCTCGACACCGGCGGCCCGGCGCAAACGCTCACATCCAGCTTCGGCGGCATCCCGTTCTGGATCACGGCCGTGCTTGCCGTCTTCGCCATTCTGTTCGGCACCCGCCACATCGACGCCACCGAACACCAGCCGGGCCTTGCGCTCGCCATTGCGACCGAGAGCCTCATCAAGCTCGTCGCGCTGCTGTCGGTCGGTATTTTCGTGGTCTGGGGCATGTTCGGCGGCCTCGGCCCGCTCGTCAAAATGACGGAGGACATCGGCGCCCGCGAACAGTTCGAAACCATCAGCCTCAGCAAGATCGCCGCCTTCACCGTGCTGTCGTTCTCGGCGATCTTTCTTCTGCCGCGCCAGTTTCACGTCATGGTGGTCGAGAACATGGGCGAGCGCGAAATCCGCCACGCCGCGATTCTCGTTCCGCTCTACATGATCGCCATCAACATCTTCATCGTGCCGATGGCGGTGGGTGGTCTTCTCGTGTTTTCCGGCACGTCCTTTCCGCCGGACATGTATGTGCTGGGCCTGCCGATGGAGGCCTCCTCGCATGCCCTTACCGTGGTGGCGTTCGTCGGCGGTCTTTCGGCGGCAACGGCCATGGTGATCGTGGAATCGGTCGCGCTCGCGATCATGCTTTCGAACAACATTGCCGTGCCGGTGCTGCTGCGCAGCGGCGGGCAGCCGCCGAACAATATGCGCCGCACCCTGTTTTTCGTGCGCCGTGCATCCATCGCGATCATTCTGCTGTTCGCCTACATCTATTACCGCACCGCCTCGGACGCCAATCTCGCCTCCATCGGCCTTCTGTCCATGGTTGCGATCGCGCAGTTCGCGCCCGCCTTTTTCGGTGGCCTCGTCTGGAAAGGGGCCAGCGGGCGCGGCGCCATTCTCGGCATCCTGACCGGCCTTGCCGTGTGGATGTACACACTGTTTCTGCCGAGCATCGCCCATGAGGGCATGCTCGGCGCGCAGATCCTGACGGACGGGCTCTTCGGCATCAATTTCCTGCGGCCGCAGGCCCTGTTCGGCTTTGAAGCCGACCCGCTCGTGCATTCGGTCGTCTGGAGCCTGACTTTCAACATCCTGGCCTTCGTCGCGGGCTCGCTGACATCGACGCGCTCTCCAATGGAACGCCTGCAGGCGGCTGCCTTTGTCGGCCGGCCGAACGCGGCCATGGCGCAGAGTTTTCGCAGCTGGCACATTCCGGTGCGCGTCGGGGAACTGCAGGGAGTCGTCGCGCGCTACCTCGGCGAGGAGCGGGCGCGGCAGGCCTTTCAGGAATTTGCCGAGAACCGCAGCACCCGCATCTCGCTGTTCGACGAAGCCGACATCCACATGGTGCGGTTTGCCGAACATCTCCTGACATCGGTGATCGGCCCAAGCTCCGCCCGCCTTGTCCTCTCACTGTCCCTACGGCGCAAAAACGTGTCGCAGAAAGAAGCGCTGCAGCTCCTCGACGAGGCGTCGATGGCGGTCAAGGGCTCCTATGACCTCCTTCAATCGGCCATCGATCACAGCCGGCACGGCATCGTCGTCTACGACAAGGATCTCCGGCTTGTCTGCTGGAACCGCGAATTCATCCGCATCTTCGCGATGCCGGACGGCTTCCTGCATATGGGCCGGCCCGTGGAAGAGATCATTCGCGATGCCGCCGAGCGCGGCCTTTACGGCACCGGCGATGTCACCGACATCGTTGCCGAGAGGCTGGAGCGAACGGTCGTCGCGCGCGCCACGAGCCGCGTGCCGCTTTCCCACAGCGGGCGGACCATCGAAATCCGCAGCGACGCCATGCCTGACGGCGGCCTCGTCGTTACGTTTACCGACATCACCGATGCCGTGCTGACGGAAAAGGCGCTCGAAGCGCGCGTCAACGAGCGCACGCAGGAATTGACGCGCCTCAATCAGGAACTGGCGCGCGCCAAGGCCGAGGCGGACACGGCAAATTATTCAAAGACGCGGTTTCTGGCCGCGGCGAGCCACGACATTCTCCAGCCGCTCAACGCCGCGCGTCTTTACGTAGCGAGCCTGTCCGAACGGGTCGATTCCGCGCCCCACCGCGATCTTGCCGGTAACATCGACGCATCTCTGCAATCGGTCGAGGAAATCTTCTCGATCCTGCTGGACATCTCCCGGCTGGATGCGGGCGCGTTCAAGCCCGATATCGGCGTATGCTCGCTCGGGGACATTTTCCGGCAGCTTGAGGTCGAGTTCCGCCCGCTCTCGGAAGAAAAGAGGATCAGCCTCAATTTCGTCCATACCGGCATCGTGGTGCGCTCGGATCGCCGCCTGCTGCGGCGGGTGCTGCAAAATCTCGTCTCCAACGCCATCAAGTACACGCAGACCGGCGGCGTCGTCATGGGCGTCCGCCGCCGTGGCGCCCATGTCCGCATCGAGGTATGGGACACCGGGCTCGGCATTCCGTATGCAAGCCAGAAGGCGATCTTCCGTGAGTTCCAGCGCCTCGATTCCGGCGCCCGCGTGGCGCGCGGCCTCGGCCTTGGCCTGTCGATCGTCGAGCGCGTCTCACGCGTGCTCGATCATCCGCTGACGCTTCGCTCGCAGATCGGCAAGGGCTCCGTCTTCGCCGTCGAAGTGCCGATTGCGAGCGGGCCGATCACATCCGCCACGCAGCCGAGCCGCCCGGCCCCCACATCCCTGCTGTCGGGCATGCGCGTCCTGTGCATCGACAACGAGCCGGCCATTCTCGACGGCATGCAGCAATTGCTGACGGGATGGCAGTGCCGTGTGATGACAGCCTCCGATCTTCCCGGCGCGCTCGACATCATCGAACGCGAAGGCGCGCCGGACATCGTCATCTGCGACTATCACCTGGACGGCGGAGACGGCCTGTCGACCATGCGTCAGATCCGGGCGCGGACCGAAGGCGGCGTGCCGGGCATCCTTCTCACCGCAGACCGCGGACAGGCCGTCCGCGACGGCGCGCGCGATCAGGGCTTCGAGATCCTGCACAAACCGCTTCGCCCGGCGGCGCTGCGCGCACTTCTGGCACAGATCCGCGTGACGCGGCCCGCCGCCGAGTAAGGACGGGCAGGTAAAGGCGTCAGTTCATGTTGATGTCGGCCCACTGCCCCGCTTCGATGCGGGAGGCCGCAATGACGGCCTGGGTGCGGCTGTCGACGCCGAGCTTCTGCAGAATGGCCGAGACATGGGCCTTCACCGTCGCTTCCGACACATTCAGCTCGTAGGCGATCTGCTTGTTGAGAAGCCCACCCGACAGCATCATGAGAACGCGCACCTGCTGCGGCGTCAGCGTTGCGAGGCGGCGGACCAAAGCCGACGTATCGTCGTCCGTAACCGCCTTCAGATCGAAATCGGGCGGCGTCCAGGTGCCGCCTTCGAGAACGACGCGGATGGCGTCGCGCATTTTTTCGACATCGGTCGTCTTGGGAATGAAACCGGACGCGCCGAATTCCATCGAGCGGCGCACCACGTTCAGTTCTTCATGCGCGGAGACCACGACGACGGGAATGCCCGGATATTGCGCCCTCAGCAGAAGAAGCCCCGAAAATCCGCGCACATTCGGCATCGACAGGTCGAGCAGGATCAGGTCCATCTCCGGAACCCGGTCGAGTTCGATCACCAGTTCCTCGATGGACCCGGCTTCGGAAATCTCCGCATCCTGGAACGCGCCGAGGATGGCGGAGCGCAGCGCGCCACGAAACAGCGGGTGATCGTCCGCAACCACAAAACGATGTTTGATTGGGTTCGCCACAGTCGGAGCACTTTCAGCACACGGGGCCACGGAAACCGGAGCACAACCCTGAGTTACATCCGGAAGGAGGAATGATCGTGGCAAGGGATTAAATTTATATGCCCAGAAAGATCAAGGAAATATCCCGCAGATGCGGCGCGCGGCGATGCTCGATGAGATAAATCGCCTGCCATGTGCCAATGCCAAGGCGGCCTCCGACCACCGGGACCGAAAGCGATGTCGTCGTCAGCATGGCCTTCACATGGGCCGGCATGTCGTCCGGCCCTTCGAGGCTGTGGCGGTAGGAAGCGCCCTGCGGCGCAAGGCGCTCAAGCACGTCGAGCAAATCGGCCAGCACGTCCGGATCGGTGTTCTCCTGAACGGCGAGCGAGGCCGAGGTGTGGCGCACGAACAGAGTGAGGAGCCCCTCCTTCGCCTCGGCGCCCTTGAGCCAGTCGCCGACCGTGCCCGTCAGATCGATGAAGCCCTTACCTCGTGTCTCGACGGAAAGATGACCCCGCCGCAATTGCAGCGGAGAGGCGACGGCCTCCTCGTAATGCAACCTCACATCGTCGGTCTTCGGCACGATCAGGCCTTGCTGGCGAGGCCCACGACGGCATCGTAGATCTTGCGGAATGCTTCCTCGATATAGCCGAACATGGTGCGGATTTCCGCTTCGGTCGGCAGTTTAAGCGTCACCGTGTCGTCGGATTTTTTGATCGTCGCATCGCCACCCTTCAGCGCCTGAAGTTCGGCGCTCAGGCGCTCGATTTCCTCATTCAGCGCCGCGCGCTCGTCGGCGCTCATGCGGCAATCGAGCTGCGTTCCGTCGGGCGAGCATGTCGAGATCGTGCCCGTCTGCTTGTCGAGGCGGATGATCTGGTCGCCGCTGCGCTCGATCTGGAAACGCGCGTCGTCCACCGGGGTTTGCGCGACAGCCGTGGCCGGAAGTGCCGCGAGGGCCAGAACAGCAAGCGCGTATTTCATCGAATGTCTCCCGTGCGCAGCAATCTTGCCGCTCTCTCTAGAACGCGCGGAGCCGCAAAAAGACCCATGCTCCGGCGGCGAAAAATCGCGCGCTCGGAGCCAGCCGAAAAAGCCGAGGTTAACCCGATCTTTACCATGATCGGCGGAAGCTGGGTATGGGTTGGAGTGCGGTATGGGGGACCTTCGGGGTCAGTCGCCGGGCTATCCGCCCCGGCCGTGCGAGGGGCAGCCCTCGCAAGCCACAGGAGACCTCGAATGACAGCCCTCAAACGGCAGGTGGCGAACCGGGACATGAGGTTCAACGAGTCCGAAATCAGGAAGAAGATGGACGAGATCGCGGACTGGCTGAAGGATCAGCCGTCTCCCGCCAAGCCGTCCGCCCTGAAGGCTGCCGACACGCAGGCCGCGCCCACCGGCGCGCCCGTTTCGAACGATATGTCTCCGACACTTGAAAGCATCGCCTCGAACCGTCTCGCCGCGCGCCGTCAGCGCGAAGCCGAGGACCGCGAGGGTATGCGTTCGGTCATGAGCCGCTTTTCGGGACCCATTGCGCCTGACGCGTCCGTGCGCGGGCCGCTCAGTTCGGCGGTTGCCGAGATCATGGAACGCCAGCGCGAACTCGACAGCCGCCGGGATGCACATCCCGAAGCTGCGCGCGCCTTTTCCGATTTACGTCCCGTCGCGCAGGAGCCGCGCCCCGTGCCGTCGGCATCGCACAGCGAGCCGCAGCACACCGGCATGGACCGCCGGGACATTCCTCGCTGGGACATGCTCCAGCCCGACATGCGTCGGGACGACCTTCGCCGCGACGACGCACGCCCCGAAGTGGTGCACCGCGACGCAGCGCGCCACACCGAGATGCACGATCGCGGCGCGCAGATGGAAGCAAGCTTCGAGCGCTTCGTCGCGCGGTTCGAGGCCCGGGCCGAGCAGACGTTCCAGACGCTCGAATCCTCGCTCGGCGAAGTGCGCCGCCTTCTCGACGAGGCGAAGACGCCCGTCGAGGCCGCAGAAGCGGCGGCCGCTTATATCGTACAGACGCGCCTCCACGACCTCGAGGCCGGCACCAACTCCAAGATCGAGGAAGTCGCGCGCGGCCTTGCCGAACTGCGCACCGAAACCTCCGAATCCGAACGCCGGACGCGCGATCTTCTCGACGCCGTGCGCGCGACGCTCGAACATGTCGCAAGCCGCCTGCCGGAGCGTCATGGACACAGGCCGGTCATCCTTCCCGAGACGCTCGCAGCCGCAGAGCCCGCGCCCGCGCCGATGATGCGCGCCGCACCCGCGTTCTCCGGCGCCGAGGCACCGACGCCCGCGAATGCCCCCGCAGCCGAGCCGGAACCCAACATCACCCTGCGTGTGCGCGAAGCCGCGCGCCGGGCCATGGAAGACAGCGCCGAGGAAGAGCCGCTCAATCTCGGGCCGCGCGTCAACAGCGCAACGCCCGAACGCCGCCGCTTCATCGCCGCCGCGCGCCGCTCGACCGAGGGCGAGGCCGAACCCGCCATCAAATACCGCCCGGCCGGAACGCACGCCCCACGCGCGTCGCATCCATTGCCGGACCCCCAGGCGGCGAAGCCCGCGAAGCGCGGGGCGTTTAAGCGCGTTCTTCTCACCGGCACGGCCGCGGCCGTGCTCGTTCTCGGCATCTATGCCGGATCGAGCCGCCTCCTCGACAGCCTGATGACCTCGCAGGAAGTCGCCGCCGTTGCGCCGGAGCCGAAGCTTGCGGCCGCGCCGACGCGCGTCATACCTCCCGTGCCCGTTCCTCCCGGGACGCAGCAGGCCCTGTCGAACCTGTTTTCGACGGAGCCGGTTTCCGGCGCGCAGAATTTCGGTCAGGACGAGCCTGTCGTTACGGGTTCCATTGCCGCGCCGATGGTCGAATATCCGGCTCTCCCCGAGGCAATCGGCGGCGCGCAGCTTCGCCAGCTTGCGCAATCGGGCGATGCCGCAGCGCAACATGAAGTCGCCATGCGCTTTGCCGAGGGACGCGGCGTGGAGCGCGATCAGGCTCTGGCCCTGCAATGGTTCCGCTACGCCGCCGATCAGGGGCTTGCTCCCGCGCAGTACCGGCTCGCCAGCATGCTCGAAAAGGGCATGGGCGCTCCCAAGGATCTGCCGCAGGCGCGCGATCTCTACGAGAAGGCGGCGCAGGCCGGAAACGTGCAGGCCATGCACAATGTCGGCGTCATCTATGCCGAAGGCGGGCTCGGCGAACCCGATCTCGCCGCGGCGTTCGACTGGTTCCGCAAGGCGGCGGATTACGGCGTGAAGGACAGTCAGTACAATCTCGGCATCTTCTATGCCAAGGGCCTGTCCACGACGCAGGATTTCGCGCAGTCCTATCTGTGGTTCGCGCTTGCGGCCGCGCAGGGCGACAAGGACGCGGCGGCCAAGCGCGACCAGATCTCGGCAAAGCTCGATCCCGAGCGCGTCACCGCTTTGCGCATCACCGCCGACACATGGCGGCCCAAGGCGTCGCAGCCGGAGGCCAACAATGTCGCCGCGCCCGAGCAGGGCTGGGATGCGCCCGCGAGCGGACGCACGAACGTCAGCGCCCTGCAGAAACCCTATTAGCGCGGCCCTAGGGCCGCGCGGCCGACTGTGCTAGACACGGCGCATCATGACCGATCTGCCGCCTGACACCGCCGCGCCCATCAACAACCCGCCGCCGCGGCCCGACACAGCCCGCACCGAACCGCCGCGCACCGAGCCCCGGAGGCCCGATCCGCTGACGCGCTTCTTCGGCGGCTCGCCGCTCTGGGTTCTCGTCAAGCTGGCCATGCTGTCGATCGTGATCGGCGTCGTGCTCGCGGTGCTGGGCCTTGATGCCATGGCGATCCTGCGCGCGCTGGAAGACCTGTTCTACAGTTTCTTCGAAAACATCTGGGACGCGCTGAGCACGGTGCTGCGCTGGTTCCTGATGGGTGCGGTGATCGTGTTCCCGATCTGGCTTCTGATGCGCCTCGTCAATGCGGGCAAGCGCTGAGCGTCATTCGCCGGGGCCATCCGCCGCGATCGCCGCCATGTCTCTGCCGACAAGCGGCGCAACGCTGTCGAGCTTCTCACGCAGGAGTTCCGCCAGAAGGCCGCTCTTGATCTCGGAAACGAGACCGGGCCCCTTGTAGGTGAGGCCGGAATAGATCTGGATCAGGCTCGCGCCGGCGCGGACCTTGGCGAGCGCGCCTTCCGCCGAAGCGATGCCGCCGACACCGACCAGCGGCACCTTGCCCTCCACGCGCAAAGCGGTCTGCGCAAGCATCCAGGTCGCGCGGCGCAGCAGCGGCGCACCGGACAGGCCGCCCGTTTCCGTCTTCGCCGCACTTCGGAGATTCGCGGGCCGCGCCAGCGTCGTGTTGGAGACGATGAAGCCGTCGATCCCGCGCGACAGCGCGACCTGCACCGCATCGTCGAGATCGTCGAGCGCAAGATCGGGCGCGAGCTTGAGCAGAACCGGACGCCGCACGGCCGCGTCATCGCGCGCACCAAGCGCGCGCGCCAAAAGATCGTCGAGCGCGGATCTTGCCTGAAGATCGCGCAGCCCGGGCGTGTTCGGCGAGGAAATGTTGATCGTCAGATAATCGGCGTAAGGCGCGAAGACGCGCACGCCCTTCGCGTAATCTTCCGCGCGGTCGGCGGCATCCTTGTTCGCGCCGATATTGATGCCGAAAATTCCGGGCCGTCCGACACGTGCCCTGACGCGCGCAAGCGCCGCCTCATGGCCGTCATTGTTGAAGCCGAGGCGATTGACGACGCCCTCATCCTCGGGAAGTCGAAACACGCGCGGCTTCGGATTTCCCGCCTGCGGCAGAGGCGTCAGCGAGCCTGCTTCCACAAACCCGAAACCGAGCCCGAGCAGCGCATCGGGAACGCGTACATTTTTATCGAAGCCCGCCGCGATGCCGACGGGGTTCGGAAAATTCAGGCCGAACGCGCCGACCGCAAGGCGCGCATCATCCGGCATTGCGCGCGGCAGCGGAAATTTTTCGAGCGCGGCGAGCGTGAGATCGTGCGCGCGCTCGGCATCCATGCCGTGCAGCACCCCGCGCAGGAAAGGCCACGCCGCGCCGATCATGCGAGCTCCGGAAAAAGATGACGTTCACCGTTCCACGGCAAGGGCTTTTCCCACACCACGGCGGACACAGGCAGCGGCGCATAAAGATGCGGAAACAGCGCGCCGCCGCGCGAGGGCTCCCACTTCAGATCATCCGGTGTCAATGCACGCACATCGATCGCGAGCAGAAGAAGATCGGCCTGCCCGGCAAAATGTTTTGCCGCCGTCTCGTACGCCTGCTCCGCCGTCGAGAAATGGATGTAGCCATCGGCGAGATCGACCGGCGCGCCCGTGAACGCGCCATCGCGCTTGGCCGCATCCCACAGCGCGGCGGGAACGATCTTGTAGATGAGAAGTGCCTGCATGCTGGGCGCGAGCTTTAGAGGGCGACGACAAAGTGATCAAGCATGCGACGAATGCGGACTGGACAAACTTTCCCGAAGGTACTAATTCCTACGGTGCTTTTTTAGGGACAGCGGCGGTAGATGCTCACTCATTCTCGAATCTGGAACGCGATCGACACGCTTGCCGAAACGCACGGTATGTCGGCTTCCGGCCTCGCAAAGAAAGCGGGTCTCGACCCCACCACCTTCAACAAGTCAAAACGAATCGCAGCGGACGGACGGCCGCGTTGGCCCTCGACCGAATCGGTTGCAAAGATTTTGCAGGCAACCGGAGCGTCGATCGAAAGTTTTCTCGATGTCGTTGCGGGCCGTGGCTCGAGCCGCACCGTTCCGCTGATCGGCCTCGCGCAGGCGGGACGCGGCGGATTTTTCAGCGATGCCGGTTTTCCGGCGGGCAGCGGCTGGGATGAAGTCTCGCTTCCCGACATCGACGACGAGCACGCCTATGCGCTGGAGATTTCCGGCGACAGCATGCTGCCGCTCTACCGCAAGGGCGACATCATCGTCGTCTCGCCCTCGGCCAAGCCGCGCCGCGGCGACCGCGTCGTTGTAAAGACAAGCTCCGGCGAGGTGCTGGCGAAGGAACTGGTGCGCAAGACCGAAAAGCTGATCGAGTTGCGCTCCTTCAACCCCGAACACGACGACCGCACGATCCCGATGACGGATGTCACCTGGATCGCGCGCATTCTCTGGTCGAGCCAGTAAGAATTCAGCGGGGCAGATCGCCCGTCAGCACATAGCGCAGGATCTGGACGATCTGATCGGGCGTCTCGGCCACCGCAAGAGCCGCCCCGTCGACCTCCTTGAGCGGATGGGTCAGCGACGCATCGTGCAGAACGATCAGGGATTTTCCGAGCGCATAGGCAATGCCGGCGTCGAACGCCGCGTTCCACTGCTTGTATTTGTCGCCGAACCGGACGACCGCGACATCGGCCTTGCCGATGAGCGTGCGCGTGCGGATGGCGTTGATCTTTGCGCCCTTGTGGTCGCGCCAGAAGGGTTTGTCCTCCTCGCCGAGGATGACGGCGCCGCAATCGTCTGAATTCTCGTGGATTGTCACCGGCGCGGTGAACGCGATGTCGAGGCCGGCCGCTTTCGCGCCGTTCTCGATCTGCTCGCGCCAATCGGTGTGGATTTCGCCGGAGAGATAGACGGTCAGTTCAGCCATTGATCCTCATCCTGAATTAGGCGGTGGCCAATTCGTTCTTCAGCGCCTTGGCGATGAGGCCGCGCGTGCCCTCGATGCCGTAGACGGCCACAAACGATCCGAAACGCGGCCCCCGCTCCTGCCCGATCAGCGTCTTGTACAGAACGCCGAACCAGGCCTGCGACACGCCGGGACGTCCGTCCGGAGACTTCGCCTTGCCGGATGTGTCCGGATAATGCGTACGGCCGACATCGTAGACCGAGGTCTGGATGACGTCGGAAGTCGCGTCGGGCGGCAGCGCGGCGAGTGCCGCGTCGAGCGCCTTCAGCGCCGCCTGCGCGGTCTCGTCGGGGGTCTCGAACACTTTCTTCGGCTTCACGAAGTCGTGGTAGTAAGCCACCGCATAGCCGACGAGCGCGCCCAGACGCGGATGCGTCTCCGGACCGACGCCCGGCGCGTATTGACGGATGAAGCCCCACATCTGGTCCGGCGTTTCCGCGTTCGACACGGACGCGATGTTGAGCAGCATCGAGAAGGACAATTGCACCTCCTCGGAACCGATGCGCTCGACCGGCGGCGGATGGCCCGCATGCAGGTGCCAGGCGGGGTTCATCAGCCGGTCCTTCAGCTCCTGGCCCGGAAACTTTTCGAGGAAGGTCAGGTAGTCGTCGACATTCCTCGGAATGACATCGAAATGCAGCTTCTTGGCCGAGCGCGGGCTCTGGAACATGAAGAGCGAGAGGCTTTCCGGCGAGGCATAGCGGAGCCATTCCTCGATGGTGATGCCGTTGCCCTTGGACTTCGAAATCTTGCCGCCCTTCTCGTCGAGGAAAAGCTCGTAATTGAACCCCTCCGGCGGCTCGCCGCCGAGGACGCGTGCGATCTTCGAGGACAAGGTCACGCTGTCGATGAGGTCCTTGCCCGCCATCTCATAGTCGACATCGAGCGCAACCCAGCGCAAGGCCCAGTCCGCTTTCCACTGGCACTTCACGCGCCCGCCGGTGACGGGTGTCGTGACGCGCTCATTCGTTTGCGGGTCGATGTAGGTGATCGTGCCCGCCGCCTCGTCTCGCGCCACCATCGGCACCTGCAGCACGATGCCCGTGCGCGGGCAGACCGGAAGAAACGGCGAATAGGTCGCGCGCCGGTCCGGGCCGAGCGTCGGCAGGATGATGTCCATCACCTCGTCGTATTTCGCGAGCATCGCCAGCAGCGTCTCGTCGAAACGTCCGGACGTGTAGTAATCGGTCGCGCTGGCGAATTCGTAGTCGAAACCGAAGCGGTCGAGGAAGGCGCGCAGGCGCGCATTGTTCGCCGCGCCGAACGAGCCCTCGGGGCTTCCGAACGGGTCCGGCACCTTCGTCAGCGGCTTGCCGAGAAACGCCGCCATCTCCTCGCGGTTCGGCACGTTGTCCGGAACCTTGCGCAGCCCGTCCATATCGTCCGAGAAGCAGATGAGGCGCGTCGGCACCTTGTCTTCGGTGAGCGTGCGGAAAGCGTGGCGCACCATGGTCGTGCGCGCCACTTCTCCGAACGTGCCGATGTGCGGCAGACCGGACGGGCCGTAGCCGGTCTCGAAAAGCACCGAGCCCTTGCCCGGCCCGCGCCGCTCGATCCGCTCGACAAGTTTGCGCGCTTCCTCGAAAGGCCAGGCGGGCGACACACGGGCGAGTTCGACGAGTTCGGGCGAGATGCCGGACGACATGGATCTGAGGCTCCTGAGATTGCGCCGGAAACTAGGTTCCACGCCGCGCCCCGTCAAATCCCGGCTGTGTCAGAATATCCCGACGGGGAACCAGCGCAGGTAAAGATCGGCGAGACCGCCCTTCTCCTCGACGCCGTCGAGCGCGCGGTCGATGTCCTGCCGCAGCCGATTGTCCGATTTGCGGACGGCGACGACGAGGCCCTCGCCGAAGAAATGGCTTTCGTAATAAGGCCCGCCCGCGAAGGCGCAGCAATCGGCCGATTCCGTGCCCGACAGCCAGAGCGACAGACTCACCCCATCCGCAAACAAAGCGTCGGCCTTGCTGTCCTTCAGCGCCGTGCGTGCCTGCTCCATGTCGGGAAATCCGGTGACTTCCGCCTCCGGGAAATAGGTCTTGAGAAACGCTTCATGCGCGGTGCCGGCGACGACCGCAACCTTCTTTCCGGCAAGCCCTTCCGGTGTCATCGGCGGCGGCGTCCCCCCGGTTTTCACGACAAAGCGTCCGGGCAGGCGGAAATAGGGCCGCGTCAGACCGGCTTTGCCGCGCAGATCCGCGGACGGCCGCAGCCCTGCGATTATGGCATCCGTCTTGCCGCTTTCCAGCGCCGGCAGAAGCTCGTCCCAGTTCAGCGCCTGGATCGTGCAGGAGTAATCCAGCTCGTCGCAGATTGCGCGCGCGAGATCGACGTTGAAGCCCGCGGGATTGAGATCCGGCTTCAGGAACTGGAACGGCGGATAATCAGAACTCGTCAGGAAGCGGATGGCACGGCGCGGCGCCTTCTGCTCGGGCACGATCTCGACCGTCGAACCGCGCAGCTTCGGAATTGGGACGACCGGCTCGTCTGCGGCCCACGTCGCCATCGGCACGAGAAGCAGCACGGCCGCCGCCATTGCCCGCAATGTTTGCATATGTAAAAGCATTCGGCCTCAAAGTCCGCAGGGCGCGTTTATACTGGTTCGGCGGAGGCGCTGGAAGCGCTTGTCGAAATTCGCTGGGGGGCGAATGCGTTTTTCAACGGCACAGTCCGTGCGCGCGGCAACGCGCGCATCCATCCTTGCCGCCCCGGAAGACGAAATTCCGACGGCGGAGGAGCTCGCGGCCGAAGCATCGCTGCTGTCCAGGACCGTTTCACCCTCGGACCTCGATCTTGCCACCCGGCATGCCGAAGATTCGGGCGTGCCCGTGCTCGACGCCCTGCTGTCCTGCACGAATGAAGACCCGGATTATCTTGCCGAACGGCTTGCCGGAAAGCTCGGTGTAGAAGTTCTGGATGCGCACGATGCCGTCCACGGCGCGCTTGCAGCGGACGACGCCCGCGCTGCGATGCAAAGCGGCATCCTGCGGCTCGCGAACGGAGACCTCGTCGTCTCGCTGCGCGGCCGCAGCGTGCTCGAACTCGCGCGGCGCATCGAAGCGGAGCCGCACATCCGGCTTCGCGCGCGGCTTGCGACGCCTCAACGGTTTACGGAAGCTGTTGTGCGGACGACCTACGCCGACCTTGCCGCGCGGATCGAGGAAGGCCCCGCACGGCTCGATGCCCGGTTTTCGGCGCGGGGAACCGCCATCTCCCGCATCAGCGCCGCCTTTGCCTGTCTCGTGATCGCGACCTCCCTCTTCGCGGCCATCGTCGCGCCGCTTGAGGCGAACATCGCGTTCGGGCTGCTGTTCATGACGTTGACCGTGCTGCGCCTTCTGGCCATCTGGCCCGATGTGCCGGAGCCGACCGTACCGCGCATTCCCGACGCCATGCTGCCGATCTACACAATTCTCGTGCCGCTTTATCGCGAGCCGTCCGTCGTGCCCGCTCTGATCGCAGCTCTGTCCGATCTCGATTATCCCGAAGCACGGCTCGACATCAAAATCCTGATCGAGCCGGACGATTCCGAGACCTCCCGGGCTCTCCGGAACGTCAGGCTGGGTCCGCACATCACTGTCGTGACGGTTCCAGAAGGTGGACCGCGCACCAAGCCTCGTGCACTCAATGCGGGGCTTGCGCTCGCGCGCGGCTCACTGCTGACCGTTTTCGACGCGGAGGACCGCCCGGACCCCGGCCAATTGCGCGCCGCCGTCCGCGCTTTTTCGGACGGCCCCGCTCACCGCGCCTGCGTACAGGCACGCCTTGTCATCGACAATTCCGCCGATGGATGGCTGACGCGCATCTTCGCTCTGGAATATGCCGGGCTGTTCGACGCGCTGCTTCCCGCGCTGGCACGCACCCGGCTTCTTTTCCCGCTCGGCGGCACATCGAACCATTTCCGCACCGCCGTTCTCGACCGGATCGGCGGCTGGGACGCATGGAACGTCACCGAGGATGCGGATCTTGGCCTGCGCCTCGCGCGGCTCGGCCACAGCGCCACCGTCATCGCCTCCTCCACCTGGGAGGAAGCACCGAACCGGACCGCGTCATGGGTGCGGCAGCGAACGCGCTGGATGAAGGGCTATATGATGACGTGGACGCTGCACATGCGTCAGCCGCTGCGTCTGTACCGCGAACTCGGCCTTGTGAACTTTCTGACCTTCCACGCTTTTATCGGCGGCGTCTGGGTCAGCGCGCTCATTCTTCCGATCTTCCTGTTCGGCGTCATGAAGGATATCGCGGGCGGCGTCTGGCTCACGCCGGCGGATGCCTGGCACAGCGTTCCGCCTTTTGCGATCCACGGTTTCAATCTTGTTCTGGGGTTCGGAACCGCGATGGCGCTCGCGGCGATCGGCGCCGACCGGCGGCGGCTCAAAGGCGTCGCGATCTGGATACCCACGGTCCCGGCCTATTGGCTTCTGGGATCGCTCGCCGCCTGGCGCGCGGCCTGGCAGCTCCTGCGCGCGCCGTTCAAATGGGAAAAGACCGATCACGGACTTGCCCGTACATCGCTCTACGAAGAGCAGATCAAAGACGGCTTTTGATCTCGTCGGCGATCTCGGTGTCGCGGCGGCTCATATCGAGCGATGTTACGAACTTGCCTTCGCCGTTCATCAGATAAACCAGAGAGGTGTGGTCCATCGTGTAGGACCCGCCCTCCGTCGGTACTTTCTTGGCGTAGGCGCGGTACGCCTTCACCGCCGCGTCCACCTTCGCCTGGTCGCCGGTGAGACCGACGATCTTCGGGCTGAAGCTCGACACATAGCGCTTCATGACATCGGGCGTGTCGCGTTCCGGATCGACGCTGATGAAGAGCGCCGAAACCTCCGGTGCATCCTCTTCGAGAAGCTTCAGGACCTGCGATATTTCGAAAAGCTTTGTCGGGCAGATGTCCGGACACTGCGTGAAGCCGAAGAACACGAGGAACGGCTTTCCGCTGAGATCCTTGTCGGTAAACGTCTTTCCGTTCTGATCGACGAGTTCGAACGGGCCGCCGACCAGCGAGCCGGTGTCGACAATCGCCTGTGGGGGCTTCAGCGCGAAAAAGGCAACGCCGAGGCCGATCAGTCCCGCGAGGAACAGTAGCGGCCCGGCGATGAGCGAGGGGCGGATGGTCTTCTTCGTCATGGACGCGCCTTATACACCTTCGCCCCGCGCTCGGCCTGCGACCTTGCGCCTCCGGGCAATCACGTAGCCGGGAGATCGGTCTCGATCTGCGCCGCGATGATTTCGGCGGTTGCCGCCGACAGGGTCCAGCCCAGATGGCCGTGGCCGGTGTTGTAGAACACGCCCGGCCGCGATCCCGCGCCGACGCGGGGCAGCATGTTCGGCATCATGGGGCGAAGCCCCGCCCACGGCACGCTCTGGCTTGTGTTCACGCGCGGGAAGAAGCGGTTGACCCAATCGACCATCGGCTTGATGCGGTCGAAGCGGATGTCGCGGTTGAAGCCGTTGAACTCGGCCGTGCCGGCGACGCGGAACCTGTCGTGGTAGCGGCTGGTGACGATCTTGGCGCGATCGTCCAGCAGGCTGACCCAGGGCGCCCCGGAACGGCTCTCCTCATCGTCCAGCATGACGGTGATCGAATAGCCTTTGACCGGATAGATGTTGACGCGATCGCCCAGCATTTTCGCAAAGGCGCGGCTGTAGCTGCCCGCACAGACGACCAGACCGTCCACCTCGAGCGTCTTCTGCATGCCCGCATCGGCACCGGCATTGTCCATCCACGTCACGCGCGGGCGGCTGCCCGAGGCGTCGAGCTTGGTGACATCGGCATCGAGAATGAATTTGACGCCGCGCCGTACGCACGCATCGGCAAGGCCGCGTGTGAATTTGTGGATGTCGCCCGTCGAATCCGAGGGCGTGAAGAACCCGCCATGAAACGTGCCCTGCAGCGCGGGTTCGATGGCCTTGATTTCGTCCGGCGTCACCGCGTGGCGGTCGAGACCGCCCTCGATCAGAAGCTTGTTCACATCGCTCGCATGATCGAATTCGGCCTTGTCCTGATAGACATGCAGGATGCCGCGCTTTTCGAGATCGAAATCGATGTTCTCCCGCTCGGCCATGTCGAACATGAATTTACGGCCCTGTATGGCAAGGCGCGTGGTCTCGATCGTGTTGGCGCGGTAATGCGGGATGTTGGCGACGAATTCCGCCATCCAGGAATATTTGTGCCAGCTCGGCTTCGGGTTCATGAGAAGCGGCGCATCGGCGCGGAACATCCATTTGATGCCCTTCAGAACCGTCGCCCAATTGTTCCAGACCTCCGCATTGGAGGCCGAGAGCTGGCCGCCATTGGCGAACGAGGTTTCCATGGCGGCGTAGCGGTTGCGGTCGAGCACGGTGACGGCATAGCCCTTTTCGGACAGGGCATAGGCTGTCGTCACGCCGGTAATACCGGCTCCAATGATTGCGATGTGGCGCATGAAAAAATCTCTCCAAAAGGAACTCAGGGGATCGGCACCCTGATCTGTCCTTTTGCCTGAGAGATTCATGAGGGACGTTCGTCCCTCACTTGCCCCTTCGGCGGCCCCTTGCGGGACGCTCTCCAGATCACGTCAATCCATCCAGTATCTGACCTGAGCGTTTTCGGGTCTTGCGCCTTCGGTATCTCGCCGGAGCGAGCGTTCTCCTGGATGAACGTCGTTATATTACCCCAATCGGGAACGACTTTAAAGCGCAGCGGCGAAAGGCGCGCGGGAGCAAGGCCTTGGGCGACTCGAAAATCGCGTATGCGCGACAGCTCGCCGCACGTAACTCGTAGTTCTACGACTATCCGACTATTGGTGGCATCCGGTATATGATATACCAGCAATGACGGAAGGCGTTTCTCCTTCTCCCAAGACTTGAGCCCCGCTTCGTGCGGGGCTTTTTTCTTCTAAAGCTCCCAAAAAACCCCTTTTTTGGCGCTGTTCCGGTCACATTCGCGGCACTCGTCCTTGTTTTGTTCCCGCGAAAGGCCCACTCTCTCCGGATGCAACAAAAACACGAATTTTCGGTAGGCGACCGGGTCGAATGGCTCCGGACGCCGCGAAATGCATTGCGCGGCGACTATGTCGTCACCGGGCTTCTACCGACCGCGTCCGACGGTTACCCCCAATATCGCATCCGCAGCGACGCAGAGATCGCCGACCGGATGGTCTCCCAGAACCAGATTTGCTCGCGGCCCGTTTCGGAACACGCGAACGTTTTCGCATCGCCGGCACGGCGCTCCGTATCGCTTTGACAGACCATTCGGCCGCCCTGCGCCCGAGACGTACATGCTGATGGCCCGCTACACGCAGCGGGCGAACCTCATCAACTGGCTCCTGCTGATCACGCTGCTGGTCGCGGGCTTACTTGTTTTTCTGGGTTCCGGAGACAACGCCATATCCTGGCGGGACATCGGAACTCTTGTCCATCACGACTGAAAACGCGGCGCGCAGCATACGCAAGGCTCGCGAGAGGCTGGGGAGACCCGGCTTTTTATCCGGAAAGGAAACAATATGAAGATTGTCCAGACAGGTCCTCTTTCGTCCCCCAGAGAGCAGAAGGCCGACGCAACGACACGCATCGCCATGTCGATCATCGGAGAAGAAGACGCAAAGCGCGTTGCCCTCACCCGAAAGCTTCGCGAGCAGAGGCTTGCCCGGGAAACCGGCGCCGAGGCGGAACAGCCTGCCGAAAAGACGGCGCGTAAAAAGAAGAAGGCGGGCTCAGCGGCCGGCTGAACGCGGGTCGACCAGCGGGGCCAGACCGGACGCCGATCGAATTAGACGGATGTGATTACGTCCGTTTAACCTAACGACTATTCGTGAACGAGCCGAAGTCGCGCAGACTGCTGCCTCCATTGGGAGGAGCAAAAGATGACACGCATTCTATCCATCCTTCTGATTGCCTTCTGCATCGTCGTTCCCACCTTCTCCGCAGCTGTCGCCGAAACGGCCACGCAGACGAAAGAGAAGGCCACGGACACAAACATGAAGGAACAGCGTCCAGAGACCGGCCGCAGCTCGACCGAGCCCGCGACGCAAGGCCAGAAAGCTCACCCGCCGGAGATGGGCAGCCCCAAGGAAGAACAGTTGAACACCCTCAAGGGCGTCGATCCCGCGGTGAAATAAGCGCTCGCGCTGTCCGTCCCTCGCGGGCGGCCTTCAGGACGCGACGCTGTCTTTCGAGCGGGTTTGGGGAGAGCTACGAAGCTCGGTGTCGAGAACCGGCGTCACGCCGGCTTTTCGGAACAGATCGCGATGATGCGCGAGCTTTTCGCTCCAGTCCTTGCGGCGAGCGTCGTCATCCTCGTGGATAAGCTCGGCGGCGAAATCGCTCATGCTGATGTAGCAGAACCTCGCAGCCCGCACCTGTATGGCCAGACGCGTGTTGAGCGCGAACAGCAGGAGCGAAAGAAGCAAGAACAGACCAGCAGCAACCCAACCCATCGGCACACCTTATCCAGCGTTCGTCACGAGCCGGGAAGATCAGGTGTCAGATCACCTTTCGATCCCGGTCGAGTACGGGCATCTGCTTTGAGGTTTTCACCTTGCCCGGCATCGGGGATGCATCCATCCGCGATCCTCAACTCTACAACCGAACCGTGAAGGATCGGTTAGAACGATCGGATACAGCGAACTGGAGCGGGCGATGGGAATCGAACCCACGACATTCAGCTTGGGAATGTGTTCATTCGGCTACCCGCACCTACCCTAAAATACCTTTTCACTGTGTAGTATCTTTTATTCGATCCGGGAAGTGCGCTTTAGTGCGCCTCGCTTCGTCGCGGGGACGTAGCTAAATCGTGGCTAGAAGACATGCCGGACAAAATACGGATATCGAAGCGGGTCGTGGATTTGATGGCCCAGAACCAGACTGTGTGGGACAGTTCAGTGCCGGGCTTCGGTGTCCGCAAGCAAACTCGACGACCGTCTTATTTCGTTTGCACGACTATCCGAGGCAAACAGCGTTGGATCACCATCGGTCAGCACGGCGTTTGGACACCGGATACGGCGCGCGACGAAGCGCTTAAATTGCTCGGCACCATTCGTCAGGGATTAGATCCGCGCCTGCCAAGACATAAACGCATGAAGATCGTTGGCTTGGCGGAACGCTATCTCGTCCAGCATGCTCATCCTCACAAACGCCCGTCGAGCGTACGCACAGACGAGCAGAATCTCAAAAATCACATTCTGCCGCTATTAGGCCATTTCTTCGTTGATGAGATCACTGAGACTCACATAGCGGCATTCCACGATGCCGTTCGCAGCGGACGGACTGCGGTAACCGATGTGATCGCTCGTAGAAGATCGCAGGGCGGGGGCAAGGTGACGACAGGTGGGGCGGGTGTTGCTAACCGATGCCTCACTCTGTTGTCGACGATGTTCAATCTTGCCGAGAGATGGAGCTTTCGGCCCGTGCACACAAATCCCGTCCGATCCGTTAGACGTTTTCCGGAGAAGTTTAGAGAGCGCTTTCTGTCTCACGACGAGGTCGGTCGATTGCTGTCCGCTCTGAGTGCGGCGGCCTCGAATAAATCGGAATCCGAATACGCAATCGCAGCAATTCGGCTTCTGATTTTCACAGGCGCTCGATTGTCCGAAATTCTTACTTTGCAATGGTCGTTTATAGACGCTGGACGCACATTCATTCGTTTACCCATTTCAAAGACAGGCAAGAAGACGATAGCGCTCAACCGCGATGCTAGGTCCGTCTTGGCCGAACTGCCCCGTGTTGACAACAATCCCTACGTCATTGTGGGCGGTAAGGCAGAAAGGCATTTGGTTGATCTGCAAAGGCCCTGGCAACGGGTTCGCAAGAATGCCGGTCTGACCGATGTCCGCCTGCACGACCTGAGGCATAGTTTTGCATCATTCGCGCTTAAGAGCGGTGTGCCCCTCGCCGTGATCGGGAAGATGCTCGGCCATAACAGCACCAATACTACCGCACGATATGCACATCTAGCAGACGAAGAACTGCTCACCGCTGCCGAGAAGGTGTCCATACTTCCGAAGCCGCAATAAATCTAAAAAAATCGATTTTGTTCTTTAAATTCAATGACTTGACTGCCACCAAAGATCTGCTATGCCTCCTGCTAAGGAGGTGTCCGGATGAAGTGGTACACAACTAAAGAACTCGCCCGGAGGCTGCACTGCTCGCACAGGACCGTCCAAGGGTGGCGTGTCCGGGGTACTGGGCCGGCCTATCACATCGTTGGACCTGGAAGGCTGCGTCTTTATTCGGAAGACGACGTGGAAGCTTTCCTGCAGCGACGGCGGTCGACTTCTGACGAGGGACAAGGGAGGCGGCCATGAGCAAAGCCTCCAAGATGCCGCGACGAGCCGTCCCGGAACTCGGCGACTTTGGGGGGCTGGATGACGCCAACTTTCGGAAGCTGGACGCTTCGGCGCAAAAAAAGATTCGCGAAGCGAAGGCACGCCGAGTCCATATTCAGATTGGGGAAGAGCTTCACTATCTGCTCAAGCGTTGGGCGGACTTCCAAGGTCAACGTACTGACGACATAATTCGCAGACTTATCGTCAACTATATCCACTCACTTGAGCGACGGGCCTATGGACCTGCTGCACAGCTAGATCTTTTTCCCGATGATCTCGCTGAAGTCCCCCTGCTGCCAGAGTTGATAGCCAAATCTGCTAAATCGAAGACCAAGCCAAAGAAGCGTAACGCCAGAGTAAAAAAGGTGCCGCCAACTATGGCGCAGGTTGCTTCCGCTCGTACGTCGCAAGATCCAGACCCTGCTGATGACGGGAACCCGCTCGAAGCCTTCGTTCTGCAGTACGACCAGCATCACGAGATGTCAGCAGGCCGACACGAAACGTCAGATGCGGGGCAGACGGATAGAACTAACGAACGCCGCTTGCGCCAGCTTGACGTGGACAATCCACTGGCCGGTCTGATGGGGGACGACAGCCTCGATCAGTCTCGCGTTGGGTCGACTGAGCCTACTTTACAAAGAGCCGCCATACGGGAAACATCGGAACCACGACAGGGCTCAGACGGGATGCCAGACGCTTCGACGGGCCCCCGCATCGAGAGCGAGCCAGACGGCAGCTGAGCGAATATTTTTGGCATCCGACCCGGGTTTCCGGAGCGCTAATTATAAATACATCTGTCGACCAGAACGTTCATGCACGACTCCTTAGTCGCCGAACTATCGGTCGCCCTCAACCAATGACTATTCGGCAGAGATTCTGGCCGGATAGTTCACAATGGAAAAATTACAAAAATGAAGAAACTAACCAAACTGACAATGCCAAGCGCGATCGAGGCACACTTTAAATCTCGATACGTCAACGACTGGAAATTTCCGGAACAAACGTATGACGATCTCTCGCCTTTGTTTATTCGTTTCATAACTCGGACCGTTGGTTCAGCCAGTGGCGCTAAAGCTCTCTCCGAATACGAAACTTTCTATCGTTCACTATCAAAGAGGGTTCTAGGCAACAATTACAGGCGCAAGAAAAAGTACCAACCCTTAGCTTATGCGTTCAGCGATTTCGAAGGTAGCCGCGGCGGCTATGTCCAAGCCGAAGAAGTCCCGCACGTTCATTCAGTGATGCTCATCCATCCCGACCACATTCTGGCAGCTGAGCCGATGTTGGCCGCCCACTCGATGTACGGACACATACGCGAATTCGATCCACAGAAAGCGTCGTTCACGAGGCTGGCTTCGTATTGCATGAAGGGAACGGTCGGGACACGCGGCTTCTATGCTTCTCGTGGTGATCTCTGGGATGTCTACCCAGGATGAAGATGCGCCGCGTGGAAATTTTACTGGACGACGACCTGACCAAGGCACTTGATTTGATCGCGTTGCAGCGGGACACTTCACGCTCCTTTTTGCTCCGTAAAGCAGTTCGCCTCTATCTCGATGGCCGACGGGCTGCTGAGAATCGACACACAGCGTCGGATGATACAGCCGAGCTTTGGTGGCTGGACGAAAGCTGATTCAAGGTAGCACAACTCGCAGGCTGCGCCGCGTCGAGGACGCCTGCCCAAGAACGCTGCGTAGCTCGTGAGCGGCTGCTTAACCCTACTGCGACAGCACCGACCCTGAACCATGCCTGCCACTTGCGAAGCGGCTCCTACGCTGACGATGCTGTTCGAGCAGCTGGGATGTATCGATAAAGGGTTGAATCGCTCACCTGAAGCCGCTCCGCAACCTGCCTGACCGAAATCAGTGGATTCTGCAGAAGTTGACGTGCCATCGCGAGATCAATGTCTGACAGGCTCTTTGGCCGCCCGCCCTTACGACCCCTTGCAAGCGCTGCGGCCAGCCCTGCTCGCGTTCGCTCGCTGATCAAAGCCCGCTCGAACTCCCCTAGCGCTCCGAAGATGTGAAAGAATAGTTCGCCAGATGGAGTAGTTGTATCGATCGCTTCAGTTAGAGATCGGAACCCGATACCGCGACGTTTAAGATCGTCAACAGTCTGGATAAGCTGCCGCAGCGACCGCGCTAATCGGTCCAGCTTCCAGACGACCAGAGTGTCTCCTGCTCGGAGGTATTCGACGGCTGACTTTAGCTGGGGCCTGTCGATTGCAGCACCCGAAGCTGTTTCGGTGAATAGTTTCTTGCATCCTGCTTCGCTGAGTGCTCGGACCTGGAGGTCAGGATTCTGATCTTGAGTAGAAGTTCGGACGTAACCTATTTTCATTCCATATGTGTACGATAAGAAGGGGCAATACGCTACCGGACGGCTTCGACAGGCGCTTTAAGGTTGGACGCTGAACAGCGCAGTTTGTCACCTCTAAAAATGCCTTACTTCCCCTGAGGCGAGGTCGCAAACTGCAGTCGGCTCACCGTCGGTCACTGCGGCGTGCCAAATCTGCGATGGCAAAGTTGATGTAGATCCGCGGATATTCGTTTTATTGGTACGGACGGCAGACTAGGGGCGAGGCTGATCTCCCACAACGCCCTTCGTCCAATGTGACACGCCGACAGCGATCAAAGCACTCACTTCACCCGCAACGATGGAGCGCCGAAGTCTATCGTCGCACAGTTTGAATTAATTAACATCGGGCAATCGTAGGAATCGGAAAGCCCCTTCAACCCAGTTAAAATTTCCGCGGCGTAATCGCCATCCGCAATAGATGGCCACTTTTTTGAAGGATGATTAGGTATGGCTTGCCGAACAACATGTTCGGTGCCCAGACTTATAGGATTGAATTGAATGTGGCGCCATCGACCCGCCTCAAAATTTGCAGTCATGATGACGCTCTGCCAGCAACGCGGGTCCGGCCAGTAACTTTGACCTGCGGTGGGATGGAAAATGAAATTCCCAAGGCCGTACACGATCGGAAGTCCACGGTACATCTCCACCGCTTGAAGCATCGGAACGCCGTGACCCAAGAATAGATGGGCCCCAGCGTCGATACAATTATGGGCGAAATCTTGCATCCATGACCCTACATCCTGCCACTGCTTTTCCCAATGGTGCTGATGGAGATAGACAATGACGAGATCAGACTGTTTTGCCGCGTCCCGTATGATTGCAATATGGCGTTCTCTGTCATCTGGATCAATTACGCGCCGGAGTTCACCATGCCCTCCCTTCGCAAACCTAACGTCTCCGATTACAAGCTGTCCGTCGGATCGAAGTTCGAAGTCATGACTTGTCATTACGTCTCGAATTTTAGCAAAACCAATTTCGTCCAAGCTATATACGTCGCGGACGCGCAAAGGATTTACGCCCGGACGCGCCCGGTCTCCACATTCCTCGCGCGACGTCGCGAAGGCCATATCAGGCAGGTTTCCTGATGCCATCGCAATCAGTGCGATGCGGCCGTTCGGCGTCTCGATAAAGGTCGGCTGCTGTGCATCTTCGAGCGAAGCCCCGGTCCCAGCATGGGCAAAGCCACGCTTTTCCGCCTCGTCGATCGTGTCCAGCAGCCCGGTTGGCCCGAGATCCCAAGCATGGTTGTTTGCGAGGGAAAGTGCGTTGAAGCCGAGCTCTTTCAAAAGATCGAGGCAAGTTTCGGACGGGCGCGTACACCAGTCGAGAGGTTTCATAGGCCATCCCCCCCGAGATCCCTTCACAGAAACTTCTAGATTGGTGAACGCGAAGTCATTTCCGCGGATCTGCGATGCCAGGCTGTCGAGGGAAACATCGTTGTTCAGATCGTGTTCGATTAGCGACTGGCCGACGATGGCACATTTGATTGATCTGGACATTGACGTACGTACCTCTTTCTATATCCTATTGATTTCAATGGGAAGGTGAAATCGACTGCATTAGCTTTAGCGTGTAAGGGTGGCGGGGATTCTTTATGATATGGCCCGGCTCGCCGGTTTCGATGATCTCCCCATCGAGCATAACTGCTGCTTGGTCGCCTATCATCGCCGCGACTCCTAGGTCATGGGTGACGAGTATCATCGATGTGCGTCGATCACGCTGGATTTCCCGCAGCAGCAACAGGATCTGAATTTGGACGGTAGCGTCGAGCGCGGTGGTCGGCTCGTCAGCCAGCAGCAGGTCCGGACCGCAACACAGAGCCATTGCGATCATAGCGCGTTGCCGTAGCCCGCCTGACAACTCATGAGGATAGGCTCGCATTCTTTGCCGCGCAGACGGTATCTGTACGAGTTCCAGAAGCCGCAAGGTCTCCGCGTCTGCCTTTTGCCGGCTGCATCCATGGTGAAACGCGATGGTTTCAGAGATTTGCGCACCAATATTAAATACAGGGTCGAACGCAGTCATGGGTTCCTGAAAAATGAACCCGACACCTCGTCCGCGGAGGCGTCGCAACATTCGAAGACCCGCGGTCAGCACATCTGTCGACCCAATCCGGATATGCCCCCGTACCTGCGCTCCTTCTTCCCGAGGTAAGGCAAGCAACGCCCTGAGCGTTACACTTTTCCCAGAACCTGATTCTCCAAGGATCACGAGCGACTGGGCTTGAGCTACCGAAAAAGAGACGTTTCTCACGACATCTTTCGCCAGTTGGCCGATTTCACCATAGGTCACGAATAAGTTGCGAACTTCGACGTGATTGATGCCGTTGTCTTCAGACACCTTTCCCTCCAACCTGACCGCGCCGCGCTGCCCCGTCATTTGCTATCCAGCAAGAAACCTGATGCCGAGGCATCATCGTGCTTACGCTTTCAAGCATGGGCGCTCGCTCTGCGCAGACATCTGCAGAGCGATCGCATCGGGTACGAAACGGGCAACCTGCCATTTTCTCTCCGAGAGCGGGCGGCTCACCTCTCAGGGGGGCGGAGGTCGGGCGGTCGGCAGGATCCAAGGATAATCGGGAAGCGAGGAGCGCCTGCGTATAGGGGTGGGATGGGCGGGAGAAAACGTCTGCAACGGGTCCCATTTCAACGATCTCGCCGAGGTACATCACTGCGACCTCGTCGGCTATGAAGCGGATCACATTCAAGTCGTGAGAGATGAATATGTAGGTTAGGTCCGCCTCTTTTTTCAGCCCCAGTAAGAGATCGAGCACTTGCGCTTCGACGGCCTTGTCCAACGCAGATACCGGTTCGTCCAAGATCAGAAGGCGCGGCCCTACTGCAATCGCCCGCGCGATGTTAACCCGCTGGCGCTGACCGCCCGAGAGCTGGTGGGGTAACCTGTGTAAATATTCATGCGGAGCCAATCCGACTTTGCTCAGAAGTTCCTGGGCAAGCACCTCGGCTTCGCGCCGGGGCATGCCGTGAACCTTCGCACCGAAGGCGATTGTATCGCCGATCGTCATCTTGGGATTGAGGGACGACGAACTATCTTGGAAAACCATCTGTAGTGCACGTCGCATCTCCCGGCCAATCGTTGCACCGGGCGTCCAGAACTCCTGTCCATCGAGGAGAACCTCGCCGGAGTCGGAGGCTGTTATCCCGGCTATGAGACGCGCGCAGGTCGACTTGCCACATCCTGATTCACCAACTATTCCGAGTGTGGTCCCCTTTCCGACTTCGAATGAAATATCCCTAACGGCCTTGAAAGACTGCGAGTATTTGCCGAACGGCATCCGAAGTCCGAAGGATTTTGTAAGGCCACGCACCGTCAAGAGGGGCTGTGCGGGTCCACCACGATCAGGGATCTTCGGAAGGGCAGAAGAAACCGTCATTGCTTGGTTCCTAGGGCACGGACCAGTCCATCTGCGGCGACGTTGAAAGCCACCGAAACCGAGAAAATCATTAGACCGGGAAGCATTGCCACTACCGGATTGACATAGAGCGCCTGGCGAAGAGCCGCGAGCATCGAGCCCCATTCGGCGTGCGGGGGCGTCACGCCCAATCCTAGGAATCCGAGACCGGACGCAGTGATGATCGATACGCTGATCTGGCTCGCGCTGAAGACAAGTATCGGACCAGCGACATTGGGCAATATCTGTGTCCCAACGATTAGAAGCGTTCCGGCACCGGACAGACGAGCCGCCACGACATAGTCATGGTCTCGGATTTCTGTCGTCACGCTTTCCGCTATTCGCGCGATCGGAGGAATGAACATTAGGATGAGCGCGATGATGGCGTTGGCGATGCCAGGCCCGAGCGCCCCGGCAATGGCGACTGCGAGCAGGACCGAAGGAAAGGCGTAAAAGACGTCCATACACCTCATAATTATGCTGTTAACGATGCCCCCTCTATAGCCCGCAACGACGCCCAACGCACCGCCGATCACAAGAGCGACGGCCACAGGAACGATGGCCATGACCAGAGATATCCGTGCGCCGTACAACAGTCGGCTCAAGATATCTCGTCCGAGCTCGTCTCCTCCAAAGAGCCGACCGGTTGTCCCGATATCCGCGAACTGCATCGCGACCCGCGTACGATAGGGGTCCTCCGGCGCGAAAATGTCAGCGCCAACGGCTAGCACGCATATGGCTGCAATGAAGCACAACGCCGCCATTGCAGCCTTTTGCTTCATGAACCTTGGCCATGCGGCGTGTCTCCCGCCAGCTCGAATCATGGCCCCGCCGTCGGCATGGAGATAAGACATCAGGCTCTCCTTATTCGGGGGTCGAGCCATGATTGGGTGAGGTCGACGAGGAGGTTGATGAGTACGAAGATCAGGGCCAAAGCCAGCATCGTGCCCTGCAACAAGGGAAGATCCCGCTGGAATATTGCGTTTGACAGAAGAAAGCCTGCGCCTGGCCATGCGAACACGGTCTCGACGAGTACGGAACCGCCGAGCATGTTTCCGATCTGCAGGCCGATCGCAGCCAAAGTCGTCGGCATCGCGTTACGCAGGACGTGGACGTTGATGCGCGATCTCGGCAGCCCCTTCGCGCGCAACGTGATCATGAAATCGCGCGACAGTATCTCTTGGATACTTGCCGCCATGGTGCGAGCGATGATCGCCGCCGGAATTGCTGCGGTCGCGATCGCGGGCAGAACGAGGAACTGGAGATGGTTCAGATCGGGACGCCAACCCGCCGACGAATCGGGAGACATGCCAAGAGGGGGAAGCCATCCCAAACGTACCGAAAAAACGATCACGAGAACGATGGCAAGCCAGTAATGAGGAACGCTGACACCTGTAATCGTGACGACGCGAACGACATGCTGCCATCGCGATCGACCGAGGCCTGCCGACAGAAGTCCCAGAAGGACTCCTGCAAGACATGCAAGCAGTCCTGCGGCTAAGCTCAGGATGAGGGAATGCTTCAGCGCTGACAGCACCTCGTCCAATACGGGCCGCCCGTTGCCAATCGAAGACCCTAAATCGCCTTGAAGAGCCTTGCCGAGCCAAATTCCGTACTGGACGATGAGAGATCGGTCGAGACCGAACTCTCGTCGAGCCTCAATCACCATCTCCTCGCTGGCCTCGTTTGGCAGGATGGCGCTGATGGGATCACCCGGGGCCAAATGAACAAGCGAGAACACTACTAGGCTCACGCCCAGGGCAATCGGCAGAGCGAACAAGACCCGCTGGATTGCATAGGAGATCATTTGCCAGCCTCAGGGCTCGACCGTGATTAGAGAGAAATCGACGAACCAACTCTGCGCGTGCACGTGACCGCGAACCTTTGCGGATAGAGCGCGCGCCCCGCCGTCGTGCACGACCCAGATGAAATTCGCTTGGTCCACGTGTCGTGCATGGATCTTGGCCACAATTGGATCCTGCTTCGCCACGTCGAACTCCGCGCGGAGTTCTTCGACCAGCGCTTCGATCTCCTCATCTCGAGTGCTACCCCAGTTCGACCCTTTAGGAGCAATTTCAGCGGCGGTCAGGTATCTGAGGATGCCAGTGTAGGGATCCTGCGTGCTGTAGCTGGCGTTTAGCAGCGTCACGCCCTCGTTTTCAGGAGCCTGTGCCCCGACACGGCGTTTGGATCGCAACGCCTCCCACTCGAAAACCTCGAGATTCAATTCGACGCCGATATCCCTGAGATTTTCCTGAATGAACTCGTTCATCAGCATCGGGAACATCTGGCCTGATCCCGAAGTGGAAATGGCGGCTGTCACCTTTAATGGATTCCCTGGTCCGTAGCCGGCTTCAGCGAGAAGCGCTTTCGCTCGCTCCGGATCATATGTGATTTTAAAGGTGGGCTGGCCGAACCACGGGCTTTCCGGCGGAACCGTGCCGACCGCGGGAACCGCAAGACCATGGAGCAATTCGACGAGGCCATCGCGGTCGATGGCGAGGTTCAGCGCTCGACGAACGCGAACATCAGAGAAAGGTGAATCCGGCAGATGGCTTAGATGGTAGGGCCATATATGCGGGATTGCGCTGGTCGAAACGGTGAACCCGCGCCCTTCGAGCGTCTGCACCGTTTCTGGCGAAGGGGTCTCGATCCAATCGACCCGCCCAGACAATAGTGCAGCCGTACGTGCGGACGCCTCTGGAATTGGCAGCAGCACGAGCCTGTCCAGCTTGGGAACCCGTTCCGTGTCCCAATAGGATTTGTTGGGTACAAGTTCTAATCGCTGACGAGGCACCATCGAACCGAAACGCCAAGCGCCCGTACCCGAAGGACTACGCCTGAACTCGTCCCAATCGCTGCCCACTTTCTGATATTGCGCAGGAGATGCGATCAGCAAGCGCGGAAGCTGATAAACGAACAAGGAGTCTGGTTGCGTTGTTGTCAACTCGACAGTGTGATCGTCGAGCTTGCGCCAAGCCTCAAGAGAGGGAAGATAACTTCTGATCTGCCGATCAAAGGACGCACTATATACTGGCGAATTTTTATCCAAAGCTCGATCCAGATTGAAAAGGACCGCATCCGCGTTGAAAGGAGACCCGTCATGAAAGGTCACCCCCCGCCTGAGTGTGAAAATCCATTTTCTGTCGTCTGTCGGATCAACCTGCCAGCTTTCAGCAAGTGCCGGCCGTATGGACGCAGCTGTAGTCGCGCTCGACAGATCGTAGGAGACCAGCGGATCATAGATAGTGTACCCGGCGAACTTAGCCCCTTCAGTGCCTTGATCCGGCGCGCCGTCGACCAATGGGATATCGGCAACAGTCATTCCGATACGCAGCGTGCCTTGTGAAAGCGCCGCACCCGACGATGCAGTTAACAACAAAGACGCCAGCGAGAGCGCACAAACCAAGCGATCGAGCATTAAAGCCTCCTACGAGAATTCTATATAGAATTATATTTATAGAATGTTTTTGGGGTCAACGAAGAGCGTCCCTCCGTGTGATCAAATTTCAGCCTTTGGTCGCGGCTTTTTTCACCAAATGCCAATCAGGCGTTCACAGCACGACGGAGAGCTTGCTACGGCGCGCAAGGCAGCGGTGTACACTGCCCTAAGCCAGCCTATGCCGTAGCTCGGGACATGTTCAGCTTATTTCGGCTTGATAAGAGATGTCGGACCTTGCCCGCATTATTCGATATTCTAGACATCTGCCTTGGATGTCGAACGCGCGTCGCTCGACGTGGAGCATGGGCTGTCCGACAGCAACATTCAGCAATAAATCATCCGCTTCCGTAGACAAACACGGAGATACTTTTTCTAAAACGTTTCTAATAATAACGTGATAATGACGCTCAATAAAGCTATAGAATATTTCTGGCTTATTCTCCGCGACTACATTAGCAAAATTCGGCAAAATATCTTCTCTCAGGCACAGCCTTTCGAGAACTGCTGGTTTACCATCAAGTAAGCGACACCGAGTAATACGAACTACATCGGATCCTTCTGCAATTTCCATGGCAGATGCCTCAATAACGCTGGCAACCCCACGAGATACATTGAGATAAGAAGTGTCTTGATTTGCGAAACTACCGTTTTCGCTGATCAGACGATAGTAACGAGATTTTGTCAGCCGCTCTTTGTGCAGCGCCACCGTCGTTCCACGGCCGCGTTGCCTTATAAGGAGATTTTCTGCAACGAGATCGGCTAGAGCTTTCCGCGCGGTTCCGACGCTCACGCTGTACTCTCTCGCAAATCCATTTTCTGTAGGGAGGAGCTCACCGGGCCTCCACTCCCCATCTTTTAGCCGCCTTAGCAGATCTTTTTTTATCATCGCGTGACGCGGCATCGAAGGCATATTTGGTCCGTATAGAATCACTCAAGCGTGTACCCGCAGGGAATTCATACTGCTATATGCGCGGCAAAACTATATAGAAATCCAGCCTGCTGAACTCCCTCTGAAAGTTTGGGTAGTGCCGGGTCCAGTTTACTCGAGCGCCCTTCGCTTTGATGCGATGCATCCCAATGGTCTAACGTCTCGCATCCTCCAACGCTGCCTTAGTAGCTCGTAGCCAAAAACGGAATGACGCTGCCCCGAAAACGTCAGCTATGCGGGCATCGAGAGATTTGTTTTTCGGAATAAGTTTCCGGACTACGATTCTTAAAAACTTGGCTAAATGATCCGTCGGCTAAATTGTACCCTGAAAACGTACGTATCTTTGGCTTTCTGCTGAAGCCGTTCTCAATTCACTATCCGCGGAAATAGCGGAACCCAAGGCTCTCCGTTCCCAATTTTCGAGTGAGAGTGCAGGATTGGCAGCGAATTGTTAGGCGCGGTCGTTGGAAAGACGACCAACAGCCCGAGGCCACCAAATCCGAGCGGGCTCTGTTTGTATATTCTCGCTCCGAGGTTAGTGCATAGTGCCCTAGCACGATCGAGCTCTTCAGAAGAATCCCAGCCAGTCTGATCTTCAGGAAACGCAAACAGATGGGATGGGACGATTTCGCATGCTCTGAAGTCAGCGTCTAGATCGTCAAAAGAATTCAGGCGCCGAAGAATCACGTTCTGCGCTCTCTCTGTAGCGAGCAGACACACGACTCGAACTTTGACGCCCACCAGGCGAGCACGATGCTCTGTCAAAAACGCCGAGACGTTGTCGGTAAGCGATTTCCCTGTCGCTGCGATATCGTCGATGATCACCACTGCTGAGACTGCCTCGTCGTCCAACCGCAGCTTGTCGTATCTTGTGGCAAAATCGCCTGGCGATATGACTCGATTGCTCGCTATCGAGTTTTCTTCTGCATAGACACCCGAATGGTAGGCGCCGCTTTTTGCCTCCCCATCGACATAAGTAACTATGATATCCGTACGGCGCTCGTTCCGCTTGCGGGTGATATGCACAGGAAGCGACGGCCGCAGCATGTCGTGCGCGCCCCTAAGACGCTCTCTGACGTGCGCCTCGCTATAGACCTTCGTTCTCTTTAGTAATTTAAAAAGTATCCGTTGATCCCGCGGGTTGGGAACTTGCTGATACCACGCTTTGATGTCGTCGGTTCCAATTTGCCTGCCGCGATAGGTTGGCCATTCCTTGCTAAGGGCCACAACTTCGTCAGATCGGACGACAGCAGCATTCTCTTGTTGAATGACCGTCTGGGCGAGCTCCTCGCTGAGGGAGTCCGCAACAATTCTATTAGCGCCTACGTCTGCCAACCATCTAGTGAAAATCGGAAGGACTAAATCATAAACGCCTCCCGACTCTCGCATGATATCACGACGCCAAAAGTCTTGGAGAACAGCCGGAATCTCTGCCTCGCTCAAAGCGGCCGAGGATCGTTGATCGCGAAGATTTTCAATTGTAAGCGGTAGAAGGCGGCGAAGGCACCGAGCCGCCGCGACCAGCAATCGGCTCCGTCGCAATTTATCTGGTTCGCGTTCTTCTGCTGGGCGTGGAATACCGTCCTGCCAAAGATGCAGAAATGAATTTGTTCCCAGCGCCGAGATTTCGAAATCAACAGCGGCCTTCACTTCCGCTGCTGTTATGTCCGCATCTCGTTCGCTTATCGCACGCTTGACTACGCCTGCACATACAATCTTGGTGTAGTAAGGATTGCCGTTCGTTGTATTAAATACTTCGGCTATCGCGTCGTCATGCCAATTCAAGATTTCTGCGCTGGGTGCCTTAACCATCTGTTGAAAGTCTACCCACTCCTCATCGCGCGAGAAGTAGCTCAAATTTACTTGCGAAAAATTGTTCAGTTTCTGGCCCTGACGCTCCATGACAAACGGCATATTCTCTCCACCAATCATCGCAAGGCAGATATTCTTGCGACGAGAGAGAGCGCGTAAATTTCCGAAGAACGTCTCCGCTAGGTTCCCCTGCAAGAAAAGTTCCTGAGGCATTTCGTCGAATTCATCGATTATTATGACGAATTTCTGATCTGGCATCACGGTCAGCGCCAAATCCGAAAGATTGATGAGCGGAGCCAGGGATTGATCGAAATGTACCGGCTCGGTGCGAGCATGCTTTGGAAGGGCGTCACGAATGAAACCCTGAATACTCTCACCCAACTGCATCAAGCATTTTTCTGGCTGAGCATGGGCAACATCGCCCCACAAAATGTAATGGCACTTCAGGGCACCCGAGGACACCGAACGCGCAGCAAAGTCAGCAGCGGCAAGTGCTAATGACGTTTTTCCAACTCGCTTCTGACCCGTAACATAGAACGGCTCCATTGGCGTTCTCAGTAGTTTACTAGCAATCCTCTCAACCTTTTCGACGCGGCCGATAAAGTTCTCTCCCTCCGCAACGTCCGTACTGTAGGGCGTCCAGTATGCAAGCTTCTGCCAATCTATCCCCGCCGCTTGTGCCAAAGCGCGGAACTGCATGGTTTCTGTTCTTCGCCCCTCCGTTCCGAGCTCACCCCACTCAACTTCGATTAGCCCGCTGAACTTATCCATAGGAGTAATTACCATCGCATCGAGAACAACGGAGAACTCCCCCGGGCGGACGTTCCCGAGCGACGCGGTGAGATTTGATATAAACAACTCTTCAGTTTCGATTACCGTCGTTACTTTCACATCAGTTGCGAGGCCTGGACCGCTGTTTCTAAGAGGTATGATTATCTGGAATTGCCTACCCTCTTCGTGCAACGGATAGCGCTTCTGGAGATCTGTGCGCTCTCCCCCCCCTCGACTTATACTTGTCTGATAGCGAGCGCGTACCGACTGCAGGTAGGCCTCGAGCATCTGCTCTGTATTTACAAAGAAAGGTTCCAGAACGTCAAAAGCCAGAAATGAACCGATCTCCTTCGCCGTTGAACGACCATCGGAGATGCTTCGGACGCACTCTTCATAGTCTTTGAGAAACGTCGACTCTGGTGAGGCAATCCGCCTTAGCCGACTGAAACACGCTTCGATCGCGGTGCGGACTTCATTGAGTCTGAACGGTTCGCCGTACGCCCTGACGATGCTGTGATTCAAAGCACCGATCACAGATTTCCACCCATTGCAGAGCGCCTCGATGTCGCCGAACTGTTGGGTGACGGGCTTCAGAAGGCTGAGAACGCTTTCGTGCAACCCACTAAGCGCCTGATATTTCTCATAGTTCTGACTTCGAGGCACAACGCGAGCATAAGCGACGAGTTCAGGTACTGCAGATTCGCTGAGCGCAACCAAAGATCGAATAATCTGATTGGCTTCGCTGGGCTGAGGGAGAAAAGACTCCTCGGCCAAGCACCGTAATATAACGATCGCCTTCTCACGATCGGGCTTCCTTTTCGATAACTCGGCGAGGCCGTCTGCTATGGACTCTCCCGAAAAGTGATCACCAAGCGCGGCGAAGAGCCATCGTCGTAGTATTACTCGTCCCTTGGCGAATTCCCCAGATCTAATGAGGGATTCCAAACGTCGAAGAGGGTCGTCCGATTCCTCGTCTATGGCATTTAAATTATCTGTCACTGTTCCCCCCACGACGCTCAGCGTCGGAGGAAACTTTAATTTCACTACCAAGGACTTCAACCTGCGATTTCGACGAGCCACACGTTTGCAAATATGCTGGACCCCAACGGCACGCTCTCACGGACACCGTATGATCGAAAATTGGCGCGTCGCTATCATTCAATATCAGCGTGCTGCATTATTTGGCTGAAGCCGTAGCTAGAGCGTAGCTCAAACATTCCAAGCGATGGGGAGGGGACGCTAAGTCATTGAAAATATGGAGCGGGCGATGGGAATCGAACCCACGACATTCAGCTTGGGAAGCTGACGTTCTACCTCTGAACTACGCCCGCGTGCCTTGGTAAGGCGCGCTCTTCTTATGCGAGGTCGCGGCGGCTGTCACCAGCCGCCGCTCAAACTCAGGCAACAGCCGAGGTCTGGTCCTCGGTCTTGGCGGCCACCGCGTTTTTCTTGATCGATTCGATCGCGGCCACCGCCGATGCCTTCTGCTTGTAGCCTTCGGAGGTGAACATGGTCTCCCCGTTCGAGGCCTTGAAGCGGAACCGGAACTCGCCCTTCGTGTCCTTGTAGATTTCGAACTTGTACATCGCGGATCTCCCCCGGTCAGTCGGCCAGCACGAAGGTGATCATCATGTTCACCCGGTAGCCGGTGATCTTGCCATCCTTGATCGAGACCTTCTGCTCCTTGATCCAGGCCCCTTCGACATTGTCGAGGGTCTTGGACGCGCGCGAAATGCCAGTCTGGATGGCATCCTCGAAACTTTTCACGGATGTGGATGTAACCTCGATGACCTTGGCAACAGACATGGTGTTCTCCCTGAACACCCCCTCCCCTCACCTATTCTGTCAGGTTCGCCGCCATCGTCAAATCAACGGCTTGTTCCGCTGCCAGCGAAACAGCAGCGCCAGATAGAGAATTTGCGCTCCCAGCGAAACGAGCGCGACGACCGGCATGCCCCAGACGGGCGCTGTCGTCGGAAGTTGCCCAGGGCAATGACGTCAGGAACCCTTGAAATGCTTTGAGAGCTTAAGGCCTTGCGCCTGATAGTTCGAGCCGAGGTCCTGTCCGTACAGCATGTCCGGGCGCGCCGAGAGTTTCTCATAGACAAGGCGGCCAACCGTCTGCCCGTGCTCGAGAATGAACGGCACTTCGTGGCTGCGCACTTCGAGCACGGCGCGCGAGCCCTTGCCGCCCGATTGGGCATGGCCGAAGCCGGGATCGAAGAAACCCGCGTAATGCACGCGAAACTCTCCGACAAGCGGATCGAACGGCACCATTTCCGCCGCGTAATCGGGCGGTACATGCACCGCCTCGCGCGAGGCGAGGATGTAGAACTCGCCCGGGTCGAGAATGAGCTTTCCGTCCCGTGCGGACACCGGCTCCCAGAAGTCGTCGACCTCGTAGCCGCCGACCTTCTCGACATCGATCACGGCCGCATGGCGCTTGGCGCGGTAGCCGACGCGTTTGCTGCGGCCGGAACCGGACAGGTCCACCGTCACCGAAATGCCGTCGCGCAGATCCGGCTGGTCGGTATCGACGAGACGCTCCTTTGCCTGCAGCGCCTTCATCTCGTCGCCCGTCAGGCCGATCGCGCCCTTGCGGAAACGGATCTGCGACAGGCGCGAGCCTGTGCGTACAAGAACCGGGAAGGTGCGCGGCGACACTTCCGCCCAGAGCGCGCCGGCATAGCCCGCCGGCACGGTGTCGAACCCGCGCACGCCGTCAGCGATGACGCGGGTGAACACGTCGAGGCGGCCCGTCGAGCTTTTGGGATTGGTGGCCGCCAGAAGATCCTTCGGCAGCGCCAGCCCTTCGAGCAGCGGAATGAGATAGACGCACCCCGTCTCCAGCACCGCGCCGTTCTCCAGGCTGAACTCGTGCATCAGCACCTGGTTGAGGCGCTCGCGCACGGTCTGGCCGGGGCCGGGCAGGAAGCTCGCGCGCACGCGATAGGCTTTGCGCCCGAGGCGCAGATCGAGCGAGGCGGGCTGGATCTGACGATCGAGCAGAGGCTCGCCAAGGCTGATCGCACCGCTCGAAATGAGCTTGCGGATCACCTGCGAGGGGGCAATGCCCGGGGCGTTGGTCATGGCGGGGCGGTCCAGCATGGTCTGTTTCGTTAGCAAATGGCCCGGATTGACGCCATGCCGCGCGAGGAGTAGAGCCAGATTTATCCCGTGGTGATTTGAGCCGGCCGGCTTGCAGCCACGTAAAACAACTCGCTAAAAGGCCGTCGCGGAAGGTCTTTTGGCCCTTCCTGCCGCGGCCCTTCCGTTCACGAGGCCCGCAATGTCACAGAGACCGCCCCTTCCCGCCCGCACACTGAAGCCCGCAACCGTCGCGGTGCACGAAGGCGCGCTGCGCAGCCAGTTCGGCGAGATGTCGGAGGCGCTCTATCTCACGCAAGGCTATGCCTATGAATCGATGGAGCAGGCCGAGGCGCGGTTCAACAACACCGATCCGGGCTTTCAGTATACCCGTTTCTCGAATCCGACCGTCTCCATGTTCGAGACGCGCATGGCCGCCCTCGAAGGCGCCGAGGATGCCCGCGCGACGGCGACCGGCATGGCGGCCGTCACCGCCTCCCTGCTGAGCTTCGTGAACGCCGGCGAGCACATCGTGGCTGCCAAGGCCCTGTTCGGCTCGTGCCGCTACATCGTTGAAAATCTGGCGCCGCGCTTCGGCATCGAGTTCACCCTCGTGGACGGGTCCGATCTCGACGCCTGGCAGAAGGCGGCGAAGAAGAACACCAAGGCCTTCTTCCTCGAAACGCCGACAAATCCGACCCTCGACGTCTACGACATCGCGGCGATCTCCGAGATCGCCCATGCGGCGGGCGCGAAGCTCATCGTCGACAATGTGTTCGCAACGCCGGTCTTCCAGAAGCCTCTCGCGCTGGGCGCCGACATCGTCTGCTATTCGGCGACCAAGCACATCGACGGACAGGGCCGCGTGCTCGGCGGCATCGTGCTCGGCTCCTCCGAATATGTCACCGGCCCGCTGCAGATGTTCCTGCGCCAGACCGGCCCCTCGCTCTCGCCCTTCAATGCGTGGGTAATGCTGAAGGGCCTCGAAACGCTCGCGCTGCGCGTCGAGCGGCAGGCCGAGAGCGCCGCCAGGCTCGCCGATTTCCTTGCGGACCATCCGAAGATCGGGCGCGTGCTTTACCCGCACCGCAAGGATCATCCGCAATACGAGATCGCAAAGCGCCAGATGGCCAAGGGCTCCACCCTCGTCGCCTTCGACATCAGGAACGGCGACAAGGAGAAGGCCTTCAAGGTCGGCAACGCGCTCGAGATCGTGAAGATCACCAACAATCTCGGCGATGCGAAAAGCCTCATCACCCATCCCGCAACGACGACGCATCAACGCTTGTCGCCGGAAGCGCGCGCCGAACTCGGCATCACGGATGCGCTTCTGCGGCTCTCGGTGGGCCTCGAAGATCCGGACGATCTGATCGAGGACTTCACGATCGCGCTGAACGCGGTCTGAGGCGGAGATCCCTTTGCGAGACTTTGCGCTATAATCCACCCATGTATCAGGCAGAGACACACGATATCCGCGTCACCGTGACGCCAAAATTCCTGGACCGCGAGTCGGCGCCGGAGAAGAGCCATTTTGTCTGGTCCTATTCGATCGAGATCGAAAACCGGGGCTCGGCCACGGTGCAGCTTCTCTCGCGCTACTGGCGCATCATCGATGCGGCGGGCAATGTGCAGGAAGTCGAGGGGCCGGGCGTGGTCGGCGAGCAGCCGGTCCTCAATCCGGGAGACAGCTTCAGCTATACGAGCGGCGTGCCGCTCACCACGCCGTCGGGCTTCATGCACGGCCATTACGTGATGGTGACCGGCCAGGGCGAGAGTTTCTCGGCGGAAGTGCCGGCGTTTTCGCTCGATTGCGCCGATGAGCGCCGCGTGGTGCATTGACGATCCGATCAGGCGCCTTCCGTTTTACTTCCGTGCCGCAGGCAGCGATAAAGAACGTATGAGACCCGCGGACAACGTCATCACAATCCTCGAAAAACTCGTCGCCTTCGACACGACGAGCCGGAACTCCAATCTTCCGCTGATCCATTGGGTCCGGGATTATCTCGAAGGCCTCGGCGTCGCGCCGCTCGTGATCCCGAACGAGGCTGGCGACAAGGCGCTGCTTCTCGCGCATATCGGCCCGCAAGACGTGCCCGCGATCGCGCTGTCGGGGCACACCGATGTTGTTCCCGTCACGGGGCAGAACTGGACCACCGATCCGTTCACGCTGACGGAGCGCGATGGCAGGCTGTACGGACGAGGCGCGTGCGACATGAAGGGCTTCGTCGCGCTCGCTCTGGCGGCCGTTCCCGCGCTTTTGAAAAAACCGCTGAAGAAGCCGGTTGAGATCGTCCTCACCTACGACGAAGAGACGACGATGGAGGGTGTCGCGCATGCGATCCGCGAGATCGGATCGGGCTGGCACAAGCCCGAGGCCATCATCGTCGGCGAGCCCACACTCATGCAGGTGGTCGATGCGCATCTGTCGATCGCGGGCGTGCGCATGAGGATCAAGGGCCGTGCCGCCCATTCGAGCATGCCGCAGCTCGGCGCCAGCGCGGTTTTCGCCGCCGAGGAAATCATGGCCGAGCTTGTGAAGATCCGCGAGGAATTCAAGGCCGCCGGAGATCCGACAGGGCGTTTCAACCCGCCCTATTCGACGCTCAACATCGGCCGCGTCGAAGGCGGCACCGCGCACAACATCGTCGCGGAAAACTGCATGCTGGAATTCAGCCTGCGCGGCGTGCCGGGTTACGACATCGAGGAAGCGGTGGACCGCATCTGCGCGTTCGCCACCGGCCCCGTACTTGCGCGACTGCGCGAGACGGCACCGGAATCCGACATCGCCGTCCAGCGCTGGTTCTCGGTTCCCTCGCTCCGGCCCGATCCCGGCTCGGAAGCCGAAAAGCTCGCAATGCGCCTAGCCGGCACGAACAGCACCGCGACCGTGTCCTACGCGACGGAAGCCGGTTCCTTCCAGGAGGCCGGGCTCGCGACCGTCGTGTGCGGACCGGGCTCCATCGATCAGGCGCACGCGCCGGACGAATTCATCACGCTGGAAGAGCTGGCGCGCGGCGAAAGATTTATTGCCCGCCTTGTCGAAGAGTGTTCATCCTGAGCGCATGACCCAGACAAGCGCTGCGGACGAGGTCGCGCGCCGACCCCGCATCGTCATCATCGGCGGTGGTTTCGGCGGCCTTACGGCCGCGCAGGGCCTTGCCCGTGCCGAGGCCGACATCACGTTGATCGACCGGCGGAACCATCATCTTTTCCAGCCGCTGCTCTATCAGGTCGCGACGGCCGTTCTCTCGCCCGCCCAGATCGCGCAGCCCATCCGCACCATCGTGCGCAACAACGCAAACACACGCGTCGTGCTCGACGATGTGACGGGGATCGACCTCGAAGCCCGCATTGCGCGCACCACGCAGGAGGGCGAGGTTCCTTTCGATTACCTCATCGTCGCCGCCGGAGCGTCGCACGATTATTTCGGACGCGATGACTGGAGCGCGTTCGCCCCCGGCCTGAAATCGCTGGAAGATGCGACCAATATCCGACGACGCATTCTCGAAGCGTTCGAGCGCGCGGAAACCGCCGCAACGCAGGAAGAGCGCGCGGCCTATCTCACCTTCTGCATCGTCGGCGGCGGCCCGACCGGCGTTGAGATGGCGGGCGCCATCGCCGAGCTGGCGCGACGCACCTTGCGCGGGGAATTTCGTAGGTTCGACCCGGCGGACACGAAAGTGATCCTCATCGAAGGCGGACCGCGCGTCCTGTCCAGCATGCCGGACAGTCTGTCGGGAAAGGCGCATCGCGGCCTGGAAAAGCTCGGCGTGACGGTACGCACGGGAAAGATGGTCACCAATTGCCAGCCGGACCGGATCGAGCTTGGCGAGGAGGCCATCGCCTGCCGCACGATCATCTGGGCCGCAGGCGTGCGGGCCTCGCCCGCGGGAAACTGGCTGGGCGCCGAACAGGACCGCGCGGGGCGCGTCATCGTCGGGCAAGACCTGTCCATACCGGGGCATCCGGATATTTTCGTCATCGGCGACACCGCCGCTGTCTTTACACAGAAGGGCATTCCGGTGCCTGGCGTTGCGCCTGCCGCAAAGCAGCAGGGAACATTCGTCGCCGAGCTGATCGCAACGCGTCTTTCCGGAGGCGACACGGCCTCCCGGCGTTTCGTCTACAAAGATCAGGGGAATCTCGCGACCATCGGCCGAAGCCAGGCGGTCGTTCATATGGGCCGCCTCAAGCTCTCGGGCACCCTCGCCTGGTGGTTCTGGGGCGTCGTGCACATCTTCTTCCTGATCGATTTCAGGAACCGGATTTCGGTGCTGCTCGACTGGCTTCTGACCTATCTGACCTACGGCCGGGGATCGCGGCTGATCACCGATCCCCCACGTCCGAAAGGTCCAGATATCACCTAAGCGAGAGGCGTTTAAGCTAGATCACTTTTCGCGATCACCACAAGCTTCTGCGTTCCATCGCTGAAAGTCCTGTGCTCCGTGCGTACAACTGTTCCGGTGGAGAAGGGCCATTTTTCCTCGTCCGGTCGATTCTCAAGAACACGAAACAGACCACCTCCCATCCGCAGTGCTGAAACCGGACGCCATACATCCACACCTTCATCTAGCAAAGGCATGAAGATGATGTCCGGCTCAGCCACGGTCAGTTCGGCTCGATGCCGATGTCGCCCGGCGAAACCGTGTACTTCGTCGAGCAGAACTCGCACGTCACATTGATCTGGCCGTCATCGTCGATCATGTCGCGCTTTTCCTCGTCGGAGAAGCTTTTCAGCATGCCGAGGATACGCTCGTCCGAGCAGCGGCAGGCATGGCGCACATCCTGCTGCTGGAACACGCGCACGCCACGTTCGTGGAACAGTCTGTACAGAAGCTGCTCGCTGGCGATGGTCGGATCGATCAGTTCGTGATCCTCGACCGTCTCGACAAGCGATTTTGCTTCCATCCACGCATCTTCGTCGTCCGCCGGCGCTTCCATGTCTTCGGGGACATCTCCGCCCGGAAGATCGCGCACGCTCTGTCCGGCCTCGGGAAGGAACTGGACGAGAATGCCGCCCGCGCGCCAGGTGTGCTCGCCCGAACCGATCGCCTCGGCGACGGCCAGACGCACACGTGTCGGGATCTGTTCGGACTGCGCAAAATATTCGTGCGCGGCCGCCTCCAGCCCGTCGCCCGCAAGCGGGACGACGCCCTGATAGCGCGACATTTCCGGCCCTGAATCGATCGTCATAGCCAGATGGCCCGAGCCGAGCAGTTCGCCGGTCGGCGCGCCGTTGGCGGCTTCCAGTTTCTCCTCGTCGAAGCGCGCATAGGCGCGCACGCGGTCCGGGGCCTCGAAATCGACAACCAGCATGTCGATCGGGCCGTCGGTGCGCGTCTGCAACTGGAAGCGGCCTTCGAGCTTGAGCGAGGAGCCGAGCAGAACCGTCAGCGCGACGGCCTCGCCGAGCACTTTGGAGACCTGCGGCGGATAGGAATGCCGAGCAAGAACGGTGTCGATGCTCGGGCCGAGTCGGACCACGCGGCCGCGCACATCGAGACCCTCGACGGAAAACGGAAGAATGCTGTCGTCAGTGTTCAGGAGCATCATCTCTCACAATCCCCTCCCTAGTGGAGGGTGCCCCCGCACGGGGCCTTACGCCTGGATCGCCTCGAAGCACCAGGCAAGAACGCCTTTTTGCGCGTGAAGACGGTTTTCCGCTTCGTCGAGCACAGCCGATTGCGGACCGTCGATGATCTCGTCGGTAACCTCTTCTCCGCGATGGGCCGGAAGGCAATGCAGGAAGATGGCGTCGCGGTGCGCCGCTTTCAACAGCTTGGCGTTCACCTGATAAGGCTGCAGCAGATTGTGCCGCCGCTCCTTCTCCGCATCGCCCATCGACACCCAGGTGTCGGTGATGACGGCATCGGCCCCGTCCACCGCTTCGAACGGATCGCGCGTCAGCTCGATCTTCGCGCCTTCCTTCTTGGCCCAGGCGATCAGATCGGGCCTCGGCGCCAGTTCCTCGGGGGTCGCGATGCGCATGGTGAAATCGAAGCGCGCGGCGGCGTGGACCCAGGAGGCCAGCACATTGTTCGAGTCGCCCGTCCAGGCGACCGTGCGGCCCTTGATCGGCCCCTGCCGCTCCTCGAAGGTCATCAGATCGGCCATGACCTGGCAGGGATGCGAGGTCTTGGTGAGGCCGTTGATGACCGGCACCTCGGCCCAATGGGCGAGTTCCAGAAGCTTCTGGTGATCCAGCATGCGGATCATGATGGCATCGAAATAGCGCGAGATGACGCGCGCGGTGTCCTTGATGGCCTCGCGCTCGCCAAGCTCGATTTCCTTGCCCGTGACCATGACCGGGCTGCCGCCGAGATCACGAATGCCGACCTCGAACGACATGCGGGTGCGCAGTGACGGCTGTTCGAAGATCAGCACGACATTCTTGCCCTCGAGCGGGCGGTCCTGCACCGCGGCCGGCGTGCGGCGGCGCGATTTCATGTCTTTTCCGGCGTCGAGAATGGCGCGCAGGGTCGCGCCCGAAAAATCCGAAAGGTCGAGGAAATTGCGCTTTTCTGCGGTCACGGGTCCGTCTTTCTATTCTGCCGCGCTGAGGCCCTTGGCCAGTTTCTTTTCGAGGTCCTCAAGTGCCTGGTCGATTTTCTCGACCGCCTCTTCGATCTCGGCGTCGCTCACGATGAGCGGGGGAAGCAGGCGCACCACATTGTCGCCTGCCGGCACCGAAAGCATGTGCTCGTTCGTCAGCGCGGCCACGACCTCGCCGTTGGGCACGAGGCATTTGAGGCCGAGCATCAGCCCCTCGCCGCGGATTTCCGTCACGGCGGCGGGATGGCGGTCGATCACGCCCGCCAGCTTCTGCTTGAGGGCGAGGCCCTTGCGCTTCACCTCGTCCAGGAAACCGGGCGCCAGCACCACGTCGAGAACCGCACCGGCAACCGCCATCGCGAGCGGGTTGCCGCCGAAGGTCGAGCCGTGCGAACCGGGCGTCATGCCGGACGCCGCATGCGTGGTCGCCAGCACCGCGCCGACGGGAAAGCCACCGCCAAGCCCCTTGGCGAGAGTCATGATGTCGGGCTCGACGCCCGCAGCCTGATAGGCGAACAGGTGGCCGGTGCGGCCGATGCCCGTCTGCACTTCGTCGAAAATCAGAAGAAGCTCGTTCTCGTCGCAGATGTCGCGCAGGCGCCGCAGGAAAGCCGGCGCCACCGGCTTCACGCCGCTCTCGCCCTGCACGGGCTCGATCATGATGGCTGCCGTTTCAGGCCCGATGGCTGCTTTCAGGGCAGCCTCGTCGCCGACCGCCACATGATCGAAACCCTCGACCTTCGGCCCGAAGCCTTCGAGGTGCTTCTGCCCGCCACCCGCCGCAAGGGTCGCAAGCGTGCGCCCATGGAAGGCGCCGTCGAAGGTCACGATGCGGTAGCGTTCGGGATGCCCGGCCGCGTGCTGGAATTTGCGGGCGATCTTGATCGCGCCCTCATTGGCCTCGGCACCGGAATTGGCGAAGAAGACAAGATCCGCGAAGCTGTTCGCGACGAGCTTCTGCGCCAGCTTCTCGCCTTCGGCGATGTTGTAGAGATTGGAGACGTGCCACAGGCGCGAGGCCTGCTCCGTCAGCGCGGCGACGAGCGCCGGATGGGCGTGGCCGAGCGCGTTCACCGCGACACCGGCGCCGAAATCGAGATAGCGGTCCCCGCTCTTCTCGATGAGCCACACGCCCTCGCCCCGCTCGAATGTCAGATCGGCACGCGCGAAGACCGGAAGAAGCGCTGAACTCACGAAAATATCCCCGGGCCTCATCGGGCCCCATGATCTGCGGGCCGACCCAGAGTGTGGCCCAAAAAGCGCAGAGGCGCCGCCCGGAGAAGCAGCACCTCTGATATATGCGATTTTACGGCTCGAACGCACATAGTCAATGACAGCCTGAGCCCGTTCATTTCGTTGAGAAATGAGGAAGTCCCGCGAACGCGGAACGCGGCTTATCCCGGAGCATGGGGAAAACACCGTGTTCACGTTTCAGACTCTTGCGGGCGAGTCCGTCGATCAGGTAGTTTACTCCTCGTTAAGCACGACATCTCGTGCGGCGGCATCTCTAAGACCACAATGGACGGTAGGTTCACCGCCCTCACGCTTTGGTGCGTGCGGGCGGCAGGTCTCGGATTCCGTCGGCAGAACAGGAGCCATGATGAACTGGACCGACGAGCGTGTGGAACTGCTGAAGAAGCTGTGGGGGCAGGGCCTGTCGGCCAGCCAGATCGCGGCCGAACTCGGCGGCATCACGCGCAATGCGGTGATCGGCAAGGTGCACCGCCTCGGCCTTTCGGGCCGTGCAAAGACGGTGTCGAGCACGACGCCCCGCCCGCGCAAGCCCCGCGCGCCGTCCCACCCCACCACCATGTTCCGCGTTCAGGGCGCCACCGCGCTGCAGGCCTCGCCATCTGTGGACCTCGACATCGAGCCGGTCGTCCAGCGCCATGTGCGCCCCGCCCTCGAGCCGATTTCCTGCGAGCGTGTGACGATCATGGATCTGCGCGAAAGCATGTGCCGCTGGCCGCTCGGCGACCCCGGCAGCTCCGATTTCCGTTTCTGTGGATCGCGCTCGAATTCGGGTTCTTCCTACTGCGTGTATCATGCTCAACTGGCCTACCAGCCAGCAACAGACCGCCGGCGGCGGACCGCGGCAGCCTGAAAAGGCGCCGTTTTGAGGCAAAAAGGCCGCGTCTTCGGGCGCGGCCTTTTTTTGACACACGTCATCCCGGACGCGCGAAGCGCGAGCCGGGATCGCTATCTCGAAGTCTTGGAAAGATCCCGGACGATCGCGGCGCGATGCCCGAGATGACGTTTACTGGAGGCGGGCGAAGTTCTCGTCGAAGGAATAGCCCGAGCCGCGCACGGTGCGGATCGGATCGGGCTTGCGGCCACGATTGATCAGCTTGCGCAGACGCCCGACATGCACGTCGACGGTGCGCTCGTCGATGTAGACGTCATGTCCCCAGACGCCGTCGAGGAGCTGTTCGCGCGTGAACACGCGCCCCGGCGTCTGCATCAGGAATTCAAGCAGACGGAATTCGGTCGGGCCGAGATCGAGTTCGCGGCCCGCGCGGCGCACGCGCTTGGTCTCGCGGTCGAGTTCGATGTCCCCCGCCTTGAGCTGCGAGGAAATGTGCTCGGGCTTGCTGCGGCGCAGCAGGCTGCGGACACGCGCCACCAGTTCGGGAACCGAGAACGGCTTGACGACATAATCGTCCGCGCCGGTGGCAAGGCCCCGCACCCGCTCGGCTTCCTCGCCGCGCGCGGTCAGCATGATGATGGGAAGGCGCTCCGTCTCGCTGCGCGCGCGCAGGCGCCGGCACAGTTCGATCCCGGAAATGCCAGGCAGCATCCAGTCGAGCAGAATGAGATCTGGAACCCGTTCGCGAAGGCGGGTCTCGGCGTCGTCGCCGCGCGCGACGCTCTCCACCTCGTAGCCCTCAGCCTCCAGATTGTAGCGAAGAAGAAGCGTCAGCGGCTCCTCGTCCTCCACGATCATGACATGGGCCGCCATGCGATCAGACTCCGAAGCTTACCGGCGTCGTCGAGGAATGATCCTCTTTCGGCCGCTCGTCCGTCAGAACCTCGCCGGTGGCGAGATAGTGGATGGTCTCGGCGATGTTCGTCGCATGATCGCCAATGCGTTCGACATTCTTGGCGCAAAACAGAAGATGCGTCGAGAAGCCGATATTGCGCGGGTCTTCCATCATATAGGTGAGGAGCTCGCGGAACAGGGACGTGTAGAGCGCGTCGATCTCGCCGTCGCGCTGCCAGACTTCGAGCGCTTTCGCCACATCGCGTCGGGAATAGGCGTCCAGCACCTTCTTGAGCTGGGCGAGAACGAGCTCGCCCATATGGTCCACACCGCCCGCGATCTTCGGCGGCTGAAGCTGCCCTTCGATGGCCATGACGCGCTTGGCGACGTTCTTGGCGAGGTCGCCGATGCGTTCCAGATCGTTGGAGATGCGCAGCGCCGCCACGATCTCGCGCAGATCGACCGCCATGGGCTGGCGCTTGGCGATGGTGAGGACCGCCATTTCCTCGACCTGATGCTGAAGGCGGTCGATCGTGCGGTCCGTCGCGATAACGCGCTGGGCGCCGGTCAGGTCACGCTTCAGGAGAGCCGTAATAGAGTCGGCGACAAGCTTTTCGGCAAGCCCGCCCATTTCGGCGATCATTTCGCTGAGCTGCTTAAGCTCTTCGTCGAATTGTTTGACTGTGTGCTGGCTCATGTCGGGACCAATCTGAATTCGGGACTTGTTAATCCGCCATCAATGACAGTTCGATGACGCGGGCGTGCGGAGAGACACGGATCAGGCGGCGGAGCGTTCCTCGTCGAGATCGAGCACCACGGTAAAGGTGGCGCCCTCCCCCAGCGTGCTCTCGATCAGAAGCCGTCCGCGGTGGCGCGCCATGATGTGCTTGACGAGCGCGAGGCCAAGGCCGGTGCCGCCCTTGTCGCGGCTGTCTCCGACATCCACACGATAGAACCGCTCGGTGAGACGCGGCAAATGCTCGGGCGGAATTCCGGGTCCGAAATCCCGGATCACGATCTGGCCCTGCTCGTTTACCCTCTTCACCGACACTTCGATCTTTTTGCCGGACTGGCCGTATTTGATGCCGTTCTCGACGAGGTTCTCGACCACGCGGACCAGTTCGTCGCGGTCGCCCTGGGTGCGGACGGGACCGGACGGGAAGCTCGTCACCACCTCGACGGCGCGCTCGGCCGCCAACGGCGACAGGCCATCGAGAACCCCGCGGACGATCTCCACGAGATCGACGGGATCGAGCGGGCGTAGATGTTCACGCTGTTCGATCCGCGACAGCGACAGAAGATCGTCGATCAGGCGCGACATGCGGTTCGCCTGGCTCTTCATGATGTCCAGAAAACGCTCCCGCGCCACGGGATCGGACCGCGCCGGGCCCTGCAATGTCTCGATGAAGCCAAGCAATGCCGCCAGCGGCGTGCGCAGTTCGTGGCTGGCATTGGCCACGAAATCGACCCGCATCCGTTCCGCGCGCCGCAGATGGGTCAGGTCATCGAAGGACAGAACGATGAAGTTCGGCAGGTGGGACTTGTCGTGAACCACCGGCCCGATGCGCGCCTCGATCCAGCGATCCACCGGCACGCGCTCGATGAATTCGACGACACGTCCGGGCGCGCCCTGCCCGATCTCGCGCACGGCATCGAGAATTTCGGGCACGCGGATGCAGAACGAGATCGGCACGCCCTTCTTCAGATGGGGAACCGCCTGGCTGGCGGCCTGGTTGAACGCGAACACGGTCCCGCGCGATGTCAGCAGTATGGCCGGATCGAGCAGCGCCTCGACGAGCGGGCCGACCGGCGGGTCTTCCTCGGGGCCGGGCCGCCATTCACGGGCTTCGTCGAAGGCCTTCGGCTGCGGCGCGATGATCGCCGCCAACGCGACCACCAGAAAAGCGACAAGCGCACCCCACACCGGCAAAAGGGACGAGACGGCCCCGCCGAGGCACAGCACGCCCGCCGCCGTCAACGGCGCCCAGCTCGCCTTCAGGCGGTTCAGGATTGTCTCGCTCAGTGGCGTCATCGCCCATGTCTTTCCGCGCACGCCGATGGACACGTTCGTCTCCCGATCAAAGACGGACGAGGCCATGACATGATGACAGTGACATGACGAAGCCCGTTGCACAAAGTCGCCCGGACCGGCGGACACCTTCTGGCGTTTCGTGCGTTGTGAGGGATCGTTCCATATAACGGCATCCCTTTACAAATGAGCATCTTCCAGCCTGATAAAAACGTGTGGCGTGTCGAAAAAGCGCGGCGCGCCAAGGTGTTGATTGATGCTGCCCCCTATTTCGGCGCACTGCGCGAGGCCCTGAAAAAGGCCCGTGACACCGTCTTCATCATCGGTTGGGACATCGACAGCCGCGTGCCCCTGGTCGGCCCCGAGGGGAAGGCCGAGGACGGCTATCCCGAACATTTGTGCGATTTCCTGTGCGCGCTCACCAAGGAGCGTCCCGGCCTGCAGATCAATCTGCTGCTGTGGGATTTCTCGGTGCTGTATTCGACCGAACGGGAGATGTTCCCGGCCTTCAATCTCGGCTGGAAGTCCCCGCCCTGCGTGCAGCTCTGCCTCGACGACGCGCTTCCGCTCGGCTCGGCCCATCACCAGAAACTCGTCGTCATCGACGATTGCGTGGCCTTCTCCGGCGGCCTCGACATAACCCAGAGGCGCTGGGACACGTGCGAGCACGATTTCACGCATCCGCGCCGCGTCGATTCGGCGGGAAAACCCTACCGCCCCTTCCACGACGTGCAGATGCTCGTCGACGGACCGGCCGCCCGCGCCATCGGCGCCATCGCGCGCCAGAGGTGGAGCCGTGCCACCTCCGAATCCGTCAAACAGGGACGGCCGCGCGAGGATTGCTGGCCGGACGGCATCGAGCCTGATTTCCAAAACCCGGAGATCGGCATCGCGCTGACTCAGCCGCGCTACGACGCGATCGAGGAGCAGCGCGAGGTCGAGGCGCTGTTTCTGGATTCCGTCGCGCTGGCCAATCGCACGATCTACATCGAGAACCAGTTCCTGACGCGCCTCAATGTGGCCGAACGCATTCTCCAGCGCATGCGCGAGAAGCCGGATCTGGAAACCGTCTTCGTCGCCCCGCACACCCATGAAAGCTGGATCGAGGCGCGCACCATGCGCTCGGGCCGCATCGCCTTTCGGGCACTCTTCGAGGCGAGCGATGTAAAAGACCGCGTGCGCTTTTTGTTTCCGAACATCGAATGCGACGGCGAGACCACCGACACGATGGTCCATGCGAAAGTGATGATCGTGGACGATGTGTTCCTGCGCATCGGCTCGGCCAATCTCAACAGCCGCTCAATGGGTACGGACACCGAATGCGACCTCGCCCTCGAGGCCAGCGACGATGCCGCCCGGGCGGCCATCGCCCGCATCCGCAACACCCTGATCGCGGATCATTGCGGCGTGACGGCCGAAGACGTGGCGGCAAAATTCGAACAGACCGACTCGCTCGTTGCGACGGCCGAGGCACTGAGCGGCCGGGGTCACAGCCTCCGCCCCATCGAGGATGGAGAGGCGGACCCGGAGGAGATCTCCGCCGCGATCCTCGCGGTTGCCGATCCAGAAAAGCCGGTTGGCGTCGAGGAATTCGTGCGGCACATGATCGGGACGCGCGTTCCGTACCGGCAGATTTCCCACGGGATACAGGTCGCGCTCGGCGCGTTCCTCGTCCTCGCGCTCGTCCTTGCGTGGCGGTACACACCGCTCGCGGACCTCACCAATCCTCAGGTTCTGCGTGCGGCGGCCGTGTCGGTCTCGGACAGCATGTGGGCCCCGGCCGTCGTCGTCGCCGTGTTCGTCGCCGGCGGCTTCGTCCTGTTCCCGCTGACCATCCTGATCGCGGTCACCGCCGGCACGTTCGGTCCCTGGCTCGGCCTCCTCTACGCAGCGGCGGGCGCCCTTGCCTCCTCGCTCACGACGTATGTGCTGGGCGCCCGGCTCGGCAAACCGGCCCTGCGCAATCTGATCGGACCGCGACTCAACCGTGTCACGCGCCGCGTCAAGAACAAGGGCGTTCTTGCCGTGGCGGCGGTGCGCCTTGTTCCGGTGGCACCGTTCACCGTGGTCAATCTCGTCGCCGGAGCCAGCGGCATCCGCCTCATGGATTTCATGATCGGCACGGCGCTCGGCCTTCTGCCCGGCCTCATCGTATTGTCGTCACTCGGCAACCAGATCTTCCGCGTTCTGTCGGACCCGAGCTGGACCGATATCGGCCTGTTCGTCGGGCTCATCGTGTTCTGGATCCTGCTCTCCTTCGGGCTTCAGGTTGCCGTGTCGAGGTTTCGGGGCGCGCGGGCGTGACGATCCGCGTACTGACGTGGAACATACATGGCGGGGTCGGGCGCGACGGGCGTTTCGACCTGCGGCGCATCGTTGATCTCATCGCCGGGTGGGAGCCGGACATCGTGGCCCTGCAGGAGGTCGATTCACGCCGCAACGGCCCCGGCGAAAGCCCGGCCTTCGCCTATATCGCGGCCGAACTCGGTTTTCACGCGGCCGAGGCCAAGACGATCCTCGCGAAGGACGGCGATTACGGCCAGATGCTCGTCAGCCGCTGGAAGCTCGGCCGCACCACGATTCACGACATTTCGGTGCCGCACCGCGAGCCGCGCCGCGCCATCGAAACCGAGATCGAGACGCCATCGGGACCGGTGCATGTGCTGGCGGCGCATTTCGGGCTCAGCCTGCGCGAGCGGCGCCAGCAGGCCGAGGCGCTTGCCCGCATCGCCGGTCTCGGGCCGCGTCCGACCATCATTCTCGGCGATTTCAACGACTGGATACGGGGCTCCGTGCAGCACGCCTTCGCCCGCGAATTTCCGGGGGTGACGGCCCACCGCACCTGGCCGTCGCGCTGGCCTCTGCTGCGTCTCGACCGCATCTTCTGCCGCCCCGCCGAGGCGCTCGTTTCAAGCCGCGTTGATGTTCGCGGCGCGCGCCTGTCGGACCATCTGCCTGTTATTGCAGAAATAAACCTTGGCGCTTGAACCTTCGGCGTGGTCCTTGCAACCAAGATTCAGGGTCCGTAATCAACCCATTGTTGAAGAACTCAAAATAGGGGAAAATAAACCCCTGTAGGCAACACATGTCACAAAGCGATTTCATCGTTCTCGTCGATGACGGGCCGAACCGACCGTCGGCACCGCAGGCGCCGCGCTGGAAAGTTGCGGTCATCGACGACGATCCGGCCGTTCACAGCGGCACCCGCTTTGCGCTTCAGGATTTCCAGCTTCACGGCCGCAGGCTCGACCTCCTCCCCGCCCATTCGGCGCGCGAGGGGCGCGAGCTTCTGGCCGCGCAGCCAGACATCGCGGTCGTCCTGCTCGACGTCGTGATGGAGAACGACAGCGCCGGCCTCGACCTTGTCGAATACATCCGCAAGGAGCTCAGAAACGAGGTCACGCGCATCATCCTGCGCACCGGCCAGCCCGGCCAGGCCCCGGAGCGGCGCGTCATCGTCGATTACGACATCAACGACTACAAGGCGAAGACCGAGCTTACCGCCGACAAGCTCTTCACGACGATCACCGCCGCTCTGCGCAGCTACGAACAGCTCAAGCGGCTGACCGAGACACGCCGCGGCCTCGAGATCATCGTCGAAGCCGCCGCCGACATTTTCGAAGTCGGTTCGCTGCAGAAATTTTCCGAAGGCGTGCTTACCCAGTTGTCTGTGCTCATCGACGCCGATTGCGCGGGCATGCTGGTGCTGCGCGAGGAAAGCGACAACACCGACTTCCGCGTGCTCGCGGGTTCGGGCACCTACCGCGATTTCGCCGTGTCCGAGCACCGCGCTGCGATTTCGCGCGATCTCGGCTCCCAGATCGAGGAAACCTTCACGGCCAAGCGCCACAGCTTCCTCGACGGGCGTACAATTTTGTACCTGCGGACCGCGACCGGGCGCGAAATCGTCGTCCTGCTCGACACCACCAAGAAATTGTCGGACACGGACCGCGCGCTCGTCGAAGTGTTCTGCAGCCGCCTTGCCATCGCCTTCGACAATGTCTCGCTCTACGACCAGCTTCAGGAGGCGAACGCCAATCTGGAGCGGCGCGTCGCAACACGCACGCGCGAGCTTTCGGCCGCGAACGACAAGCTGCAGACCCAGTGGTCGCGGCTGAGAAGCGCGGCGACCTTCAAGAGCGAGGTTCTCGGCACCGTCGCGCACGATCTGAAAAATCCGCTCTCGGTCGTTCTGGGCCGCGCCGAAATGCTCAACGAGTTTCTGGCCATTTCGCCGGTGCCCGCCGAGATGGCCGAAGCGCAGGTCAGCCACATCCAGAGCGCGGTGAAGCGCCTGATCAGCATGGTCGACACGCTGATCGGCGATGCGATGAAAGATGCCGACGACATCGCCCTGCGCTTCGAGGATTTCGACCTGCCGCGCCTCGCCGCCGAAGTCGCCGAGGCCAACCGCACGCTCGCCGAGCGCAAGGAACAGACGATCACGCTCAGCGGTCCGCCCGCGCTGATCGCGTGGGGCGATCCGGACCGGCTGCGCGAGGCGCTGGACAACCTCTTGTCGAACGCGGTGAAGTACACACCGCTCAACGGCTCCATCCTGATCGAGATCGAGGGCGACGAGACCGAGGCGCGCATCCGGGTGTCCGATTCGGGCCCCGGCCTGTCGCCCGAGGACGAGGCGCGCCTGTTCGGCCGCTTCCAGCGCCTGTCGGCCAAGCCGACGGCGGGTGAAAGCTCCACGGGACTTGGGCTTTCCATCGTCAAGCGCATCGCCGATTTGCACGGCGGGGCCATCCTGGTCGATAAAGGCCCTCTGAACGGAGCGCGCTTCACGCTCTCTTTGCCTTCCGAACGGTTTCATGGCCCAGACGCAGACGCATAAGATTGTGGTCGTCGACGACGAGGCGGCGGCCCGCGAGATGGTTGGCGACTATCTCAAGATGCACGGCTTTTCCGTCACGCTCTGCGACGGCGGACCGAGCCTGCGCGAATGCGTGAAGAAGGACACGCCCGATCTCGTCGTCCTCGATCTGAACATGCCCGAGGAGGACGGCCTGTCGCTGATCCGCTTCCTGAAGCAGGAAAAGCCGCGCCTTCCCGTCATCATGCTGACCGCGACGGCCAGCCCCATCGACCGCGTGGTCGGTCTCGAACTCGGGGCGGACGATTATCTCGCAAAGCCCGCGGAGCTGCGTGAACTTCTCGCCCGCGTCCGCTCGGTGCTGCGCCGCAGCACCGTGGCCGCACCGCTGCCGCCCGGCGCACCGACGCCCGGCGAAACCGTGAAGATCGGCACAAAATGGCTCGATCTCGCCGGCCGCACGCTGCGCGACGAAAACGGCGACGAGCATCCCCTCACCAATTCCGAATTCACGCTGCTCAAGGCGTTTGCGGATCATCCCAAGCGCGTGCTGTCGCGTGAGAGGCTGCTCGACCTGGCCAATGCCCGCGACGCCGACGCCTTCGACCGCGCCATCGACGTGCGCATCACCCGGATCCGCAAGAAGATCGAGCCCGATCCGTCCAATCCGCGGGTCATCCGCACGGTGCGCGGCGCCGGTTACGTCTTCTCGCCCGACGAAAAGGAAATCTGAGGCTCGACCTCGGAAACCTGTGTGTTTTCAGTGGGCCCGGACGCCGTTCCGGGCCCCGATTGTTTCGTCCCGCTCCCCACGACGAAACAATTCCCGAAATGTTGAAACCGCATTTCGCGACCGGCGCAAAACAGCCGAAACGAACGGCCTCTAAAACCAGTCTCATCGAAACGGCGCCAGGGACATCGCATCAGCGAATGGGCGCCAGGGAGACGGGACATGAACACGCTGGCAAAGACATCACTGGTTCAGGCTGCGGCGCTTGCCGTTGTCTGGGTGATGGCGTCCAGCTTCGCGGGCCAGACGGCCGATGCGAAAATCGAAGACCGCCACCCCGATATGGCCGTTGCTCAGGCGTTCGAGACCCTCGAGCAGGCCGGCCAGTATTCCACGGCCCGGCACCAGACGGCCGGCAAGAAGGGTGACCTTCTCGTCAGTCAGGACGTCTGCAGCGGTCTGGCCTGGCCCTACATTCCCGCCGAATGCGTGAACGGCTCGTCCCGCAAGGTGTCGCGCACGATCACGATCGAACAGAACAGAGTGAAAGGGTTCTCGGAACTGGTGCGCGTCGCAGCCGAGCAGCGGTTGGCATCGCGTTGAGAGAACCGGAGTTCGGCGGGCGCAAGCCGCCTGCCGCAGAGGATTGAATGAACGGATTGACCCAGGTCCAGGCGCTCGTCTCAGCCCTCGTCGTTTCGACGGGTGGGAGTGTTCGGCCCGACGTGTCCGAGAATGTGCTCGCTGAAGGTGCCGGCTTTGCCCTCGGTACCGACGCTTTCGGAGAGCATAAAGGCGAGCCTGCCCCGGCATCCCCCCCACCCCCCCCGCCGGGGCAGGCTTCCGCCACCTTCTCCCCCCCACCTTCCGCCGCAAGATCCGGGCCCAGGCCCGGATCTGGCGTTTGAAGCGCCGGTCCGGGGGCGAAACAGATGTCTTCAAGATCACCGGACGCAGGGCGCGGCGCCGAGAACAGCGCCGGCGGCATCACCAGCATCTATGCCGAGCGCAAACATGCTGTTGCCAGCACGCCCGATGATGGCCAAGCTCCCGCCCGGAGCCTGGGCCGAATGCGTATCGGACTGAAAATCTTTCTTGTCGGCGCGATACCGATCGCGATTGCGGCCGCCATTGCGCTGGCCGCCTGGCTTCTGCTCGGCCAGGCCGACCGCGCGCGCCAGGGCGCACTTCTGGCGGGCGCCTTTTACCGCAATCTCAGCCTCGCGGTCGCCGCGCGCGACGATTACGTGCAATCGCTGCCCGGCGACCGGCGCGGCCATCACTACCAGTTCGCGGCCTATGCCAATCAGGCATGGAACGACATGAACGCGCTGATCGCCTTCGCCGGAGACCGCGCGCAGCAGGTGGCCGTCTCCGATGCCCGCAACGCCCTGCAGATCTTCATGCGCCGTATGGCCGAATATGTGCAGGCGACCGAGTTCAACGACGCCGCCGCCCGCAACATGGCCGAGCGCGCGGCGAGCCTCATCACGCTGACGGATCAGGCGCGCGCGCGCCAGCACGCGTCGAACACCGACATCATCCAGTCGCTGACCGAGCGCGATCTGCGCGTGCGCTTTGCCCGCGACATCGTCGACAAGGCGCAGCAGCTCAACACCGCCATCGCCGCCATCGAACTGGAACAGGCGCGCAACGACCCGCAGGCGATCGAGCGGGTGTCCACACAGCTCGAACAGATATCCACCGAGCTTTCCACTGTGCTGAAGGAATCGGGCCGCACCGACAGCGCCGAACAGCTCCCTGTGCTGACCGCCGATTATCGCGCCGAGATCACAATCGGCGCCGGCGAACAGATTGCCGCACGCCGCCTTTCGGACTGGACCGACCGGCTCCTGAAAGTTCATTCCAGCGAACGCGGAAAGCTGCACGATGAAGTCGCGAGCCTTCTGAATTACTCCGTTCAGGCCAGCGAGACCGATCAGGCCACCCAGAACATCGCCATCGCGACGCTGAAACTTGCCCAGGCCACGACGAAAGCCCTTTCCGAGCGCAATCCGGTCGCCACCGAAGACATTCTGAAGCAAAGCGCCGAGCTCGAAAAAGCGGTGTCCACGCTGCCCATTTCGCCGCTGATCCAGTCGGAAATGATCGATGCCATCGCGCAATGGAGCACCGCTCTCGCCGGCACACGCGATGCGCTCGGCACCCAGAACAACATGATCGCGGATATGGACGCGACGGCCGGTGCGATGCTGGAGCGCGCCCGTCAGCTCAACGACATCTTCACCGGCTTCGCCAATCGCATCGGCGATTTCGTCCGCAAGATTCTCGTTCTTGGTGCAGCGGCGGGTCTCATTCTCGGCGCGGTGCTCGCATTCTATGTCGCCCGCTCGATCACCGGCCCGCTTGGCCGCCTGAAAAACCGCATGATCGAGCTTGCGAACGATCCCTTCGTCGGGCCCGTTGCGGAAGGCGACCGGCGCGACGAGCTTGGCGAAATGGCACGCGCGGCGAATTTCTTCGTCACCGAAATCGGGCGGCGCGAACATGCGCTGCGGCGCGCCAAGGAGCGTGCGGACACCGCGCTTGCGGACCTGCGCCAGACGCAGGACGATCTCATCCAGTATGAAAAGCTCGCCTCGCTCGGGCAGCTCGTCGCCGGCGTGGCCCACGAAATCAACACGCCGGTCGGAATTGCCCTGACAACGGCAAGCTCGATGTCGTCCGAGGCCCAGCAATTTGCCGACAGCGCCGCCTCCGGCAAGCTGCTCCGCTCGGAGTTCGAGCGCTTTGTGGCCCGCATTACGGAAGGCTCGAGCCTTCTGCAGAGCAATCTCAACCGCGCGGCCGAACTCGTCTACAGCTTCAAGCAGGTCGCCGTCGACCAGACCAGCGGCGAGCGGCGAAGCTTCCCGCTGGACAGTTGGCTGAACGAGCTCCTGACCTCGCTCGGCCCCGTCATCCGCAAGACCGGCCACGACGTGTCGATCCATTGCCCGGAAGGCCTGGTCATGGACACTTATCCCGGCGCGCTCGCTCAGGTCCTGACGAATCTCATCATGAACGCGGTCTCCCACGCGTATGACGAGGACGACAGCGGCCAGATGGTGCTCCGGATCGAGGAGTTGCGGCGCGGCTGGCTGCGCTTCACTTTCGCCGACGACGGCAAGGGAATTCCGCCGGAAAACCACGAGCGCGTTTTCGAGCCGTTCTTCACGACGGGCCGCGCGCATGGCTCGACCGGCCTCGGGCTTCACATCGTCTACAACCTCGTCACCAACAGCCTGCACGGAAAGATCGATCTCGACAGCGAACCCGGAAAGGGAACGCAGTTCATCATCGATCTGCCGGTCAGCGTTGCCGACACACAGCCACAGAAACATCTCGCGAGCGCCTGAGGGGGCACATGTTCCGATCCACGATCTGCGCCGCGGCCCTGCTCGCCGCATTTGCCTTGCCGGCCACGGCCAAGACCCTGGTCTTCTGCTCGGAGGGAAATCCCGAAGCGATCAATCCGCAGATCGTCACCACAACGACCGGCATGAACGCCGGCACGCCGATCTTCAACAATCTCGTCGAGTTCATGCCGGGCACGACGGAACTCCGCCCGGCGCTGGCCGAAAGCTGGACGATCTCTCCGGACGGGACCGAATACGTCTTCAAGCTCCGGCCCGGTGTGAAGTTTCACACGACGCCGAACTTCGCGCCGACACGCCCGCTCAATGCCGACGACGTTCTGTTCTCGCTGGAGCGCCAGTGGAAGACCGACCACCCCTATCACAACGTTTCCGGCGCGCGTTACGACTACTTCAAGGACATCGGCATGCCCGACATCCTGAAAAGCATCGACAAGATCGATGACATGACGGTCCGCTTTGTACTTACGCGCGCCGAAGCGCCGTTCCTCGCCAATCTCGCGATGGATTTCAATTCGGTGCTCTCCGCCGAATATGCCGACCAGCTTCTGCGGCAGGGCACGCCCGAAAAGCTCGATCTCGAACCGGTCGGCACCGGCCCGTTCCAGTTCATTTCGTGGCAGAAGGACGTTATGATCCGCTACCGCGCCTTCGCCGATTACTGGGCCGGCAGGCAGCCCATCGAAACGCTCGTCTTCTCGATCACGCCGAACCCCGCCGTGCGCCTCACCAAGCTCAAGGCGGGCGAATGCCACGTCATGGCGTTTCCGGATCCCCACGAGGTCGACCGCATCAAGAGCGATCCGGATCTTCGGCTGATGTCGCAGGAAGGTCTGAACATCGGTTATCTGGCGCTCAACGTCACGAAGCCGCCGCTCGACAATCTGAAAGTGCGGCAGGCGATCAACATGGCGATCGACAAGGAATCCATCCTCGAAGCCGTTTATCGCGGCGCCGGCGTGATTGCGAAGAACCCCATTCCGCCGACCTTGTGGTCCTACAACGACGACATAAAGCCCTACCCGTATGACATCGACGCCGCACGCAAGCTGCTGGCGGAAGCGGGGATCTCGGGCGGCTTTACGACCGATCTGTGGTACATGCCGGTCAGCCGTGCGTACAATCCGGACGGAAAACGCATCGCAGAACTGATCAAGACCGACCTTGCGAAAATCGACATCACGGTGAACCTCGTCACCTATCCGTGGGAAGAGTACCGCGCGAAGCTCCAGAACGGCGAGGCGCCGATGGCGCTGTTCGGCTGGACCGGCGACAACGGCGACCCGGACAATTTCCTCAACGTCCTGCTCGGCTGCACGGCGGCGCGCATTGGCGGCAACAACGTCGCCAAATGGTGCAACGCCGAATATGACGCGCTGATCAACCAGGCGAAATTGACCTCCGATCGCCCGCAGCGCGAAGCGCTCTACCGCAAGGCGCAGGAGATCGTGCATGCCGAGGCGCCCTGGGTGCCGCTGGCCCATTCGGTCGTCTTCACCGGCGCGCGCAGCAATGTGCTGAACTACAAGATGGATCCACTCGGGCGTCATCCGTTCGAAGGTGTCAGCCTCGGCGAGTGACACCTTCCCCTGGCGCGTTTCGGACCTAGATAAGCAGTCTGGACAACAGGGAGTGCACGGATGAAAAACCACGGATCGGCCGTCTGGTCAGGCGGCATCAAGGATGGCAAGGGCGCAATCTCGACCCAGAGCGGCGCACTGAAGGACTATCCCTATGGCTTCGCCAGCCGTTTCGAAGGAAAGCCCGGCACCAATCCGGAAGAGCTGATCGGTGCGGCACATGCGGGCTGCTTCACCATGGCTCTGTCGCTGATCCTTGGCGAGGCGAACCTGACCGCCGAGAAAATGGACACGAAGGCCGAGGTTACCCTCGAAAAGGTGCCGGACGGATTCTCCATTACGGCGGTCCATCTCACGCTGCGCGCAAAAATCCCGAACGCAACGGAAGACCAGTTTCAGGAGCTGGCCGGAAAAGCCAAGGCCGGCTGCCCGGTCTCGAAGCTTCTGAATGCCGACATCACCCTGGATGCGGCTTTGGAAAGCTGATCAGAACAGCTTTTCCTCGTACCGCACAGCACCATCGACGCGCAGGCGCTTCAGCGCCGCGCGTCCGTCCTCCGCGACGGCCACATCGACCTCGACGCGCTGATCGTTGCGCAGCTTCTCGAGTTCGAGCCCCTCGCCTTCCGGAACGAAGAATTTTTCGAGATTGTAGTCGACGTTGTAGATCGCGCAGGCCCAGTCCCGGCACTCGCCGTCATAGCTGTAATTGCTGACGTGACCGCGCAGAAACGTGCCCGATAGCGGCCTTTCCCGATGCAGGGCGACCGCTTTCCACACATCGCCATCGGGCGCCAGGTCGACATAGACCGGCACGTCGTAGCCGAATTCGTCGTCGCCGCCGAGTTCGGACGCCTTCAGCGTCGAGATCTTGTAGGAAAGAACGACATAGTCCCCGCGCAGAAAATCGCGCGGATCGACGGGGATGACGGACAGACGAATTTCCTGTCCGTTAGCGAGCAGGCTCGCGCGGGCGGCAAGTATGTAGCCCAGCAACATCGCCTGCACGGCGAAGGCGAGCACAAAACACCAGAGCGGTATCCGCCGGGTCATGCCGCCACCTTCGCGGATGCGAGTTTTCTGTTGAACCGCATGAGAAGCACGGACAGGCCGATGAACAGGATGCCGCCCGCAAAGAAGGACAAGGCCGTATCGAGCAGGGTTCCAAGCGTCACGCCGTACAGATAAAGAACCTCTGCGCCGAAGGCGAGAAGTCCGATCCTGCTGCCGGTGGCATGTCCCTCATGGCCGAGCGAAACCCACCACAGCGCAATCGCGATGACGACGATCCCCAAGACCAGCCGCAGCGTGAATTCGTCCTGCGGGCTCCATGCCGCAAGGCCGATGACCGCCAAGCCGAGTACCGCCATGACAGCAAGATCGAGCGCGCGCAACGCGCCCTTGCGCCAGACGAACGCGCCGAGGCCGACCGCGGTCATCAGCACTGCGGAGGAGACCGCAACGGAGGCCCCCTGCGCACTTTCGCTGGTCGTGACGTCGAGCGCCAATTGAAGGCTCGCCGCCGAGGCAAGGAAACCTGCAAGGCCCGGAGTCTGCAGATCCACGCCGAAGCGCGCCAACCGGGGCCAATGCGTTAATTGAGCGAGCGCCAGACCGCCGGCCCAGAAAAGAAGACCGAGCGCGGCAAAGACGGCACACAGGTCGGCGGGCTCCGCCGAGGTCCGCACGTTCAGCGCGAGACCCGTACAGACGATCCAGAAGCCGAGCGCAAGAATGCAGACCGAACGGGCGAGACGGCTGTCCAGAAGGATGGACAGGCCGCAGCACGCAAGGACCGCAGCCAGGCCTCCCCAGTGCAGCGGAACGCCTTTGTCATACGTCACGATCCATATCCAGTAGGACGCACCGGCTGCGGCAAGCACAGTGGCCGACACCGAGCGTGTCGCAAACGCCGCAACGAGCGTACCGGCAAGCCACAGAAGAACCGCATCGGCGAAGTCGCCGGCGAGATGATAGGTCTGCCCCACAAGCGCGATCGCAGCGGCGAACACAAAGCAGGCCAGAAGAACCGCCGCATCCGCGAATTTCGGAAAGCCGCGCCGGTCGAGCGCCGCCGCAGCCGCATAAGCGAGCCCAAGACAAACCGTCAGAAGCCCGAACCGGAAGATGCGCGGCATGTAATCCCAGTTCGCGCCGATCAGCGCGAACAGGCCGAAACCGAGAAGAACCGTGCCCAGCACCGCGACAACAGCGGCGAGCCCGAAGCCCGGCCCGGACCTTTCGTGCAGCGAGGCCAGAATGGCCTCAGCACCCGTGTCGGTGACCCAGCCCTTCTCCCGCCAGGCGGGGAGATCTTCCTTCAGTCTGTCGCGGTATCGGCGGTCGAACATGGGAACCGGGCTTTAAACGAGCATCGTTTCACAGGCGTTTCGTCAGGATCGTATCTTCGCGCGTGCGCCTGCATTCTCTTTCAGCCGCTTCTCCGCAACGTCCTCGATATACGCAGCGACGTCGGGGTTTTCGGCAATGAACGTGTTGAAATCGCGCGCGTCGAGACGCAGCAGCGAGCAATACGCGATGGAGATGACATCGGCCGTGCGCCGCTCGCTCGTCAGCAGGGCAAGTTCGCCGAACACATCGCCCGTGCCGAGACGGATCTGCCTTTTGTCCGCGCGCACTTCCACCGCGCCAGAGGAGATGAAATAGGCCGCATCCCCTTCATCGCCCTTGCGGATGAGAACTTCCCCCGGCAGCGCGAAGACAGGCTTCATCAGATGCACCATGCCGTCGATCTGCTCGTCCGACAGCGAGGCGAACAGCGGAAATGTCTTGACGAGATCGCGGGTGTCGAGACGCAGGTCGAGCTGCGGCCTCTTGTCGGCCTCGCCACGGCGTGTCGAGACATGCAGGCGCAGATCGCGGTGCAGTTCCGGGCCGATCAGGCTCTGTTCGTACAGATCGTCATATTCGCGTTCCTCGCGGCGCAGGGCCGTGCGCACGACGAAGCTGCGCTTCAGTTCCTGTGCGTAGTCGGGGAACTGCAGCGTCAGTGAATCCACAGCGCGCTGCAGCTCTTCCTGCCTCTGGGTCAGGATGGTGCCCGCCCGCACGACGACGTCTTCTCCGAGAACAGGCCCGATCGTCTCGCGGATGAACGGATCGAGGCGCATCAGAACCGTCCGGCTGGCGAGCAGAACCTCGAAGCGGTCCGACAGAAGCCGTGCGAAATAGGTGTCGACGCCGAGCTTTCGGTGAAGCCCGTGCGCCAGCTTGAGACGCGGCGGCAGATCGAGACTTTCGCGCGACGCGGACATGTATCCGGCCTCCCCGCTTGTTCGTGCGCGGTCGATCAGGCGCGCGCTTTCGGCCAGCATGTCGGCCACGATGGAAAAGGAGATCGTGCGTTCGCGAAAATCGTCGAGTATCAATTCGCGTTCGCGCCGGGCCAGTGTAACGAGGCCGAGCGTCAGGCGCTGCTCGAACCCGAACCCCGCGACGTCCGGCACCTCAACCGGCTCCGCAGAGGCCACGAAATCCTGCTCCGCCACTTTTTCGGACAGTCCGTACAGGTTCGCCGCCCTGGAAAGCGTCTCGCGCGCATTGGCCTGCGCCACGCCCAGAACCTGCTGGCGGAGCGCGGTGTCGAGCGGCGACAGCCGGTCGAGCCCCGCAAGCCGCATCACCGTCTGCAACGTCGTGCCCTGAACGAGGATCGTGAAAAGCACAAAGCCGGTCGACAGCACGGCGATGAAACGCTGCACCTCGACCGGTACAAGCGGGTTCTCGGTGATCGACAGCGCAAGCGCGAGCGTCAGAGCGCCGCGAAGCCCGCCCCACAGAATGACCGAGGAGTAACGCCGGTCGACCGTCGTCGACAGGTTGAGGCGACCGAGCAGCGGCATCGCGCCGAACAGCACGATCGCGCGCGCAAGCAGCGCCGCCGCTGCGAGAACGAGAACCAGAACAAGGTCGCTCCACGTCGCGCCCGTCAGAAGCCGCGGGATGAGAACCGATGCCAGAACGAAAATGAGCGATGCGGCCCAATAGTCGAGTTGCGCGAGGATGGCGCGGAACTTGTTCCAGCCCGCCGGCGTCGCCGAACCTGGTCCGTACAGATTGACCGCAATGCCCACCGTGACGACCGCAACGACGCCCGACACATGAAGCGCCGCTTCCGCGAAGATGAACGCAAGATAGGGTGCGGCGAGCAGGATTGTGACCTGCGCCATCGGCCGGTCGCCGACGAAGGCCAGCAGCACGCAGGTGATGCGCCCGATCAGGTAGCCGAACAGCGCGCCGCCGCCGCCGAGCACGAGGAAATTGACGAGGCTTCCCGCGACATCGACCGGCTGCGGCTCCAGAACGTAACCGAGAAAGAGGATGAACAGCGTGATCGCCGCCGCGTCGTTGAACAGGCTCTCGCCTTCGAGCAGACGCCCGAGACGCTGCGGAGCGCCGACATCGCGCAGGATGCCGATCACCGCGACCGGATCGGTCGTCGCCACCACCGCGCCCAGAAGAAGGCAGGCCATCAGCGAGAAGCCGGACGCGAGATGCATCACCCCGCCGATGAAGAAGCTCGCGAAGATGACCGCGAACACCGACAGAACTAGGATCGGCGTTGCGTCCTCCGCGATCTGGCGCACATCGATGCCGACGGCGGACTGAAAAATCAGGACCGGCATCAGAACGAAAATGAAAACGGAGGATTCGACGGGCGGATCGACGAGAAGGCTCATCACGCCGTCCGGCTCGAATTCGAAATTCGTCCGCAGAACGAGACACAGAGTCCCGATGCCGATGCCGAGCAATGCCGAGGCCACGCTGATCGGCACTTTGAGCCGCGCGGCAATGGGCTCGACAAGGCTCACCATCGCCAGAAGCGCGCAGACGATCAGGACGACGGCCGGGACGAGCATGGGACTCCGTTCAGATGGATGGCGGGACCTTACGCGCAGGACACGGGAATGTCTGCATTCGGGCCGGAGCGGTCAAACTGTGAAACGGCTTCCCTGCCGTGCGAAAAAGCCGTTCGGCAGGACCGTTGTCAGATTGCGTTCCATGCCGGCAAGCTTTCGATCGTCGTGGTCCGGCGCATGATGGATGCAGGCAAGCACCGGCGCCTCGGCCGCCAAAGCAAGCGCCGCCCCGGCCTCCCAGGTCGAATGCCCCCAGCCGCGATAGGCGGCGTATTCCGCCGGATCGTAGGTCGCATCATAGGCAATGAGTCCCGCGCCCCGGCAGAACGCGGCGAGATCCTTGTCCGCATTGGCGGGATCGCCGCTGTGCTCATGGTCCGTCAGAACGACGAGCGCCTTGCCTTGGCGCTCGAAGCGGTAGCCCGTCGCCCCGCCGGGATGATTGAGCGCGTGCGTCCTGATGCGGAAGCCCGCGGTGGAAATTTCCTCGCCCGCGCGAAAGCCGATGAAACGCACTTTGGCGGGAATGTCGGCAAAGGTCAGCGGAAACAGCGGCGGCGAAAACAGGGTGCGCAGGGCATCCTCGGCGCTCGCGCCGCCGAGATGCCCGCAATAAATGTTCACCTCGACGCCCGGCACGAACAGGGGCGCGCAGAGCAAAAGCCCGATGACGTGGTCGTGGTGCAGGTGCGTCAGCACGATGTCGAGCCGCTCTCCCGCCTCGGCTCGCCAGTCCGCGCCGAACGGCACGATTCCGCTTCCCGCATCGACGAGAAGGCGATTGCTGCCGCCGAGAATTTCAAGACAGTTCGTGTGCCCGCCGAACCCTGCATATTCAGGGCCGGACACGGCAATCGAGCCGCGCACGCCCCAGAAGCGGATTCCGATCTCGCCTGTTTCAACATCAGAAGCCATATGTACTCACTTCTCGCGAAAGCTCATTTGTGCATGAATTCGGTGACGCCATCCCAGTCGTCCGGCGGAGGCATCTCCGCGAAGCGGCGACTCGCTTCTGCATAATAAAGGTAAAGCGGCCGGACCGCGAAAGGTGCCGACCCGGCGGCGGATCGTGCCGCCTCTTCCGCGTCGCGGAATTTGCGGCTGTGGAACGCGCTCAGCATGTGCTCGTGCCAGCGCGCGATCTTCCGGAATTCGTCCTGCGCCGCATAGACCGCATCGCCCAGCAGAGTGAAGATGCGCACCGCCTCGGTCTTGCCCTTGACCTTCACGATGTCGACCTCGAGCCAGGCGAGGTCCGGCGCGGCGGCGCGGGTGGCCTCCGACGCAAGTATGGTCACGCCATAGGTCTTGCTCGCGCCTTCGAGACGCGAGGACAGGTTGACGTCGTCGCCGAAGGCCGAATAGTCGAAGCGCTGGGTCGAGCCGAAATTGCCGACCGAGCACGGCCCTGTGGCAAGCCCGATGCCGAAGCGCACTTCGCGGAACGGGCGGCCCGCCGCTTCCGCCTCCTTGCGCCATCCGGCATTGAGGCGTTCGAGTTCGGCGATCATCGCCAGGGACGCCAGCGCCGCCTGCCGCGCATGATCGGCATCGTCGAGCGGCGCGTTCCAGAACGCCATGATCGCATCGCCGATATATTTGTCGAGCGTCGCGCGATGCTCCAGCACCACATCGCTGAGCGGATCGAGATAGGCGTTCATGAACGCCGTCAGTTCCGCCGCGCTCATCCCCTCCGAAATCGTGGTGAAGCCGCGAATGTCGCAGAACATCACGGTGATCTCACGCGTCTCGCCGCCAAGGACGAGTTTCGAGGGATCCTTCGTCAATTGCTGCACCACCGCCGGCGACACGAAGCGCCCGAACGCATCGCGCACCCATTTCTTCTGCGCCTGTTCGGCCCGGTAAAGCGCAACGACACCGCACAGATAGACGGCCGCGACGGTTGCCGAGGGAAACAGCGGATCGATCAGAAGATTGCGCTGCGTGAAGGCATGCCAGCTGACGAACACAAGCGCGGCGATGGCGATGATGCCGAGAAGTCCCGTCCCGGCGGCGGCGATGCGCGGCAACAAAATTGCGATGCCGAGCCCTGCGATCAGCGCGATCAGAAGTTCCGCGCCCGCCGCCCAATCCGGACGCGCCAGAGTGTAGCCTTCGAGCACATGTTCCAGAAGCTGGGCGTGAACCTCGACGCCCGGCACGCTCGCATTGACAGGCGTCGTGCGCTGGTCGAGCAGGCCGGCGGCGCTCGTTCCGATGAGCACGATGCGCCCTTCGAGTTCGCCCGGTGCGAGCGATCCGTCGAGCACTTTCCAGGCGGGCACGAAGCGGCCCTTTTGCGTCGGCGAGAAGCGCACGCGCACCTCGCCCTGCGGATCGGTCGGAATTTCGAGCGCGCCGACCTTGACCGTATTGACACCCGTCTTCGCGCCGAACGCCTCCTGCCCGCTGGCATTCGATGCACGCACGACATAGGTCGATGCCCCCTGCGCCACGCGCAGGGATTCGATCGCCAGCGCGGGCACGATCTTTCCGTCGAGCGAGAGAAGAAGCGGCAGGCGGCGCACCGTCTGGTCCTGATCCGGAAGCCAGTTCAGCGCGCCGAAGCCTGCCGCCTTTTCCTGCAGCATCTCCAGCGGCACGATGGCGCCGCGGAACGTCGGCAGAAAGGCGCCGGGATCATCGCCCGCGCTGGCAATGCCGTGCCGCGCGGGATACGGCCCCGGCGCACCATGCGTGAGGATCGTGCCGAGGACGACCGGCGCAGTGCCGATTGCGCTCGCAAGCACCGCATCATTGTCCGGCAGGCCGGAGAATTCGCGCGCCAGCCTTTCGCGGGCGTCATCGGGCAATGCGGAAATAAGATTGCCGAAGCTCGTCCGGTCGCTTTCCGACAGCGCCATATCGAACGCCACCGCCGCCGCGCCGCTTTCCCCGAGCCGGGTGACGAGTTCGGCCAGGCGTGTGCGCGGCCAGGGCCATTGGCCCAGACGTTTCAGGCTCTCGTCGTCGATGTCGACGATCCGCACCGGAGTGTCCGGATTCCACGTCCGCGGCTCGAGACGCTGATAGGTGTCGAAAACGAGGTTCCGAATCGGATCGAGGCCGCCGGACGAGAACAGCCCGAGCGACAGCAGGCCGAAAAGCGGCACCAGAACCGCCAGCACATATGCCCATCGGCTGCCCATGAAAGCGCAAGCCCTCGCCCGAAATGCCCGTCTCGCGACTAGTACAAACCCCGGCGGCGCCGTCAAATCGCGGCCCGGAGCGAACAACCACGGTCAGGAGTGAACCTATGCGCGCGGAATCTATGCCTTTCAACCGGAGTGTGACCTTCGTGCACTAGCGGGCCCATCAGGCTTGCGGGAAAGGTAAACGCCTGTTCACGAATTGGGGCCTGCATGACGACGAGGAGCGCTGCATTCGGCATGCTGGTAGCGGCGGCGTTCGGCCTTGCCGCGGAACCGGCAGCGGCACAGGCGCACCTGCCGTCCGACCGCGCCGCACTGTTCGCCTATCTCGTGCGCAATCCCGGCGATGTGCCCGCGACGCTGCGTTATGCCAGCCTCAGCAATGAGGCCGGCGACATCGAAGCCGCCATCGGCGCGCTGGAGCGTGTCCTGTTCTTCAAGCCGGATGAGCCGAATGCGCGGCTTTATCTCGGCATCCTGTACGGCAAGCTCGGCTCGCACGATATGGCGCGCGGCTATTATCAATCGGTGCTGCAGCATCCGGCGACGCCCGAACCCATCAAGGCCCGCGCCACCTATCTGCTCGGCAAGGCCGAGACCAAGCTCAGCCCGCATCAGTGGAACAGCTATGTGCGTACCGGCATCCGCTGGCAGAGCAACGCCAACGGCGAGCCGGACGGTGACTACACCGCCTATAATCCTGCAATCGCCGACTGGGTAGACGTTACCGGGAACCCGGAAAGCGACTGGAACGGCTATCTCAACACCGGCTTCAGCTATTCCTACGATTTCGGCAATCAGCGCGGCGACCGGTTCGAGGCCAGCCTGACCTCCTACAGCACCCGCCAGCTCGATTTCGACGAATACGATTACACCTCCGCCGAACTCACCTTCGGCCCTCGCTTCGGCATTCCGACGAACCATCCGACAGCGGTCGCGACGATCAAGCCCTATCTTCTGTTCGGCGGCGCTCTGCTCGACAAGGACGAATATTTCGTCTCCTTCGGCGGCGGCGTCACGGGCACCGTGCCCGTCGGCACCTGGACGCTCGCGCCTTATGCGGATGTCGTTTGGCGTGAGTACAGCGACGACACGTCCTTCTTCGATCCGTCCGATCCGAACGATTTCGATGGCGGCACCGGCCCGGTCACTTCGGCGGGTATCCGGCTGTCGTCCGACCCTTACGCCGCGCAGCGCTTCAACCTGCATCTCGGCTATTCGCGGCTCGCGGTGGACGATGCGGAGATCGTGCCTCTGCCGTTCACCGGCTATTCCTATTCAGAGGACTACCTCAGCTACGACCGCTTCATTGCGGAGCTACGACTGCCGTTCGACATCAGCCTGAAGGGGCACCAGCTCCTCGTCACACCGCTGATCGGCTTCCGCTGGACGCAGTATGACGAGCCGGACCTCTTCGTTCAGAACCCGAACGACGTCGTTCCCGTCCGCCGCGAAGACAAGCAGTTCCGCGTCGGCCTCGCCGCCGATTACGCCATCAACGACTTGGCGGGCGTCGGCACGCAGATCTTCTACACGAAGACGGATTCGAACCTTTCGGCCTACGATACCGACAATCTGTCGATATCCTTTGGCCCCCATTTCCGTTTCTGAGGTTCGCGATGCCGATTTTCTCCCGCCGCGCCGCCGCCCGTCTCTCCGCCCTTCTGGCCTCGACCGCTTTGTTCGGCTTCAACGCGCAGGCGCAGACCGTGGGCACCGCCGCCGCCGTCAATCCGACGACGGAGGGCGTGCAGGGCGGCGCCACGCGCACCCTCCGGCTTGGCAATGAGGTCGTCCGCAACGAGACGATCCGCACCTCCGCGCAGGGCTCGACCCAGATCCTGTTCGTCGACAAGACGACGCTCAGCATCGGACCGTCGAGTTCGGTGACGATCGACAATTACGTTTTCAATCCCGATGCCGGAACCGGCCAGGCGGCGATCAAGCTCGGACGCGGCATGATGCGTTTCGTCGGCGGCGAGATCAGCCACACGAACCGCGTCGACGTCTCGACGCCGGTCGCAACCGTCGGCATCCGCGGCGGCACCGTCACGCTCGCGCACGGCCCGGATGGAACGCGCGTCATCCTGCATTACGGCACGGCGGAAGTCTCGACGCCCTGCGGCACGGTCGTCATCCGCCGTCCCGGCTATGCGGTCAGCGTGGCCGGCGCGGGAGAATGCCCGTCGGCGCCGGAAAAGGCATCGAAGCCCGAAATCGACGAGGCGCTCGCCTTCCTCACCAGCGGCCCCGGCCAATCGGGCGGCAGCACCTACACGGGCACGGGACCGGAAACCAACGACACCTGGACCGGCGGCCCCGGCGGATTGCCGGACTATTTCCCGACCGATCTCGACGATCTCGTCCGCCAGGCGCAGGACCAGATCAATGGGCGGTCGAACGAAATCGACGATACCTGCTCGGGCTATTCCTGCTACTGAGCCTTCAGTGCCGGAGCGGTCTTTTTCCGGCTCGCACGAGAATCTTCTCGCCCGCGCGGGCAAGCAGTACCAGCAGCGAAATGGCCTGCAGCCGCAGCCCGCGCGCCCCCGGATGTGCGGACCGTATCAGGCTGTAGCGACGTTTCGCCCAACGCCACTCGTCGTCAAGCCGCGCAATTCGGTGTCCGGACAGCGACGTTGAGCGCGTCAGCAGCACTTCGCCACCCGCAAGCCGGCGCTCCTTCGCAAGAAGATCCAAGAGCCCGGTGCGGCATTCATGGCCGACGACGCTTTCCGGCGCATGGAATATCGGGATACCGGCGGCCCGCGCCCTGAGACCGAATTCGACATCGCCTGCCCCCAGCATTGCAGGGTCGAAAGCGCGGATTGTACGAACAATGTCCGCCGGCACCCACAGATTTCCCGTGGCCCCGAATCCTGCGGCAACATACCGATCCTGGCGAAAAGAGAACGCACTTTCGAAGATCGCGACATCGGTCTTTCGTCCGTAATACGGCGCGATGCGCCCCGCGACCAGACCCGAATAATCATGTGTGCGGACGGCCTTGTAACCTTCCGAAAGCCATGACGATGTCGGCGTGCAGTCGCTGTCGGTGAAAGCGAGGACGCGCCCGCGCGCCGCGCGAATTCCGGCATTCCGCGCGAAAAAGGCCCCTCTCTCCGGGCAAAACAGAATCCGCGCCCGCGCCGGAAGCTCCGCCTCGATCTCCCGCTCCTCATGATTGAGCACGAGAAGGATCTCGAACGAAAAGTCGTGGCTCTGCTCGGCCAGCAATCTCACGATCCGCAGCGCGTGGGGCATTGCTTCCAGCGCGGGGATGATGACGCTGACATCGAGGTCGTAGCGTGGTGGGGCAGGAGCGTCCGGCATCGGCCGTTTTCTTAGCCGAACGCCCCTGCCGCGGCAAAAGCGTTATTTATCGTTCTTGGCGAGCCAGTCCTTCATCTCGGCGATTTCCTTTTTCTGCGTCGCGATGATCTGGCGCGCGAGTTCCTTGCGGCTCTCGTCCTTGCCGTATTTCAGCTCGACCTCGGCCATCGCGATCGCCCCCTCATGGTGGGGGATCATCATGCGGACGAAATCGACGTCCGGATTGCCGGAGGGCTGAACGCCCCCCATATCGCGCGTCATGTCCTCATGCGCCTTCATCTGGGCGGCGAAGGCCGGGTCGTCGGTCGCGGCGGCATGGCCGCCATGCGCGCCGTGATCCTGCGCGAAGGCCGGCATCGCCAGAAGGGCAAGAAACAGCGCAGCGGCACACGTTTTTCGGGTCATGTTGATCTCCTCCTGTACCGGGTTCCGGACAACGCCTGACGCTTCAAAAGGGAAGGCGCCATCCGGAATTTCCGCAACCCTTGACCTTGCCCGAGGGGGAAGGTCCATCTCTGTCCCAGTCATTTTCGCGTGAACGCCGCGCCGCATGAAAGAGGATGAGGACCAAGGCCATGAGCAGCCACGAACATTCGGCCAAATCCTGCTGCAGCAGCACGAAGCACGACGATGCTCACACCGCGCACGGCGCAGCGGGCGGCCACGATTGCGGATCCCATGACCACAAGGCCACAGATCCCGTCTGCGGCATGAAGGTCGATCCGCACAACGCCAAACACACCGCCGAGCATGCGGGCCGCACCTATTATTTCTGCTGCAATGGCTGCAAGACGAAATTCGAGGCCGACCCGGACAAATATCTCAACCCGCGCGCGGCGGAGCCGGTCCCGGAAGGCAGTGAATACACCTGCCCCATGCACCCGGACATCCGTCAGGTCGGACCGGGCTCCTGCCCGATCTGCGGTATGGCGCTCGAGCCCCTGATGGTGACGGCGGAGGCGCCGCCGAACCACGAACTGATCGATTTCACCCGCCGGTTCTGGATCGGCCTTGTCCTGACGCTTCCCGTTTTCCTGCTGGAAATGGGCTCGCACCTGTTCGGGCTCCAATTGCTCGCGCCGCGAACCTCCAATCTCGTCCAGTTCGCTCTGGCAACGCCGGTCGTCCTGTGGTGCGGCCTGCCCTTCTTCCAGCGCGGCTGGTCGAGCCTTGTCACGCGCAATCTGAACATGTTCACTTTGATCGCGATGGGCACCGGCGTCGCCTGGGGCTACAGCGTGGTTGCGACCTTCGCGCCGGGCCTCTTTCCCGCAGCGTTCCGCGGCCATCACGGCGAGGTCGCGGTCTATTTCGAGGCTGCGGCCGTCATTACGGTTCTCGTCCTTCTCGGCCAGATCCTCGAACTGCGCGCCCGCGAGGCGACTGGCGGGGCCATCCGCGCTTTGCTCGATCTTGCCCCCAAGACCGCGCGCCGCATCAAGGACGATGGCAGCGATGAGGATGTCCCGCTCGAAGGCATCCACACGGGTGATCTGTTGCGCGTGCGGCCCGGTGAGAAGGTGCCGGTCGATGGCGAGGTCGTCGAGGGCCGCTCCTCGGTCGATGAATCGCTCGTCACCGGCGAGAGCATGCCCGTCACGAAAGCAAATGGCGCGCGTGCCATCGGCGGCACCATCAACCAGACCGGCGCGCTCGTCATCCGCGCCGAACATGTCGGGCGCGACACCATGCTGGCGCGCATCGTGCAACTCGTGTCCGAAGCGCAGAGATCGCGCGCGCCCATACAGCGCCTGGCCGATCGGGTCGCGGGCTGGTTCGTGCCGATGGTGGTTCTTGCCGCCCTCGTCGCCTTCCTCGCCTGGTCCGTGTTCGGCCCCGAACCGCGCTTCACCTATGGCCTCGTCGCGGCGGTCGCGGTGCTCATCATCGCCTGCCCCTGCGCGCTCGGCCTTGCGACACCCATGTCGATCATGGTCGCGGTCGGGCGCGGCGCGCAGGCCGGTGTGCTGGTCAAGAACGCCGCCGCGCTCGAGCGGCTGGAAAAGGTCGACACGCTCCTCATCGACAAGACCGGCACGCTGACGGAAGGCAAACCCGCGCTCGTTGGCATCGTACCGGCAAACGGTTTTGCGGAAGACGAGGTCCTGCGCCTTGCCGCAAGCGTCGAGCGCGCCAGCGAACATCCTCTCGCGCGTGCCATCGTCAAGGCAGCCGAGGAACGCAAGATCGCGCTGGCGGATGTCGCCGATTTCGACTCGCCCGTGGGCAAGGGCGCCGTCGGCCGTGTCGACGGCAAACGCATCGCCATCGGCAATGCGGCTTTCCTCAAAAGCGAGAACGTCGATGTCACGGCGCTGGAAGCGCAAGCCGACACGCTGCGCCGCGACGGCGCCACCGCGATCTTCGTCGCCGTGGACGGCACACCCGCCGCCGTCCTCGCCATCGCCGACCCTGTAAAGACAACGACGCCGGAAGCGATCCGCGCGCTGCATGCGGCGGGCATCAGGCTCGTCATGCTGACGGGCGACAACCGCACCACCGCCGAGGCCGTGGCGCGCAAGCTCGGCCTCGACGATGTGCGCGCGGACGTCCTGCCCGATGCGAAGAGCCGCGCGGTCGAGGAATTCCGCAAAGCGGGCCGCGTGGTCGCCATGGCGGGGGATGGCGTAAACGACGCACCCGCCCTCGCCGCCGCTGATGTCGGCATCGCCATGGGCACCGGCACCGATGTCGCCATCGAAAGCGCCGGGATCACGCTCCTGTCCGGCGATCTCAACGGCATTGTGAAGGCGCGCGCCTTGTCGGAGGCGGCGATGCGAAATATCCGTCAGAACCTGTTTTTCGCGTTTGTTTACAACGCGGCCGGGGTTCCCATCGCGGCGGGGGCTCTGTATCCGTTGTTCGGTCTCGTTCTGTCGCCGGTGTTCGCTGCGGCTGCCATGGCGCTGTCGTCTGTCAGCGTTATTGGCAATGCGATCAGGCTGCGCTCCTTGCGGCTCTGATACCCGCTGACGGCATGGCGATTGCTTGTTTCCGGGCGCCGGAACGGGGAAACTAGAATCGCATTCGGAACGCGTTGGTTCCGATCAGGCCAGCACACGGAGAGCGCGCTTATGCTTCAGACGAACGCAAAGGCCGAAACCGCGGAGAACGATCGCGAACAGGCGATCGCCGAAGCGAAGGCCGCAATCGTCGGCAAGATGACCCTCGCCGTCGGCAAGGATCCCGCCTACGCCACCGAGCGCGACTGGTTCGTCGCAACCGCGCTCGCAGCGCGCGACCGCGTCGTCCACCGTTTCATCACCGGCAAGCGCGCCACCGCGACCGACGGCAAGAAGCGCGTCTATTATCTGTCGCTCGAATTCCTGATCGGCCGTCAGCTCGTCGATGTTCTGTCCAATCTCGAGCTTTACGACATCTACCGCGCTGCGCTCGGCGATCTCGGTGTCGACATCGACAAGGTGCGCGAGGCCGAACCGGATGCCGCGCTCGGCAATGGCGGCCTCGGCCGTCTGGCGGCGTGCTTCATGGAAAGCATGGCCACATTGTCCATCCCCGCCTACGGCTACGGAATCCGCTACGATCACGGCCTGTTCCGGCAGGTCATCAAGGATGGCTGGCAGCAGGAATTTCCGGAAGACTGGCTGGCCAACGGCACGCCGTGGGAATTCCTGCGCTCCGACGTCACCTACGACATCAAGTTCGGCGGCTCGGTGGAAACCGTCACGCTGCCGAGCGGTGTCAGCCGCTACATCTGGCACGCCTCGGAATTCGTGCACGCGGTTGCGTATGACACGCCGATGGTCGGCTGGCGCGGCGCGAGCGTCAATCCGCTGCGCCTGTGGCACGCGCGGGCGACGGACCCGCTGCGCCTCGAACTCTTCAACAAGGGCGATCATGTCGGCGCGCTGTCCGACCAGGCACGCTCGGAGGCGATCTCCAAGGTCCTGTATCCGAGCGACGAAACGCCCTCTGGACAGGAACTGCGCCTGCGCCAGGAATATTTCTTCGTCTCGGCCTCGCTGCAGGATCTCCTGACACGGCATATCCGTATTTACGGAGACCTGTATTCACTGCCCGAGCGTGCGGCGATCCAGCTCAACGACACCCATCCGGCGGTCGCCATCGCCGAAATGATGCGCCTTCTCGTCGACGAGCACGGCCTGCCGTGGGACGAGGCGTGGCGCATCACCTCCAACACCTTCTCCTACACCAACCACACGCTTCTTCCCGAGGCGCTCGAAACCTGGCCGCTGCCGCTGTTCGAGCGGCTGCTGCCGCGCCATTTGCAGATCATCTATTTCATCAATGCCCTGCATCTCGAAGGCGTGAAGAAGGCGTTTCCCGGCGAGCCGGACCTTTTGACGGCGGTGTCGATCATCGACGAACGCGACGGGCGCCGCCTGCGCATGGGACAGCTCGCCTTTGTCGGCTCACACGCCATCAACGGCGTGTCCGCCCTTCACACCGAGCTGATGAAGGAAACGACCTTCCGCGAGCTTAACCGCGTCTATCCGGGCCGCATCCAGAACAAGACCAACGGCATTACATTCCGCCGCTGGCTGCAGCAGTCGAACCCCGGCCTGACGCAAATCCTCGTCGATGTCTGCGGCGCAGGCGTGCTGGACAACCCGGAGCTGATCCGCAAACTGGCCGATCATGCGGACGATCCCGCTCTGCAGGCGCGCATCCGCAAGATCAAGCAGACCAACAAGGCGGCGCTGGCGCGCATCATCGCCGATCGCGTGAAGGTCGCGGTCGATCCGAGCGCGCTGTTCGACGTGCAGATCAAGCGTCAGCACGAATACAAGCGCCAGCTTCTCAATCTCCTGGAGACGGTCGCGCTCTACGACGCCATACGCTGCAATCCGGCGAAGGACTGGGCGCCGCGCGTCAAGATCTTCGCGGGCAAGGCGGCGGCGAGCTATCACACCGCAAAACTCATCATCAAGCTCGCCAACGACATCGCAAAGACCGTCAACAACGATCCGAGCGTGCGCAGCCTGCTGAAGGTCGTGTTCCTGCCGAACTACAATGTCTCGCTGGCCGAACGCATCATTCCCGCCGCCGATCTGTCCGAACAGATTTCGACTGCGGGCATGGAAGCCTCGGGTACGGGCAACATGAAATTCGCCCTCAACGGCGCACTGACGATCGGCACGCTCGACGGCGCCAACATCGAGATCAAGGACAATGTCGGCGACGACAACATCTTCATCTTCGGCCTGACCGCCGCCGAGGTCGAGGCGCGCAAGACATCGGGAACGCCCACCGCCCACGACAACATCGCCGCCTCGCCGATGCTGGCGGAAGTTCTGGACGCGATCGAAAACGGCGTGTTCTCGCCGGACGACACCGCCCGCTTCCGCCCTCTCATCGAGGACCTGCGCACCAAGGACCGCTATCTGCTGACGGACGATTTCGACAGCTATTGGGCCGCCCAGCGCCGCGTCGATGCGCTGTGGAGCGATCCGGAGAAATGGACGCGCGCGACCATTCTCAACATCGCCAACATGGCGTGGTTCTCGTCCGACCGCACGATCTCCGAATATGCGCGCGAGATCTGGAACGTGCCGGTCGGCGGGTAGTTACGTCCTACCGGACAAGTGAGGCGAAGCCGAACGCCGATCCGGGACCCAGGAGCAATGCGCGCCGCAGGCGCTCATCTCAGCGACGCATAGTCAAGAAACGGCTTCGCCGTACTTAATGCTGGTTCCCGGATCGCGCGGCACGGCTGAGCCATGCGCGGTCCGGGATACGATCAGCGATCCCGATTGGCCACGAAACGCGCGGCCTCGCGCAGCACGTCGGCCTTGTCGCCGAAACCTGCGAGCGCGCTTTCGGCTTCCTCGACGAGTTCGCCAAGGCGCTTGCGTGCCGCTTCCTTGCCCCACAGGCGCACAAGCGTGCCCTTGCCCATGGCGGCGTCCTTGCCGGTCGCCTTGCCCATGGTCGCCGCATCCGATTCCTCGTCGAGAAGATCGTCGGCGATCTGGAAGGCGACGCCCAGCGCGCGGCCGTAACGCCCGAGCGCCTCATGCTCGGCCGCGCTCGCGCCGCCGATGATCGCGCCCATTTCGACGCCGGCGAACAAAAGCGCGCCCGTCTTCATGCTCTGGAGGCGCAGAATCTGCGTGTCGGTCAGCGGCAGCGGCGTGCCGTCCGCGAAGCGGCCTTCGGCTTCGAGATCGAGAAGCTGCCCACCGACCATGCCGCCGAGGCCCGAAGCGCGCGCCAGCGACTTGACGAGCGCGATGCGCGTCGCGGCGTCGGGCGAGGTCGGCTCGTCGGCCAGAATGTCGAAGGCGACCGTCAGCAGCGCATCGCCTGCCAGAATGGCGGTGGCCTCGTCGTATTTCTTGTGGGTCGTCGGCTGGCCCCGGCGCAGATCGTCATTGTCCATCGCCGGCAAGTCGTCGTGGACGAGGCTGTAGCAATGCACGCATTCGATGGCCGCGGCAGTGCGCAGCACCCCCTCGCCGTCCTTGCCGAAAAGTCGCGCCGTCTCGATCACGAGGAACGGGCGAAGCCTTTTGCCGCCCGCCAGCGCGGCATAGCGCATGCTCTCCACAACCCGTTGAGGCCGCAGGATTTCCCCCGGCAACGCCTCATCCGCAAACAGCTTCATCAGAACGCCGTCGACGGTTTTGGCGACGTCCGCGAGGCGTGAAGCAAAATCCGCTGATTTCAAGTCCAGTTACCTTTCGGATCGTCGCGGCCCAATGCTAGACACATTTGGGTCCCAGAGGGGCGCAGACGCGGGTGCAATGCTCGTGAACTCTTGGCCGAACGGCCGGTCAGAAGACAAGGCCGAAGGCTTTCTAAGATTAATTCCAGAAAGCCACCGGCAGGGGCGGAGTAGCGCAAATGTGGAAATTGGGCGAGCGGATTTTGAACGCCTGCGCGACAATGACGTTCCGCCATCCGTGGGCGGTCATCGTCGCGTCCGCTTTGCTGACGGTGCTCGCGCTCTGGTACTCGTCCCACATGAAGATCGACACCTCCGCGGAGGGTCTGCTCTCGAACGATCTGCGATTCCGGCAGGTCGAGATGAAGTACCGTGCGGTGTTCCCGAAGAACGAAGCGCTGCTCGTCATCATCGACGCCAAGACCCCCGCGGACGCCGACAGCGCGGCGGCCAATCTGAAGGTCCGCCTCGAGGCACTGCCCGATCTGTTCACCAGCGTCGCCTCGCCCGGCTCGGAAAGCTTCTTCTCGGATAACGGGTTTCTCTATCTGGCGCCCGACCGGTTGAAAGCGCTGCTCGGCGACGTCGAAAAGTCCAAACCGGGTTTCGATGTTCTGGCCACCGATCCCAGCCTGCGCGGCATCGCCGACCTCGCCGCGACACCCGAGACCGCGAACCCCGAGCTGCGTGCCCGCCTTTTGAGCGGCCTCGGCACGGCGGCGTCCGAGCGCGCATCGGACGAATATGCCCGCACCGACTGGGTCACGATTTTCGGCATCCAGCGGCCCGAAGGCCGTCCCGGCACACGCCGGTTCGTGCTCGCAAAGCCCGTTCTCGACAACGCCTCGCTCAACCGCGCGGGCCCGGCGCTCGATGCCCTCAAGGCAGAAATGCAGGGCGTTGGGGAAGAAGAGGCCGAGGGCGTGGTTTTCCAGGTAACCGGCGATCCGGCCCTGCGGAATCAGGAACTGAGCGATGCCTTCTCCGGCGCCTCCACGGCCAGCGTGCTCTCCTTCATTCTCGTCGCGCTCAGCCTCGTCCTTGGCCTGCGCTCGGGCCGTCTCATCGCGGCTTTGCTCATCACGCTCATCGTCGGCGGCATCTGGACGACGGGCCTTGCGACCTTGTTCGTCGGCTCGCTCAATCTGATCTCCGTCGCCTTCATGGTCCTGTTCATCGGCCTCGGCATCGATTTCGGCACCCATACCGGCCTGCGTTTCCTCGAGGAGCGCAAGAACGGCAAGGACTTCGAACTCGCCATGCGGCAGGCGCTTGTCGGCGAGGGCCCGGCCATCTGGCTCAGCGCGGTCTGCGCCAGCGTCGCCTTCCTGTCCTTCGTGCCGACCTCCTACACGGGCCTTGCCGAATTCGGCATCATCTCGGCGCTCGGCATGGTGGTTGCGGTCGTCATCACCTTCACGGTGCAGCCGGCGCTCATGGCGCTCATGCCGCCGAAAGTGCCCAAATGGGGCGATGTCCATTTCGGCCTCGGCGGCTGGATCAACCGTCACTATCGGATGATCCTCGTTCTCTCCGGCATGGTGACGATCGGCGCGCTGATTGCCTCGGCCGGTGCCCGCGTCGACGTCAACCCGCTCAATCTCCAGAACCCGAAGGCGCCGCCGGTCGTCGCCTTTCATTCGCTGGCGGACGATCCGCAGACCTCGCCCTATTCGCTCAACGTCGTCGCCGAAAACCCGGCGGATGTCCCCCGGCTGAAGGAGCGCCTTGCCGCCATTCCGGGCGTCGCGCGCGTCGCCACGGCCGAAAACTATCTGCCGACCGAGCAGGACGAAAAGCTCAAGCTGATCGACGCGACCAAGAGCGTGCTCGGCCCGGCCTTCTTCGACGCCAATGCCCGCAAAGCACCGCCGACCGCGCCCGAACTGCGCGCCTCCTTCGAGCGTCTGCGCGCGACGGCCGAGCGCCTTGCGGCCGACACGACGGCCGATGAGGCCACCCGCACCGCCGCCGCCGAACTGCGCGACGGTCTTGCGGCCTTCGCCTCGAAGGTCGGCACATCCGACGACAATCTCGCCGTTCTGCAGGAATCGCTTGTCGGCTCCCTGCCCCAGATCATCTCGACGCTCGGCGAGCGCCTTCAGTCGGCCCGCGTGCTGACGGTCGACGATCTTCCCCCGAACATCCGGCGCGAGTGGATTTCCGACAAGGGCCAGATCCGTCTTCAGGTCCAGCCGACGGAAGACATCGGAACGCCGGAAGGCCTCGAAAACTTCGCCACCAAGGTCCAGGCCATCGAGCCCGACGCATCCGGCGTGCCCGCCAGCGTCACCGATGCTGGCACGGCCATTCTGCAAGCCTTCGGCGAGGCCATCCTCTACACGACGGTCGCCATCGGCCTCATCGTTTGGTTCCTGCGCCGCCGCCTCAGTGATGTGGCGCTGATCCTCCTGCCGCTCGGCATCGCCTCAGTGTGGACGGTCGCGGGCTCCGCGCTGCTCGATCTGCCCTTCAACTTCGCCAATGTCATCGTGGTGCCGCTTCTCATCGGCCTCGGCGTTGCCGGCAGCGTGCACATCGTCGTGCGCCACCGCGAACTCGAGGAGGAAGGCGGCCCCAACAAGGACGTGCTGGACACCTCGACCTCGCTGGCGGTACTTGTTGCGCAGCTCAACAATGTCGCCGCCTTCGCGACACTTGCCATTTCGGCCCATCGCGGCCTCTACAGCATGGGTCTTCTCCTCGGACTTGCCGTCCTTCTGACCGTGATCGTGTGTCTTGTCGTGCTCCCCGCCGGCCTTGTCGCGCTCACAAAACGAAAGACGGCCCGCGCCCTGAAGACCGCGCAAGCGTGAGACAGGTCAGCGTGTTCCTCATCTTTTCCGGCAGTTACCGATAATGGCAAAAGTTCTCGTCACGGGCGGCTGCGGCTTTGTCGGCCGCAATCTCGTCGAGCAGCTTGTTGAACGCGGCGACGAGGTCCGCGTCATCGATGTCAGCGCTCCTCCGGCCTTTCCCGAAGGCGTCGAATACCGTCACGCCTCGATCCTCGATCCGGATGCGGTGCGCGACGCGCTCGAAGGCGTCGATCGCCTCTACCACATCGCCGGCATCGCCCATCTGTGGACCGCGAAGGTCAGCAATTTCGACGACATCAACCGCCGCGGCGCCGAAACGGTGATCGGCGCCGCGGTGCGCGCCGGCACGCCGCGCATCGTCCATTGCTCGACGGAAAGCATCCTTCTTCCGAAGAAAAAGAACGGCCATGCCGTCAGCGAAGAGCATGTGCTGCCGCTGCATGATCTGCCCGGCCCCTACACGCGTTCGAAATATCTCGGTGAACAGGCCGCCCTTCAGGCCGCCCATGCGGGCGCCGATCTTGTCGTCGCCAACCCGACCGTGCCGGTCGGCGCAGGGGATGCGAACATGACGCCTCCGGCGCAGATGATGGCGCTGTTCCTCAAGGGCGGCACGCCCTTCTTCCTCGATTGCATGCTGAACCTCGTCGATGTGCGCGACGTCGCCGCCGGCATCATCCTCGCCGGCGACAAGGGCCGCGCGGGCCAGCGCTACATTCTGGGCGGCGAGAACGTCGCCTTGCGCGACCTGCTGCGCCTGCTGGAAGAGGTTTCGGGCCGCAAGATGCCCAAACGCACCGTTCCGAAGAGCCTGGCGCTCGCGGCCGGCATTTTTGGCGACATCTCATCCCGGTTCACGAAGAAGCCCCCGGCAGCCACGAAGGAAGGCGTTCTTCTGGCGCTCCGCTCGGCTCCGTTCGACAGTTCCAAGGCCCGGGAAGAACTCGGCTATCAGCCGCGCCCGATCGAAGAGGCCCTGCGCGAAGAGCTCGACTGGCTGATCGCGCGCCATGAGCGCAATAATTCGATCCCCGGTCACGATTTGCCAACCTTTCGACAAGAAAAGACGGTCTAACGTCCCCTCAATGCTTGTCTTTGTGGGGACCGACACATGAAAAGCCCGTTTGTTGCGTTCGGCGCGCTTGTTCTCGCCTCCAGCTCAGCTTTTGCCCAGCAGACGACGACGGTCATCGTCACCGTTACCGGCGTCGAGGTCGGCAAGGGCGCGGTCAGTGTCGGCATCTGCGACACGGGTCTCGGCGGTGAGCACTGCCCCGTCGGCGGCAAGCAGGATTCGACAGCCGGTACTCTGGAATTCGTCTTCGAGAACGTCCCGGTCGGCAAATATGCGTTCGGCGGCCACCAGGATCTCAACAACAACGGCCAGCGCGACGAAAACTTCCTCGGCATTCCGCGGGAGCCGGTCGCCCTCAGCAATGGCGCGCTTGAGAAGATGATCCCGACCTTCGCGGACGCACAGGTCGCGGTGTCGCCCAGCGCCCCCAACCGTATCGATCTGCAGTTGCAGATGTATGGCGGCAAGAAAGCCAAGGCGGCGGCGGTCCAGTGATCGTCTTGTGCACGTTCTGCCTGTCCTGAGGCTGTGCACAATTGCCACACATGTTAACTAAGTAACACAGGCTGACCCATTACTGGTGTCGGCCTGACCCTCGTCATGCCATAATTTTCAATTAGAAAAAGAATAAGACCTATTGCTTGCGTTCACGATTTCTGCGTGAACCTTTTGCTTGAAACGGTCGACTAACCCAGAGCCTGAAGCGTCAAGACGTCGCGCTGGTATGCCTGCGCTACGTGACCTAGGTCTGGCATTATGGATTGTTGCACACGTGCCTGTGCGAACCGCCTGGGGGGCGGGCCGCGACGCGGGCACGGTGCGAGTTTGAAAGCAGGAACGGCGCGAAATCTGTCCGCTGTTCCGCCGGTCTCCCCCGACCGGTTCAGGATCCGGCAATCACGCCGGGTTCGGAAACCTGGGAATTGCGCGTAAGCGCTGAAGTAAAGGAGCCGCTTGTGGGCATCCCGCTGAAACAGATCATCGACGTCGGCAGCTACATCGTAAAGAAAGAGCTGTCCGGCACGAAGCGCTACCCGCTCGTCCTCATGATGGAGCCGCTCTTCCGCTGCAACCTCGCCTGCGCGGGCTGCGGCAAGATCGATTACCCCGATGAGATCCTGAACCAGCGCATCTCCTATGAGGACGCGATGGACGCGGTCGACGAATGCGGCGCGCCCGTCGTCGTCATCGCCGGCGGCGAACCGCTGATCCACAAGGAGCTCCCGCAGATCGTGCGCGGCATCATGGCGAAGAAGAAATACGCCATCGTCTGCACGAACGCGATCCTCCTCGAAAAGAAGATGGATGATTACGAGCCGTCGCCGTACTTCACCTGGTCGGTCCATCTGGACGGCGACAAGGAGATGCACGACAAGTCGGTGTGCCGTGGCGGCATTTACGACAAGGCGGTTTCCGCCATTGCCGAAGCCAAGCGCCGCGGTTTCCGCGTCACCATCAACTGCACCTTCTTCCAGAACGCCGATCCGGACCGCATCGCGACCTTCTTCGACGAAGTGACCGCGCTCGGCGTCGACGGCATGACGGTCTCGCCCGGCTATGCGTACGAGCGCGCGCCGGACCAGAAGCACTTCCTGAACCGCCAGACCACGAAGAACATCTTCCGCCGCGTCTTCAGCCAGGCCAAGGGCAAGGGCTGGCAGTTCAACCAGTCGACGATGTTCCTCGACTTCCTCGCCGGCAACCAGAACTACAAGTGCACGCCGTGGGGCAACCCCACCCGCACCGTGTTCGGCTGGCAGAAGCCCTGCTACCTCCTCGGCGAAGGCTATGCCAAGACCTTCAAGGAGCTGATGGAAGACACAAACTGGGACAATTACGGCGTCGGCAATTACGAAAAGTGCGCCGACTGCATGGTGCATTCCGGCTTTGAGGCGTCTGCGGTCAGCGACACGGTCCGCAAGCCGTGGAAGGCCGCGATGGTCTCGCTGTTCGGCATCCGCACGACCGGCCCGATGGCCCCGGAAATCGACCTGTCGAACCAGCGCCCGGCGGAATACGTGTTCTCGCGCAATGTCTCCCAGCACATGGACGTCATCCGCAGCAACAACAAGTCGACCACGGTCGACACCGAAGACCATCAGGACCTGCTCCGCACGCCCGACCCGGACACGGGCACGGCGTCGATCCCCTCGAGCAACGTCTCGTCGGCGGCCTGATCAAAGTCCATACGGAATCGAAAAGCCCGGCCATCGCGCCGGGCTTTTTGTTTGAAGTCCTCAGTCCCCGGCCGGGACCGGGCAACTCAGATCGCCCTCCGCGCAGGCGAGATACAGCCTGAAATCCTCATTGCGCTTTTCGGTCAGGTTCGTCCGGCACTGCGCCGCGATCATTGGATAGGCGCTTCCACCCTCCACCGCCGAGGCCGCGAACGCACATTCCGCATCCCGGTGCGCGACCCAGGCGCGCTGCGCCGTCGTCAGCAGCGCGCTCCGCGCCGCATCGTCCGTCAGCCGCGCCCGGATCTGCCCATACAGCGTGTTCAGTTCGCCGTCGGCCTTGCGCAGGGCATTGTCCGCGCAGATGTTCATGTCCGCCTGTGATGAGGCTTTCGTACAATCCTGCGCTGCAGCAGCATCGGCCACGCACAGCAGGCACAGTGAGAAAAAGAGATGTCGCATTCAGGGCCTCCTGCAATTTGCCCTGCAGCCTATCACCGGCCCCGCTTCGCGAGCCAGACCGTGTGGCCGCCGCACGCGGGATCCTCGGTCGTGTGCGCGACCACCTCGAACCCCTGCCCTGCCAGGAGCGTACGGTATTCTTCGGGCGCAAGGCTCGCGTGATAGGCCGTCTCACCCCACATCGTGCCGAGCGCCTCGCCGTCCGCAGGTCCGCTCGTGAACATCAGCACGGCGCCGGGCGCTGCATGCGCGCCGAACACAGCAAACATCGCGCGCTGATCCTCCCGCGTCAGGTGAAAGAAGCTGTCCCATGCAATGAGACCGTCGAATGTCTCGCCGAGACCGAGTGCGCGCATATCCGCGACATGCCAGGCATGGCCGGGAAAGCGCGTGCGGCACATCGCGATCATGGGTGCGGATGAATCAACGCCTGTCATGGCGCAGTCCCGGCCGATCAGATAAGCGGCAATCGGCTCCCCCGATCCGCAGCCCAGGTCCAGAACACGCCTTCCGTCGAGACGAGACAGAAAGAGATCGAGCCAGCTCCGCTCGAACAAATTCTTGCCGCGCTCCTTGTCGAAATCCGCGGCGTGGCGCTCGTACAGACCGATGATCTTGTCGGCGTCCGATGTCATCTCAGGCCTTCGCGAACGCCGTCCTCAGCATCGTGCCTGCTTTCGACAGTACGCCGAACGCCGTCTGCGAATCCACCGCGAGGCGGAGGAGATCGCCGATCTGCCCGGGCGTGCGCACAAGGCTGCCGAACACGCCTTTCAGCGACACGCTGCCGTCCGCATTCAGCGCCTCGTTCACCAGCGGCGGCAGCGCACGGTTCGCCGGATCGCAGACAACGCGCACCGCCACGAGGGGCAGCCCATGGGCCCGCGCATAATTCGCCGCGATGTGCGATTCCATATCGACAAGCGCCGCACTCGATTGCGCGCGTGCGCGGGTCTTCTCTTCGGGATCGACCAATGCCTCGTCGACACCGAGAATGCTCGCGCGCAGCACTTTGAGATTGGTGTTGTTCGACGGCAACGCACGCATCAGCGCATCGGTGATGGCCTTGTCGGTCGGCCAGCGCCCGTCGCGCGAGGACACCGCATCGGCCACGATGACATGGCCAGGCATCAAAGCCGGGTTGAGCCCGCCGCCGATGCCGAAACTCATCACCGCGGTCAGGCCGTAGGGGTCCTGCCCGCCGAGCTGGCTGCGCAGCCGCGCCGGAGAACCGCCGCTGCAGATCGTCTTCATGCCGGGACCGGCCGCGATCTTCGCTTCACGCTGGACGCCGGTAACGACAAGAACGGGCATTACATGCCGAACTGGGTCGCGGGCGCATTGCCCTGCTTCAGATTGCGGTAACGCGCCATGGCCCAGAGCGGGAAGAATTTCGCATAGCCGTGATAGCGCAGATAGAACACGCGCGGGAAACCGCCGCCCGTATACGTATCCTCGGGCCACAATCCGTCTTCACGCTGGTTCTTCGCCAGCCAGTCAACGCCGCGCGCGACTGCCGGATGCTCGTTCTCGCCCGCCGCCTGCAACGCCAGAATGGCCCAGGCCGTCTGTGAAGACGCCGAAGGCGCTTTCTCATAGCCGCGATAATCGAGCTTGTAGCTGTCGCAGCTTTCGCCCCAGCCGCCATCCTCGTTCTGGATCGAGACCAGCCAGTCGACCGCCTTGCGCATCACCGGCGCCTGATGATCGACACCCGCCGCGTGAAGCGCACACATGGCCGACCATGTGCCGTACACATAATTGACGCCCCAGCGGCCGAACCACGACCCGTCTTCTTCCTGATCGCGGATGATGTAATCGACCCCGCGGCGCATGACCTCGCTGCTCTCGACCGTCTCGCCAAGCTGGGCGAGCATCGACACGCACCGTGCGGACACGTCCACCGTCGGCGGATCGAGCAGCGCACCGTGATCGGCGAACGGGATTTCGTTGAGATAATAATATTCGTTATCGGCGTCGAACGCGCCCCAGCCGCCGTTCTTCGATTGCAGGCCATGCACCCATTCGCGTGCGCGCTCGATGCCCTCGTCGAAATCGACGCCCTCCGCCTTCGCCCTGTGACGAATGCGGTCCATGCCCAGCACGACGACCGCCGTGTCGTCCACATCGGGATAATGCGCATTGGCATACTGGAACGCCCAGCCGCCCGGACGCGTGTGCGGACGCGCTTCGGCCCAGTCACCCTTCACGTCCAGGATCTGGTGCGGCTTCAGCCATTTCAGTGCCTCAAGGGCCGCCGTCTCGGCCTCTTCGCCACCGGCTTCCAGCAGCGCATGGCTTGCAAGCGAGGTGTCCCAGATCGGCGACAGGCAAGGCTGGCAATAGGCTTCCTCGTCCTTGATGACGAGCAGCTTTTCGATGGACTGGCGCGCAATGACGACGTTCGGATGATCGGCCGGGTAGCCGAGCACGTCATACATTTCGAGCGCGTTGACCATTGCCGGGAAGATCGCGCCGAGTCCGTCCTCGCCGTTCAGCCGCTCATCGACGAACGCCACCGCCTTCGCGATCGCGCGCTCGCGCGAGGCTTTCGGGAAATAGGGCGTAACGACCTTCAGCACCTTGTCGAGATTGATGAAGAACGACTTCCAGTACCATTTCTGGTGGGCGCCGCCGAACCTCCATGTCTTCACCTGGAACGGCGGCTCGACGAACAGTTCCGCAATGCCGACACCGAGCGCGTTCTTCGCCTGCGGCTTCTTCGCCATCAGCACGAAGAGCGGCACCATCACGGTGCGCGCCCAGTAGGACACCTTGTCGAGATGGACGGGAAACCATTTCGGCAGCAGCATGATCTCGACCGGCATGGTCGGCACGGCCTTCCACGGCACCTGCCCGTACAGCGCCAGAAGGATGCGCGTGAAGACATTGCTTTGCGCCGCGCCGCCGCGCGCCAGCAGCGCCTCGCGCGCGCGTTTCATATGCGGCGCGTTAATGTCGTCGCCGATCATCTTCAGCGCGAAATAGGCTTTCACCGTCGCGGAAACATCGAGCGCGCCCGCATGAAACAGTGGCCAGCCGCCATGCTCGCCCTGGATGCGGCGCAGATAGACGGCGATCTTGCGTTCCAGCTCGGCGTCGACCGGCTCGCCGCGGAAATGGCGCATCAGCACATATTCGGCGGGGATCGTCGCGTCCGCTTCAAGCTCGAAACAGAAATGCCCGTCCGCCTGACGATGATCGAGAAGCCCTGTCGTTGCCGAAGCAATGCGCTTGTCGAGTTCGTCCAGCGGAATTCCGGTCAAGTTTCTGAGCGGCGACGCATCATTCAATCAATCACCTCCGGAGGCACCCGCCGAATGCGGGCCGCCTCGCCAAGTCCATACAATCAGGCGGCCGAACGGTTCGCGCCTGCCGTTTCGAGCACCGCGCGCGCCGCGGCATTGCCGGAGCGGATCGCGCCTTCCATGCAGGCGGGAAGGCCCGTGGCCGTCCAGTCGCCCGCGAGGAACAGGTTCGGATATTGCGTCTTCGGGCCGGGGCGGCGGCTTGTCTCGCTCGGAATGGCCGCGAAGGTCGCGCGACGCTCGCGGTTGACCTGCCATGGCGGCAGCTCTTCCGGCAGGCCGGTGATCTTGGAGACTTCCGCCCACACCTTGCGCGCCAGATCCTCGCGGTCGTGGTGCATCCATTCGTCGGCGGCCGAGATCGTCACCGACAGATGGTCGTCGTAGGAGAACAGCCATTCGGTGATCGAATTGACGACACCCAGATACATCGGGTGCCCCTTCGGCGGCGCGATCTTGAAATGCAGGTTCACGATCGCCTTGAACTTCTCCGGCGTGATGAGGCCCGGCACATAGGAGCGCGCAACGACCGGCGGCGCGGCCAGGATGACGATGTCCTCCGGCGCGACCACGATCTTCTCGTCGCCGAAATCGAGCGCCGCGGCGCGCTCGCCCTCATAATCGATGCCGCGAAGCGTGCGTCCATACTGGAAGCTGGCACCGCGCGGTTCGAGATAGGCGATGGCCGGATCGATGTAGGCCGAGGACATGCCCTGATGCGCGATGATCGGCTTGCACGCCGCGCCGCCGCCGCCGAACGTCTCCTTGAAGAGCGTAATGGCAACCTGTGCATCGGCCTCGGCGGGCTCGACATTCAGCGCCGCAAGCATGACAGGGCGCCACAGGCGCTCATAGAGCGTGGTCTTGGTGTCCATCACATCGCCGACGAGGCGCGACTGGTTGAGCGCGCGCAGCAGGCCGAGCGGGGCGAGGTAATCGGTCGCCTTGGTGCCCGGCACGCGGCGGCTGGAATCCAGGATCCACCACGGCACGCGGCTCGAATTGGGGCGCAGGGTCCAGCGCTCGCCGGATTTGAGATCGGCGAACGGGATCTCCGCCTCGCAGACCGTCATCTCCTTCAGGCCGTCGATCTTCGTCAGATAGCGGACCGCCTGGTGATTGCCCGAGAGCAGAAGATGCGAGCCGTTGTCGACGACGATGTTGAGAACGGTGTCCATGAACGAGCGGCAGCGCCCGCCCGCCGCCTTCGCGGCTTCATAGAAAACGATCTTGCCGTAGCCGGCATCGGCCAGTTCGACGGCAGCCGCCAGACCTCCAAGACCCGCACCGACAATATGAACCGTGCCCGACATCAGACCACTCCATATCTCAGATAGGCGCCGATCAGGCCGAGCTTGTTCACTCCGACCCGCTTGCGCGGCGCGGCCCAACCTTGGGCCAATAAACGTTTCAAAACACCATGATAGGCCACGCCCATGAGGCGCGGCGCCTTGACCGCCGCCCGTGGCGCCGAACCCATGATCCGGTCCGCCTCGCGGAAATGAAGTTCGGCGCGCGCGGCCACCGCACGGCATACCGCGTCGAGAGCCGGATCGGCAAGAACCGCAACCGGATTCTGTAGATCGGCCTTTATACCAGCTTTTTCCAGTTCTTCGCGGGGAAGATAAAGGCGGCCGATGGACGCGTCCTCGTCGAGGTCACGCAGGATATTGGTCAGCTGCAGCGCGCGGCCGAGGTGATGGGCGAGTTCCGTCCCCGCCGCCTCGTCCAGGCCGAAGATCGGCGTCGAAAGGCGGCCGACGGCGCTCGCCACGCGATCCACATAAAGATCGAGTGTTTTCCAGTCCGGCGCGACGACGCCCGCGCCCACATCCATTTCCATCCCGTCGATGACGGCGATGAAATCCTCCTCGCGCGGCCCGTAACGCTCGACATGCGGGCGCAGGAACTCGGCAAGGCCCGCAGGCTTGCCGGCATAGAGCGCGTGCACGTCCTGCCGCCAGCGTTCCAGACCGGCATGGCGCTCTTCGTCGGTTCCGCCCTCGTCGGCGATGTCGTCCACTTCGCGGCAGAAATCGTAGATCGCGTACATCGCGTCCCGTTTTTCGGCGGGAAGGATCTTCATGGCCGTGTAGAAGCTCGACCCGGAGGCCTTGGCCGCGCTCGTCGCCGGTTCCGCCGTCGCGCTCATCGGGCCGCCCCCCAGATGGAGCCGGCCCTGGCCGCGCCGAACAGGCGGCCGAACAGGGTCGCGCCCGCGGCCCCGAGGGCCGTCAGCAGGAAACCAGCCTTCGAGAAATGCACCTTCTCGCTCAGCGGATCGCGGGTCTTCAGGCCGGTGTTGAGGATGACCGCAAGGCGATGAATGGCAGAGATTTCGAGCGCAAGGCGGGTGTCGGCAAGCGCGGGGATCAGCGCCCTGCCCTCGTCCAGCAGGTCATCGCAGCGCGCGGCCAGTTCGCGGATCACCGCGAGCAGTTCCGGGCTTGCCTTGTCCTTGCCGAGATCCTCATAGCGCGCGCCGTGCTTCTTCATCAGATCGTCCGGCAGATAGACGCGGTCGACGTTCTTGTAGTCCTTCCCGCAGTCCTGCAGATGATTGATGATCTGAAGCGCCGCGCAGATCGCGTCCGACGGAGCCCACGTCGTCGCGGGATTTTCACCGTGCACGTCGAGCACGAAGCGGCCGACGGGCATGGCCGACAGCGCGCAATAGGCCATCAGTTCGGAGAAATCCGCATAGCGGTTCTTGCGCGCATCCAGCCGGAACGCGTCGAGCAGATCGAGCGCGTGGCGCGGCGACAGATTGCGCGCGGCAAGCTGCTCCTTCAGCGGTGCGGCTTCCGGGTCGGGCGGGCCCTCGCCCGTCAGCGCGGCGGCGAGGCCGTCAAGCAGCGCGATCTTCCGGTCCGGCGGCAGCGCGGCATTGTCGGCCACATCGTCACCTGCACGCACGAATTTGTAGAAGGCCAGGATCGGCGGACGATTCTCGGCACGGATCAAGTGCGAGGCGACCGGGAAGTTCTCGTCCTTGTGGCCCTTGCCGGACAGCGTGTCGGTCGCGCTCGTCATGCGCCTGTCCCCGCGGCCGCCTGATAGCGGCCCTTCCAGGCGCCGCCGCGCCCGAGCCAGTGCTGAACGGCCGAATCGAACGTGAAGGCGAGATAGACGAGCGCGATGAACGGCAGCGCCACGCCCCAGAGCGGCGCGCGGCGGTACAGACGCAGGATCGGCTGGAAAGACAGCGCCATCACCGCCCACACAAACGCGCCGATGATCCCCGCCCAGCCTTCCACGGCAATGGCAAGATAGGGCGGAACGAGATAGGTCACGATCATGCCGAGCGTGGTGCCAAGCAGAAGCAGCGGCGAATAATCGAGCTGGGAATAGGCCGAGCGCGAGACCATGCGCCGTATGTGATTGAAGTCGTCGTAGGGACGAATGCTCTCGACCGCTTCCGTGAGCCCGAGAAAGATCGGTCCCTGCGATTTCAGCAGCGCGCCCATCGCGCAATCGTCGATCAGCGCGCCGCGAATGGCACCAACGCCACCCGCCGCGTGCAGCGCATCATACTTCACCAGCATGCAGCCGCCGGCCGCCGCCGCCCGTTTGCTGGTCGAGCTGTTCACCCAGGCGAACGGATAAAGCTTCTGGAAGAAATACACGAAGGCCGGGATCAGCATCTTCTCCGAGAAGCTGTCGCAGCGGAGTTTCACCATCAGGCTCGTCAATACGGTGCCCTTGGCGTTCGCACCGCGCACAAGGCGCTCCAGCGCCTGGGGATCGCGATAGGCAATGTCCGCATCGGTGAAGAGAATGTAGGCGGGCGCGCCGCGCTCCTCGATGTGCCGCACGCCGGTCGCCATGGCGTTGAGCTTGCCGGTCCATCCAGCCGGCGGCTCGGTGCCGCGGATGATGGTGAGCTTGTCGGCAAGGTCGAGCTTCACCGCCTCGTTCATCGCCGCATCGCCGGTGCCGTCGCTCGAGCCGTCGTCGATCAGCACCACCGAGAAATCGCCGGGATAGGTCTGCGTCAGCAGCGAGCCGACCGATTGCGCGATGACATCGGCCTCGTCGCGCGCCGGAACCACCGCGATCACACGCGGCCAGGCGGCAGGCGCCGGAATATGCTCAGGCGCAAAGCGCGTGTCGCGCTCGGCCGCGCGCCAGAATCCGCCACGCGCCACAATGAGATAGATCCAGATCGCTCCCGACAGGAGCGCAAGGGAAAGCGCGGCGGTCACGCGGAACCTTTCCGGCGCGAATTCGTGCGCACTTTCATCGGCGTCGTACGGGCGTCAGGCCCGCTCCTTCTTGGTCTGCGGCGCCTTGCGCAGAACCTCGAACACCTTGTTGACGATGCCCTTCGAATCCAGGCCGGAATCCGAATACATACGGTCGGGCTTGCCGTGATCGGTGTATTCGTCCGCCATGACGAGCGAGCGCACCTTGAGGCCGTCGTCGAGCGCGCCCTTGTCCGACAAAAGATGCATGACCATGCTGCCGAAGCCGCCGACCGAACCTTCTTCGAGGGTGATCAGAAGCTGATGCTCGCGCGCCAGCTTGAGGATCATCTCCTCGTCGAGCGGCTTTGCGAACCGCGCATCGGCGACCGTCGTCGACAGGCCCTTGGCCTCGAGTTCCTCGGCGGCCTTCAGCGCCTCGGCGAGGCGCGTGCCGAAGGACAGCAGCGCGACCTGCGTGCCGCCGTCCTTGACGATGCGGCCTTTGCCGATCTCGAGCGGAATGCCGTCCTGCGGCATTTCCACGCCGACGCCTTCGCCGCGCGGATAGCGGAACGCGATCGGGCCTTTGTCATAGGCCGCCGCCGTCGCCACCATATGGACAAGCTCGGCCTCGTCGGCCGCCGCCATGATGACCATTTCCGGAAGGCAGGCGAGGAAGGCGACGTCGAACGCGCCCGCATGGGTCGCTCCGTCCGCACCGACATAGCCCGCGCGGTCGATGGCGAAGCGCACCGGCAGTTTCTGGATGGCGACATCGTGGACGAGCTGGTCGTAACCACGCTGCAGGAAGGTCGAATAGATGGCGCAGAACGGCTTGTAGCCCTCGGTCGCAAGACCGGCCGCGAACGTCACCGCGTGCTGTTCGGCGATGCCGACATCGAAGGTGCGTTCGGGGAAGCTCTTGCCGAAAATGCCGACGCCCGTGCCGTCCGGCATCGCGGCCGTGATGGCGACGATCTTGTCGTCCTTGCGGCCTTCCTTGACGAGGCTTTCGCCGAACACTTTCGTGTAGCTCGGGAAGTTGGCCGCGGCCTTCTTCTGCTGGCCGGTGACCGGATCGAACTGCACGACGCCGTGATATTTGTCGTCGGACGCTTCGGCGGGCGCGTAGCCCTTGCCCTTCTGCGTAATGACGTGAATGAGAACCGGCCCGTCCGCGTTGTCGCGCACGTTCTGCAGCACCGGCAGAAGATGGTTGAGATCGTGCCCGTCGATGGGGCCGACATAATACAGCCCAAGCTCTTCGAACAGGGTGCCGCCGCCCGCGAGGAAGCCGCGTGCATACTCTTCCGCCTGGGCGGCGCGGTTGATGACGAATTGCGGCAGGTTCTTGGAGAGCTGCTTGGCCGTCTCGCGAATGGTCTGGTAGGTCTTGCCGCTCATCAGGCGCGACAGATAGGCCGACATCGCGCCGACCGGCGGGGCGATCGACATTTCGTTGTCGTTGAGAATGACGATGAGTTTGGAGCGCAGCGCGCCCGCATTGTTCAGCGCCTCATAGGCCATGCCCGCCGACATCGAGCCGTCGCCGATCACGGCGATGACATTGTTGTCTTTCTTGGCGAGATCGCGCGCGACCGCCATGCCGAGGCCGGCCGAGATCGAGGTCGAGGAGTGCCCGGCGCCGAAGGCGTCGAATTCGCTTTCCGCGCGCTTGGTGAAGCCCGAAAGGCCCTCCGGCTGGCGCAGCGTGCGGATCTTCTCGCGGCGGCCGCAGAGGATCTTGTGCGGATAGGTCTGATGGCCGACGTCCCAGATCACGCGGTCGTCCGGCGTGTTGAAGACGTAGTGGAGCGCGACCGTCAGCTCGACGACGCCAAGCCCGGCGCCGAGATGCCCGCCGGTCACCGAGACCGCATCGATCGTTTCCTGGCGCAGTTCGTCGGCCACCTGCCGCAGCTGGCTCTCGGAGAGGTTCCGGAGATCCTGCGGCGTGTTGATCGTGTCGAGAATCGGCGTCTCAGGCATAGGCGTTTCTTCCACAAACAAAGGCCAAGCAACGGAATTCTAGGCCCGGAATGACGAGACAATAACCTGTCCCAATAGGCAAGATTTGAGGCGAATTTCGGAGTTCTGTCCTGGAGACAGGGTGAACGGCGTAGCTTCTCTGCAACAGCCAGGTTTTGGCCCGACATGCTGCCCAGACATCAAATCCGTCCGCTTTGCCTCCGGGCCGCTCCCCTTGCGCCTTCTTGTTGGTCGTGCCGGATGTGATCTGCGTTCGGCCTGGCTGGCAGGCGGATGCCACATTTTGGCACATGCCACAATTCAAAAAACACCGCCCATGGCAAACCAAGGGTTGGTCTAGACCTTGAGACCGTCACACGCAAGGCAACCACCCGGAGCGCCGGATGGCCGGAAAGAAGGCGGATCAGCCGCCTCGCGGGGTAGCAATGCGTTGGAGGGCGCAGAGTTCCGGGCATGCGGCGCCGTAACGCCGTCGCCGGGGCAGCCCCCGCCCTGCTCGCCAAGCAAAAGCCTCGCCCGAAGACCGGACGAGGCTCTCTCTGCTGTCCCCGGAAGGGCCGGCCGAGAACAGTTGGCCTTAGTTACTGGAACAGGCTGTCGAACTTGATGCTCAGGCGCCCGCGCACGACATCGGTGGTCATCTCCGAATCGATGCCCGGATCATCGTCGAACACAACGTCTTCGCCGCTGAAGTCGTAGTGCAGATATTCAACGCCGAAGGTGATGTTGTCGGTGATGGCGTATTCGATGCCGCCGCCGGCCACCCAGCCGAAATAATCGACATCATCTTCGAAGGTGTCGAAACCGTAGTTCACGCCGGTGAACGCCGCGCCGCCGGTGCCGTAGATCAGGAAACGGTCGAGACCGAAACCGAGACGTCCGCGGATCGACGCCAGAAAATCGGTTTCCGCGAAGAAGTCACCGACCGTGACCTCCTGGTCGGTGTATGAACCGTCCGCCTCAAGGCCGAACACGATGGAATTGACCTGCCAGTTGTAACCGACATGGCCACCGATCACGAAACCTTCGACGTCCTCAAAAACCGTGGTTCCGAGCAGTTCCGACTCGCCCCAGGCCCAGCCGCCGTGAATACCGACATAAGCGCCGCTCCAATCATAGACAGGATCGACGACCACCGCTTCCTGCGGAGGAGGATAGGAAGGCATGTCCGCGGCAAGCGCAGTCACCGTCATTGCCAGCAGCGACGCACCTGAAATCAGCATCTTGTTCATGGCAAAATCCCTCTGAGAGACCCGAGAGAAAAGCTTAGGCCGGTTCTGCAAGGCAGTGGTGATGGAAAAGCAACACACGGTTGCAAAATAAACATTTCTTTTATGTGGATAGATGGCAGCCTTCCCCGCGTACATACTACGCCCGACGATCGCGTGCACTGACAATACGCGTAATTACATCACCGGAATGCGCGGCATGCAAGACACTGAATCTACGAAATTTTTAGTCAAAAGCCGCAGGTAAACCTTAAGAAGGCATTATCCTACGCGTATGTGCAATTGCGCTGGATTCCCGCGTCGAGGCAGGTTCATCTACGCGCGCCGGCTGAAGCCCGCTGGCACGGAAAGTCATCGGGGTTATTGTGCCCCCCAGCCCGCCTCGGTGACTTTCCACCCCCGATACCACATCACCGGCAGGGGCGGCGCCTTTTGGACTGCAAGGGTTAGCGAGAGCTTTCAGCGTTTCATTACAAGACCGGCTGCCTGCCACGCATCCCGGACCGGGCTGAGGCCATCTCATCGCGCGGGCGGGTTGTCCGACGGTCAATCCGGCAGGGGTATGTGCTCGTCGCGGTCATCGGCCGGGAGGTCGAAGCGTCCCTTGCCCCAGTTCTGCGCGCGCCATTCGGCCTTGGCTGCTTCGATGCGCTCCTGCGATGAGGCAACGAAATTCCACCACAGATAACGTGGTCCCTCGAGCGTCGCACCGCCGAGGATCATCACCCGCGCGCCCTGGCCCCCGGCCGCGACCGTGATCCTGTCGCCCGGGCGGAAAACCATCATCTGGGGAGCTTCAAAATCCTGCCCGGCGACGGAGATCGAACCTTCGACGATGTAAATACCTCTGTCTTCGTGATCGTCCGGCAGCGGCAGGCGGCTGCCGGCCTCAAGCTTCACATCCGCATAGAAGGTTTCGGAGAACATCTGCGCAGGCGCGTTCGCACCGTAGGCATTCCCGAGGATCAGCCGGACCGAGACGCCACGGTCCTCGATCACCGGCAGCGTGTCCTTGCCGTGATGCTCGAATGTCGGGGCCACGTCCTCGTGGCTTTCGGGAAGGGCCAGCCAGGTCTGGATTCCGAACAGGCTGTTCGGGCCGCTTCGCGCTGCGGCGGACGTGCGCTCCGAATGGGACACACCGCGCCCGGCGACCATCCAGTTCAGCGCCCCGGGACGGATGATCTGGTCGGCCCCGGTGCTGTCGCGATGATGGAAGTCGCCACGAAAGAGATAGGTGACAGTGCCAAGGCCGATATGCGGGTGGGGCCGGACATCGATCCCCTGCCCGGTCAGGAGTTCGGCCGGGCCGGCCTGGTCGAAGAAGATGAACGGCCCCACCATCTGCCGCTTCGGCGCGGGCAAAGCGCGCCGCACCTCGAAGCCGCCGAGGTCGCGGGCGCGCGGCACGATGAGGGTTTCGATCGCGTCCATGCCCAATGCGTCGGGACAGCCCGGCTCCAGTGCTGGGTTCCAACTCATGCGCGTCTCCTCATCTGGGCCGGCGGGTTGGGCGCGAGCGCCCACGAGCTGCCCGATCTGCCGCGCATCGGTCCTCGCAGCTAGCCCCGAAGGACGGAAAGCTCTGTCGCGGAAAGCGGAACACGCAGACGCAACCTGCCGCGATCATGTTGCCGCGGCACCGCATCGGCCATCATATCTTTTGGGGGGAGAAATGGCGCGCCCGAAAGGATTCGAACCTCTGACCCTCAGATTCGTAGTCTGATGCTCTATCCAGCTGAGCTACGGGCGCGCAGGGCGGAAGCGATGTTCCGTCCGGAGCGGTGTGAATAATGAGTCGGCGCGGGCATTGCAAGCCGTTCGGGCAGCTTTTCAGGCAATTGAACGCTGCGCCGCCCGCTCCCGAAGATCGATCACCCGGTCGGCGATGGCGATGCGGAACGTCGCGCCGATCGTGCCCTCGACGAGATTGATCTGCCCGCCATGCGCGCGCACGATTTCGGCCGCGATGGCAAGCCCGAGCCCGGTTCCCCCGGCCCGCGTCGATCCCTTGAAGGCGGAGAACAGGTTCTCGCGCGCCCGTTCGGACACGCCGGGGCCGGTGTCCGACAGTTCCAGAATGACCATCGTGCCTTCCCGGCGCCCGACAATGCGGATCTGGTCGCGCGCGGGATCGAGTTCGCGGCCCTGGCTTTCCAGCGCCTGGCGCGCGTTGCGGCCGAGGTTGAGAAGCACCCGGAACAATTGATCGGGATCGGCGTCGATCGACAGGCCGCGCTCGATCGCCTCCGTCCACCCGATTTTCGCGCCGTCCAGATCGAGGGTCTGGCGCACGCTTTCGACGATCTCCGAGACCTCGACGTCGCGGCGCTGCGGCTCGGGCTCCTTGGCGGCTCCGTAAGCGAGGGTCTGGGTGCAATAGGCCACGGCCCGCTCCAGCGTCGAAACGAGCTTGCCGGAGAGCCGCCGCACGAAGGGATCGGGCGAATCGGCCAGCCGCTCGGAGGCAAGCTGTGCCGAGGCCAGCAGATTGCGCAGATCGTGGTTGATCTTGGCGACGGCGAGACCGAGCGCTGCCAGACGCGCCTTGCTTTGAAGCTCCGCGTGCAGTTCGCGCTGCATGGCGGCAAGTTCGGTCTCGGCAAGGCCGATCTCGTCGTCGCGGCCGGACGGAACGATGATTGCGCCGGCGTCTTGCGGATCGCGCCCGAAGGCCACGATGCGTCCCGTCAGGCGCGCCACCGGGCGCACGATCATACGGTCGAGCAGCAGATACAGAAGAACGCCGGTCAGCGCCGCCAGAAGGAGCGACAACCCCAGCATGTTTCGCGAGAACCGCAGCAGGGCCGCATAAAGCGGGGCCTCGTCGGCGACGACTTCGAGATATTGCCCGCCCATCGGCGCCTCGCCCACAAGGCGCATCACGCCCGTCCCGCCCGAAAACAGAACGCCGAAGGCATTGGTGAGCGCGGAAAAACCCTGTCGCTCGCGCAGATCCACACTGCGCGACACCTCCGGCGGCGGATCGGAGAGCGCGAGCAGACGCCGTGTCTCGCCGGTCTTCAGCACGACAAGCCGCGCGCCGACGCTGCGCAGCAGCCGCCGCGCCAGATCTTCCGGCAACATGCCTTCCGGGGCCGCATCGAGGATGAGCGCGACCGAATGGGCACGGGCAACCCGGTCAGTCACCCAGCGCTCATAAAAGCTCGCGAGCGAGGGCACATAGACAAGCACGACCGCCAGCATGACGAAGGCGCTCGTCAGCCGGAGCAGTTTCGCCGAAAATCGCCGGCGCACGGTCGGGCGTGCCGTTTCGTCTGCCATGTCTCTCATGCCACCGTTCACGAAAATGTGGGGTGGTTTGCGGGGCACGTCAAATTACATCGCGGTAGGGAATGGCAGTTTCGGGGCAGTTTGCGTTGACTTTCGACCCGGCTTTTCCCTATAAGCGCGGCCAACAGGCGTCCGTGCTCGCGCGGGCGCCGTTATTGTCTTGAAAACCTGGGCTTTGGCCCCTTGAAACGACGCCGCGGCCCGGCCGCGACAGAGGTGACCCCGTGAAACGGACCTATCAGCCCTCGAAGCTGGTGCGCAAGCGCCGCCACGGCTTCCGCTCCCGCATGGCCACTGTCGGCGGCCGCAAGGTTATTGCGTCGCGCCGCCGGCACGGCCGCAAGAAGCTCTCGGCCTGAGTTTTCGGCCGTGACGGATCAGGAGCCCTCCGTGGGTCGGCTCCTCAAGCGCGGCGACTTTCTGGCCGCTGCACGAGGCAAGCGCGCCTCCACTTCCCTGTTCACGCTTCAGGCGGTCGCCCGCGCCACGGGCGCCGGTGAGCTGCCGCGCGTCGGCCTCACCGTCAGCCGCAAGGCCGGCGGGGCCGTCGAGCGCAACCGCATGCGCCGGCGCCTGCGCCAGGCGGTGCGACAGATCGCGCCCGTGTCTGCCCGCCCGGGACATGACTATGTGATCATCGCGCGTCATCAGGTTCTCGGGGCGCCGTTCCCCACGCTCGTCAACGAACTCAAATCCGCCTTCCGGCGGGTGCATCAGGTCAAATCCGGCTGAGCCGGATCGAAAGGGCCGCAATGTCGGAAAACCGCAATCTTCTCTTCGCGATCCTTATGTCGATCGGCGTGCTCGGCCTGTGGGAATTCATGTACGCCCAGCCGCAGCGCGAAGCGCAGCAGAAGCTGGCCGAGCAGCAGCGCATCGAGCAGAGCCAGCAGGCTCCGGCGACGACCGCCCCCGGAGCGGCCCCCGGCACCACGACCACAACAGGCGCTCCGCCCGTTCCCGGTTCCAGCGCGCCGACCGCGCCCGGCGCCACCATCCAGACAGGCCTGACGCGCGATCAGGCGCTCGCCGCCTCGCCGCGGGTCGCCATCGACACGCCGCGCCTCAAGGGCTCGATCAATCTGAAGGGCGGCCGCGTCGACGACGTCGCGCTGAAGGATTACCGCGAAACCGTCGAGGAGAATTCGCCGAATATCGTGCTGCTGTCGCCGCAGGGCGGCCCCTCGCCCTTCTATGCCGAATATGGCTGGGTCGCGGGCGCCGGCACGACGGCCGCCACCCCCGGCCCCGACACAGTATGGACGCAGGAAGGCACCGGCACGCTCGGCGTCGCAACGCCTGTCACGCTCGTGTGGGACAACGGCCAGGGCCTCACCTTCCGCCGCACCATCTCGGTCGATGAGAACTACCTCTTCACGATCGCCGACAAAGTCGACAATGCAGGCACCGCACCGGTATCGCTGCACCCGTTCGGCCTCGTCTCCCGCCATGGCATCCCGCCGACTGCCGGTTATTACATCCTGCATGAAGGCCTGATCGGCTATCTCGGCGATGACGGGCTTCAGGAAGTCCATTACAGCGACATTCTCGAAGAGAAGCTGCAGAACTTCACCGCCAGCGGCGGCTGGCTCGGCATCACCGACAAATACTGGGCCGCGGCCGTCGTTCCGGCGCGCAACGAAACCTTCACCGCGCGCTTTGCGGCGACCGAAGGCCCCACCCCGACCTTCCAGTCCGATTTCCTCCTCCCGGCCCGCGAGATCGCGGCGGGCGGTTCGGGCGAGGCGACGAGCCAGCTCTTTGCCGGTGCCAAGGAAGTGCGCGTGCTCGACAAATATCAGGACGAGCAGAGCATTCCGCGCTTCGAACTCCTGATCGACTGGGGCTGGTTCTATTTCATCACCAAGCCGCTGTTCTGGGTGATCGACTTCTTCTTCAACCTCGTCGGCAATTTCGGCGTGTCGATCCTCATCACCACCGTTCTCATCAAGCTCGTCTTCTATCCGCTCGCCAACAAGAGCTACGAGTCGATGTCGAAGATGAAGAAGATCCAGCCCGAACTGACGGCGATGCGCGATCGCTTCAAGGACGACCGCGCGGGCCAGCAGCGGGCCATGATGGATCTGTACAAGAAAGAGAAGATCAATCCGGCCGCCGGCTGTCTTCCGATCCTGATCCAGATCCCGGTCTTCTTCGCGCTCTACAAGGTGCTGTTCGTCACCATCGAAATGCGCCACGCGCCGTTCTTCGGATGGATCCAGGACCTTTCGGCCCCCGATCCGACGACGATCTTCAATCTGTTCGGCCTCATTCCGTGGGATCCGTCGACGCTTCCGGTCATCGGGCCGTTCCTCATGCTCGGCGTCTGGCCGCTCATCATGGGCGTCACGATGTTCCTGCAGATGCGCCTGAACCCGATCCCGCCCGATCCCACACAGGCGATGATCTTCACCTGGATGCCGCTGTTCTTCACCTTCCTTCTGGCGAGCTTCCCGGCGGGCCTCGTGATCTACTGGTCGTGGAACAACTTCCTGTCGATCCTCCAGCAGGCAACGATCATGAAGCGCCAGGGCGTGAAGATCGAGCTCTGGGACAATCTGCGGGATCTGTTCAAACGAAAGCCCAAAGCTCAGGAATAACAACCAAAGGCCGCCCTCTCCGGGCGGCCTTTTTGTTTGGGGCCTGTCTTTACTCGGTCCGGATCGGCCGCGCGGATGCACGATCCCTGTGACTCCAAGGGCAGGGTCATCGACAGGACACAGCCGCGAGCCCAGTATTCCCCCACACAGGAGAGAATCACATGGGCATCGAAAGTCTTCTTGTATTTCTGCTCGTCGGCGCCATCGCCGGCTGGCTCGCCGGACTGCTCGTGAAAGGCTACGGTTTCGGCCTTGTCGGCAACATCGTCGTCGGCATCATCGGCGCGCTGATCGCCGGCTGGCTGTTTCCCTATCTCGGGTTTTCGCTCGGCGGCGGCATCCTCGGCGCGATCGTCCATGCAACGCTCGGCGCGGTGATCCTGCTGTTCTTGCTGCGCCTCGTCCGCAACTGACACCCCCAAACAAAAAGACCCCGCCGAAGCGGGGTCTTTTTTCAGTGCAGGCGTTTGGCGATCAGGCCGAAACGCCCGAGGACGGCAGCACCACGACGCGCGTTCCCGTCGGTACGCGCCGGTACAGGTCGATGATGTCCTGATTGAGAAAGCGCACGCAGCCGGACGAGACCATCGTGCCGATGGTCCACGGCTCGGTCGTGCCGTGCAGGCGGTAAAGCGTGTCGCGGCCGTTCCTGTAGATGTAGAGGGCGCGCGGGCCGAGCGGGTTTTCCGGGCCGCCCGGCAGTCCGCCGGCATGTTGCGCGTAGCGGTCCGGCTCGCGGGCGATCATGTCCCGCGTCGGCGTCCAGCGCGGCCATTCGGCCTTGCGGCCGATCACGGCCTCGCCCTGGAAATTGAAGCCCTCTTCCTTGCCGACGCCGACGCCGTAGCGCAGCGCCCGTCCGCCTTCCATGACCAGATAAGCGTGACGCTCGTTCGGATCGACGACGATCGTGCCCGCCGGATAGGGCGTCGAATAGGAGACTTCCTGCCGGTAGAATTTGCGGTCCACACGGCGCAGATCGACCGCCGGAATCGGGAACGGCTCATCCACCACCGCGCCATACATGGCGGCGGCCTGCGGGTCGGCCGAAAACACGCTGGCGACATTCGGCGAGGTCCGCGCGGCGGTACACCCGGCCAGTCCAAGCGATGACACTCCAAACAAAAACACGCGGCGGGTTGCGGACACGATGGCTCCATGAAATTTCGAGATTGGCCGCACTCATCGGCAATCGGCGCGGCGCTGTCTATCGGTGATAAGTCACACTCGCTGACCAAATCGTGCGTTCGCCGGGGAAGAGCACAATCGGTCATCACAAACGCGCTATCAGCCTTCCCGTGGCTGGCAAGCAGTCACGCCCATGCTCTCGGAGAGACCCTCGCCGCGCACACCGAACCCGACACATTCCCGAATTTGCTAGATTGCGGGAATCCCCTTTAAGTGCATTTTCTGGAATTTGTATTGGCCTGCAATGAATTACGGGGCCGCAGTGGGGATTTTCGCCCGGAACTTCCGGGACAGTGGGTTTGGCGGGGGCTCATGATCGGACACGAATTTCGGACAGGCAAACGCGGGATCGGCCCGCGCTGCGGGTGGGCTGTTCGAACGGCGACGGGCGTGTCCCTGGCCTTCGGCATACCCAGCATCGCCGCAGCTCAGATGCTCCAAGTTCTCAACGGCCAGACACGCACGGTGCCGGGAGATTATCCTTCGGGCACGTATACGAGCGTCAGCATTTCCACAAACGGCACCCTCGACAACCAGGGCACCCTCGCGAGCACCGGCCTTATCGCCATCTTCGGCACCCTCGATAACCTCGGCGCGCTCACCAGCAACGACACGCTCAGCAATCTGGGCCTCATCTCCAACGGTGGAACCCTCGAAAACGCCGGCAACCTCATCAATACCGGAACCATCGACAACAACGGCCTCATCACCAACGACGGCACCTTCGACAACAACGGCGCGTTCACCAACGACGGCACCCTCACCAACAACAGCACCCTCATCAACTTCGACGCCCTCACCAATAACGACACACTGCTCAGCAACGACGATCTCTACAATTTCGGAACACTCACCAACAACGAAACCCTGACGAACGACGGCACCCTTGCCAACGACGGCACCCTCGACAATTACGGCACGCTCACCAACGAAGGCACGCTCACCAGCACCGGCACGCTCACCAACAACGACACCCTCATCAACACCAACACGGGCACACTGAACATTGGTGATGGCGGGACCTCCGGCGAACTGATCGGCAACGTGACGAATGACGGGACCCTGACGTTCGATCGCAGCAATGCCTCGTCCTATGGCGGCCTCGTCAGCGGCGCCGGCAGCCTGATCAAGGCAGGCGGCGGCGTACTGACACTTTCGGGAACGCACACCTATAGCGGGGCGACCACCGTCGAAGCGGGCACGCTTCTGGTGAACGGCAGCATCGCGGCTTCGGCGATGACGACGGTCGAGGACGGTGGCACGCTTGGCGGCTCGGGCGCTCTGGGCGCCGTGACGGTCGAGAGCGGCGGCACGTTCGCTCCGGGAAATTCGATCGGAGAGAATTCGGCGATTTCGCTGCTGCTGGCGTCCGGTTCGGTCTACGACGTCGAGATCGACGACGGCGGTTTCGCTCCAGGCGTGAACAACGACCATACGCAGGTCTCGGGAACCGCCACCCTCGCCGACGGCGCCGTCATCCAGGTGAAGTCCTTCCCGGCCGGTGACGACGGCTCGACCTACACGCCCGGCCGCTACACGATCCTGACCGCGGGCACGCTCGACGTGCAGGGCGATCTGGTCGTCAACGAGAGTTTCGCCTTTCTCGATTTCGACTACGGCTTCGACTCCAGTTTGTTGTGGCTCGACAGCACGCTCGCGGCATCGACCTTCTGCCTGGCGGGCCAGACGCAGAACCAGTGCGCCACGGGAGAGGGCGTCTTTGCCCTCGGCTCCGGCAACAGCGTCTACGACCAGATCCTCACCATGACCGAGGCCGAAGCCGCCGCGGCGCTCGATGCCCTCTCGGGCGAGCTTCATGCCTCCGCGCAAAGCGCGTTCGTCGGGAATTCCGCCTTCATCCGCGATGCCGCTTTGAACCGCACACGCGCGGCGTTCGACCAGTATGGCGGCAACGACACCGCCATCCTGTCCTACGCGCCGGGAGCGCCGGTCGGTCCGGCGCATGACCGCTACACGGTTTGGGCGCAGGCCTTCGGCAGCTTCGGGAAGACCGACGGCGACGGCAATGCCGCCGATCTCGACAGCCACGAATACGGCTTCGTCGCAGGCACCGACGGCTTTGTGTCCGAGGACTGGCGGCTCGGCCTGCTGGCCGGCTACAGCCGAACCAGCTTCGAGGCCGACGGGCGCGCCTCCTCCGGCGAGGCAGACAATGCCCATCTCGGCATCTATGGCGGCACCGAGTTCGGCCGCCTTGGCCTGCGCTTCGGCCTCGCCAACAGCTGGCACTTGGTCGAGACCGACCGCACCGCACTCGGCGCGGCTTTGGAGGCCGATTACGCCGCCCGCACCCTGCAGGCTTTCGGCGAACTCGGCTATCGTTTCGAGGCCCGTCGCGCCTGGTTCGAGCCCTATCTCAACGCCGCCTGGGTCGGCCATCACACCGATGCCTTCACCGAGAGCGGCGGCGGCGCGGCACTCGCCGTCTCGGAAAACGAAAGCGACACCGGTTTCACCACATTGGGTCTGCGCGGCGCCGCGGACGTCATGCTCGGCCCGGTGGCGGCGACGGCCCGCGCCGCACTCGGCTGGCGCCACGCCTTCGGCGACGTCGCGCCCGGGAGCGTGCACGCTTTCGCGGGCGGCACGGCCTTCACCGTGTCCGGCACGCCGATCGCCGAAGACGCGGCCGTAGTCGAGGCCGGGCTTGACCTTGCGATCACCGAAACGACGAGCTTCGGGCTCTCCTACACCGGCCAGTTCGCCGAGGAGGCCCACAACCAGTCCGGACGGGCTCGCATCAGCGTCCGCTTCTGAGGCCCGGCAAACACACCCAGCCTCATCCTGAGGAGCCGCCGAAGGCGGCGTCTCGAAGGATGGGCCACAAGCTCGGAACCCGCCGCGATCCTTCCCTGCGGGCTCGCCTCAGGAAGAGGCCGCGAAGAGAAAATAATCCTTGACTTCGGACAAGGATTATGATCCTATATCCCCACTTTCGATCACGGAGGGCGCTTCATGAGGCGTCGTTGAGCGGATCGGAAGTGCGGTGGCCGGAAATGCGGGAAGACGTAGCCCGCAGGAACGGAGGCTGAAGAGTGTGGAAGCCGGCGGAAAACCAACCGCCAAGGGAGCGTCTGGCCCCATCGCGTGCCAGACCC
>LNEV01000011.1 GCA_001464335.1 Rhizobiales bacterium Ga0077545 | reverse complement strand
GCCAAGGAGTGTGGAAGCCGGCGGAAAACCACCCGCCACGGAGCGTCTGGACGAATGAGGCCAGACCCAAGGAAGGCCCCGAGGTCGGCCTTCGCGGCAGAAACAGTCCGAAGCCAAAAATCCACCGTGCGCGGGACGCTGAGAGATCAGAGTTCCCGAGGTGAGGACAAACTGGTGTTGGCATACCCAAAACCACAGCCAACGCCGCCGCGGGAGCGGTCAATCTCCCGGCGTCCCGCGCGCCCCTCCAAAGGGGCAACGGACTGCCCGCCGAGCCAGAAGGCTCGCGCATCTCACTCTTCCCCCGGAAGACGCCTTTGCGCGTCCGTGTCCCGGACAAGCAGCGCACCGCGCAGCGCCGATCCGGGACCCAGCGCAAAGAGCGCGCCGCAGGCGCACAAAGCGGAGCGGCTTCGCCGCGCATATCAACGCCGCGTGCGCGGCTTGTCCGGGGAACGCGAACAAGGCCGGCTCAGTATGAGGTCGGAGGAAACCAGATCACCCCGCCGCCAGCACCGCCTTCAGCAGCCCCGGAAAGCGCCCATCGAGCTCCTTCTTCCGCAGCGCGTTGAGATGCGTGACGCCTTCGATGCGGGTGTGGATCAGCCCGCAATCCCGCAGCACCCGGAAATGGTGCGACATCGAGGATTTCGGGCGGCCGCATTCGAGCGCGGCGCAATTGGCCTCCCCGTCCCGCGCCAGGCGGCGCACGATGTCGAGCCGCACCGGATCGCTCAAGGCGTGGAAGATGTCTTCGAGGGCCACGTTCTCGATGGCCGGGTGGGTGTGGGCGCGCATGCACCTTAATTAACATTCCGCGCGCCTCTTGCAATTGTTCGATTACATTCGAACTATGGAACCATTGAGCGCGGCCCGCGGGGGGCCGTGCGGCACATGCTCAAGTCCGGGTTCCGCAAACATGCCCATCGCCGTCTACGCCCTCACCGCCGGTGCCTTCGGCATCGGCACCACCGAATTCGTCATCATGGGGCTCCTCCTCCAGATCTCCTCCGATTTCTCCGTCTCCGTGCCCATGGCCGGGCTGCTCATCTCCGGCTATGCGCTCGGCGTCTTCGTCGGCGCCCCGGTGCTCACGCTGGCCACGCGCGGCCTGCCGCGAAAGACCGTGCTGATCGCGCTGATGGCCATCTTCACCCTCGGCAATCTCGCCTGTGCGCTGGCGCCGGATTACTGGTCGCTGATGGGCGCCCGCGTGCTGACATCGCTCGCCCACGGCACCTTCTTCGGCGTCGGCTCAGTCGTCGCCACAGGCCTCGTTGCGCCGGAAAAGAAGGCCTCGGCCATCGCCGTCATGTTCACCGGCCTCACCGCCGCCACCCTGCTCGGCGTGCCCTTCGGCTCCTGGCTCGGCCTCGGCTATGGCTGGCGCGCGCCGTTCTTCGTCATCGTCGGCATCGGCCTCCTGGCCATGCTCGTCCTCGCCGTCTTCGTCCCCGCACAGCGGCAGAAAGAGGCGCCGGGTTCGCTGCGCGAGGAAGTCGCCGTTCTGGCAAAGCCGCAGGTGCAGCTCGGCTTCCTCATCACCGTGCTGGGCTTTGCCGGCACCTTCGCGTTGTTCACCTACATCCAGCCGATCCTGACCCGCGTCACCGGCTTCTCCGAAGCCGCCGTCTCGCCGATCCTGCTGGTCTTCGGCGGCGGCCTTGCGGCCGGCAACCTGCTCGGCGGCATGTTCGCGGACCGCAACCTGCCGCGTGCGGTCCTCGGCACACTCGCCGCGCTGACGGTGACGCTCGGGCTCGCCACCTTCGCGATGAAGAGCGAGATCGCGGCGGTTTTGTTCGTCGGCCTGATCGGCGCCACAAGCTTCGCCACCGTCGCCCCGCTCCAAATGCGCGTTCTCGACAAAGCGGGAGAGGCCGGCCGCAACCTCGCGTCGAGCCTCAACATCGCGGCGTTCAATCTCGGCAACGCGATCGGCGCGCTGGTCGGCGGCATGACCATCGATCACGGGCCGGGTCTCGAGGCGGTCCCGCTCGCGGCGGCGGGCCTGACGGCAGCGGGGCTCCTCGTCGCGCTCTACAGCGTCCGCCGCGATGGCGTTCCCGAGCGGCTGGCCACGCGCCTCGGCTGACAGAAACGGTGCGGCGCCCTTAGGGCGTCGCATCCATTTTGGGCGCCGGTTCCTGGCCGAGCACGTAATGGATCATCGCCGAGGCGATCTCGCGCTCGCCCATGATGATGCGGTTGGCGCCCGCCTTCTGCAGATATTCCACCTCGGCATCGGAATGCGCCCGCGCCACGATGTCGAGGCCGGCGTTCACCTCACGCGCATGCTCGATCAGGCTGCCCGCCTCGAACGGATTGGGGATGGCGCTGACGAACCATTTCGCCTCTTTGAGGTTCGTCGCCTCCAGCATTCCGCGCTCGGTCGCATTTCCGCTCTGCGCCTCGATCCCGCGCGCGCGGAGTTCCAGCACCGCTTCGGGCCGCTCGTCCGTCACCACGATGGGCACATTGGCATCGAGAAGCGCGTCGACCACGATCCGTCCGACCCGGCCATAGCCGACGACGACAGCGTGGCCGGTCAAGGTCGCCGCCGGAACATCGTCGTCCTCCACGTCCGATTTCTGTTGCATGGCCTCCTGCGCTTCCGCTTCGGACTCGACAGCGGGCGCCACCGTCGGAGCCGCCTTGCTCGGGTCCAGCTTGGCCACGTAACGGTCCATCAGGGTGAAAAGGACCGGGTTGAGAAGGATCGAGATCAGCGCACCTGCCAGGATGAGATCGCGTCCCGCCTCCGGCAGCAGCGCCAGCGAAACACCGAGCGCTCCCAGGATGAACGAGAATTCGCCGATCTGGGCGAGCGAGGCGGAAATCGTCAGCGCCGTCGTCCGCGAATGCCCGAACGCCCGCACGATGCCGTAGGCCGCCGCCGACTTGCCGACGACGATGATGAGAACGGTCAGCACGACCGAGACCGGATGGGTGACGATGATGTTGGGATCGAACAGCATGCCCGCCGACACGAAGAACAGCACGGCGAACGCATCGCGCAGCGGCAGCGTTTCCTGCGCGGCCTGATGCGACAGTGCGCTTTCGGCAAGGATCATCCCGGCAAAGAAAGCGCCGAGGGCGAACGACACACCGAACAGCTTTGCCGACCCATAGGCGATGCCCAGCGCGATCACGAGCACGGCAAGACGGAACAGTTCACGCGAGCCGGTATGGGCGATGTAGTGCAGAACCCACGGAACGATGCGCCGTCCGACCACGATCATCAGAACGACAAACGCCGTCAGCTTCAGGGCCGTCAGCGTCAAGGCCTGCCAGAGCGTCAGTTCGCCGAACCAGCCGAGCAGCCCCGCACCGACATCGGCCGTCTGCCCTTCGGCGCGTCCGCCCATCATCCCGGAAATCGCCGGAATGATGACAAGGGTGAGGACCATGACAAGGTCTTCGACAATCAGCCAGCCGACCGCGATGCGCCCCCGCTCCGTCTCCACGAGACGCCGTTCCTGCAGCGCCTTCAGCAGCACAACGGTCGATGCGACGGACAAGGAGAGACCGAAGACAAGCCCCGCCCCGACGCCCCAGCCGAGCGCAAGGGCAAGGCCCATGCCCATCAGGGTCGCGATGGCAATCTGGCCCAAGGCACCCGGAATGGCGATGGCCCGCACCGACAAAAGGTCTTTCAGCGAGAAATGCAGACCGACGCCGAACATCAGAAGAATGACGCCGATTTCCGAGAGTTCGATGGCCAGTTCCTGGTCGGCCACATAGCCCGGCGTAAAGGGCCCGATCAGCACGCCGGCAAGCAGATAACCCGCAAGCGGAGGAAGATTGAGACGATGCGCAATCGTGCCGAAGATGAATGCGATGCTGAGACCAGCGACGATGGTGGCGATGAGCGGCGTTGCGTGCATAGCGTTACAGTAGGTGGCCGGTTCGGCTCGTGAAAGCAGTAATGTTCCGTGATTGCAGAAAAAAGACCGGATTTTTTGCCGCCGGGCGTCTCTGTAGCAGCCGCTAAGCTTGGCGTTTTATCTTGCCCGGGTTTCGAAGCCTTGCCCGCAATGGTGCGGTCGCGGCACGCAGTTTTTCGCGCAGCTTTTCACAGACGATCATCGTGCGGAAAACACGATCCTTGCCCGCGCGCAACGAAACGAACAGCGCCTGGATCGGTTGCCGCCCGATCCAGATCGGATCGATCATCGTGTGCCCCTCGATGGCCAGCGAGTCCGCGTCCACGATCGCCGGATCGTCAAGGAGAAGCCGGGTCAGATCGAGCGTGAGCAGAAGCCCGGGCGAATGGCGCGCGAAGGTCTCATCGTAGGCCGTCTTGAAATAATAGGCGCGCATTCCCGATATCAGGACAATGCCGCAAGCCACGGTCCGGCGTCCGCTGACGAGCGAGATTATGCGGATCGCGTTCTGCTCTGAAAGGCCGCGCGTGGCCTCGCGCATGAACGCGCCTGTTCCGTCAGCGTGTTTCATGTCGGTGCCACGCCGTCCCTTCCACCCGGACGCTTCAAGATCGAGAAAGTCATCGAGCGCCGCCCCGATCTCGGACGGCGTCCGAGCCACGTGCAGACCAAGCTTGCCGTACTCGGCAAGCCGCCTTCGCTGGCGGTCAACCTCTTTGCGGCGGCGCTGGTCGAGTGTAGCGCGCACGTAATCGGCGCCGGAGACATCGCTTGTCAGCACCGCGCGCTGATGGGTGCTGATCTGCACGGCATCGCACCCGCGCGCGCGGAGCGCGACGTCGAGAGCCTTTTCAGCCAGCGCCCCGACACCGAGATGGGGAAGGAGAAGGCCGCGCATGCCATCCGCGCCGATCCGGCCGAGCATGGCGCTCCAGGCCCTTTCGGGAGACTCGGGATCGAGCAGAGGCGTGGACAGCGGGCCGACGATTTCGGCCGCGCGCAAAAGCGGCAGCGGAAACAGATAGCGCCGTCGATCCTCGACCAGCGGGAGAAGCCCGGCCAGATTATCGCCGCGGTAGGCAACGAGCACGCGCATGTGCCTGCCCTCCGGCAGATGATGCGCCGCCGCACGGACCATTGCGGGGCTGTAAAACGGGTTCGGCTCGAGTGCGCGGTCGTGAAGCTTTTGCCACTTCCGAGCATCGACGCAATCCGCGGCACGCCATTCGACGGAAATCTCCGCGGCGTCCACGTTCGGGAATGTGTCTGCCTGCGCGAGAATGGCCGCAGCCTCGGTTGATCGACCGGCCGCTCGATGCGACCGCAACCACAGGTGCGCCCATTCCGCTTAAGGTTCGGTTGAAGTGCTTACTCGGCGGCCAATGGCCCGGTCACGATTTCGCTCGCCGCCAGGCGCGGCATCCGGTTCCAGGCATCGAGCGCTGCGATCTTGTAGGCTTCGGCGAGCGTCGGATAATTGAACGTGTTCTCGATGAAGTACTCGAGCGTTCCGCCGAGATTGAGCACCGCCTGACCGATATGGATCAGTTCGGTCGCGCCCTCGCCGATGATGTGGACGCCCAGGAGCTTTCGCGTGTTCATGTCGAACAGCATTTTCATCAGCCCCGCATCAAGCCCCATGATGTGCCCGCGCGAGGTCTCCCGGAAACGGGCAATGCCGCACTCGTAAGCGTGTCCTTTTTCCCGCGCGTCCTGTTCGGAGAGGCCGATGGTCGAAATTTCCGGCACGGCGTAGATCCCATACGGGAAATATTGCGGGGCGGGCGGCAAGGGCAGGCCGAAGGCGTGGCAGGCGGCGATGCGTCCCTGTTCCATCGAGGTCGAGGCAAGGCTCGGAAAGCCGATGACGTCTCCAGCGGCATAGATGTGCGGCACCGCGGTCTGAAATGTTTTGGGATTGACGGTGATGCGCCCGCGCTTGTCGGTCTCTAGGCCGCATTTGTCGAGGTCGAGAGCCTCGGTCGCTCCCATTCGTCCAGCCGCGTAGAGCAGCATCTCCGCGCGCACGCGGCGTCCGTCTTCAAGCACGGCGATGACCCAACCGGCTTCGTCCTGCTCGACGGTTTTAACCGGGGCGCCGAGCCGGATCGTAACGCCACGATCGCGCAATTGGTGCACGAATTCGTCGATGATCTCGCGGTCGATGAAATCGAGGAAACTGCTGCGCGGCTCAATCAAGGTGACCGGCACATCCAGCGCCGAAAAGATCGTTGCATACTCGATTCCGATAACGCCCGCGCCGACCACGATCAGACTGCGCGGCACGCGCGGCGTTTCGATCACGCCGTCCGAATCCAGGATGGTCTCGGCATTGAAAGGTATGCCCGCCGGGCGGAACGGCACCGTGCCGACAGCGATCACGATACGCTCGGCATGAACGATCTCCTCGCGCCCGTCCGGACAGGAGATGGCAAGGCGATGCGGATCGATGAAACGGGCGGCGCCAGCGACGGTGCGCACGCCGTTGCGCTGGAATTGATGCTCCAGCACCTCGACCTCATGCTCCAGCGTCTTGCCAAGACGCGTGCCGAGATCGTGGCCATCGATGTTCTGCTTGACGCGGTAGGCGCGCCCGTAAAAGCCGCGCTCGCGCCAGCCCGACAGATTGAGCACCGTTTCCCGCAACGTCTTCGAAGGGATCGTGCCGGTGTGCACCGACACGCCTCCGACGCGCCGCCGGTTTTCGACGACAAGGATCGATTTTCCGAGCTTGGCGCCCTGTACCGCGGCACGGCGTCCGGCGGGGCCGCTTCCGATCACCACAAGGTCATACCGGCTCATGCGCACGTCCTTCCTTTACCGGAAGGTATGCAACAAGCAGTCCAAGATTGTGTGACACTGGCCTGACGCGCGGCCAAACGCGGGCGGCGATTACTCGCCTTCGCCGAACTTGTCCGACAGCAGGCCCTCGAGCGCGTCGAGGCATTCACGCGCCTCGTATCCCTTGGCGGTGACGGTGATCGTCGAACCGGGCCCTGCGGCCAGCATCATCAGGCCCATGATCGATGTGCCGCCGACGGTTTCACCGCCCTTCATGACGGTCACATGCGCCTGATACAGCTCGACGCACTGGACGAATTTGGCCGAGGCGCGGGCGTGCAGGCCACGTTTGTTGGTGACTAGGATCTCGCGGGAGAGGGTTGCGCCGGTTGCGCCCTTCTTTCCCCCGGGCCAACCGCCGGATTCCATCATTTACCGGCAAGAACCCGGCTGGCGACGGAGATGTATTTGCGGCCGGCATCCTGCGCCTGGGCCACGGCTTCACCAAGGTCGAGTTCGTGACGAACCGAAGCCAGCTTGATGAGCATCGGAAGGTTGATACCCGCCACGACCTCGATCTTGCGGCCGTTCATGCAGGAAATGGCGAGATTGGAGGGGGTGCCGCCGAACATGTCCGTGCACACCACGACTCCCTGCCCGGAATCCGCGCGCACGCAGGCATCCATGATGTCCTGGCGACGATTTTCCATATCGTCTTCGGGGCCGATGGTAATGGTCTCCAATTGCTGCTGTGGACCCACGACATGTTCGAGCGCCGAGCGGAACTCACATGCGAGACGACCGTGGGTCACGAGGACTATGCCGATCATCAATTCCTCAGGACGTTCCGTATATGTCGGAACGCCGGATGCAGCTTCAAGGGCGCTCAGTCTTTCCATCAAATCTTACCGATGCAAGAGCTATGTCGCGGCTTGGTACCGCTCCAGACTGGCCTTTCAGTATTAATAATACCTCTAAAGCACTCTCGGGCGAGCTTGCAAAGGCGCGCGGCAATGTGACGCCGCCGATTATGGCCCGAAAGTCATCCGGATCCGGCATTCGCGGCAATTCCGCAGGCGGAACAAGGTCGATCACAAGATCGAGGGACGTTTCCGAAAGATGGGGAAAGCGAACCACGCCGAGCCCCCGGACCTCGATCAGCCCTGCAATCGCATCGGGCGCACGGGCGATGAGTCGGCCATCGCGCTCCTCGATCAGCACCCGGTCGTCGGCAACCAGACGGGTTTCATGCCCGAACAGGTGCCCGCGCAGAAGCAGCGTCTGCGCAAGGCGGGACTTCCCCGCACCCGACGCGCCGCGGATCAGGACCCCGGTGTTGCCGAAGCGGACGGCGCTTGCGTGAATGCTGCTCATTTGGCGGCAGGCAGGCGCACCACGAAGCGCGCGCCGCCGAAATCGTCCTCTGCAGGCGCCGCATTTTTCGCGCGCTTCGCGCTCTTTGCTGGAGCACCCCGGTTTTCGGCCCAGATCCGGCCGCCATGGGCTTCAACGATCTGTTTGGAGATCGACAGGCCAAGGCCGGAATTCTGGCCGAAGCCCTCGTTCGGCCGGTCTGTGTAGAAGCGCTCGAAGATGCGCTCCAGCGCGTCCGGCCGAATGCCCGGCCCGTCGTCCTCGATCGCGATCTCGATGTCGTCCTTCACCCGGCGCACCAGCACGCGGACCTTGCCGTCCGGCGGCGAGAACGAGCGGGCATTGTCGAGGAGATTGGTGCAGACCTGACCAAGCCGCAGATCGTGGCCTTTGAGCTTCAGCTTGCCCGAAGCGCGGACATTGTCGGCGAATGTCAGTGCGATTTGCGCCTCGCCCGCGTGCACCTCGTTCTGCGCCGCGGTGATGGTCTCCAGCATCGTGCCGATGTCGACCGCGTCGAGATCCTGGCGCTGCAGTTCCGCATCGAGGCGCGAGGCATCCGAGATGTCGGTGATGAGGCGATCAAGGCGTTTGACATCATGTTCGATGACTTCGAGCAGCCGCTTCTGGGTCTGCGGGGTCTTGGCGAGAGGCAGCGTCTCCACAGCCGATCGCAGCGACGTCAACGGGTTCTTCAGCTCATGCGCGACATCGGCCGCGAAGCGTTCGATCGCTTCCATTCGGTTGTAGAGCGCGTCCGTCATGTCCCGGAACGCCTTCGATAAATGGCCGATCTCATCATCGCGATCCGAGAAATCGGGCAGTTGCGCGCGGCTGTGGACGCGGTGCCGCACGCGTTCGGCAGCAGTGGCGAGGCGCCGTACCGGGCCGGCGATCGTACCCGCGAGCAGTACGGACAGAACGATCATGACCAGCGCCGCCACGATGAACACGCGCACGATGGCGATGCGTTCGGCACGGACGATGGCGTCGATATCGCCGCCAAGCGTCGACAGAAGAAGAGACCCCTGAACGGTCCGGTAGCGTTTGATCGGCACGGCCACCGACACGATCATTTCGCTTTTCTTGTTCTGGCGCACGATCGCCGTCGGCGTGCCCTGGAGAGAGCGCGAAACTTCGGGATTGTCTCCGCCGCCGGTCAGCTCCTCATAGGCCGGGAGTTCGTTGCGGAACATCCAGTCCTGCACGCGCGCCACCAGGCGGTCGAGAAACGGCTTTCCCTGCTCGGCCTGCGGAGGCAGGTTGAGGCTGAGAATATCGCTCGGTCCATACAGACTCTGGCTGTCGAGAAGGAGCTGTCCGCCGGCATCGTAAATACGAGCACGCGTTCGCGTCGGTGTGATGAGACGGCGCAGCATCGGCGCCACACGCTCGGGATTGATCGGAAATTCCAGAGTGTCCAGCGGGTCCACGCGTTGCGGCAGCATTTCCGATGGCGCGATATTCATGAGCTTGTCGGCATCGACCCACAGCGGATCGGCATCCGAATTGTTCGCCGAAGAGGCCGCGATGGCCGCCGCCATGATCTCACCCTGGATGGTGAGGCTCTGGACCCGCGCGTCGATGAGGCCCGCGCGAAACTGGTTGAGATAGAGAATGCCAGACACAAGCGCGACGAGACCGGCAAGGTTCAGAACGACGATGCGGCGCGTCAGGCTCGAAAAGCCGAAGAAGCGCGACAGCCGGAAACGGCGCCGCTCGGCGGGGGAGCGCGCGGCCTGGGCTGGTCGCAGGGGAATGTGTTCGATGTCGACGCTCATCGCGGCGGAAAATGCGCCCTCTGCGAGGGCGCGTCAAACGTAAGGGCGCCGTCGCGCGGCGCCCGGCGGTCACACTTCCTTGAAGCGATAGCCGACACCGTAAAGGGTCTCGATCATGTCGAAGTTGTCGTCGACCACCTTGAACTTCTTGCGAAGCCGCTTGATGTGGCTGTCGATCGTGCGGTCGTCGACATAGACCTGATCGTCGTAGGCGGCATCCATCAGCGCGTTGCGGCTTTTGACTACACCGGGACGGGTCGCAAGTGCCTGCAGAATAAGGAATTCCGTGACGGTCAACGTCACCGCCTCGCCCTTCCACGTGCAGGTGTGGCGCTCCGAATCCATGACGAGGTTGCCGCGTTCGAGGGCCTTGCCAGGAAGCTCGCCGGTTTTCACCGCCGTCCCGCCTTCGCGCGAAGCCGCGCGGCGCAACACCGCCTTCACGCGCTCGACGAGCAGACGCTGCGAGAACGGCTTCTTGATGAAATCGTCCGCGCCCATCTTCAGACCGAACAGTTCATCGATCTCCTCGTCCTTGGAGGTGAGAAAGATGACGGGAAGTTCCGACTTCTGGCGCAGGCGCCGCAGCAGTTCCATTCCGTCCATGCGCGGCATCTTGATGTCGAAGATCGCAAGATCGGGCGGATTGGCCTTCAGCCCCTCCAGCGCAGCCGCGCCGTCGGTGTAGGTCGAGATCCGGTAGCCCTCGGTTTCGAGGGCAATCGAGACCGACGTCAGGATGTTGCGGTCATCATCGACCAGGGCGATTGTGGGCATTGGGGGCCTTGCCTCGCTTGTTAGCTTGTGGCGTTTGATCCGCCGTGCATGGCCGAAATATGGCCGCTGCTGTGCTTAACAATGGTGCTCGCCCCCCGGGAAGTCACCCTTTTGACCGTAAATTCCACGTTGGGAGTGCATTTAATGGCCGTGAAGGGTGAATCCGAGGCTTCCGAGACCGCATTCGATGCCCCTGCCGAGGCGCGGCGTCTTGTCCGCCAGGCCCGCCGGGCGGCGCTCGCCACCATCGACGCCGAATCAGGCGCCCCCTATGTGTCCCTTGTCGCCGTTGCCACCGCGCCCGACGGCTCGCCCCTGCTTTTGCTGTCGACGCTGGCCCGGCACACGAAGAACATCGCCAAGGATCCGCGCGCCTCGCTTCTGTTCGAGGATGTCGGCGCCGAAAATCCGTTGGCGGACCCGCGTGTTTCGGTTTCCGGCCCCGTCACCGCGACCGAGGATCCCGAAGCTCGCCGTCGCTATCTGGCGCGCCATCCGGGCCACAAGGGTTTTTCCGGCTTCAAGGACTTCTCGTTCTACCGGCTCGATCCCGAAACCGCCCACATCGTCGCCGGGTTCGGGCGGATCGAGACCCTGCCCCGCGAGGCCGTGCTGACCGAGGTTTCGGACGCGGCGGAGCTTCTTGCCGCGGAGAAGGGCGCGACCGACCACATGAACGAAGATCATGCCGACGCGCTCCAGCTTTACGCGACGCGTCTCCTGGGGGCACCGGAGGGCGCGTGGCGTTGCGACGGCTTCGACCCCGAGGGCATGGAACTCTCTTTGAATGGGCACGCGCTCTATCTGCGCTTCCCGCAGCCCCTTCGCGGCCCAGGCGCCCTGCGCGCCACACTCGTGGACCTGGCCGAAAAAGCACGCGCACTCTGACCTTTCCAATTGCCCATACGCATCCGATCCTGTCCGCACAACAGATAGCGCGCGGCCAACCCGCACTTTTTCTTTCTGGGATGTGGTCGACCACATGCGCCATGCCGATACGAAATTGCAACAAAAGTAGGAATTTGAGGTCTAGATTGACTGTACGATGCCGCTTTTGCGGGCTGCGCTAGGGTGACGTTTCAAGGATGTTTCGGAGCGTTCGATATGGGTATCGAGCGGGAACATTTCCCGCAGAAATAACTACTTGCAGAAGGCCGAAGAGCAGAGCATAGGCCGCGGAAGGAGGACCGGATGACCAGCAGCACACTTTCGCCAGTTGAGAAGAACTGCACGCTTCTGCCCAATCTTCTTGAGCCCGAGCTGATCGAAGAAGCGATCAGCCGGGAAGAGGCTGTCTTCACACGAGACGGCGCGCTCGCAGCCGACACCGGCGTACATACTGGCCGCAGCCCCAAGGACAAGTTCGTTGTTCGTGATGCGCTGACCGACAAGACCGTCTGGTGGGACAACACGGCGTCGTTCACGCCGGAGCAGTTCGACCTGCTCCACGCCGATTTCATCGCCCATCTCAAGGGCCGCGAGCTGTTCTCGCAGGATCTCTACGGTGGCGCCGATCCCGCGCAGCGCATCAAGGTGCGTGTCATCACGGAATTTGCCTGGCACTCCCTATTCATCCGCACGATGCTGGTGCGGCCTGAAGCGAGCGAACTTGCCGGCTTCGTTCCCGAGATGACGATCATCGATCTGCCGAGCTTCAAGGCCGATCCGCAGCGCCACGGCGTGCGCTCGGAAACCGTCATCGCGATGGACCTGACGCGCGGCATCGTCCTCATCGGCAATTCCGCCTATGCGGGCGAAATGAAAAAGTCGGTGTTCAGCGCACTCAACTTCTTCCTGCCCGCCAAGGGCGTCATGCCGATGCACTGCTCGGCCAATGTCGGCGAGAACGGCAGTTCGGCGCTGTTTTTCGGTCTTTCCGGCACCGGCAAGACCACGCTCTCCGCCGACCCGCAGCGTACGCTTCTGGGCGATGACGAGCACGGCTGGAGCGATGACGGCATCTTCAATTTCGAAGGCGGTTGTTACGCGAAGACGATCAACCTGTCGGCGGAAGCCGAGCCCGAAATCTACGCCGCGACGAAAATGTTCGGGACGATTCTCGAAAACGTCGAAGTCGACCCGGAAAGCCGCATTCCGGATTTCGACGATGTGTCCAAAACGGAAAACGGGCGTTGCGCCTACCCGCTCCATTTCATACCGAATGCGAGCCTCACCGGCCGCGCGCGGCATCCGCAGAACATCGTGATGCTGACGGCCGATGCGTTCGGAATCATGCCGCCGATCGCGCGGCTGACGCCGGAGCAGGCCATGTATCATTTCCTCTCCGGCTACACGGCGAAGGTCGCGGGCACGGAGACCGGGGTGACGGAACCGCAGGCGACATTCTCGGCCTGTTTCGGCGCTCCTTTCATGGCGCGGCATCCGAGCGAATATGGCGAACTCCTGCGCGACAAGATCGCCCGGCACAATTCCGAATGCTGGCTGGTCTCGACCGGCTGGACGGGCGGCCCCTTCGGCACCGGCAAACGCATGCCGATCAAGGCGACGCGCGCGCTCCTGACGGCGGCTCTTTCCGGCTCTCTGAAAAACGCGGCCTTCCGCATCGATCCGAATTTCGGGTTTGCGGTGCCGATCAAGGTGCCGGGCGTGGACGATTCATTGCTCGACCCGCGCGCGACCTGGGCGGATCCGGCCGCCTATGACGCGCAGGCTGCAAAACTTGTCGGGATGTTTGCCAAGAATTTCGAGCGCTTCGAATCCTACGTGTCCGAGGAGGTGCGGCGCTCGGCTCCCGCCACCGCGGAATTTGCCTGAACAACGAAACTTCCCGGCCGCACCCACCCAGCGGCCGGGAGGAGCGAGGCTCGCCGCTTAAACACCGTCGTGCGGCAAGACCCCCTCTTTGCCGCGGCCTCGCTTTGAAGGCCCTCTCCCGTGGGAGAGGGCCTTTTTTTCAATCTGCAAAGAATAGGAAGGTCAGGAGCACAAAGCTCGGAATCAGGATGGCGACCGACCACAGCACATAGCCGAAGAAGCTCGGCATCTTCACGCCCTGACTTTTCGCGATCGCCAGCACCATGAAATTGGGCGCATTGCCGATATAGGTCAGCGCGCCCATGAACACGGCCCCCGACGAGATGGCCGCCAGCGTCGAGGCGTAGGTCGTCATCAGGTCCTGCGCGTTGCCGCCCGCCAGATTGAAGAAGACGAGATAGGTCGGCGCATTGTCGAGCACGCCCGACAGGATGCCCGTCATCCAGAAATAGGCGGTGTCGATCGGCTGTCCTGCCGCGTCGGTGACGAGCGCGATCAGCGGAGCCGCCGCGCCAGCGGTGCCCGCACGCAGGATCAGGATCACGGGAATGATGGTCGTGAAGATGCCGATGAAAAGCTTGGCGACCTCCCGGATCGGCTCCCAGTCGAACTGGTTGCGTTCGCGGATCTCCTTCGGCGTCACGAGGATGGAAACACCCGCCAGCACCAGGATGATGACATCGCGCAACAGATTCTGAAGCTGAACCGGTGTGCCATACACATCGAATGTGATGCCCGGCTTCCACAGCCCGCTCATCAGGATCGCGCCGATCACACCGAACAGAAGCGGCACGTTCTGCAAGCCCTTGAGGCCAAATCTCGTGTCATCCGGGGTCGGATCGGGCACCGGGTGCCCCTCCCGGGCGTAGAACCAGCTATCGAGCGCGAAGAACAGACCGAGCAGCAGAAGGACGAGAAAGCCCGTTTCGGGCGCCAGGTGCACCGTCGTCCAGAAGAAATCGACCCCCTGCAGGAAGCCGAGAAACAGCGGCGGATCGCCGAGCGGAGTGAGCGAGCCGCCGATATTCGAGACAAGGAAGATAAAGAACACGACCGTATGCACATTGTGGACGCGATCGTCGTTGGCCCGCAGAAGCGGCCGGATCAGCAGCATGCTGGCGCCCGTTGTGCCGATCACGCTTGCCAGAACCGTTCCGCTGGCCAGAAGCGCGGTGTTGGTGCGCGGGCTGCCGTGCAGATTGCCCGTGACGAGCAGCCCGCCGGAAATGGTGAACAGCGCGAACAGCAGGATGATGAAGGGCAGATACTCGAGAAGTGCCGTGTGAACGAGATCATGCGCCGCCGCCGATGCGCCATGCACGGCTGCAAAGGGCAGCAGGAAGGCCAGAGCCCAGAACACCGCCACCTTCCCGTAATGATGGTGCCAGAAACCCGGAGCCAGCAGGGGAAAGAGGGCAATCGACAGAAGCATGCCGACGAAGGGCAGGCCCCAGAGAAGTGACAGATCGTTCATGGATGGGAAAAGAGCTTTCCCTGCCCGGTGAGGCAAGTGAAACCGCTCGTGTTCCCCAGCCCTTTTGCCCCGACGGCGGCGCCAAGGCTTTGACTTGGGTGGCACTGCGGTCTCAAATGCGCTTAAACGCGCCGGTGCGGTTCGGCGCGCCACGACAGGGGACGACCGGCTGCCGGCCGGGATTGCGGGGATTGAGCATGCGGGACGAAACAAGGGGCGGTGCGGCCAATTCCGGGCCGCTGGCCGATCTCATGGCTATCGTCGAACAGGCACGGACGCAGGCGGAAGACGATCCGTTCGGAAACCCGATCCTGTCCACCGCGCGCACCATTCTGCGCAAGATCGAGCGTGGCGGCCTGTCCGAAGCCGATCTCAACCAGGTCATCTCCGAGCTGCGCGACGAGGCCTTCCGCGACCGCGCGGCACGGATCGCCGCCTATGTGGGTGGTACCGACCCGGCCGCCTCGGCGGAAAGCTACCGCCTGATCGCCGAGCGGATCGCCACCGGCACCTTCGCCACCGCCCGCGCCGCCTATGAGCGCACACGCTATGCGGCGGTCTTCACCGCGCATCCGACCTTTTCGGCGCCTGCCGACGTGCTGGCCAATCTCGCGGGACTTGCCTCCGGCACCTCGGAGCAGATGGCCTTTGCCTCGCACCGATCGTCGACACCAACGCTGGAAGATGAATTCACGCAGGCCATTGCCGCGATCGGGCACGGACGCGACGCCATCGACCGGCTGAACACGGCGCTTCTTGCGGGCGCCGCCAAAGTGTGGCCGGACGACTGGACCGGCCTCGTGCCCAAGGCCATCGTTCTGGCGAGTTGGGTCGGCTACGACACCGACGGACGCGTCGACATCAACTGGTGGGACACGCTGCGCCTGCGCCTGCGCATGAAACGGCTGCAGCTCGAGCGCTTGGAACGACAGGTGTCCGGCATCGCGGCGGCGCAGAAACTGACTGAGCGCGTTGCCCGCGCGATCGGCTGCGTCGACCGGCAGATCGCGGCCGCCCCGGCAAAGGGCGATCCCGATCTCGTTGCCGCCTTCGCCAACGAGTTGGTCGAGCACCGCGAGGATGCGCTCGTGAACACCGACGCGCTGATGGAGCTGTTCGCGAACGCCATCGCCAAGGCGGCGCCCGAAGACAAAATAGCGTTGTCGGTCGCCCGCGCCGGCCTTGCCTCGCACGGGATGTCTTTTGCGCATTCGCATGTACGGCTCAATGCCGCGCAGGTGCACAACGCGGTGCGCCTCCGGCTCGGCTTGCAGGACCCGCCCGCCGACCCGTTCCGCCGCCGCGTGCTTCTTGGCGCCATCAACAGCGCGCTCGACAAGGTGTCGCCGGTTCCGGTCGATTTCGGCTCGATCCTCGCCGAACAGGCCTCCGCCACCCGCCTGATGATGACGGTGGCGCAGATCGCCAAGCATATCGACGGAGAAGCCCCGGTGCGCTTCCTCGTTGCCGAGACCGAAAGCGGCTACACGCTTTTGTCCATACTCTGGCTTGCCCGGCTTTTCGGCGTGGAAAAACACATCGAGATATCGCCGCTGTTCGAAACGGCGGACGCGCTCGAACAGGGTTCGCGCGCCATCGAAGAGGCGCTACGTTCGCCGCACTACCGCGCCTATCTCAAACAGACTGGCAGGCTCGCGATCGAATTCGGATATTCGGATTCGGGGCGTTATGTCGGCCAGCTCGACGCCACGTTCCTGATCGAACGGCTTCGCGTGAAGCTGTCCGATCTGATGCAGAAATACGATCTCGAAGAGCATGTCGAACTCATATTGTTCGACACCCACGGCGAGAGCATCGGCCGTGGTGCGCATCCGAATTCCCTGCGCGACCGCCTGAAATATCTCTCTCCGTCCGCCATGCGGCAGATGTTTGCGGAAGCCGGTATTTTCCAGCGCGACGAAACCTCTTTCCAGGGCGGCGACGGCTATCTGCTGTTCGGCACGCCCGAGCTTGCCGGAGCCTCGGTCGCGCGCATCGCCGAGCATGCCTTCGCCGAACCGCAAGTCGAAACCGATCCGATCTATATCGAGGCCGATTTCGCTGCCGATTTCTTCTCGACCATCGGCGCGACCATGCACGAACTCGTCGAGGACCCGGGCTATGCGTCTCTTCTCGGGGCCTTCGGACCGGCGCTTCTTGACCCGACGGGATCGCGTCCGGCCATACGCCAGAGCGATGGCGGCGGTGGGCCGAAAGTCATCAAACATCCGCGCGAGCTGCGCGCGATCCTCAACAATGCCATTCTCCAGCAGCTCGGCTGGTGTGCCAATACATTGCAGGGCATCGGCGCCGCTGCCGCTCGACAGCCCGAACTCTTCTCGGAACTGCGTGAGAAAAGCCACCGCTTCCGCCGCGCGCTGGACTTTGCCGAGCACGGCCTGAAACATTCCGACATCGATGTGCTGCGTGCCTGTACATCTCTTCTCGATCCCGGCTCTTGGCTCGACCGTGCCGCCCATGTCGAACCGGCGCGCGCGCGCCAGCTCGTCAGCGTCGCGCATTCGCTGGAACAGCTTGGCCTGTGGGGGCCGATCCAGAGCATGTTCCACCGCATCCAGACCGATTATGTGCTGCTGCGCTCCGCCTGGCCGAAAGCCCCGCAGATGCAGACGCGCGAAATGCTGCTGCATTCGATCCGGATCGCGCTCATCCAGCGCATCTGGATCATGGCAACGCAGATCCCAGATTTCTCGCCGCGCCATGGCGTGACGCGACAGGGTCTTGAAATGCGCCTCCTCCAGCTTGACGTTCCGGCCGCACTGGCGCTCATGAGTGAAGTGTTTCCGAACGAGGCAGACCCGACCAAGGGGCGCGATTTCGGCGAAACGCCTGGGCCGCGCACCGCCGTCTCCTATGCCAAGGAGCACGAGGAGATTTTCAACCCGATCGGCCGTCTGTTCGCACAGGTCCGCGAGATCGGCACCGCCATCACCCACGAAGTCGGCGCGTTCGGCTGAGGAAGCAGGAATATGGACAGATTCAGACCAAGCGCACGCAGCGCCGCCGAAGCGATGTTCAAGAAGGCCACCGAGCCCAAGATCGAAGGTCCCAAGACCGTTCTTTCAGCCCCCGGCGCGAAGGAAATGGTGTCGATGCGCATCGACAAGGATGTGCTGGAGCACTTCCAGGCAGACGGCCCCGGCTGGCAGGAACGCATCAATGCGGCGCTGCGGGCAGCCGCGGGCAAATAGCCTGTCCGGAAAGATTTCGTAAACCTTGCGGGTTTATGAACGCAAAGCCTGTGTTTTTTGGCTTTGTGTGTGAGTATCGCCACGTGTCTGCGTATCCGACACTGCGCCGTTCCGGCGTGAATCTGCTTGTTCTTGCCGCGCTGAGCCTTGCGCTCGCGGGTTGCCAGACAGGATCCAAATCGAAAAAAGGCGGTTTCGCCGGCCTCGGTATGAGTTCGCGCGAGTGCCTCGCACGCGCGATGTATTTCGAGTCGAACCGCTCCTCCAATGACGGCATGCTTGCGGTCGGTACGGTCGTCATGAACCGTGTCGAGGCGAAGAAGTATGGCCCCAATGTCTGCGCGGTCGTGGGCGCGAAGAACCAGTTCGCGCCGGGTGTCCTTTCCCGCTCGATGACAGAGCCCAAGAGCCGCGAACGCGCGCTCCACGTCGCCGATCAGGTTCTGAAGGGCCGCCGCCACCCCAAGGTCCGGAAGGCCGAGTTCTTTCACACATCGGGTTACGAGCCCGGCTACAACAATATGCGCTATGTCTCGATCGAGGGCGGCAACGCCTTCTACGAGAAGGTGAAGAAGGGCGAGGACACGGGCCACCTCGTCCGCATTGCGCGCCGTGGCCCGAAGGACATCGGCGACATGATCGCGGTTCAGGAAACCACGATGATCGCCGCAAACGATGTTGCGGTTCCGCCGCCGGCAGACGAGGCACATTCCGCGCCGCCACGGCCTGTTGTCCCGCCCCGAAGCCAGCGCCGGAAGGTCGCCGTCGCGGTGCCCGCGCCGCCTGTCCCTGAGGCTCCGGTGCCGGAGCTCACCCCTTCCTATCAGCCCTATCCACAGGCTGCGTCCATTCCCCCTCCCACAAGCCTCGGCTGGCAGGTCGGCCAGCCCGGCCGGCTGTACTGAACGCGGCTTAGAGCAAGCGCTGCATCACGGTGCGCGGCGCGACTTCGTAGCCGATCCGCTCATAGAACGCGCGGACGGCGGTGTTGGTGTCTCGGATCATCAGCATGGACTTGCGGACTTTACGTGCCCGCAGCCAGTCTTCGCCGCTCCGGACAATCTCCGCGCCAAATCCGCTTTTCTGGTGATCGGGATCGACCGCGACGTAATAGAGCCAGCCGCGATGGCCATCGTGCCCCACCATGACCGAGGCGACGATTTCTGCGCCGATGCGACCGACAAGCACCTCCGAGTTCGGTTGTGCGCGGGCGAACGCGATGTCCTCGACGGGATCGTTGTAGGGGACGGTCAAGTTGCACCTGTGCCAGAGGTCGGCCAGCGCCGGAATGTCCGCGTCGGACGCGGGTTCGATAGCGAGACCATTCTGCATCTGAATGCCACCCTTCATGGGGCTACACGTATCCTTTGCGCTTCAGGACGACCACCGCCTGATCAAGCGCCTGGAGAAATTGCGAGCGGTCCTTGGGGGAAAAGGGTGCCGGACCGCGCGTGGTCTGTCCGGCGGAACGTAGATCTTCCATCAGATTGCGCGTTGCGAGCGCCATGCCGACGCTCGCGGCGGTGAAAGCCCGCCCGTTCGCGCCAAGCACTTCCGCTCCCGCCTTCACCGCCCGGTCGGCCAGCGGCACGTCGTTGGTGATGACGATCGTTCCGGGTGCGGCGCGGTCGGCGATCCAGTCGTCGGCGACGTTCATGCCGGACGGCACAATGACACGCTCGATCAAGGGGTTCTTCGGCACGTTTATGAAGGAATTGGCGACGACGAACACCTTCAGCCCATAGCGGTCGGCGACGCGGTAGACTTCGTCCTTCACCGGGCACGCATCGGCATCGACATAGATCGTGATGGGCATGGAAACACAGCTCTGAAACAAGAAGAGCCGCCCTCGCGGACGGCCCTTCCATTGTCATACCGCGGTGCGGCTCAGGACAGGTCCTGGCCACGCGTGCGGAAAATCACGCGGTCCGGACCTCTTTGGCGGAGATCCAGCTCGCGGTGACCAGCACCCGCAGAGAGAGACAATGAGACACTAGATCACCTCCTTTCGATGGTTAGACGACACCGAAAGATTGGGATGCATCGGGCTGCGTCGCACCTGCGCGTTTTGACGCAGGGGAAAAACCTTTCCGCGCCAGGCATGTCAGGCCCGGACGATGGTGAATGTCAGCACCTCGCCTGCCAGTTCCTGCCCAAGCAGGCGGTCGCCGGTTTCGCGGACGAGGTTGGGAATGTCGATCGCGGCGAGAGGATCGGACGCGCTGACCACCAGAACATCGCCGGGCGGCAGCGCCTTCAGCGCCTTGCCCGTGCGCAGCACCGGAAGCGGGCATTTCAGTCCAATGAGATCCAGCACGGTTTCGGCCATGCGGAGGAAGTGTCACGCCCGCCTCGAACGGGCAAGTCCCGGCGCGATCGCCAGATGCCGACTTGACCCGCCCCCGCTCCGCACGCAGGTTCCGCCCACACGGGAGAACAGGGGATGCGTTTTATCGGACTTGCCGGATGGAGCGGGGCGGGCAAGACGACGCTCATCGCCCGGCTGGTGCCGGAACTCATCGCCCGCGGCCTGACGGTCTCGACCATCAAGCACGCGCACCACGCCTTCGACGTCGACAAGCCGGGCAAGGACAGCTGGGTCCACCGCGAAGCGGGCGCAACCGAAGTTCTGGTCGCGAGCGATGCGCGCTTTGCGCTGATGCACGAATTGCGCGGTGCGCCGGAGCCGACGCTGGCGGAGCTTCTCGGCAAACTCGCGCCCGTCGATCTGGTGATCGTCGAGGGTTTCAAGCGCGACCCTCATCCGAAGATCGAGGTCTGGCGCGCGGAAAACGCAAAGCCCTTTCTGCACCCGGACGACCCGGCCATACGCGCCGTCGCGGCCGACACCAGGCCCGACGGTCTGCCGCTTCCCCTGATCGATCTCAACGACGTGGCTGCCGTCGCCGACGCCGTTGTTCGGGAAGCGGTGCCGATCACCGGGGCGAAGGGTTAAACCCGCTTGCCGGCGGCGATCAGTTCCGCCGCGCGCGTCAGATCCTCCGGCGTATTGGCATTGAAGAACGGATCGACCGGCTCGACCGGCCATGAGGCGCGCGCCACGCCGTGGCGTGCTGTCCATGCCTGTACTTTGTGAACCTTCTCATCGACCAAAGCCCGACGCAGATCGTCCCGCAGATCGACCCGCCACAACGCATTGACCGGATGCGGCTGCCCGTCCGATTGCGCCTGCGCCAGCGGCATTGCAGCCTCAAGACGGGCGGCGTGCAGACGCATCACGAGATCGGACGGCAGAAACGGCGAATCGCCCGCGACCGAAACCACCCATTCGATTCCCGGCTCGTGCTCGGCAACCCAATCGAGCCCGGCGAGGACGCCCGCCAGCGGCCCGGCAAAATCCGGTACGCTGTCGGCCACCACGGCAAGTCCCGTCTCCGCAAAGCGCGACGGATCGCCGTTCGCGTTGACGATGAGGCCGACGCATTGCGGACGCAGAACCGCGATGACGCGGTCGAGGATCGTCGTGCCGCCGAGCCGCTTGAGCGGCTTGTCGCCGCCGCCCATGCGGCTCGCCCGCCCGCCCGCCAGAATGACTCCGAAGGTTGGAGGATTTGCCATGAATTCAGGCTCCCCAGCTCTCGCGGACGGCAACCGCGCTCGCGGCATAGGAGCGGTACATATGCCCGGCATCCGCCAACGCTTCCTCGGCCTCCGTCATCGTCACTTTTCGAAAATGCAGCTTTCCCCCCGGCAAAACGCGCCCGGCCGCCGACAGATCCGCCGAGATGACGACCGCGATTTTTGGATAACCGCCCGTCGTCTGGCAATCCTTGAGGAGAAGTATGGGCTGGCTCGATCCCGGCACCTGTATGGCTCCGGGCACGGTCGCGTCCGAGATGATGTCCGCCCCGGCCTTGTGCCGCAGCGGCGTGCCTTCGAGGCGCATGCCCATACGATCGATGTCGCGCGAGACGGTGAATTCCTGCCGGAAGAAGGCCGCAACGACATCGTCCGCAAAATGCGCGGCCTGCGGGCCGGGCAGAGCGCGCAGAACGGGCGAGGCCGTGAAGGTCGGAACATGAAGCAAGGTCAGATCCGGATCGTCCGGCTTGGCATCCCGGTTCAGCGGCAGCGCATCGCCGGTCGTGAGCGACCGCCCCTCGAAGCCTCCGAACCCGCCGCGCAGGAACGTCGCCTGCGACCCGAACAGGACCGGCACGTCGAAGCCGCCTGTAACGGCAAGATAGGCAACGGCCGTGTCGGCAAACGGCACGATGCGGATCACATCTCCCTGCCGCACCCCGATGGACCGCCACGAGGCCCAGTTCTGGACAGTCCCATCCCGCTCGATCGCAAGCCCCTGCCCGCTTCCCGTCAGGACAATCCGCGCGCTCGCCGCCTGCACGCGCAGCACCGGCGCGGGCGAGCGCAGTTCAAGAACCGCCGTGCCGCGCGGATTGCCTGCCAGCCGGTTCGCAAGACGAAAGCTGAGGTCATCGAGGGCGCCCGCGCGCGGCACGCCGAGGGCCAGAAGGCCGGGCCGGCCTGCGTCCTGTATGGTCGTCTGCAGCCCGCCGTCGAGCACTTCGAGAACCGGGCTCACGAGAGCTCTCCGTCGCTCGACAGACGCTCGAACTCCGCTTCGCCGATGGCCTCGAACCGCACCTCGTCACCCGGCTGAAGCAGGCTTGGACTGTCCTTGCGATGGTCGAACAGAATCAGAGGCGTGCGGCCGATGAGGTGCCAGCCGCCCGGCGACTGAACCGGATAGACCGCGGTCATCTGCTCGGCCAGCGCGACCGAGCCCGGCGGAACGCGCGTGCGCGGCTCCTTCAGGCGCGGCAGGCGCAGGCTTTCCGGCAGATCGCCGAGATAGGCGAAGCCCGGCAGAAAGCCGAGCATGTAGACGTGATAGGGCGTCGCGGCATGAAGCTTGGCCACCTCATCCGGAGACAGCCCTGCCGCCTGCGCCACCGCGCCGAGATCGGGACCGTCATAGAGAACCGGAATACGCACGGCCTGTCCCGGCCTGCCGGCAGCAGCCTCGGCAAGCTCGAGCATCCCGATCCGCGCCGCAAGATCGGCCGAGCCGATCTGCTCCGGAGCGAAATGCACCGCGAGCGAACAGAATGTCGGTACGAGGTCGACAATCCCTTCCAGACCTGCCGCTGCAACCGCGTCGCGCGCCGCCATGACACGCGCGCTGATTGCGCGGTCCACCCGGTCGCCGAAGTCGAGCACCAATGCGGTGTCGCCCAGCGGTTCCATGCGGGCGAGGGAATTTATTTTGCTCGAAGCTATCATTTGCTCTGTTCGGGCGCTTGCGGCCCACTATAGTTCGTTCAATAGTATGACAGAAACGCTTCGTAAAAGGCGCTCGGATGGTACGCAGGATCGATATCAACGCGGATCTGGGCGAGGGTTATGCCACCGACGCCGCCATCCTCGATATCGTCTCCAGCGCCAACATAGCCTGCGGCTTTCACGCCGGCGACGCCGAGACGATGCGCGATGTGGCCCGCCTCGCGGCCCAGAAAAACGTCGCCATAGGCGCGCATCCCAGTTTCGACGATCTCGGCAATTTCGGCCGCACCATCATCCGCATGAGCCGGGACGAGCTTGAATCGCTGGTCGCCTATCAGATCGGCGGCCTGCAGGAAGCAGCCGCCGGCTCCGGCGCGCGGCTGACGCATGTCAAACCCCACGGCGCGCTCTACAACGTTGCATCCGTGGAAGAGGATTACGCGCTCGCGATTGCCCGTGCCATACGCGCCGTCGACCCGACCCTGATCTATGTCGGGTTCGCCGGCTCGCTCATGCGCGATGCCGCCGACCGCACGGGATTGGTGTTCGCCGCCGAGGCATTCCCGGATCGTCCCTACAAGGAGGACGGCCAGCTGGTCGAGCGCACCTCCCCCCTTTCCGTCATCACGAACCCCGAGGATGTAGCCTCCCGCGTCCGGCGTATGGTCGAGGCGGGAGAAGTCGTGTCGGTGTCCGGCAAAGTCATCCAGATCGAGTTCGACACGCTGTGCGTGCACGGCGACGAGCCCACAGCCGTCATGGTCAGCCGGGCCGTGCGCCGCGCGGTCGAGGACGCGGGCATTGAAGTGGTGTCCCTGGCCGCCGTGCTCGCCGACAAGTCCGGCAAGGACGGCACCGCACGCGCTTTGGCCTGATTGCCGGAAAAGCCGAAAACTACTCGAAAAGATCGAGGATTCGCCGCATCGGGTGGCTCTCGACGGGCGGACGGCGCACATCGATCTGTGTCTGGCGGTAGCCGCTCCAGCGCGCCGCGCCTTCCACCACCGTGACCGGGCGATCCGGATCGCGCGTCAATACGATATATTCGCGCCCGCCCCAGACCGCATCGCCTTCGGCAGCGGACACATGCTCGCGGATTGTATCGGCGGAGGCTGGAAGCGCGAGGGTGCAAAGCACCAGCAGCGTTCCGGCACAGGCGGCAGACATTCTTGTCATTTCTGTTCTCCCGTCCGCCGCAGGCCAAATCTAGCGGGCCCAGCGCGCGGGTCAACCGCCTCCATTTCTGAAACTTGTGCTAAGACCCCGCCCGATGCCGCTTGTCGATCTCGCCCATGTCTCGAAGACCTATTCCAACGGGGTCGAAGCCCTGTCGGGATTGGAGCTCGCCGTGGAGGAAGGCGAATTCGTGACCCTGATCGGCCCGTCCGGCTGCGGGAAATCGACGGTGCTCCGCCTCATCGCCGCGCTCGACGCGCCGAGCGCGGGGTCGGTCTCCTGGCCCGGGGGCCGGCCGGATCTTGGCTATGTGTTCCAGGAACCGACGCTCATGCCCTGGGCCAGTGTGTTCGACAATATCTGGCTGCCGCTGCGCTTGGCCGGCCAGTCGCGCCGACAAGCGGAGGCTGCCATTTCCGAAGCGATGGAGCTTGTCGGGCTGGCGGATTTTGCCCGCGCGCGCCCGGACGAGCTGTCCGGCGGCATGAAAATGCGCGTCTCCATCGCGCGGGCGCTTGTCACCCGGCCGCGCCTTCTCCTGATGGACGAGCCCTTTGCTGCGCTCGACGAAATCACGCGCTTCCGCCTCAACGACGAATTGCTTGCACTGAAGCAAAGGCTTGGATTCACAGTCGTTTTCGTGACCCATTCCGTCTTCGAGGCGGTTTATCTGTCGTCCCGCATCGTGGTCATGACGCCCCGGCCCGGCCGCATTGCCGGGGAGTTCTCGATCCCGGAAAAGGTGCGCGACGACGCCTTCCGCACCTCGACGGATTATGCCGGACATGCCCGGGCGGTTTCCGGGCTGCTGCGTCAGGAAAACGGCGAAAGTCGTGTCGACACCGACGCTCTTCGGGTCCATTCCTAGCCGCATTCCCGATCAGGATTTCCCAAAGTGGCCCTGCCGCTCGACCGCCTTTCCCAGGACCCCGCCTCCGCCCGCCGCATGCGCTTTGCCGCCATTGCCCTCATCATCGGGGCCATGGCGCTGTTCACCGTGCTCGACACCACGGCGAAATATCTGTCGGCCTATGAGAACCCGCTGCAGATCGCGTGGCTGCGTTATCTCTTCCACGCGCTTTTCGCGGGGCTCATCCTCAATCCGTGGACGGCTCCGGGCATCTGGCGGACGAAAAAGCCGGGCCTGCAATTCCTTCGCTCGGTCATGCTGGCCGGAACCACCGTGTTCAATTTCACCGCGGTTTCCTACATCCAGCTCGACCAGGCCGTCGCCATCGCCTTCACAACGCCGCTGCTCGTCGCGGTCCTCGCAGGGCCGATTCTGGGCGAATGGACCAGCCGGCGAAACCTCGTCGTCATTCTCATCGGCTTTTCGGGCGTTCTTTTCGTCACGCGGCCGGGGCTCGACAGTTTCCACTGGGCGTTCCTGCTGGCGCTCGCGAACGCGGTCTGCATGTCGATATACAGCATCGCGACACGCTTCGTGTCGGCCTATGACAGCGCGCGCACCTCGATCTCCATCACCAGCCTGTTCGGCGTGGCCGTACTGACGCCGATCATGCCGTTCGTCTGGGACTGGCCCGAAAGCGCGTTTATCTGGGGGCTTCACATCGCGACCGGCGCGCTTGGCGGCCTCGGGCATTTCCTGCTAATCCTCGCGCACGCACGCGCACCCGCGCCGGTTCTTGCGCCCTTCGTCTATGTCGAGCTTCTGTTCATGATCCTCGCCGGCTGGCTCATCTTCGCCGATGTTCCGGACGCATGGACGCTCGTGGGTGCCGGCATCGTCATCCTTGCGGGGCTTTATCTTCTGCTGCGCGAGCGCACGCCGCCGGTGGTCGACATCGTCGAATAGTACGCACGCACGTTAACCAATGGGCAAGAGCGGGAACATTCGGCGCACGAATCGCTGATTTGCGGATGTTCCGGTTCTGTCCGCACCAGATGTTGCGATGCAGGCGAAGGCCGGCACCAGAGTGTCGAGGACCTCGGCTTTGCTTTGGATTGCCGCCGTTAACGATGCGTCCCGAAGCGGCACGGCGTAAAGCATGAGCGATGCCCGTTCTTGTGCCGGGCCCCGCGACTGCATAGCTTCTGGCCGCAATGACGGTTCTCATCACAGGCTTCGGCCCCTTCGACGGCGGCAGCAATGCCTCGCAAGCTCTGGTGACGGCCTTGTCCGCGCAGACGGACAGGCTGCGCGCGGCCGCGCGTGCCGGGATCGAGACGCTGGTCCTGCCGGTCGACACCGAGACGGTGGGAGACCTGCTTGCCGAGGCCGTCGAACGTGTCCGCCCCTCGCGCCTTCTGCTCACGGGGCAGGCGGCGGGGCGCAACCGGCTCTCGCTCGAGGCTTTTGCGACCAATGTCCGGAATTTTTCCGTTCCCGACGCCGCGGGGAACAACGCGAGCAATCTTCCGGTCCTCGACAACGGGCCGGAACGCCATGCCGCGACCTGGCCCGACCCGGAAGGCGCGGTGGCCGCTCTCAACGCGGCTGGCATACCCGCCGAGATTTCGCAGGACTGCGGCACGCATCTGTGCAATCAGATGCTCTATCTTGCCCTGCACGCGGCGGAAGAAACCGGAATGTCCTACAGCGCTACCTTTCTGCATGTGCCCTTGCTGCCCGAACAGGTGATCGCCGGGGAACCGGCGGCTGTGCGCCACGCGAAATGCGCGTACATGCCGCTCGACATGACCGCACGTGGCGTCGAGATCATCCTGCGCCATTCTTCGTCGGGAGACGCGGCATGACACTTCCCAGGAAGCACTGGGCCGACATGACCTGGCCCGATTTCCGGGCCGCAAATGTGACCGACTGGATTGCCGTCCTGCCGATCGCCGCCACCGAGCAGCATGGCCCGCATCTGCCGCTGTCGACCGACACCGACATCATGCGCGGCTATCTCGATCTTATTCTGGCGGCACTGCCCGGCGACCTGCCTGCGACGTTCCTGCCGGTGCAGACCATCGGTCTGTCGCCCGAACATCGCGACTTTCCGGGCAGCCTCTCGCTGTCACCCGAAGCGGCGCTGCGGACATGGACGGATCTCGGCGCCGACATCGCGCGCACCGGCATACGGAAACTGGTCTTCGTCTCCTCGCACGGCGGCAACAATGCGCTTCTTGATGTTGTCGCGCGCGAACTTCGCCTGCGTCATCACATGCTGGCCGTGACGGCCAGCTTTGCCCGCTTCGGCTATCCGGACGGCCTGTTTTCCGCAGACGAGGTCGCACACGGCATTCATGGCGGCGATGTCGAAACGAGCCTCATGCTGGCGTTCCGTCCCGATCTTGTCCGTCAGGACAAGATCGCCGATTTCCCCGCCGAAACCGTGCGCATGGAACATGACTTCGATCTGCTTCGCGCCACCCGCCCGGCCGCGTTCGGCTGGCTGGCGCAGGACCTCAACCCCGATGGCGCGATCGGCGATGCCTCGCGGGCAAGCGCCGAAAAGGGAAAGAGCGCCTCAGCGTTTGGTACTGAACGCTTCATCGCGCTGCTTCAGGATGTTACCGCTTTCCCGCTCGAACGCCTCAGGGCCGGGCCTCTCGGCTGAACCATGAAGACAGCCAGCGATGTCATCCGGCTTCTCGGCATGAAGCCGCATCCCGAAGGTGGTCATTACGTCGAGACCTTCCGGGATGGGCGCACAATGGCCGGGCGCCCGGCCTCCACCTGCATCTATTTTCTGCTGCGGCGCGGCGAGCGTTCGCACTGGCACAAGGTCGATGCCGTCGAGACTTGGCATTATTATGCCGGGGACGCCTTGCGGCTTCGCATGTCACGGTACGGACAGGGAGTCGATGCGCGCGTGCTCGGCCCCAATCTCATGACAGGGGAGCGCCCGCAGATCGTCGTGCCGATGGGTGTGTGGCAATCCGCCGAAAGTCTCGGCGCATGGACGCTGGTCGGATGCACCGTTGCGCCGGGATTTAGGTTCGAAGGCTTCGAACTGGCGCCGAAGAACTGGGAGCCGTCGGGCGTTTAGGCTCAGCCTTCCTGGTCCACGTCATTCTGCGCGTCGACGACGTAGAAGCGCTTCTCGAGCGGAATGGTCGACTGCACGGCCTTGACGGGAGGTGCGCTCGTTGTCGAGCGTCCCTTGCGGATCTGGACCTGCGCGGCGCCGCAATCGGATGGCGCAGCCTTTCCGGCGAAACGGTCCGCGAGCCAGGCGGCCATGGGCTTGCCCGCGCCCGGCCCGGTTTCAACATGTCCGCCACGAACGGGCACCAAAGTCAGGTGCGTGCCGCGTGCGCACAGCTTCTCAACGTAGTTCTGCGTCACGGCAGGGCGCACGATCCTGTCGGACATGCCCTGCGCGATGAAGACCGGAACGCCTTTGGGCGTCGGGCCGGGAGAGTTCTTCGCAAGAAGCTCCTTCCAAGGCGACATCGCGGTGACGTCACGCTGCAGAAAGCCTTCGCGTTCGAAGGCCTGCTCGGTGAACAGGAGCCGCAACGACTGTGCGCTGTCGATGTTGCAGACACCGGCCATGTTATCGACCACGAGACGCACGCTCTTCGTAATGACGCCGTCGAGCGGGATATCGTAGAGCCGCGACCAGGACGCGATGGCATAGGTCGCGAACACGCGCCCGACCGGATCGTCCTGCGTCGCGCGGATCAGCGCCTTGAGGTCCGTCGGCGGAGCTGCCGCCGCAATGGCCACGAGATCGAGCTCCGGGGCATAGCCCTTGGCGAGAATCCCTGCGTAAAGCGCCGCCTGCCCGCCCTGCGAATAACCGGCGACCGCAAACTCGCTGCCGGCCTGCGCGTCCGGCAGGGCACGCGCCGCCCGGGCGATGTCGATGACGGAATTCCCCTGATCGACGCCGATCAGATAGGGGTGAACACCCGGCCCGCCGAGCCCCGGATAATCCGTTGCCGCGACGACGATACCCTGCGCCAGAAGATCCGGCAGGCCGTAGATCGTCGTAAACAGGCTGGGATGCAGCGAACGCGCACACTGGCGCGCGACGCCGCTGGTGGCGTGCGCCCAGCTGACGACCTTACGGCCGCCCTGCGGGACGGCCTTGTCCGGAACGACAACCATTCCGGAAACCGCGATCGGCTTCCCGGCGCCATTGGTGGAGCGATAAAGAACCCGGTAGGCTGCGGAAGCTCCGGGCGGGGGCGTGAATTTCTGGGCACGGATGAGGGTGCCGGGCCTGCCCGCGACTTCCGAAGCGGCTGGCGTGTAGAAGCCGTCCGCACGGGCAGAAAACGTCGAAATGCCGGACAGAATAACAGCGGCAAGGGCTGCACGTGCGATGCGATGGAAATTCATGTGTCTCAACGCGGGAAGGTCTCCCGAGGTTTCAGGCCTCGTATCCCCTCTAAGTCATTCATATTTCCAGACTATGTCGACGAGGTTTCAAAGGTGCTAAAACCGCGCGAGCGGCTCTGGATGCGCCTGTCTGCCTAATCCAGACGCAAAGGAGAATTCTGACGTGAGCAAGCTGTTTGTCGGAGGTTTCGTCGTCGTGCTCGTCGTCCTGAGCGCGGTCGTCATCTACACGAATCTCAGCAATCGCGACCTCATCCCGCCGCCTCCGGCAACGCGCATGCCTCCGCCGGCCAATCCATAATGCCCAGAGCGCCCCGCGGCGTACGGACGACAGCTGACAGGCCGGTCGCTATCGCGAAGGTCCGAACCGCCGATTCGACCCGAAGGGCTGCAAACGCTGGCCCGATGGGGTATGGGAGGCCAGCTTTACGCGAGACTCAGGGTCTCGCTTGATGATCGGGATACCTCCGTGATCGATGCGATCCTCCCGATTCATGAAAGATGACAGGGCCATGTACGACTACATCCGCAAGATCCTCGGCGCGCATGTCTACGATGTCGCAATCGAGAGCCCGCTGGATCCGATGCCGCGTTTGTCCACCCGGCTGAACGCGAAGGTCAGCCTCAAGCGGGAAGACCTGCAGCCTGTCTTCTCGTTCAAGCTGCGCGGCGCGTACAACAAGATGTTCGGCCTGTCGCGCGAGGCGCGTGAACGGGGCGTGATCTGCGCATCCGCAGGCAACCACGCGCAGGGGGTGGCCCTGGCCGCCCGCAAACTTGGCATGAAGGCGACCATCGTGATGGCCCGGACGACCCCGGGCATCAAGATTCAGGCTGTCCGCGATCTCGGCGGACGCGTTGTGCTTCACGGCGAGAGTTTTGACGAAGCCTATGAGCACGCGCGGCTCCTAGAAGCCGAAAAGAACCTCGTCTTCATCCACCCTTACGACGATCCCGACGTGATCGCCGGCCAAGGCACGATCGGGATGGAGATCCTGCACCAGCACCCCGATCCGATCGAGGCTATTTTCGTGCCGATCGGCGGAGGCGGGCTCGCCGCCGGCATCGCCCTCTACAGCAAGTTCCTGCGCCCCGACATCAAGGTGATCGGCGTGGAGCCGGAAGAAGCCGCATCTATGGCCGCGGCCATCAAGGCCGGGACGCGCATCACGCTCGATCAGGTCGGGCTGTTCGCAGACGGTGTCGCGGTGCGGCAGGCAGGCGAGGAGACGTTCCGGCTGTGCCGCGAATTGCTCGACGACGTCATCACCGTCTCGACCGATGAGATCTGCGCTGCCATCAAGGATATTTTCGAGGACACACGTGCCGTTGCCGAGCCGTCCGGTGCCGTCAGTCTGGCCGGGCTCAAAGTCTACGCCGCCACGCGCGAAACAACGCTCGGCCACACGCTGATCGCCGTCAACAGCGGCGCCAACATGAATTTCGACCGGCTGCGCCACATCGCCGAACGCGCCGAGCTCGGCGAGCAGCGCGAGGCCCTTCTGGCCGTGACCATTCCGGAAAAGCCGGGAAGCTATCGCGCTTTCATCCACCTGCTCGGCAAGCGCGCGATCACCGAGTTCAACTATCGCTACAGTGATCCGAAAGAGGCCTGCATCTTTGTCGGCGTGCAGCTGTCCGAGGGCGATGCGGAAAAGCAGCAGATCATCGCCATGCTCGAGGAGCACGGCTACGGGGTGGTCGACATGAGCGACAACGAACTCGCCAAACTCCATGTCCGCTACATGGTGGGCGGGCGGGCGCCCGATCTCGACGATGAGATGATCTTTCGTTTCCAGTTCCCGGAACGGCCCGGCGCATTGCTCAAATTCCTGAACAGTCTGTCGAAGAGCTGGAACATCTCGCTGTTCCACTACCGCAACCACGGCGCCGATTACGGCCGCGTTCTCGCAGGGATTCAGATCCCGGCAGACGAGCGCATCCGGCTAACACAAAGCCTGGACGAGCTTGGCTATCCATACTGGGATGAGACCGCCAATCCCGCCTACCGCTCTTTTCTTGCCGACGCGCCGGGATCTTCGAAGACGGCCATTCCGCTGAACGGCCAGAGGCAGACCGCGCGCCCCGTGTGAATGCTCCGAGCCCGCGTAACGACACTCCGGAACGAAAAAAGCCCGCCAACTCGAAAGTTGGCGGGCTTTGATTTGGTTGCGGGAACAGGATTTGAACCTGTGACCTTCAGGTTATGAGCCTGACGAGCTACCGGGCTGCTCCATCCCGCGTCAAATTCGTTTTGATTGTAAGGGCGTGACGCACGCCAGAACCTCTCAAGAGGAGAGGTCGAAACTGTGAAGAGCAAACTGTTCTTTGCAGGCCTGGCAGTGACCTACTCTCCCGTGCCTTAAGACAAAGTACCATTGGCGCAGAGGAGCTTAACGGCCGTGTTCGGGATGGGAACGGGTTTTTTCTCCTCGCCAAGCCACCAGGCCGACAAAGAACAGTTGAAGCAAGCTGTCTGAATTCTCCGACCGATATCCTCAACGGACATTGGTAATGAGAGTGATAAAGCCTATCGAGCAATTAGTACCGGTAAGCTTCATGCGTCACCGCACTTCCACACCCGGCCTATCAACGTGGTCGTCTTCCACGACTCTCAAGGGAAGCCTCGTTTTGAGGTGGGTTTCCCGCTTAGATGCTTTCAGCGGTTATCCCGTCCGTACATAGCTACCCTGCAATGCGGCTGGCGCCACAACAGGTCCACCAGAGGTACGTTCACCCCGGTCCTCTCGTACTAGGGGCAAATCCTCTCAAGCTTCCTACA
>LNEV01000010.1 GCA_001464335.1 Rhizobiales bacterium Ga0077545 | reverse complement strand
GATCGTTCCGATCGCGATGGAAGAGAAGCTGCGCTTCGCCATCCGTGAAGGCGGCCGCACGGTCGGTGCCGGCGTCGTCGCCGGAATCATCGAGTAATAGCAACGTAACCCGGCTGGAGCGGCTCTTCGTGAGCCCTCCATCCAATCGAGGCTGATCATGAACGGTCAGAATATCAGGATCCGGCTCAAAGCGTTCGACCATCGAGTTCTCGATAGTTCGACGAAAGAGATCGTCTCGACCGCGAAGCGGACGGGTGCGCGCGTGCGCGGCCCTATCCCGCTGCCCACGCGGATCGAGAAGTTCACGGTCAACCGTAGCCCCCACGTCGACAAGAAGAGCCGCGAGCAGTTTGAAATGCGCACGCACAAGCGTCTTCTCGACATTGTTGACCCGACACCGCAGACCGTGGACGCGCTGATGAAGCTCGACCTCGCTGCCGGCGTCGACGTCGAAATCAAGCTCTGAGAGGGACCAGCCAATGCGGTCCGGAGTGATTGCAAAAAAGGTCGGCATGACGCGCATCTTCACGGATGCGGGCGAGCATGTTCCGGTCACCGTTCTGCAGCTCGGCGAGTGCCAGGTGGTCGCCCACCGCACGGTCGAGAAGGACGGATACGTCGCGGTTCAGCTCGGTACGGGCCTCCGCAAGGCGAAGAACGTTGCCAAGGCACAGCGCGGCCAGTTCGCGATTGCCAAGGTCGAGCCGAAGGCGAAGCTGGTCGAGTTTCGCGTGCCGGAAGACGGGCTCATCCCCGTTGGCGCCGAAATCACCGCCGACCACTTTGTTGCGGGTCAGTTCGTCGACGCGACGGGCACCTCGACGGGTAAGGGTTTTGCCGGTGCGATGAAGCGCTGGAACTTCGGCGGTTTGCGTGCGACCCACGGCGTGTCGGTGTCCCACCGTTCGCATGGTTCGACCGGCGGCCGTCAGGATCCGGGCAAGGTGTTCAAGAACAAGAAGATGGCCGGTCATCTCGGTGCCGAGCGCGTCACCACGCAGAATCTCAAGGTTGTGCGTACGGATGTCGATCGTGGTCTCATCCTGGTCGAAGGCGCCGTTCCCGGCGTTAAAGGCGGCTGGATCGAGCTGCGGGATGCCGTGAAGCGCAGGCTTCCGGATGGCATTCCGACCCCCGGCAAGTTCCGCATTGCGGATGAGAAGAACGCGGCGCCAAAGGCTGCTGACGAGGCGGCTGCGCCGGCTGAGGCCGTCGAAGCCGCTCCGGCTCCGGAAGCCCAGAACGGGGAGGGCGCGTGATGGTTGATATTGCCATCAAGACCTTTGAAGGCAAGGAAGCCGGCAAGGTGACCCTGTCCGACGATATTTTCGGCCTTGAACCGCGCGAGGACATCCTCGCCCGCGTTGTGCGCTGGCAGCTTGCCAAGCGTCAGGCCGGCACGCATCAGACGAAGGGGCGTTCGGACATCGACCGCACCAAGTCGAAGATGTACAAGCAGAAGGGAACGGGCCGCGCCCGTCACCACGCCGCGTCCGCTCCGCAGTTCCGTGGTGGTGGTCGTGCGCATGGTCCCGTCGTTCGCAGTCATGCGCACGATCTGCCCAAGAAGGTTCGCGCCCTCGGCCTGAAGCATGCGCTTTCGGCCAAGGCGAAGACCGGCGAGCTCGTCATCCTCGATGCCGTCAAGTTGTCGGAATCGAAGACGAAAGCATTCCGCGACCAGCTCAAGACGCTTGGTTACGAAAATGTCCTGATCGTCGACGGCGCCGAGATCGAAACCAATCTGGGCCTGGCCGCCCGCAACCTTCCCTTTGTGGATGTGCTGCCGGTTCAGGGCATCAACGTCTACGACATCCTGCGGCGCAGCACGCTCGTGCTGACCAAGGCTGCCGTCGACGCGCTTGAGGAGCGCTTCAAATGAGCAAGGATCCGCGCCACTACGACGTGATCCTGTCGCCGGTCATTACCGAAAAGGCGACGCTCGCGTCCGAGCAGAACAAGGTTGTTTTCAAGGTTGCGAAGACAGCAACGAAGCCGCAGATCAAAGAGGCGGTCGAGAAGCTGTTCGATGTGAAGGTGACCGGCGTTAACACTTCTGTTCGCAAGGGCAAGGTAAAGCGCTTCAAGGGTCGGCTTGGCCAGCAGAGCGACGTCAAGAAGGCGGTTGTCACCCTCGCCGAGGGCCACCGCATCGATGTGACGACGGGTCTGTGAGCGGGACGAAGAGATAGATCATGGCACTGAAACACTTCAAACCCGTCACGCCGAGCCTTCGTCAGCTCGTTCTTGTCGACAAGGCTGACCTCTACAAGGGCAAGCCCGAGAAGAGCCTGACCGAAGGTCTGTCGAAAAAGGGCGGCCGCAACAATCTCGGTCGTATCACCGTCCGTTTCCGCGGTGGTGGTCACAAGCGCGCTTATCGTCTGGTTGACTTCAAGCGCCGCAAGTTCGACGTGGCGGCGACGGTCGAGCGGATCGAATACGATCCGAACCGTTCGGCGTTCATCGCCCTGATCAAGTATGCCGATGGCGAGCTGGCCTACATCCTGGCGCCGCAGCGTCTCGCGGTTGGCGACTCGGTCGTGTCGGGTCTGTCGGTCGACGTGAAGCCGGGCAATGCCATGCCGCTGTCGGCCATTCCGGTCGGCACGATCGTGCACAACATCGAGATGAAGATCGGAAAGGGTGGCCAGATCGCCCGCTCCGCCGGCTCGTACGCACAGATCGTCGGTCGTGACCAGGGCTATGTTGCCCTTCGTCTCGGCTCGGGTGAGCAGCGTTTGGTCAATGGACAGTGCTTTGCGACGGTCGGTTCGGTCTCGAACCCCGATCATTCGAACCAGAACTACGGCAAAGCGGGCCGTTCTCGCTGGCTCGGCTTCCGCCCGCACAATCGCGGCGTTGCGATGAACCCGGTCGATCATCCGCATGGTGGCGGCGAAGGCCGTACCTCGGGTGGCCGTCATCCGGTCACACCGTGGGGCAAGCCGACCAAGGGCAAGAAGACCCGCTCCAACAAGTCGACGTCGAAATTCATCGTGTCCAGCCGGCACGCGAAGAAGAAGTAAGGAACCGAGATGGCACGCTCGCTCTGGAAAGGTCCGTTTGTCGACGGCTATCTGCTCAAGAAGGCAGACGCCGCGCGCGGATCCGGCCGCTCCGAGGTCATCAAGACCTGGAGCCGTCGCTCCACCATCCTTCCGCAGTTTGTGGGGCTGACCTTCGGCGTCCACAACGGCCAGAAGCATATTCCGGTCTTCGTCTCCGAGGAGATGGTCGGCCACAAGCTCGGCGAGTTCTCGCCCACGCGTACCTTCCATGGTCACGCGGCGGACAAGAAATCCAAGAAGGGCGGTAAGTGATGGGCAAGAAAGCTGTTGAACGCCGCCTGCCCGAGAACGAAGCTCAGGCCAAGACGCGCCTGATCCGCGTCAGCCCGCAGAAGCTCAATCTTGTTGCGCAGCTGATCCGCGGCAAGGCTGTTTCGACGGCCCTGGCGGATCTGCAGTTCTCGCAGAAGCGCATCGCCAAGGACGTCAAGAAGACGCTCGAAAGCGCCATTGCGAATGCCGAGAACAATCACAGCCTCGACGTCGACGATTTGATCGTCGCCGAGGCCCATGTCGGCAAGGCCTTCGTCATGAAGCGCTTCTCGCCGCGTGCTCGTGGCCGCGTCGGCCGCATCGAGAAACCTTTTTCGCACCTCACGATCGTGGTGCGCCAGGTCCGGGAGACCGCCTAATGGGTCAGAAAGTCAATCCGGTCGGGCTGCGCCTCGGCATCAACCGCACATGGGATTCGCGCTGGTTCTCGAGCAAGGGCGAATACGGCAAGTTGCTGCATGAGGACTTCAAGATTCGCGCCGCGCTGCTGAAGGATCTGAAGCAGGCCGCTGTTTCGAAGATCGTCATCGAGCGTCCGCACAAGAAGTGCCGCGTTACGATCCACTCGGCGCGTCCGGGCATCGTTATCGGCAAGAAGGGCGCGGACATCGAGAAGCTTCGCAAGAAGGTCGGTGCGATGACCGGCTCGGAAGTGCACATCAACATCGTTGAAGTGCGCAAGCCCGAAGTCGACGCCCAGCTCGTTGCGGATTCGATTGCTCAGCAGCTTGAGCGTCGTGTTGCGTTCCGTCGTGCGATGAAGCGTGCCGTTCAGTCGGCCATGCGACTTGGCGCCGAAGGCATTCGCATCACCTGCTCGGGCCGTCTCGGCGGCGCCGAAATTGCACGTACGGAATGGTACCGCGAAGGTCGCGTCCCGCTGCACACGCTGCGTGCGGACATCGATTACGGTGTTTCCACCGCGCATACCGCGATGGGCACGTGCGGCGTCAAGGTTTGGATTTTCAAGGGCGAGATCATGGAACACGACCCCATGGCTCAGGACAAGCGCCTGAGCGAAGGGGAGCAGTCCCAGGGCCGCACGCGCCGCGAGCGCGAAGCAGCCCAGTGATCGGACCTGTTACGGATTAGGTGAGGACAGACCATGCTTCAGCCGAAGCGCACAAAGTTTCGCAAGCAGTTCAAAGGCCGGATTTCCGGCACTTCGAAGGGCGGAACGACTCTGGCTTTTGGGTCCTTCGGCCTGAAGGCGGTTGAGCCTGAACGCGTTACCGCGCGTCAGATCGAGGCCGCACGCCGTGCCATGACCCGTGAGATGAAGCGTCAGGGCCGTGTGTGGATCCGTATATTCCCCGACGTGCCGGTCACCAAGAAGCCGACCGAAGTTCGTATGGGTAAGGGCAAGGGCGGCATCGAGTTCTGGGCGGCCAAGGTCGCTCCGGGCCGTATCATGTTCGAACTCGACGGTGTGAGCGAGGAAGTGGCCCGTGAGGCGCTTCGTCTTGCTGCCGCCAAGCTTCCGATCCGGACGCGCTTTGTTGCGCGCATCGCGGAGTAAGTGAAATGACGAAGATCAGCGATGCACGCGCGCTCAGCGCCGACCAGATCAACGACGAGATCCTGAAGCTCAAGAAGGAGCAGTTCAATCTGCGCTTTCAGCGGGCTACGGGCCAGCTCGAGAAGACAACGCGGTTCCGCCAGATCCGCCGCACGATTGCACGTCTTCTGACGGTGGCGAACGAGCGCACGAACGGCCTGGAAGTGGCTTCCAAGCCGAAGGTTGAAAAGGCCCCGAAGGCTAAGGCCAAGACCGAAACCAAGTCCGCCTCGAAGAAGAGCGCGAAGAAGGCTGAGGACTGATAGATGCCGAAACGCATTCTCCGTGGCGTTGTCGTAAGCGACACCCAGGACAAGACCGTCGTCGTGAAGGTCGAGCGCCGTTTCACGCACCCGCTTCTCAAGAAGACGGTGCGGCGCACGAAGAACTATCACGCTCATGACGAGAGCAATTCCTTCAAGGCCGGCCAGCAGGTCGCGATTGAAGAAAGCAGGCCGATTTCCAAGCTGAAGCGTTGGCGCGTTGTTGACGATGCCGAGGCTGCAGCCGGAAGCAGCAAGTAATCTGGCAGGCCAAGTCGCTGAGGCGATACTGGCCCGTCGTTAAGAAGGAAGTGGTCCAATGATCCAGATGCAGTCAAATCTCGACGTGGCGGATAATTCCGGCGCACGCCGAGTCATGTGCATCAAGGTGCTTGGCGGCTCGAAGCGTAAATACGCCGGTGTGGGCGACATTATCGTCGTCTCCGTCAAAGAGGCGATTCCGCGCGGCCGCGTTAAAAAGGGCGAAGTGCTCAAGGCCGTGATCGTGCGCACAGCCAAGGACATCAAGCGTGCCGACGGATCCGTGATCCGCTTCGACAACAACGCTGCCGTCCTCATCAACAAGGAAGGCGAGCCGATCGGGACTCGTATCTTCGGACCGGTGCCGCGCGAGCTGCGCGCCCGTAACCACATGAAGATCATCTCGCTCGCGCCGGAGGTGCTGTGATGGCTGCGAAAATCAAGAAGGGCGATCGCGTCGTTGTTCTGACGGGCCGAGACAAGGGCAAGACCGGTGAGGTCCTGGCCGTTCATCCGAAGGACGAACGTGCTGTGGTTCGCGGCGTCAATGTTCACGTCCGCCATCAGAAGCAGACCCAGAGCCAGGAAGGTGGCCTGATCCGCAAGGAAAGCACCATCCACCTGTCCAATATCGCGCTGGCCGATCCGTCGACCGGCAAGGCCACTCGCGTCGGCTTCAACACGCTCGATGACGGCACCAAGGTGCGCATCGCGAAGAAGTCGGGGGAGCGCATCGATGCTTGATACCGTAAACTACGAACCGCGCCTCAAGCGCGTCTATGACGACGCCGTCCGCAAGCAACTGACGGAAAAGTTCGGCTACAAGAATCAGCTCGAAGTTCCGCGTGTCGACAAGGTCGTGCTCAATATGGGCATCGGCGAAGCGGTTGCGGACTCCAAGAAGGTTCAGTCGGCGGCGCGCGACCTCGGTCTGATCGCCGGCCAGAAGCCGGTCATCACCAAGGCTCGTCTGTCGATCGCGACGTTCAAGCTGCGTGAAGGTCAGGCCGTCGGCACGAAAGTGACGCTGCGCAAGACCCGCATGTGGGAGTTCCTCGACCGGCTGACGAACGTGGCTTTGCCGCGTGTCCGCGACTTCCGCGGTCTCAACCCGAAGAGCTTCGACGGACGCGGCAACTTCGCGCTCGGAATCAAGGAGCACATCATTTTCCCCGAGATCAACTACGACCAGGTTGAGCAGGTTTGGGGTATGGATGTGATCGTCACCACAACTGCCAAGACGGACGACGAAGCCCGCGAGCTGCTGCGAGCGCTCGGCTTCCCGTTCCGCGCCTGAGAGAGAGCACAATGGCTAAGAAAAGCTCGATCGAGAAGAACAAGAACCGGCAGAAGCTGGTTGACCGCTTCGCCGACAAGCGCGCTGCGCTGAAGGCGATTGCCGACGATCAGACGAAGAGCATCGAGGAGCGTTTCGAGGCGCGCCTCAAGCTTGCGGAACTGCCGCGCAATTCTGCGAAGAACCGTCTGAAAAGCCGCTGCGAAGTGTCCGGCCGTCCGCGCGCCGTGTACCGCAAGCTGAAGATGTCCCGTATCGCGCTCCGCGAGCTGGGTAACAAGGGCCTGATCCCCGGCCTCGTGAAATCGAGCTGGTGAGGAGAGCGAGATGAGCATGGTTGATCCGCTCGGCGATATGCTGACCCGTATCCGTAACGCGCAGATGCGCCGCAAGAACCTGGTGACGACACCGGGCTCCACGCTGCGCCGCCGCGTTCTCGAAGTGTTGAAGTCCGAAGGTTACATTCGTGACTACTCCACCACGGAGTTCGGCGCAGGCCGCACCGAGTTCAGCATTGAACTCAAATATTACGACGGCGCTCCGGTGATCCGCGAGATCGCACGTGTGTCGAAGCCTGGCCGCCGGGTTTATGCCTCGGTGACCAATCTTCCGCGCGTGTCGAACGGGCTCGGTATTGCGATCGTCTCCACGCCGAAGGGCGTCATGGCCGACCACGAAGCTCGTGAGCAGAACGTGGGTGGTGAGGTTCTCTGCACGGTCTTCTGATCGGGCATACAGGAATAAGGAAAAGCGCCATGTCGCGCATTGGTAAGAAACCCATTCCGGTTCCGCAGGGCGCTACTGCCACTGTTGATGGCCAGACTGTCCGTTTCAAGGGGCCGAAAGGCGAGCTGTTCTTCACGGTCCCGGAAGACATCGAGGTCAAGCTCGAGTCCGGCGAGATCAAGGTCGATCCGCGGGAGAAGACCCAGCGTGCGCGCTCCATGTGGGGCCTGTCGCGCACGATGGTGCAGAATCTCGCGACGGGTGTCACAAGCGGTTTCGAGCGCAAGCTCGAGATCGAAGGTGTCGGTTATCGCGCTTCGGTTCAGGGCAAGAATCTGGTTCTGGCGCTCGGCTACAGCCATGACGTCACCTACGAGATCCCGCAGGGCGTCACGATCACGACGCCCAAGCCGACCGAGATCCTCATCACCGGTTCGAACAAGCAGCAGGTCGGCCAGGTGGCCGCCGAAATCCGCGAATGGCGTCCCCCGGAGCCCTATAAGGGCAAGGGTGTTCGCTACGCTGGCGAGTTTATCTTCCGCAAGGAAGGCAAGAAGAAGTAATCCTGAACGGGCATTCGCCCGCGATGGAGCACCCCTTGGGCTTGACCTTGGGGTCTGGAACTGAAGTAAAGACAGCCCCAGGCTTGGGGACCAGCAACCGGGTCGTATCTGAGCAACTCAGATGCGCCGGTGCAGGAGCTAAGGAAGAGTTCGATGGCGAAGAATCTCAAGACCGCGGCCCGGCGTACGGCGAAAGTCCGACGCAATCTCCGCAAAGTGGCAGCTCCTGAACGCCCGCGCCTGTCGGTGTTCCGCTCCTCGAAGCACATCTATGCGCAGATCATCGACGATGTGCAGGGCCACACTCTGGTGGCGGCCTCTTCGAATGAGAAGGATCTGCGCGGCAAGACCGGCGCCGACGTTGCGGCCGCCGTGGCGGTTGGCAAGCTCATCGCCGAGCGTGCGTCGAAGGCCGGCGTCAAGGACGTCGTGTTCGATCGCGGCGGCTACATTTATCACGGGCGCGTCAAGGCGCTCGCCGAGGGTGCCCGTGAGGGCGGCCTGAACTTCTGATCCCAGAGACGGGAAGAGGATAAGAGATATGGCACAAGAGCCGAGAGGCCCGCGCGGCGATCGCCAGGAACGTGGTGAAGGCCGCGGTCGTGACGGTCGTGGTCGTGGTCGCGACCGCGCCCAGGAGCGTGATGAGCGCGACAACGAGTTTGTGGACAAGCTGGTTCACATCAACCGCGTCGCCAAGGTTGTGAAGGGTGGCCGCCGTTTCGGTTTTGCTGCTCTCGTCGTTGTCGGCGACCAGAAGGGCCGCGTCGGCTTCGGTCACGGCAAGGCGCGCGAAGTGCCGGAAGCCATCCGCAAGGCGACCGAGGCCGCCAAGCGCGGGCTCGTCCGTGTTGCGCTGCGCGAAGGCCGCACGCTGCATCATGACGTTGCCGGCCGTTGGGGCGCGGGCAAGGTCATCGTCCGCGCGGCGCCTCCCGGCACCGGCATCATTGCGGGCGGTCCGATGCGCGCCGTGTTCGAGACGCTCGGCGTCCAGGACGTTGTTGCGAAATCGCTTGGCTCGTCGAACCCCTACAACATGGTTCGCGCGACTTTCGCGGCCCTGAAGGCTGAGGACAGCCCGCGTTCGGTCGCGGCACGCCGCAACCTCAAGGTCTCGCAGCTTCAGTCGCGTCGCCGCGATGTTGACGCCAGCGAAACTGTCGACGCGTAAGGAGACAGAAGATGGCCAAGAAGCCCGCAGCCAAAGCCGCGAAGAAGACCGGCCCGAGCGTTACCGTCGAACAGTACGGAAGCCCGATCCGCCGTCCTCACCATCAGGAAGAGACCCTCATCGGGCTCGGCCTCAACAAGATCGGACGCCGCAAGACCTTGCCGGACAACCCGGCGATCCGCGGCATGATCGCCAAGGTCGCGCACCTCGTGCGTGTGGTCGAAGAGACCAAGTAAGATCAAGATCCCGGACAGCGAGAGCTGCTCCGGGATTTTCCACCAGACAGAGGCTTCCAGCCCGGCGCGGAAGCTTTTTCAAGTGAGGCGCCTAGCGCCTAGCGAGCCGGACGGAGTTGAAGATGACCAAGCTGAACACGATCAAGGACAATCCCGGTTCCTCCAAGAAGCGCATGCGCGTCGGTCGCGGCATCGGTTCGGGCAAGGGCAAGACCGGTGGCCGTGGTGTCAAGGGCCAGAAGGCGCGCTCCGGCGTCGCCATCAAGGGCTTCGAGGGCGGCCAGATGCCGCTGCACCGCCGCCTTCCGAAGCGCGGTTTCGTCAATATCTTCCGTGTCGAACTGAACGAATTGAACCTCGATCGGCTCCAGACTGCGATCGACGCCAAGAAGATAGACCTCAAGGAAACGATCACCAACGACACGCTCGTCGCTGCTGGCGTTCTGTCCAAGAAGCGTGAAGGCCTGAAGCTGCTCGGCAAGGGCGCCTTCACCGCAAAGGGCGCGAATTTCGAAGTCGCTGCGGCCTCCAAGGCGGCCATTGCGGCGATCGAGAAGGCAGGCGGCACGGTGAAGGTCGTTCCGGTCAAGGCGCCGGCCGAGGCTGCGGCGAAGGCCTGAACTGTTCCATCCGGGACAGTTCACCCAACGGGAGCAGGCGGATAAATGGCATCGGCAGCTGAACAGCTTGCAGCGAATCTGAACCTCTCGGCATTTTCCAAGGCCGACGAGCTGAAAAAGCGTATCTGGTTTACGCTGGGTGCGCTCATCATTTACCGCCTCGGTACGTATATTCCGCTGCCGGGCATCAACCCTGAGGCTCTTGCGGACAGCTTCCGTCAGCAGAGCCAGGGCATCCTGGGCATGTTCAACATGTTCGCGGGTGGCGCGGTTGGTCGTATGGCCATCTTCGCGCTGAACATCATGCCCTACATTTCGGCATCGATTATCATGCAGCTCATGACGTCGGTGTCTCCGCGTCTTGAGGCCCTCAAGAAAGAGGGCGAGGCAGGCCGCAAGGTCATCAACCAGTACACGCGTTACGGCACGCTTCTGCTTGCGACCGTTCAGGCCTACGCCATTGCGATAGGGCTTGAGAGCGCGACCAATGTGGTGATGGAACCGGGTATGTTCTTCCGCGTCTCTGCGGTCATCACGCTCGTTGGCGGCACGATGTTCCTGATGTGGCTCGGCGAGCAGATCACTGCGCGCGGCATCGGCAACGGCATTTCGCTGATCATCTTCGCCGGCATCGTCGCCGAACTTCCGTCGGCTCTGATCGGAATGCTGCAGCTTGGTCGTGAAGGCGCGCTGTCGACGGTGGTCATCCTCGGCATCATGGTGATGGCTGTTGTCGTCATCGCGTTCATCGTCTTCGTGGAGCGCGCCCAGCGCCGGATTCTGATCCAGTATCCGAAGCGTCAGGTGTCGGCGACGCAGATGTCCGGAGGGGAATCCTCGCATCTGCCGTTGAAGCTCAACACGTCGGGCGTCATCCCGCCGATCTTCGCATCCTCGCTGCTCCTTCTGCCGACGACTGCGGCTGGCTTCATTGCCACGGGCGGCCCTGAATGGCTGACCTGGGTTACGACGAATTTCGGGCATGGACGGCCGCTCTATATGGCGACCTATGTCGGGCTCATCGTTTTCTTCGCGTTCTTCTACACGGCGATCGTGTTCAATCCGACCGAGACTGCCGACAATCTGAAGAAGTATGGCGGCTTCATTCCGGGCATCCGTCCGGGTGAGCGCACCGCCGAGTACATCGATTTCGTGCTGACGCGAATCACGGTCCTCGGTGCGGCATATCTCGCGATCGTCTGCTTGATCCCCGAGATCCTGATTTCGTATGCCGCCGTGCCATTCTATTTCGGCGGCACGTCGCTTCTCATCGTGGTTTCGGTGACGATGGACACGGTGGCGCAGGTTCAGGGGCATCTCTATGCGGCTCAGTATGAGGGCCTCATCAAGAAGGCCAAGCTGAGGGGGCCGCGTCGATGAGACTGATTCTCCTCGGACCTCCTGGCGCTGGCAAGGGCACTCAGGCCCAGCGGCTTGTTGAGCGACATGAGATCGTTCAGCTCTCCACAGGCGACATGCTGCGTGCGGCGGTTGCGGCCGGCACTGAGATCGGCCTCAAGGCCAAGGCGATCATGGATGCGGGCGAGCTTGTCCCCGACGATGTGGTTGTCGGCATCATCAATGACCGCATCGAGAAGGCTGACGCCAAGAACGGCTTCATCCTCGATGGCTTCCCGCGCACGGTCGGCCAGGCCGAGGCGCTGGATGCGATGCTCAAGCAGAAGGGCCTCAAGCTTGATGCCGTCATCGAGATTAAAGTCGATGAAGGTATCCTGTTGTCGCGCATCGAAAAAAGGGCAGGGGAAACCCCCGGCGGCCCGCGCGCCGATGACAATGCCGACGCGCTGAAAAAACGTCTTGCGGTCTACAAGGAGCAGACCGCTCCGCTTGTGGACCACTTCCGTTCCAAGGCTCTGTTGAAGACCGTGGACGGGATGAAGGGAATCGATGAGGTATCCCGGTCGATCGAAGACGCCCTTGGCGTCGGAAAGGCGACCGCGAAAGGTTGACTTCGGGAGGGCAAACCTCCTATATCCCGGCACTTGACAGCCGAAAGCTTGTTTCGGTGCCGGTTCCATTTGGGTCCGGCATTGTTTTGTTTTGTCCGGCCCGTTTTGAAAGGCAGCTTTGCTGCCAGGCATTTTGAGGCCGAAGGGCCGTTTGGGAGACGACAGTGGCGCGCATCGCTGGTGTGAACATTCCGACCAACAAACGCGTGGTCATCGCTCTGCAGTATATTCATGGCATCGGCCAGAAGAAGGCCCAGGAGATCACCGACTCGGTCGGCATCCCGGCCGAGCGCCGCGTGAATCAGCTGACGGACGCCGAAGTCCTGCAGATCCGTGAGACCATCGACCAGAACCATCTGGTGGAAGGCGATCTTCGTCGCGACACCGCGATGAACATCAAGCGCCTGATGGATCTCGGCAGCTACCGTGGTTTGCGCCACCGCCGCGGCCTGCCGGTTCGCGGCCAGCGTACGCACACGAACGCCCGCACCCGCAAGGGTAAGCCGAAGGCGATCGCCGGCAAGAAGAAGTAATCCAGAGCGGGCATTATGCCCGCGATGGCTCTTTCGGATTTTTTCCGGGAGTTAATAACGAAAATGTACGGGCCTTTGCCCGTGATTACCTAATCCCCAGCGTCTGGCATTACGGGCGCGCTTGAAGGACTGAAGGAAAGAGATATGGCCAAGGAAGTACAACGCGTCCGTCGCCGCGAACGTAAGAACATTGTTTCTGGCGTCGCGCATGTGAACGCGACCTTCAACAACACCATGATCACCATCACGGACGTTCAGGGCAATACGGTGTCCTGGTCGTCGGCCGGCACGATGGGTTTCAAGGGCTCGCGTAAATCGACCCCTTATGCCGCCCAGGTCGCCGCCGAAGACGCTGCCAAGAAGGCTGCGGAGCATGGCATGCGAACCCTTGAGGTTGAGGTGCGCGGTCCCGGTTCGGGCCGTGAATCGGCGCTTCGTGCGCTCCAGGCGTCCGGATTCACCGTCACCTCGATTCGCGATGTGACGCCGATTCCGCACAATGGCTGCCGGCCGCGCAAGCGCCGCCGCGTCTGATTTGTTTTTGCGTAGGCGGGTGGAGAGCCCGCCTTTTCGGCGTCCGCAAGGATGCCGCGCCACATGCTCTTAGAAGGTGCCCGTCGTGATCCAGAAGAACTGGCAAGACCTCATCAAGCCGAACAAGCTCGACGTTACTCCGGGCCGCGATTCGCAGCGTTTCACGACCGTCGTCGCCGAGCCGCTCGAGCGCGGCTTCGGCGTAACTCTTGGCAATGCGCTGCGTCGCGTTCTGCTGTCCTCGCTCCAGGGCGCCGCTGTCACCTCGGTGCAGATCGATGGCGTTCTCCACGAGTTCTCGTCGATCGCGGGAGTTCGTGAAGACGTCACCGACATCATTCTCAACATCAAGGACGTCGCCATCCGCATGCAGGGCGAGGGCCCGAAGCGGATGACACTGCGTAAGCAGGGTCCCGGGCAGGTGACCGCCGGCGATATCCAGGTAACGGGCGACGTTGCGATCCTGAACCCCGAGCTCGTGCTCTGCACGCTCGATCAGGGTGCCGATATCCGCATGGAGTTCACGGTCGATACCGGCAAGGGTTATGTCCCCGCCGACCGCAACCGTGCCGAGGACGCGCCGATCGGCCTCATTCCGGTCGACAGCCTCTATTCGCCGGTCCGCAAGGTTTCGTACAAGGTCGAGAACACCCGCGAGGGCCAGATCCTCGACTACGACAAGCTCACGCTGACCATCGAGACCGACGGTTCGATCTCGCCCGAGGACGCGCTGGCCTATTCGGCCCGCATCCTGCAGGACCAGCTCGAAGTGTTCGTGAACTTCGAAGAGCCGAAGAAGGCCGAAGAGCGCACCGCCATTCCGGAGCTGGCGTTCAACCCGGCCTTCCTCAAGAAGGTGGACGAGCTCGAGCTTTCGGTGCGTTCGGCAAACTGCCTGAAGAACGAGAACATCGTCTATATCGGTGATCTCGTGCAGAAGACGGAAGCGGAAATGCTTCGCACCCCGAACTTCGGCCGCAAGTCGCTGAACGAGATCAAGGAAGTGCTGGCCCAGATGGGTCTGCATCTCGGCATGGAAGTCACCGGCTGGCCGCCTGAGAACATTGAAGAGCTGGCCAAGCGTTTCGAAGAACACTATTGAGCGCGCGCAGAGCGTGAGGAGAGACTGAAATGAATCACGGCAAGCGCGGCCGCCGGTTTAACCGGACGCAGAGCCACCGTAAGGCGATGTTCCAGAACCTCGTCATCTCGCTGCTTGAGCATGAGCAGATCGTCACGACGCTGCCGAAGGCGAAGGATCTTCGCCCGGTCGTCGAGAAGCTGATCACGCTCGGCAAGCGCGGGGGCCTTCATGCCCGCCGTCAGGCCATTGCGGAACTGCGCAGCCTGGACGCGGTCAAGAAGCTGTTCGAGGTCGTCGGCCCGCGCTACGCGGAACGCAATGGCGGCTACACCCGAATCATCAAGGCGGGCTTCCGCCACGGCGACAACGCGGCGATCGCAGTCATCGAGTTGGTCGATCGCGACGTGGACGCCAAGGGCGCCGTTGACCGTGCCCGTGCCGATGAGCAGCAGGAAGTCGCGGCCTGATAGGCTCTTCCGAACACTTTAAAAGGGCGGCCTCCGGGCCGCCTTTTTGTTTGTCCTGCGCGTTGCGGGTCTGACGATCGGTGGCCGTCTTCAGGGAAGGGGAAGAGGCTGAGTGCCGCCGGGCAGAGAGTGCGGGCGGGCTTCGCGCTCGTTCCTATCGGCATAGGTCTCCACATCGCGTGCGCTCTGCAAGAGCCCCTCATCCTGCCGGGAACTTTCATCCGGCGTAGCGATCGGTAGAGGACCGGGATCGCGCCCCCCGGCATAGCGCACGAGAGCGGCGCAGCGTTCGTCAATGGACGGATGGGTCGCCCAGAATCCGCTCGATCCCGATTCAATGAACAGCGCCTCGACCTGCCCGGGAATATTGCCAAGATCGGCCCGGCCTTCGATCTTCCGGAGGGCACGGATCATGGCGTCGGGATTTTTCGTCAGCTCCACTGCACCCGCATCGGCCATGTATTCACGCCGCCGCGAAATGGCGAGGCGCAAGGCCATCGCCACAAGGCGTGCGATGATGAAAATGACGACGGCGATCAGGATGAGGATGAAGCCGCCTCCGCCTTTGCGGCCATTGCTGGAGGATCTGCTGCCGACACGTGCGGTCGTTCGCGCACCGCCGCGTCCGAAACCGCGCGTCATGACGTCTCCGACCAGCGAAATGAGCCCGGCAAACACCGCGGCAACGACGATAAGACGAACATCTCCGTTGATGATGTGCGTCATTTCATGTGCAAGAACCGCTTCAAGTTCCGCGTCGTCGAGCTCCTCAACAAGACCGCGCGTTACGGTGATCGTGTAATGCTCTTTGCGGACGCCGCTCGCATAGGCGTTCAAAGCGGAGCTCTCGACAATCCGTATGGACGGGACGGGAAGCCCGCGTGACAGGGCGAGGTTCTCGACCATGTTGTAAAGCCGCGGTTCGCTTCCGCGCTCGATCTTTTTGGCGCCGACCAGTTTGTCGATCATCCATTGATGGGCGAAGAACGAGAAGGCGAGCCAAGCACCCGAAATGACAAGGGCGATAGGCAAGGCGACGGGCAGAAGCTCCAGCCCGCGCCCGAGCCCGCCAAACACATCCGGGCTCTCGAAAAAGCCGATCCAGAGCAGCGTGAAGCCGTAACAGACGATCAGAATGAGGAACGGAAAGCCAAGAAGAAGGAGAACCGTCTTCAGCGCATTGTTCCAGATATGGGTCTTGAGACCGATCGCCTGCATGGCTCAGCAGCCCGGTTTCAGAAACCGACTTTCGGCGCCGCCTGGATGGCAACCCGCTCGGTTTCCGGCACCTCGAAGAAGGTGCGGGGCTGGAAGCCGAGTGAGCGGGCAAACAGCACGGCCGGGAACTGCTCGGTCGCCGCATTGTATTCCTGCACGGCGTTGTTGAAGAAGCGCCGCGCTGCCGCGATCTTGTTTTCGACATCGGCAAGTTCGGTCTGCAAGGCCAGAAAATTCTGATTGGCCTTCAGATCGGGATAGGCTTCGGAAAGCGCGAATAGCTGCCGCAGAGCCCCGGAGAGCTGGTTTTCCGCAGCGGCGGCTTCGGCCGGCCCGGAGGCGGAAATGGCTACGTTCCGCGCATTGATGACAGCGTCGAGCGTGTCCTTCTCGTGCGCAGCATAGCCCTTCACGGTCTCGACAAGATTGGGAATAAGATCGTAGCGCTGCTTGAGCTGCACATCGACATCGGACCAGGCCTGATTGGTCACCTGCCGCAAGGACACTAGCCGGTTGTAGATTCCGATGCCGCTCAGAAGAACGAGGGCAATGATGCCGAGAAGGATCCAGGTCGTCACGGGGATGTTCTCCAGAGAAAGAAGGTCAAGACCTAGCACAGGGCGGGAACGCGGGCACGAGCGGCTTCAATCCCGAAAGGGACACGCTATAAGTCGCACTAGGTTGGGATGAGGTTCATGAGGTCTTTTGCGATGATACGTATTCTGGCGGCTCTTTCCTCGGTGTGCCTTCTGGCCGTTCCGACCTCGGCCCAGCTCCGCACCCCGCCGGCAAGTCAGGCCGAAGTCCAGCTGTCCTATGCGCCCCTGGTCAAGCAGGTCTCAGCTGCGGTCGTGAACGTTTACGCGTCGCGTGTCGTGACCTCTCAGCGCGCACGGGGCTTTCCGTTCGATGATCCGCTTTTTGCCGAACTGTTCGGCGGTCAGGCGCCTTCCATGCCACGCGAGCGGATGCAGCGCTCCCTCGGCTCGGGCGTCCTTGTCGGGCAGGAGGGCATTGTCGTTACGAACAATCATGTCATCGCCGGCATGACGGATGTGCGCGTGTCACTGGTCGATCAGCGCGAGTACGATGCCGACATCGTGCTGACGGATGCAGTTTCCGATATTGCGGTCCTGAAAATCCGCGAGGCCAAGGATACGTTCCCGGTCGTGCCTCTGGCCGATGTCGAACAGATCGAGGTCGGCGACATCGTTCTTGCCATCGGCAATCCGTTCGGTCTCGGGCAGTCCGTCTCGCAGGGCATCATTTCCGCCGTGCGCCGCGTTCAGAAGAAAGGCGGCGAGCAGGCCGTCTATCTGCAGACGGACGCCGCGATCAATCAGGGCAATTCGGGCGGCGCTCTCATCGACATGCAGGGCGAACTCGTCGGCATCAACACGTCCATCTTCACGAAAGGCGGCGGCTCGGACGGCATCGGCTTTGCCGTTCCGTCGTCCATCGTAAAGCTTGTAGTCGATGCGGCGCGTGCGGGAGATAAGGTCGTGCGTCGGCCCTGGCTCGGCGCGGAACTCCAGACAGTGACGCGCGAGATCGCCGAAGCCATGGGACTTGAGCGCCCGACCGGCGCGCTTGTCGCCGACGTCGTGCCTGCCTCGCCGGCTGAAACGGCAGGCCTCAAGGCGGGCGATGTCATTACGTCCATCGACGGCCGTCCCCTCGAGGATCCGACGGCCCTGAGCTATCAGCTCACCATCCGCAAGCTGGGCTCGACCGCCCGGCTCGATGTGCTGCGCGACGGCAAGACATTGCGCGCCACGCTGAAGACAGAGCCTGCGCCGGAAACGGTTCCGCGCAATGAGCAGGTCATCGCCGGCAACGGGCCCTTCACCGGCGCGAAAGTCGTCAACCTATCGCCCGCCGTTGCCGAGGAGATCGGTCTCGACGGTCCGCCGCGCGGCGTTCTCGTGCTCGACATCGAGCGCGGTTCGATCGCGGCGCGGCTCGGGCTTGAACGGGGTGATCGCGTGCTGATGCTGAACGATGTGAAGATCGAAGCCGTTGAAGACCTCGCAAAGGTCAACGCTGCCATGGAGCGGCTCTGGAAGGTCACCATCCAGCGCAACGGTCAGGTCCAGACGCGCATGTTCCGGCTGTAATGGCAGCGAAGGGCCAGTCTTCTCTTTTTGAGGCTGCGGGGCTCGATCAGTCCGCGCCGCGGCCTCTCGCGGACCGGCTGCGCCCTTCGACCCTGTCCGAGGTGGTCGGGCAGGAACACCTTGTCGGTACGGATGGCGCGCTGACGCGTCTTCTCGGGTCGGACAGCATCGGCTCGTTGATTTTCTGGGGCCCTCCGGGAACCGGGAAAACAACGGTGGCTCGGCTGCTTGCCCACGAGACGTCACTCTACTTCGAGCCCATTTCGGCGATCTTTTCGGGCGTTGCCGACCTGAAGAAAATTTTCGAGGCGGCGCGCGCCCGGCGCGAAACGGGCCAGGGCACGCTTCTTTTCGTCGACGAGATCCACCGCTTTAACCGCGCGCAGCAGGACGCTTTCCTGCCGTTCATGGAAGACGGCACGATCACGCTCGTCGGCGCGACGACGGAAAATCCGAGCTTTGCGCTCAACGCCGCTCTTTTGTCCCGCGCGCGGGTCATGGTGTTCCGCTCGCTCGATGAGGAAGCGATTGCCGATCTTCTGACGCGGGCCGAGGAGATCGAGAAGAAGCCGCTGCCATTGGACGAAGAGGCGCGGGCCTCGCTGGTCCGCATGGCCGATGGCGACGGGCGGGCCTCGCTGACGCTTGCCGAAGAACTCTGGCGCGCCGCGCGTCCCGGGGAAGTGTTCGGGCTGGTCGAGGTGCAGGATGTCATCCAGCGCCGCGCACCGATCTACGACAAGGCGCAGGACGGCCATTACAATCTCATTTCCGCGTTGCACAAAGCCGTGCGCGGCTCCGATCCTGATGCCTCGCTCTATTACCTCGCGCGGATGCTTGATGCAGGAGAGGATCCGCTTTTTCTGGCCAGGCGGCTGATCCGCATGGCCTCTGAAGACATCGGCATGGCCGATCCGCAGGCGCTCGTCATCTGCATCGCCGCGCGCGACGCCTATGAACATCTCGGCACGCCGGAAGGCGAACTCGCCATCGCGGAGGCGTGTATTTATCTTGCCACCGCCCCGAAATCGAACGCCGCCTATGTCGCCTACAAGGCGGCCCGGGCGGCGGCGCGCGAACACGGATCGCTCGTGCCCCCGAAACACATATTGAACGCGCCGACCAAGCTCATGAAGTCGGAAGGCTACGGCAAGGGGTACGATTACGACCACGACGCGCCGGATGCGTTTTCGGGGCAGGATTATTTCCCGGAGGAACTGGGGCGTCAGACTTTTTACGAACCCGTCGAACGTGGTTTTGAGCGCGAAATTCGCAAGCGACTCGACTATTGGGAGAGGCTGAGAAGGGAGAGAGGCGGCTCGTAGATAGGCCGCCCCGCCACGCGATGACTGTCCCGCCCGAACGGCCTGTTCCCGAGCCTCCCTCCGTCGCGACTCTTTTCACCAGTTTCTTTGGCGTCAGCGCCATGGGTTTCGGCGGCGTCATCCCGTGGGCTCGCTGGATGGTGGTCGAACGCAAGGGATGGCTTACTCCGCATGAATTCAACGAGGTGATGACGCTCTCGCAGATGCTGCCGGGCGGGAACATCGTCAACATGGCCGTCATTCTCGGCCATCGTTACCAAGGCCTTCCAGGTGCGCTCGCGAGCGTGTTCGGGCTCGTGGCGGCACCGTTCGGCATCGTCATCGTCATGGCGATGGTCTACGACCGCATTCGCGATTTCGAGGGGGTGGGCGCGACACTTGAAGCGGTCAGCGCGGCGGCCGTCGGGCTTATCGTTGCGATGGCGCTCAAAATGCTGAGCACGCTGAAGGAAGAACCCGCCGCTTTGGCCATCGCGGCCATATCCTTCACCGGCATCGGCCTCCTGCGTCTTCCGCTGATATCGACCTTGTTCGTACTCGGACCGCTCAGCGTTGCCTTTGCATGGTACCGCATCGCGAAGGGGGCGCCGTGAACGACGACAACCAGTATGGCGCGCTCGCACGCGAATTCGCGATCCTGTCGGTTCTCGCGTTCGGCGGTATCAACACGGTCCTGCCGGAAGTCCACCGCCAGGCGGTCGATGTGCATGGCTGGATGGACGACCGAGTCTTTGCAGACCTGTTCGCCATCGCACAGGCGGCACCGGGCCCGAATTTCATGATCATTGCGCTGATCGGCTGGCATGTTGCCGGTCTCCTGGGCGCGGTCGTCACAATGGGGGCGTTTCTCGCGCCGACGGTGACCCTGGCCTATGTCGTCTCGGGCGCCTGGCAGCGTTTTCGGGAGGCACGTTGGCGCAAGGCGATGCAGGCCGGGATGATCCCCGTCACGGTCGGTCTTGTCGCCGCATCGGCCTATGTGCTTTTCACCAGCACGGTCGACCGGCCGCTCTTGTCGATTGCGACCTTCGGCACCGCGGCGGTTGCGCTGTTCACGAAGATCCATCCGCTGATACCCTTGGGTGTTGCCGGGGTGCTGGGTTATTTCGGCTGGTTCTAGGAGGACGGATGCAGGCGGCTTTTCTGGTGTTCGTCGGCGGCGGCCTCGGTGCGGTCGCACGACATGGTGTGAATGTTGTGGCCGGACGCCTGTTGGGGACCGGATATCCGTGGGGCACGTTTGCGGTGAATGTCGCGGGTTCCTTCCTCATGGGGGCGCTCGTCGCGTGGCTTACCGTGAAATACGAGGGCGGGCAGGGGGTCCGACTGTTCCTTGCCACCGGCGTGCTGGGCGGCTTCACCACGTTTTCCTCGTTCTCGCTCGATGCGGTCGTGCTCTGGGAACGGGGCGCCCATGCGGCGGCCGCGGGATACGTGGCCGCATCGCTCGTTCTTTCTGTTCTTGGGCTCGTCGCGGGTCTCGCTCTTGTGCGGGCTTGGGCGTAAAAGGCGCTCATGTCGGTTGAAATCGTAACAGTGAAGGACAGCGAGGACGGTCTCCGTCTCGATCGCTTCCTCAAGGCCCGTTATCCCGCGCTTGCCTTTGGCCAGCTCCAGAAAATTCTTCGCACCGGGCAGGTGCGGGTCGATGGTGCGCGCGCGAAGCCGCAGCAGAAGCTGGAAGCCGGGCAGAGCATCCGCGTTCCACCGCTTGGCGAAGCGGGCAAGGCCGACGCCAAGCCGAAGGCGCGCGTGAACGCCGCCGATGCCGATTTCATCCGCAGCATCATCCTCTACGAGGACAAGGACGTGATGGTGCTGAACAAGCCGCACGGCCTTGCGGTGCAGGGCGGATCGGGCACGACGCGCCACATCGACGGAATGCTGGCCGCGCTCGCGGGGCCTGATGGCGAACGGCCGAAACTCATCCATCGGCTCGACCGCGATACGTCCGGCTGTCTTGTCGTTGCCAAGACCCGATTGGCGGCATCCGCGCTCGGCAAGACCTTCAATTCACGCTCGGCGCGCAAGATCTACTGGGCCATCGTGCCCGGCATTCCCGAACCCAATCAGGGGCGCATTTCGACCTATCTCACCAAGGATGGCGGTGTCGGCAATGAGAAGATGCGCGTTGCGCGGCATGGCGAACGCGATTCCAGCCACGCCATCACCTATTACGCCGTGGTCGAGAATGCCGCGAACCGCGCCTCGTGGCTGTCGCTGAAGCCGGTCACGGGCCGTACGCACCAGCTGCGCGCCCATCTCGAACATATCGGCCACGCCATTATGGGCGATCCGAAATACGGCGAGGCGCGTGAGGAATTGTCGTCCGAAATTCCGAAAAAGCTGATGCTCATGGCGCGCCGGATCACGCTTCCGCATCCCAAAGGCGGAACGATCGACGTCACCGCGCCGCTGCCCGATCATTTCAAGCAGGCATTCGACGTGTTCGGCTTCAACCCGAAGGTCGACGATCCGATCCTGAACGCGCCGGAAGACTAAAAGCCTAAATCAAAGATCCAGCGTGTCCTGCACGGCTGCTTCGATCTCATCGACATCGCGCTCGATTCCGGCTGTGCGCCGCCAGGCCAGGCCGACCATGCGGCTCGGTGCGGGAGGGGCAAAGCGCAGCAGTTTCACGCGCGGATCGGCCTTTGCCTCGGCGGTGACGAACAATTGCGGAAGCAGCGTTACGCCCTGACCGTTGGCGACGAGCTGGATCAAGGTCGAGAGGCTGGTCGCGCCGTAGCTCGACAGCCGTGACGCATCGAGCGTGCGGCACACATCGAGCGCCTGATCGCGGAAGCAATGGCCGTCTTCAAGGAGAAGAAGATCGGGGCTGTTGAGCATTTCGGCGGTGGCGAAGTCGGCGGCAGCGAATTCACTGCCCGCGGGAACGGCAAGCACAAACGGATCGCGCATGAGCGGGCGCTCCGCGAGTTCGGGATTGTCGAGCGGCAGGCTGACGATGACGGCGTCGAGATCGCCCGAGAGCAATTCCTCGATCAGTATCGCCGTTCGCGTTTCGCGCAGCGTCAGCCGCGCGCCGGGGATGCGCTGCATCACGCCCGGCAGCAGTCTCGGCAGCAGATAGGGGGCGACCGACGGAATGATGCCTAGCCGGAACGGGCCTGACAGGGGCCCCCGAACACGGCGTGCCTGGGTTTCGAGATCCGCAACCGCGCCGAGAATCCGGTCCGCGTGGTGGAGGGCCTCCCGTCCTGCCTCCGTCAGGCGCGCGCCTTCGCGCGTGCGTTCGAAAAGTTTTGCACCGAGATGCGTTTCGAGTTCGCGGATCTGCATGGAAAGCGCAGGCTGCGTTATGGAGCAGGCTTCCGCAGCGCGGCCGAAATGGCCCGTGCGGGCGACCATATGAAAATAACGAAGATTACGAAGCGAAAGCATGTTCGATAAGAATATCTGATCTTAGAGCCCATTCAATCTGATTTGTTCTAATGAGCCAGCCGGGGCATGGTCGCCGCGAGATTCGAATGTCCGACCAAAAGGAACAAGCACAGTGACCACCGAAGCCAAATGTCCGTTTTCCGGAAATGCTCCCCAGCCGATTGCCGGGGGTGGCACCCAGAACCGCACGTGGTGGCCGAACCAGCTGCGCGTCGATCTTCTGAGCCAGCATTCTTCCAAGTCCGATCCGCTGGGCCGGGCGTTCAACTACCGTGAGGAATTCAAGAAGCTCGATTACGAGGCGCTGAAGAACGATCTGCGTGAGTTGATGACGCAGTCGCAGGATTGGTGGCCTGCCGATTTCGGCCATTATGGTCCGTTGTTCATCCGCATGTCTTGGCACGCCGCGGGCACCTATCGCATCGGCGACGGACGCGGCGGCGGTGGGCGCGGCCAGCAGCGCTTTGCCCCGCTGAATTCATGGCCGGACAATGTGAGCCTCGACAAGGCCCGCCGTCTTCTGTGGCCGATCAAGCAGAAGTATGGACAGCAGATTTCCTGGGCAGATCTTCTCGTGCTGACCGGCAATGTCGCGCTGGAGACGATGGGCTTCCGCACCTTCGGTTTCGCCGCTGGCCGCGAGGACACTTGGGAACCCGATCAGGACGTCTACTGGGGCCGTGAAACGACCTGGCTCGGCGGCGATCTGCGCTATGCGCGCGGGTCGGAAGGCGTCGAAAAGCCAGGCGACGAGGGCGTGCTGGTCTCCGACGACGATGCCGACGGCAAGGTGCATTCGCGCAATCTCGAAAACCCGCTTGCCGCCGTGCAGATGGGGCTGATCTACGTCAACCCGGAAGGCCCCGACGGCAATCCCGATCCGCTGCTCGCAGCGAAGGACATCCGCGACACGTTCGGCCGCATGGCGATGAACGACGAGGAAACCGTTGCGCTGATCGCCGGTGGCCACACCTTCGGCAAGACCCATGGCGCTGGTCCGTCCGACAATGTCGGCGCCGAGCCCGAAGCTGCCGATCTGGAACTGCAGGGCTTCGGCTGGCACAACCGCTTCGGCTCCGGCAAGGGCGGCGACACCATCACCAGCGGCCTCGAAGTCACGTGGACGCAGACGCCTGCGCAGTGGAGCAACTTCTTCTTCGAGAACCTGTTCGGGTTCGAATGGGAGCTGGAGAAGTCCCCGGCGGGGGCCCATCAGTGGGTCGCCAAGGACGCAGGAGAGATCATTCCCCATGCGCACGATCCGTCGAAGAAGGTCCGGCCGACCATGCTGACGACCGACCTGTCGCTTCGTTTCGATCCCGAATACGAGAAAATCTCGCGTCGCTTCCTGCAGAACCCGCAGGCCTTCGCCGAAGCGTTTGCTCGTGCGTGGTTCAAGCTGACCCATCGCGACCTTGGTCCGCGCTCGCGCTATCTGGGCCCGGAAGTGCCGCGCGAAGAGTTGATCTGGCAGGACCCGGTCCCGGCCGTCGATCATGTGCTGATCGACGAGGCCGATGCAGCCGCCATCAAGGCGTCGGTGCTGGCATCTGGACTGACTGTTTCCGAACTTGTCGGCACGGCCTGGGCCTCTGCCTCCACCTTCCGTGGTGGCGACAAGCGTGGCGGCGCCAATGGGGCGCGTCTTCGCCTTGCGCCGCAGAAGGATTGGACGGTCAACCAGCCCGAGCAGCTTGCCAAGGTGCTCAAGGTTCTTGAGCGCGTTCAGTTCGAGTTCAATCAAAGCGCGAGCGGCGGCAAGACGATCTCGCTGGCCGATCTGATCGTTCTGGCCGGCAATGCCGGTGTCGAGCAGGCGGCCAAGGCGGCGGGCCACGATGTAACGGTGCCGTTCGCTCCCGGCCGTACGGACGCCACGCAGGGGCAGACCGATGTGGAATCGTTCGGCGCGCTTGAGCCCTTGGCCGATGGTTTCCGTAACTACCAGAAAGCGGCTTACGCGGTGCCGGCCGAGGCCCTTCTGATCGACAAGGCCCAGTTGCTGACGCTGACCGCTCCCGAACTGACGGTGCTGATCGGGGGATTGCGTGCGATCAACATCAATGCCGATGGGTCAAAGCACGGCGTGTTCACCGACAAGCCCGGAACTCTCACAAACGACGTCTTCGCGAACCTGCTCGACATGAGCACGGAATGGAAGGCGGTGTCGGATGCCAAGGACGTGTTCGAGGGCCGCGACCGCAAGACCGGAGCCGTGAAGTGGACCGGCACGCGCGTCGATCTCGTGTTCGGTTCGAACTCGGTCCTGCGCGCTCTTGCCGAAGTCTACGCCAGCTCGGATGCGACGGAAAAGTTCGTGAGCGACTTCGTTGCCGCCTGGACCAAGGTGATGAACCTCGATCGGTTCGATCTGCAGGCCTGATCGGGCATTTGCGCAAAAACAGGCCCGCCGGGGATGTCTCCGGCGGGCTTTTGCGTTCCGGGTTGGCCGGACGTGCCGGAACGATTACATCAGGGGCAATTGGAGCTCACCTTGAATCTCGTCATTTTCGATGTCGATGGCACCCTGATCGACAGCCAGCACATGATTGTCTCGGCCATGAACCGCGCCTTCGCGGATGTCGGCCTCGTGGCGCCAAGCCGGGAGGAAACACTCTCCATCGTCGGCCTGTCGCTCGAAACCGCCATGCGTGCTCTCGTGAAGGAGGAACCGGACGCGCACGCCGTGCCACTGACCGAGGCCTACAAAGCGGCGTTTTTCGAACTGCGGCAGAGCAAGGAACATCACGAGCCTCTGTTTCCGGGCGCGCTCCAGGTTCTGGACCGGCTGGCCGCCCGCAACGATGTCATCCTTGGCGTCGCAACGGGAAAATCGCGTCGCGGTGTGCAGGCGATCATGGACCTCCACGATCTCCACGGCCGCTTCGCGACCATCCAGACGGCGGACGATCATCCCTCTAAACCGCATCCGAGCATGGTCGCAGCCGCGATGACCGAAACCGGCGTGCTGCCGCACCACACGATCATGCTTGGCGACACAACCTACGATATGGAAATGGCGCGGGCTGCGGGAGCGCGGGCGGTCGGCGTGTCCTGGGGCTATCACGCACCCGAAGCTCTCGAGGTTGCCGGTGCCGAAACGGTGCTGGCGCGGTTTGATGATTTCGATGCCCTGATCGGCGTCGTGGAGAGAGTTCGATGACCGAAGGTCCGATGCAGGCTGCCCAGCGCCTGATGCGTCCGGAATTGCCCAAGCGCTTCTACACGTCCGCCACGGCAGCCCCCGCAGATGGCGGCTTCGCCGTGCTTCTCGACGGGCGCTCTGTGCGGACGCCCGGCAAGGCGCCTGTGATTGTGCCGCGTCTGGAGCTCGCCAAGGCTTTGGCGGAGGAATGGAACGCGCAAGGGCAGCAGATCGACCCGTCCAGCATGCCGATGTCCCGGATCGTCAATTCCGCCATCGATGCGGTGTCGCGCGAGATGGAAGCTGTTCGGGCGGAAATCGTGAAATATGCGGGCACGGATCTCCTGTGCTATCGCGCGGAGGGGCCCGACCGTCTTGTCGAACGGCAAACCGCGCAATGGGACCCCATACTCGCTTGGGCTCATGAAGAGCTTGGTGCGCGGTTCGTGCTGGCCGAAGGAATTGTCTTCGCAGCACAACCGGAAGCCACGCTCAAAGCTGTCGCGTCTCCGCTTGAGGATCTCGATGTCTTCCGGCTCGCCGCCGCAAACGTCGTCACCACGCTGACGGGATCGGCGCTGCTGGCGCTTGCGGTGCTGCACGGCCACCTCGGAGCCGAGGAGGCTTGGGCTCTCGCCCATCTCGATGAAGATTGGAACATCGAGCTCTGGGGCACAGACGACGAGGCGATGGAGCGCCGCGCGCGTCGTTTTGATGAAATGAAGGCCGCCGCGCGGGTGATCGCGCTGGCGGCCTGAAAGTTGAACCGGGACGTTACCCGAAAGGTCTTAGCTGGCGCGGTGAACGAGACGCATGCACTTGGCGGCCTCTTCACCGATCTTGCGTCCTTCGGACTCGGTGATCTTGCCGGCATTGTAGAGCGGCTCGAGATGCGCACGAACCGCCTGCTCAAGGGTACGCTTCTGTTCAACAAGGCCGACACCGGCCCGATAGGTCTTCAGAGATTCGCCCGAAAGCCCCTTTGCGCAAGCATCGGCCTCGGCGCGATCGGCGAAGGCAGCGGTGGGAGCGGCGAGCAGGGCCAAAACGGTGATGATACGAAGCATGAGACCTCACGAAATTAGCGTTGGAACGAGCCGAATCTCGCGGACTGGCAGTTCAATCTAGCCATGTGCAGGCTATTTGTGCCGTTTTTTTGCCCGTGACGGCGAAGACGGCACAAGAATGAACATTAAATCGCGCGTTCGTGAGGAAAGATTTAGCAAGTGGAAACTGAACGGCGCCTGAATGAAGTTCAGCGCGTGACCTTGTCGGCGATGCGAGGGCCTCTGTCCTGCTTTTTTCTCTCGCCGAATGTGCGCAATTCGATCGTGACTTCGTTCGGCTGAGCTCCCGATACGGCAATCAGCGTGTCTTTGAAGGACGGGATCATCTTGTCGGCCGCCGCACCGCTGAGTCCATAGGGTTCTTTCGGGATGCCGAGCATGTTCGTATCGAACTTGCTGTTGGAGTTCACATCCTGGAACCCGACAAAGCCGAACGAGCCTTCCGGAACGTTCTCGAACACGAAATGCTGCACTTCCGCCAAAGCCGGATGCTCGCCTGTGACCGGGCATCCTTCAAGGCTGAGCGCGTTGTCGCACAGCCCGACTTTCACGATGCCCTGGCCCGCCTGAATGCCGCGAACTGTCACGACAACCGAATTGGCGTTGGCGGGGAGGGCCGTGAGGCACAGGGCCATCAGCGCAAACCGGACTCTCATTAGGCACCACCTCCTGCGGATAAGCGAAGACCGCAGTCAATACCATCTGACTTGTGCGAAGCTTGATCCGAAGATCACTTGTTGACGAGCATGTAGCCGATATACCGCTTGGAATCGATTGGATCGAATCCGAGACGGCCGCGGAGCTTCTTGCGGAGCTTGCTGATATGGCTCTCGACCACGCTGACTTCGACTTCGTCATTACAGAACCCATATACGAAATCGAAGATCTGTTCTTTTGTCAGGCGGCGGTTCTGGTTCTTGACCATATATTCGAGAATACGACGTTCGCGGCGCGGGAGGATGAGCGGCGTGCCGTTCAGTTCCGGGTCACGGCCATCGAAGAAGACACGCATATTGCTGACGAGCGTCGAGTCATCGCTGACGCTTGCGCGCCTCTGAATGGCACCGACGCGCGCGATGATCTCGCGCACATGTATGGGCTGGCGGACGACATCGTCGACGCCGACAGCAAAAAGCCCAAGCGTCTGTTCGAGGCTGGGCTTTTCATTGAGGGCGATAACGGGAGCGGAACAGCGGTCACGGATCAGCTTCGGAACGGATTCGCGTTCGTCACATGTGCCGAGAAGAAAGGCCTCGACAGCTCCAATGTCGGTTTCGGCAGCGGAGGCGACCCAGTCGATGAATTCGGGAGCGCGAAACCCGATGGAAGGAACGCCTTCGCGCGTAAATCCGGAAGAATAACCGGACGTGACCATTTCACGGTCGTCGATAATAATAAACATTGAGCCCCCCTTAGGCTGATGTCGTGAAGGGAAGCTATTTTCTTCTAAGTCTCTGCGTCAACGAAGAACGTCGTGATGGCTGACATACCGTGCATACGTGTTTACAGGTACAAAAATGTGACAGCAGGCATTAAAGACGAAATTCGATAAAATATGGTGGTTTATTGGATCGGATAAGCATTCTATTTACCAGCATCCACTGCCTCTGCTCCAGAGGCAGCCGGAATCAAGGTAGCCGAACGATTTACGGATCCTGTAAAATCAGGAAGAGAAGAAAGACTTACTTCTTGCCGCAGAACGCTGATGAATTCGGCGTCCAGGATCCGAATCCGCTGCGCACCATGTTCGAAATGACCAGGCATACATACCGCTTCTGCGCGGGATTGTTGTTCGGGCCGGCATGGTAGCGGGCAACTGCCATCGTCCAGGTTCCCTCGCGCTGGCGCAGCTCTTTCAGAAAGCGCGCGGCATAGGCGACGTTCTTCGCGGGGTCGAACATCTCCTCGACCGAGGCAAACTCCTTGTGGTGATAATGGTGATTGATCTGCATGCAGCCAAGATCGATCAGTTTGACACCCTTTTTCCTCTCAGACTGAAACATCGAGACGGCGGCCTGCTGATCTTCAGCGAAATGCGGACGCCCCGCGATGTTCATCGCGTATGGGCGTAGACCCTTTTTTCCGCCGCTCTCGGTTACGCCTACAGAATAGAGAACACCAAGCGGAATGTCGTAGTGCTGCGCAGCCGCGTGCATCTCGCGCTCGCAGATGGTCAATTCCTCGGCCTTTGCGGCCGATGCGAACAGGCTAGAGATAAAGATTGCCGTCAGCAGCGGGCGCATCGTCATAAGCGTTTTCGGAAGACGGAAGTTGATCATGCACGGGTGCCGTTTCATCGCCTTGACGGCGGCCATCGGAATTCTCGCCGCCCTGGAACGGCGAGGGGTTTTGGGCAGAAGCGCCGTTCTGGCCTGTCTGGTTGCTCGTCGATTGCGAGGAGCTGCTTTCGCCTACGGCCTGGATCGTCACAACATCCGGGCTGTAACCGGAGGCGCGAAGAAGTTTGTGCAGCATATCTTTGTCGCGCATCAGAAGATCGGCGGTTTCGGCGCGCGACGCTTCGAGGCGCACTTCGAGCGATCCGCCCACAAGCCGCATTTTCACGCTGACTTCGCCCAGTTCGTAGGGTTCGAGCTTGATGTGAAGGATCTTGAGCGGACCATCGGAGGGTGTACGCAGAGAAAGGCTTTCGAGTTCGGGGCTCGCTGGAGAGCCAGTCGTGACGACTTCGCCGGCATCTTCAGCCGCAGCCGCAGCCGTCGCGATGTTCGCGACAATAATATCCGCCACCTGCTGTACAGGAGGGGTCCGCACGACGGGCTCGAAATGCGTCTCGCGGGTGACCAGCGTGAATTTGGGCGATTTGGCCGGCGGTTCCGGGACAACGGGGTCGGCATCGGTGCCAATGTTCTCCCTGGCCAGAATCGATGTAAGTGCCGTGAACGGATTGCGGCCGGGACCGTCGGCCTTGTCTGGCACTCCCCCATCTTTGGCGTCGGCACCCGCTTTTCGGGCGTTCGTCGCGACGGGCGCTGCCTGACGGGGATGTAGATCGGCCGCTACCGCTGATTTCTCGGCCTTCGCATTCACGGGCAGGGACTGCAGAAGCTCCGGAAGTGTCGGCAGTTTGGTCCGCGCATCGGCCTCGACATGTATGCCGGGCTCAACATTCTCCGTGACGGGTTCTTCACGGTCCGGCGTTGTCTTCCCAGCGACCAGATCGTCGCGAACGGAAGCTTTCGGGCCGTTCGGTTTCACAGGCTTTTTCGCCTCGACCTTTGGTTCTTCGGTAATGGGCGCGTCCTTGTCGTTCTTGCCCTTCGCGAGCTCGCCGTTGAGCTTCTTGATGAGCTTCTGAAAGACGTCGTCGAGCTTGGTGTCACGCTCGGTCTGCGCGCCTTTCGAGGGAGCTGCAGTGGCCGACGGGGCGGTGTTGGCAGGAACTGCGATATCGATCCGGCTCATTTGGTCGGTGCCTCCTGGAGAAGCTTTTGTGCGATTTTAAGATCGGCATCGGCGCGCTGCATCAGATCCGTCGCCCAGTCCGCACGGGCCTTGTCGGCACGCAGGGCGGGAATGTCTTGCCGCTCGCCCTCGATCGATGGCCAGTAACGGATGGCTGCCGCCGTGCTTTGCGCCGCATCGAGAAGCGCGTTGTCCGCTTCGGTGAGCTGGCGACGGTTCGTCACGTTCAAATCGTCGCTGTGACGCAAAAAGTCTTCCGTCACGATGCCCGCCGCGGCGCCGTAAAGGCGTGCACGTACGCCGTCCGAGCTTCCCAGCATGCTCAGGCTTTCGGCCTGGGCGGCAGCCAGGCGCGCGGTTTCGATCTTGCCATGAATGGTGGCCGAGCGGGCGACATGCAGAAATGTGGCGCGTCGATTGTCGGTGTCGGACGCATCAAGCAAGGCACGCAGCCGCTGGAAATGGCCGGATGTTTCCGCAAGGTTCAGCCGTGTGAGGGCGGTCGCAAATCTCTGACGGAAGTCGGGTGCATAAACCGAGTTGTTGAAGCGCCGCAGATAATGGCCCGATAGATATTCGAAGCGTTCGATATCGCCCGCCTGCGCGACCATGAAGACTTCGCGGCGCAAGGCTGCCTCGTCGACGAGCGTGCCCGGCATGAGCAGGCGGGCATCGTCAAGAAGCGCAATGGCGCGTTTCAAATCGTCCTGTGCGATGAGGCCTGCCTGAACGAGGGCGATCTGCCCTCCCAGAGATGGGGGCAGTGCGCGCGCATTGAGCTTCATGAGGTGCTCGCGTGCCTCCTTGTGACGGCCCTCGATGTAAGCGAGCGCGCCGAGCGCCAGGTCCTCGTCGATCTGCGGGCGCGGGTCGAGGCTGGCCAGATGGCGCATGACAACCGGATTGCCTCCGCTCAGCGTATAGATCACGGCGGCGCGGCCGTTCCGCACGTCCTGCCAGGTGGCGGGGGCGGCGGCGAGGAAGCGTTTTTCCATCTCGGCCAGAAGCGCCCGCTGGGCGCCGACGGCCGGGCCGTTTCCTTCGGTGATTTGCGCCTGGAGAACCTGAAGCGTACGTGCCATTTCGTACGGTTCTGGTATCTTGTCGACCGTCTGCGCATGGGTCTCGCCAGTGAAGGCGTAGACAAGACCGACGAGAGCGGCGAGAGCGCGCCTCATGTGCCGCTCTCCCGGATCAGGATTTCGACGCGGCGGTTTTGAGGCGCTTCAGGATTGTCGGCTATTTTCAGATGGTGATCGGCGTAGCCTTCTATCCGCTCGAAACGGGTTTCGGGCATGCCGCCGCGCACGAGCATGTAATAGGCCATGTGAGCGCGCGCCGTCGAAAGGCGCCAGTTGTCGTAATCTTTCGAACGAAACGGGCGGCCATCGGTGTGCCCGCGCACGACGAGCTTGCCTTCGCGGGCGGCGAGAAGGCTTGTGATGCTGTCCACGGCGCGGATCAGTTCTGGCAGGGGCTCTGCGGAGCCGATCGCGAACATGCCGAAATCGCTGTCATCCATGATGCTGACGAGAAGGCCCTCATCGGTGGACCTGACCTCGACACCGGGGGAGGGGGCGACATCGGCGATAGCCTCGGCAATTTCGCCCTCGAGCTTCTTCGCGGCAGCTTCTCCGTGCAAGGACTCGGCAATCGGATCGGGCTTGCCCGCTTCGAACGTTTCGACCTTGGGAACTGCTGGGGCAGTATCTGTTTCTGGAGCGGAGACCGCAGCCATCTGGACGGGAGCTTCCGGCTGCGGCGCGTTGTCCGCCGGCGCGGCAGGCTCCGCCGTTGTCTGTGCTTCAGGCGGGGTAAGGGGTGCTGAGTTCTGCGCGGGCAGGGCAGGTTCGGTCTGCTCGCCGGGCTCGGCGCCCTCGGGCAGCGGCGCGGCGGCCATCCCGGAGGCAATCTGTTCGCCGGGCTGCTGTCCCGCCTCTTCGGCAGCCTGAACGGTCGGGGTAGGCGTGCCTGGTTCCGCTGCGGCGTGGTTTGCGCCGCCGGATTCCGGTCCTTCGTTCGGCAGCGGCGTCTTCGACATGCGCCAGTACACCGGATCGAAGGGATCGCGCTGCGCGTCGCCACCGTTCAGGCCGGGCTGTCCGACCTGTCCGAGCGTCTCGAACGCACCTCCGGCATTGTCCGCTCTTGCACCCTCGGAGCCTGCGACCAGCGAGGCGAGCACGGCGTAGGGATCCTCGAACAGAGCGGATTCGGAAAAGCGCGGCTGGCGCTCGAATGTGTCGTCACGTGTACGGCTGTAGCCCTTCAGGCCATCTTCGTCGCTTTCGATCGAAGAGCGTTCCTTTTCGCCCTCAGGCGTGCCGTCCTTCTCGGTGTCGAGCGGATCGCGCAGACCCTTCTTGTCCACGGTGGCTTCGGCTAGCTTCACCGGGTTGAAATAGGAGGCGATGCCCGCGCGCGTTTCCTCGTCGGTTACATTGATAAGCCAAAGAACGAGAAAGAACGCCATCATCGCGGTCATGAAGTCCGCGAAGGCGATCTTCCAGACGCCGCCTTTTGCCGACTCGGTGTCGAGCGTGTTCGGACGGCGGATGATGACGATTTCGGAGTTTTCGACGCTTTTCATGAGGTCGCTCCGGAGGGGGCCGCAAGGCGGCTCACCCATTCCTGCATCTGTGTTTCAAGGACGGTTTCGTCTGCGACCACGCGCAGTTCGCAGCTTGCATCCGGGTGCAGCGACAAGCTGAGCGCGGTGTCCGACATGGCATCCGCAAGCGCGTCGAGAAGATCCTGCGGGCCCGAGACCTGGATTGTCGGATGGGTGCTGCTGGCAAGCATTTTTGCAAGCGCGCTGCGCATTTCCGCAACGGCTTGCTCTCGCACTTTTTCGATCACGAAAGGCCGCAAGGCACGTGCAGCGGCTGCGGCAATCTTGGTCTCGAGAACTTCGCTTGCCGACACAACCTGTACGGTCAGTCGTTCGGCCTGAACCTCGGTCCATTCGCGGCGAGACGCCTCAAGCTGTTCCTCGAATTTCCGGCTCTGATCCGCAAGCGCGGCATTCAGAACGGCTTCGGCGCGCGCTTCGCACTCCACACGCGTTTTCTCGCACGCATCGGCGACTTTCCGCTCCGCCTCTTCGGGGCTGAGATATCCGATCGGCTTGACCGGGACTTCGGGACGGTCGGGCTCCGGCATCAGGCCATCGGCCAGCGGAAGATCGTCGAAATGTTCCAGAACAAGAGCCGCGGAACGAAACATCATGCCGCCTCCTCTTCCTTCATCCACTGGCGAAGGATTGTTGCGGCCTGCTGGTCATCAAGGTCCACGAGCTGTTCGAGAACCTTGAGCGGCGACTGGCTGAGCTTCGCCGTCAGATCCTCGATCATGGTGTTCCCAGGCGCCGAGGACGCCAGCAGGGGCATGTCGCCTTCCCCGGCAAGGGCCGGAATCTCTCCGGCATTGGCCATGGCCGCGTCGTCGATGCGCGGCAGGAGGGCGGTCATTGCCGGACGCAGGCCGAACCAGATCAGAAGCAAAGCGACGGTCAGGATGGCGAGCGCGTTGACGACGGTTCCAAACTGACGCATCAGCATCTCGCTCCAGGAGAGCGGCGGAACTGGCTCCATGTTCTGGAAGTCCTTGGAGAATTCGACCGCCGAAACCTGGATCGTGTCGCCGCGCTGGTCGCTGAGGCCGGCGGCCGAGGCCGCAAGCGCGCGGATTTCCTCGATGCGGTTGTTGATGGCGTCTTCCGCCGGATTTTCGCCGAGCGATTCCACCACGCGCGCCCGGTTGATGAGCAGCGCGATCGACATGCGGTTGATCGTATAGCCGTCCGAAACCGTCTCGGTGACTTTCGAGGAAATCTCGTAGTTCGTCAGATCCTCGCGGCGCTGGTTTTCCTCGCTCGCCTGATCGCCGCCGTCGGCCGCGACATTCTCTTCCGGAAGGTTCTGCTCAACTGTCACCGGCTCCTGAGAGCTGCGGTTCTGCGAATTGGCACTCTCGCGAACTGTACGTATGGATCTCTCCACGCGCGATTCCGGATCGAACACCGTCTCCTGCGTCTTGCTGCGGTCGGTGTTGAGCTGGGCGGCGACGCTGATCTGGAAATTACCCGGTCCAAGATAGGGCGTCAGCGCGCGGCGGATATTATCCTGGATGTTGGATTTGACGGTCTGTTCGAGCCGGTTCGACTTAGTGCCCGGGATGCTGCTCGCATCTTCCCCGGAAGCCAGAACCGAGCCTTCCGTGTCGAGCACGGTGACGCGCTCCACTCCAAGGCCTGGAACGGCGCCCGCGACGAGCTGGCGGATGGCTTCGGCCATCTGCATATCGCCGGAAGTTTCCGTGCGGATGATGACGGAAGCGGTCGGCGGCTGCTGGTCGCGACGGAAGGAGCCGCGGTCGGGCAAGACGATATGGACGCGGCTCGCCGTGACGCCTTTCATGCTCTGGATCGTGCGGGCGAGTTCGCCCTCGAGCGCGCGCACGCGCGTGACTTCCTGCATGAAGGAGGTCAGGCCGAGCGAGCCAAGCTCGTTGAAAAGTTCGTAGCCGGAGCTGGAAGAGCGCGGCAGGCCCTTTTCGGCAAGCAACATGCGCGCATTGGACGCCTGCGAAGGCGCCACCATGACCGTCGTTCCGTCGGTGCTGACGTCGAACGCGATCCCGGCATCCTTCAGCGCGGCGCCGACGCGTGATGCTTCGCTGGATTCGAGGCCGCTGTAGAGGACGCCCATCTGCGGGCGGCTGAGATAATAGGCGCTGGCTCCGATCAGGCCGAGCACCGTGACGCCGATCAGGGCCAAAGCGGCCAGACGGCGAGGTCCGAGATCGATCAGGTTGATCCAGAGCTTTTCCGCGTGCTCGCGAGCGGTCATGTACGGCCTCTTCCTTGGGTCCCGGGGCCGCGTCCGGAGTGCGGCCCGCATGTCGGCGGGATGAGGCTTTACTTTTACGGCTCAAGCTTGCGTGAGCATTGTCGGCACAAAAAAACCACGCCCCCGGAGGGGCGTGGCCGTAAGCGTGAAGGCTGATCGGGATCAGCCGCGGAACAGCGAGAGGATGTTCTGGCTGTTCGAGTTGGCGATCGACAGAGCCTGGATACCGAGCTGCTGCTGGACCTGAAGGGCCTGCAGACGGGTCGATTCCGCGTTCATGTCGGCATCGACCAGCTGGCCGATACCACGCGAAACTGCGTCGGACAGAGCCTGGACGAAGTCCTTCTGCGTATCGACACGGTTCTTGGTTGCACCAAGGCCTGCCGCCGCGTCCGTCAGGTCGGACAGAGCCGCGTTGACGATCGAGATGTAGCCCTTGAGGGTCGCCTGGTCTGCCGTGGAGTCCGTCAGAGCCGAGATGTCGAGGTCGATGATCGACAGCGTGACCGATGCGTAGGTCGCGGCGCCGGAAGCATCCACACCTGACTCAACCGTAACGGCCCATTCGGCATCGAAGATGCCCTGGCCGCCGACGCGCACTGCGCCGTCAGCAACGCCCGCGGAGTCAGCCGCCGGAGCGGTACCCGCATTGGCCGCGCCAGTGTTCGCGTCAAAGAGTTTGACGTCTTCAACGCTGACCTTGATCGTCTCGATGGAGACCGCATCGCCAATGCGCTTGAACGAGCCAACGATGTTCTTCTCTTCGGTGTAACCCGCATCCGCGGAATCGACCGACAGCCAGTTCTCGCTGTTGAACACGGCCGAGGAGGCGATGCTCTCGATCTGCGTGAGACGGGCGTCGATGTCTTCCTGGATCTGCCAGCGCGGCGTGCCGGGCGTGGCGGCCGAGACGAGCAGCTTGCCGATCTCGGTCAGTTCGTTCACCGTCGCGTCGAGCGCGGTGTACTGAACGTCAACGGTCGCGGCGCCGAGGCCGAGAGCGTCCTGAACGGCCGACAGGGCCTTGTTGTCCGCACGCATGGTGGTGGCGATCGACCAATAGGCAGCGCCTTCCGACGCCGTGGCGATTGCGTAGCCCGTGGAAATGCGGTTCTGGGTGGTGCTCATGGCCTTGTTGGTGGCCGAGAGCGTCTGGAGCGCGGTCATAGCCGACGCGTTGGTGAGCAAGCTTGACATTGTGTATGTCCCTTAAGTTGAAGATTTATTGGGGACATACCGGACTTACACCGGTATAGCAGAGCGGCTTCATGCCATTGGGGGTAGGTTTTGGGGGACCCCAATCTGCTATGCGATCGACTATTGCCGCGAAAACTTGCGCGAAGCTTACCAATTGAAACGGCATTGTCTCGATCCGTGTTTTTTACCTGTCCGCCAGCCTGACGCAAGTTAGCCGTGTGAATCGTCTCCTGCGCGAAACCGCGCGAGATGAAGCGTGTGGACTTCGGAGACCGGCATGAATCGCAAGGCGCGTCGCGCAATCGCGGGCCATTCACAGCGCGGAATGGCCGCTGGGTCTGCTGTAAGCACGCTCTTTCTTCAGGCCGTGACGCTTCTGCAATCGCAGAAGCTCGACGAGGCGGAAACGCTATACAGGAAAGTGCTTTCGCTCGATCCGAACCATGCGGGCAGCCTCAACCATCTGGGGGTCATCGCCCGTGCAAGGGGCGATCTCGAAAAAGCGTGCGATCTCATTAGCCGCTCATTAACTATCCAGCCCGAGGATTCGAGCGCGCTCGTCAATCTGAGCGGTGTTCTGCGCCTTCTCGGCGAGTATGACGAGGCGATTTCAGCCTGCCGGAAGGCAATTACGGCAAAGCCGGATTCCCACGAAGCCTACAGCAATCTCGGAAGCCTCCTGCTGGAGACGCGAAAGCCGCATGAAGCACTGGTAGCTTTCGAGCAGGTTCTGAAAATCGCTCCGCCGACCGCGACTGCCTATCTGCGTCTTGGGCTTGCACTGGCCGAGGTGAAGCGCACCGAGGAGGCGAGTGAAGCCTATGAAAAGGCGGTTGCCCTCGACCCGAACTCTGCAAAACTGCATGTACATCTCGCAAATGGGTTGCTTGCGCTCAATCGGGATGCTCCGGCGTCGGAGGCCTTCAAGAAGGCCATCGCGCTCGATCCCGAATTCGCGCCGGCCTATACAGGTCTGGCTGCCATTCTTCAGGCACGCAGCATGTTCCGCGAAGCTCTCGTCGTTCACGAGGAGTTGCGCAAGCGCCAGCCGGACAATCACAAGAACAATTTCGCATCCAGCTTTCTGCGCAATTACATCTGCGACTGGAACGGTCTGGCGGAGGAGCAGGCGCGCCTTCTGGAAGCGGAGGCCAGTTTTGTTCCGTTCTCCGTAATGTGCATGAATTCGACGCCGCAGCAGCAGTTTACGTTTGCACGGCGCTGGGCCGACCAGATGGGCGGCCCTTCGGTGATCCTGTCGAAGTCCCCGGCAGTCGGCGCCAAAAGGCAGAAACTTCGGCTTGGCTATCTGTCCGGCGATTTCAACAATCACGCCACGGTCCATCTCTTGGCGGAACTGATCGAACGGCATGACCGGTCGAAATTCGATGTGTCGGCCTATTGCTACAGCACCGAAGACGGTAGCCGCGAGCGGGCCCGGATCAGGCAGGCTTTCGACCATTTCACCGAAATAAGAGACATGACGGATGGGGCCGCGGCTCGAAGGATTCATGCCGATGGCGTCGACATTCTTGTCGATCTGAAAGGCTATACGCGCGGCACACGCTCGCAGATCCTGAAATGGCGTCCGGCTCCTATACAGGTCAATTATCTCGGGTATCCCGGCACGCTCGGTAACTTTGCAGATTACATCATCGCCGATGCCTTCATCGCGCCGATGGATCATCACTCCTTCTATTCGGAGAAGATCGTTCATCTGCCCGGCAGCTATCAGCCGAACGATACGAAAAAAGTGATCGGTGAAGTTCCCTCACGTGCCATGTGCGGGTTGCCGGAAGGCGCGTTCGTCTTCTGCTCTTTCAACAATACGTACAAGATAAATCCGCCGGTCTTCGATATATGGATGCGACTTCTGAAGGCCGTTCCCAATTCGGTGCTTTGGCTTCTTGAGGCAAATCCCCTCGTGAAGGAGAATTTGCGGCGCGAGGCCTCCCGCCGTGGCGTCGCGGCTGGACGTATCGTTTTCGCACCGAAGCTCGACCTTGCCAAACATCTCGCGCGTCACGTACATGCGGATCTATTCCTGGATACGCTGCCGGTCAACGCACACACGACCGCAAGCGACGCGCTTTGGACGGGACTGCCGGTTCTGACCTGCGCCGGGGACATCTTTATCGGGCGCGTGGCAGGCAGCCTTCTGAACGCCGTCGGCTTGCCCGAACTGGTCACCCATTCCCTCGAAGATTATGAAGCGCTGGCGCTGAAAGTGGCCCAGGACCCGCAGCTTCTGCGCGGCCTGCGCGAACGCCTTGCTGCGAACCGGCTGACGGCCCCGCTTTTCGACATCGAGCGGTACACGGGCCATCTCGAATCCGCGTTCAGCCGGATGTGGAGCCTTCATGAATCGGGCGAGGCGCCCCGCGCCTTCGCAGTACAGCCCATACAAACCAAGACGATGGAGAACGCATGAAATTCTATTCTCAGGTCGGGCAAGACCGCTTCCTGTTCGAATCCTTCTTCCGCGGAAAAAGAGACGGTGTCTTTGTCGAAGTCGGTGCCTATGACGGCGAGACCTTCAGCAACACCCTGTTCTTCGAGCAGACGATGGGCTGGACCGGTCTTCTGGTCGAGCCAATTCCCTCGGTCTTCGAGCGGCTGACCGCACGCCGCAACGCGATCTGCGAGAACACCTGCGTCTCCGACTTCGAAGGAGAAGCAGAGTTCGTCGACAGCGATGCCGGTATTGACGAGAAAATGCTGAGCGGCCTCGCGCAGACCTTCGATCCGCGTCATGTCGCGCGCGTCAAGCACGTGGCGAGCGGCGTGGTCATGCGCAAGCTGCCGGTGACACGCCTGTCCAAGCTTCTTGAAAAGCATCAGCTCTTTCACATCGATTACATGTCGATCGATACTGAAGGCGCCGAACTGAGCATCCTCAAAGATCTCGATTTCGACCGCTTCCACATCTCCATCCTCACAATCGAAAACAATTACGACGATCCCAAAATACCCGAGCTCATGATTTCGAAGGGTTATGAGTATGTCGGCAAGATCGAGCAGGATTATCTGTTCAAGCGCCCCGAACTGAAACGCCTGCCGCGCACCTCGGTGATCTGCTCGGTGTGGCACGGCGATCCGAAGCGGCTCGAACTTTTGCGTGGCCATCAGGAAAATCTGGCGCGCCAAACGGTTCCGGTGCAGCCGGTCTATGTCTTCGATGGCGGCGACACGGTTCCCGATTGGCTGGAAGGCCGGGCCATCGCAACGCGCGAGAAGCTGACGATCTATCAGGCCTGGAACGTCGCGCTGTCGATGGTCGACACACCGCTCGTCATGAACCTCAATCTCGATGATCGTCTTGGGCCGAACGGGGTGGAGCTTCTCGAAAACGAAATCTCCGGTTCGAATGCGGCAGCAATCGGCGGCGAATGGCGCATCCGTTATTCCCAGGCCGACACGGACGATGTCGAGCCATGTTACAGGGCGGACCGCCTCGGTTTCGACGCCGCGTGGCCGCCGCAGAACGGCATGGAAACCCGGCTCGGAAGCGGCACGGGCGAGCGTCAGACGCTCGGCCCCGCTGTCATGTGGCGCATGCAGGCGCATATCGGCGCACCGCGCTTCCCGTACCGCCTCAGCGACGGAACGCTTCTGCAGGTGGCGGGAGACGCGGCCTGGTGGCACCTCCTGAAAAACCACCACAAGGCCAAGCTGGCCCGCATCCCGGTCGTGATCGGAAATTACCACAGCCATCCGAGCGAGCAGGGCGAGTTCCGCATGCCGGCCAACGAGATGGAGCTGCTCCAGAAGCAGGAACTCTCGCTGATCTGACGGCACCGCCTACCAAAAAATAAAAGGCGCGGACATTGTCCGCGCCTTTTTTGTCGGCTCACCGATCCGCGCTAGGCTGGTGCATGGTCAGTATTCGCAGATCCACACCCGGCGATGGCGCTCGCGTTCTGGAAATCTGGCGCAGCGCCGTGGATGCGACGCATGATTTTCTGTCGGCACAAGACCGGGCAGACATCGAGGCGGAAGTCGCGGCATTCCTGCCGAACGCGGATTTGTGGCTCGCGGTCGATGCCGCGGACAACGCGATCGGGTTCATGCTGCTTGACGGCGCACATATGCACGCGCTGTTCGTCGATCCTGCGCACAGGGGATCAGGTATCGGGAGCCTGTTGGTACAACATGCGCTCAATTTCCAACCGCTGCTGACGACGGATGTGAACGAGCAGAACGCTCAGGCCGTTGGCTTTTATCTCAGGCTCGGCTTTCAATCTATCGGCCGCTCGGAAACCGATGGCCGTGGGCGTGCCTATCCGCTGATTCACCTGCGCATTTGGGCCGATATCTGAAGAGAGGGCGCGCTAGAAGAACGAGCGCACTAGCCCGCCCACAAGAATGTTCCAGCCGTCGATCAGGACGAAGAACAACACCTTGAACGGCAGCGAAAGCACGGTCGGCGGCAGCATCATCATGCCCATGGACATTGTGAGCGTCGCGACGATCATGTCGATGACGAGGAAGGGCAGGGCGATGAGAAATCCGATCTCGAACCCGCGCCGCAGTTCCGAGATCATGAAGGCCGGAATCAAAACCCGAAGACCGACTTCCTCACCCTCCGCCCGCGTGATCTGAAGGTGCTCGGCCGCGAGATCGTCAAACAAAGCGAGATCGCGATCTCGCACGTGAGCTGTCATGAAATCGCGGAACGGATCGGTGATCCGCTCAAAGGCTTCCTGCTCGGAAATTTCGTTCGCGGTCAGCGGCTGCACGCCTTCCCGCCAGGCGCGGTCGAAGGTCGGCGCCATGACGTAGAAGGTCATGAACAAAGCAAGGCTGATCATGATCAGGTTGGCCGGCGTGCTTTGCAGCCCTATGCCCGAGCGCAGAAAGGAAAGAGCCACGACGATACGCGTGAAGCTCGTCACCATCACCAGCAGGCCCGGCGCGAGCGAAAGCACGGTCAACATCGCGACGAGCTGGACGATGCGTCCGGCGGCGCTGCCTTCTCCCGGGGGGATAAGCGAATTCAGATCCGGCACCTGCGCAATGGCGGTTTCGGTGCCGATTGCGAACAGAACGCCCGCGAGGAGGAGATGCCTCACTGAACGACGAAGCTCTCGATGATGATTTCGCTGACTTCGCCACCCGAGCGGATCGCGATGCGGTCCTTCAGGTCCTCGCGCAGGTGCTGGAAGTTGCTCGGCCCTTCGATCTGCGACAGTTTCACGGTCTTCAGATATCCGACGAGATCTTCGCTGATCTGGAGCGTGTGCATGCTCGTGTCGGGAAGCTCGTCCGCGAACACGATGGTTGCCTCGAGACGAGCCCAGGTTTCGGCGGGTTCGGAGAGATTGGTCACGATCGGGGGCAGCTTTTTCACCCGTGGATTGGTGTGGTCGAGCAGGCCTGCCGCTTCCATCGGGGCGGGCTTGGGCGCGCCGTCGGCGTCGATGGTCACGCCGCCGAGATGAATGCCCAGAGCGGCGCCGCAGCCGACAGCGAGCACGGTCAGAACCACGGCGGGAAGCACAAGCGAGGGGCCTTCGCCATTCTCGCCAGTTCTGCGAAAAGTAATCGGAAGTCGAGCCATGAAATCCTCAGAACGGCGCGATGCGGTCGTAGAGCTGCTGCCCGAGACCGGGCTGCTGCACTTCCGTCAGGCGGCCGCGGCCGCCATAGGAAATCCGGGCTTCGGCGATCTTCTCGTACGGAACCGTGTTGTCGCCACCGATGTCACGCGTACGCACGATACCGGCAACGTTCAGAACGCGCATCTCGAAGTTGACGCGCACTTCCTGCGATCCGGAAATCACGAGATTTCCATTCGGAAGAACATTCGTCACGACGGCTGCGACCGAGAGCTTGATCTTCTCGGAACGCTCGATGGCTCCGTCGCCCCTGCTCTCCGAATTGGAGTTCAGATCCGCGCCGAAATTGCCGGATTTCGGAGTGCCGCTGCTCGTTCCCCAGCCCCAGCCGACGCCGAGGCCGGATGCGGAAGTGCGCGAGCGCTCACTCGTGTTCTCGAATTCGGCCTTTTCGTTCATCGAGATGATGACCGTCACCACATCGCCGACATTTGCAGCGCGCAGATCGGTGAAAAGATTGGCCTGGCCATGAACATAAAGCGAATTGTAGTCGCGATAGGTGGCTTGTTGCGGCTTCAGGGCGCTTGTCGGCAACTGGCTGCCGACCGGTGTCATCCGGGGCTCCTTGCCGAGATCATCCAGCGTGCTGCATCCCGCGAGCACGAACGGAAGCGCAAGTAGAGATAGGCGCTTCAAAGGTTTTCTCCCTTCGTGGGCAATCCGGACGCACCGGCAAGCGTGTTGGTCAGCTGCGCGGCGCGCGCCGGGTCCATTTCGTTCAGAATGGCGCTCGAATTGCGCGCCTTCAGCTTGGCGAGTACGGCGGCCGCTGTTTCGTCGTCCATGGCGGCAAGCTGGATGGCCGCGGCGTCAGGGCGCATGCGCGAGTAGATCGCCACCACTTCCTCTTTGGCTTGGCTCAGGAATTTCTCGCGGCGGGCGAGCCATTCCTCATATTCGGCGCGCTTTGTTTCGAGCGCGGCAACGCTCTCTTCGAGCTGGAGCTTGAGGTTCTGCAGTGTTGCCGTCTGCCAGGCAAAGCGCGCATCGGCCGCGTCGTCGTTGATGTTGACACAGTATTGACGTGCTTCTTCGCTCATGGCGCGAAGCTCGATGGCCGTGTAGCCGGGATGCGCAGGCGGCGCCTCGGCGGGTTGCTCATCTGCAGGCGCCGTCAGTTCCACTGGCCGCACCTCGGGCAGTGGCACCTCGGCGCGGGAGGGCGAGGCGGCAAAAGCTGCGGTCGCAAAGCACAGGCTCAGGATGGCGCGGCTTGCCATGGTGCGGGGCTCCGATGTTCCGGGTGTCGAGAACGAGGTCTCAATCTGGCCGGTCAGACTTGTGCGGGGCTGGACAGGCGCTCTCACTGGATCACCAGATCTGCCTGCAGGGCACCGGCGGTCTTCATCGCCTGAATGATGGCGATGATGCCGGCTGGCTTCAGCCCGATCTGGTTCAGCCCGCGAACGAGCGTCTGCAGATCCGCGCCGCTGACGATTGCAAGCTTGCCGCCGGCTTCGGAGGCATCGACGGTGGTGCGCGGCAGAACCACGGTCTCGCCGTCGGAGAACGGTTCCGGCTGGGAAACGATGGGTGTCTCCGTCACGCGGATCGTCAGGTTTCCGTGCGTCACGGCGACGGTGGACATGCGGACATTGGCACCCATGACGACGGTTCCGGTTCGTTCGTCGACGACGATGCGCGCGGGCGTGTCCGGACGCACGATCAAGCCTTCGATCTGCGCGATGAAGCGCGCAACGCTCACATCCGGTGGCTTGATGAGGCTGACAGATCGGAAGTCCACTTCCGTCGCCGATTTCGCCGCGTAAGCGCTCATCGTGTAATCGTTGATCGCGTCGGTGATGCGGATGGCCGTGCGGAAGTCAGGATTCTTGAGCTTCAGCGTGAGGCGCGCGATTTCGTCGAGCGGGGTCGGCAATTGCTGCTCGATCACCGCACCGTTCGGAATGCGCCCGGTCGTCGGCGTGCCGCGGGTAACGGCTTCCGCCGCGCCGCGCGCATCGAATCCGCCGACGGCAAGCGGCCCCTGGGCAACCGCATAGACATTGCCGTCCGCACCCGCGAGCGGCGTCACGATCAGCATGCCGCCTTGAAGCGACGTCGCATCGCCGAGCGAGGATACGGTCACATCGATGCGCATGCCCGTACCGGCAAAGGCCGGAAGTTCCGCCGTGACCAGCACGGCCGCGACGTTTCTGGTGCGCAATTGCGAATTGCGGACATTGACGCCGAGACGTTCCAGCATGGACTGCATGGATTGCTCGGAGAAGGCCGCATTGCGCAGCGTGTCGCCCGTGCCCTGCAGTCCAACGACGAGGCCATAGCCGATCAACTGGTTCTGCCGGACGCCTTCAAGCGAAGCGATGTCCTTGATGCGGACGCCATTCTGGCGCTCCTCGAACGAGGGCATCGGCAGGGCATCGTTCGGCAAAGCGGCCATCTGGGTTTCGGCCCCGCCATCATCGGCAGGCGGGGGCATGTCGGCGGCGAGCTGCGGGCTCGAATTTGGCACCGGCGGTTCAGATTTGGACACCAGGACCGTGGAAGAGGGCCCCTCCGCCGAGAGACGGAGGGGGGGAGATGGCGCGCCGGGGTGCGGGGATTGCGTCGCCATCTGCTGGGGCGCGGGGGCGTCTGCCTGGGGTGGGGGTAGCAGAGGCCCGGAGTTGCGCTCCAGAGCAGGGGGCGGACCGACGATGCGCGGTCCGCGGGTTTCGGGGGCACGTTCGGGGAAAACGGGCGTGCCGGGCATGACGGCGCGAACGCTCGCGCCCTGAAGACGGCCGGTCTGCTGCTGCGCGTGTGCAGGCAGGGAAGCGAGAAGAATTCCGGTTACGGCAAGGAAAAGACGCATCAACTTGCACCGACCACAACGCTGCCATCGGATTGAACGGTGCCGACGATGACGGTTCCGGAATCCAGATTGCGCATGCGCACGATCTCGCCGGCTCCGGCCGATTGCAGAGGTTCGGCATAGGCGACGATGGTGAGCCCTTGTTCGGCGAAGACGACCCGCACCGGAACGCCGCGCTTGACGACCTTCATCGTCTCGATGGCGTTCTGGGGGATGAGCTGTCCTGCCGCGAGCGTCCGCCGCGCAACTTTCCCGATCACATCCTGCTGCGTCAGGGCAACCGCGTGCATGCTTCTCTGCGAAATGCGAAAGCGTCTTTCGGTCAGTTGCTCGGCCGAAATCGGCTCGCCTGGATAGAGCGTCACGGTCGGTACGGGCACCGGAACGACGTTCTGGGCTGCAGCCGGAACCGCTGCGGCGAAGAAGGCGGCGGCGATGGGCAGGAAGCGTTTCACCCCTTAGTCTCCTGCTGTTAGCGGATGCCCGTGGATACGGTTCCGGCCATGGAGTCGGCTGCCGAGATGACCTTCGAGTTCATTTCATAGGCGCGCTGGGCGGAGATCAGCTCGGTGATTTCCGTCACCGGGTCGACGTTCGACGCTTCGAGATATTTGTGGCGGATCTTGCCGAAACCCGGATCTGTGGGAACGCCGTCGATCGGGCCGCCCGAAGCCGGAGTTTCGCGATACAGGTTGCCGCCGATGGATTCGAGGCCGACTTCGTTGATGAAGTTGACGAGCGTCAGCTGGCCAAGCTCCTCGAGATCCACTTGGCCATCGAGACGTGCAAAGACTTCGCCGGATTCGTTGATGCTGACTTCGACCGCATCCTCGGGGACGACGATCGCGGGGTCGACATTGTAGCCGTCGAGCGTGACGAGGCGGCCTTCCGGGCTTTTGTTGAAAGCGCCCGCGCGGGTGTAGAGAAATTCGCCGTTCGGGCCTTCGATACGGAAGAAACCCCGGCCATCGATGGCGACATCGTAGGTATTTCCGGTCATTGCCAGGCCACCCTGCATGTGCAGATTGCGGATGGCGGCAGCGCGGACACCAAGGCCGAGCTGGACACCTTCTGGGATGACTTCCTGTCCGCCCTGGTTGGGCAGGCCCTGCATGCGCTGGGTCTGATAGAGAAGGTCCGTAAATTCTGCACGCGAGCGCTTGAACGCGGTCGTATTGATGTTCGCGATGTTGTGCGCGATCACCTCGACATTGAGCTGCTGGGCGGACATGCCGGTTGCGGCGATGGCAAGAGCTTTCATGATAATACCTCAGATCGCCATACGGCTGATTTCTTGATAGGCGGCAACGACCTTGTCGCGGACCGCGATGGCGGTCTGGAGCGTCTTTTCTGCCGACATGACGGCTTCGACGACTTCCTGAACCGAAAGTTTTCCGGTCATCCCGGAAATCGCGGCTGCTTCGCCCTGCTTGATTTCCGTCACCGCACTGGCCGAAACCTGCGCGAGGACATTGGTGAAGTCGATGGCCGGCGTGCCGGAGATCGGCGCCGGCGAGCGGGAAATCGTATTGACCGATGTCGGCGCCGTAATCTTGTCGAGCGAAAGGTCGATGCTTGCGACGGAGTTCAGCATTACGAATTCCTCAGCATGTCGATGTTCATGGCGTTCATCGAGCGGGCCTGCGTAATGGCTTGGACGTTCGCGGTGTAGGAACGGTTGGCTTCACGCATGTCCGCCATTTCGAGCAGCGGATTGACGTTCGGAATCTTCACATAGCCGTTCGCATCCGCCGCCGGATTTCCTGGCTCGTGGCGGACGGAGAATGGCGCGCGATCAACACCAACACTCTTGATGTTGACCAGCGAGGCGCCGCTCGCGCGGTCGAGTTCGCTTTCGAAGGTTACCGTCTTGCGCCGATAGGGATCGGCGCCGGGCGTGCGGCCCGTCGACTGTGCATTGGCAAGGTTCTCGGAAACGATGCGCATGCGGTTCGACTGGGCCTGAAGGCCGGAACCGGATATTTTCTGCGCGGCGGAAAGTGCGTCGATCATGATGTCATTACCTCACGGCGGCCGTCAGCATGCGGCCGAAGGTCGAAACAAGATTTCGGTTGAGAGAAAAGGCGCCATTGATCTGGGCACCCTTGATCATTTCCTGCTCGAGACTCACCGAGTTCTTGGAGTGCGTCACGCTCCAGCTTTTGCCTTTCTTCACCTTGTCGGCACGCGCATCCATCTCGGGAAGTGCGATATGGCCGGGCTGTGTGGAGGCGAGGGTGAGATTGGTGCGGTCCAGAACTTCCTGGAAAGGCGTCACGTCAACCGCGGCGTAGCCGGGCGTGTTCGCGTTGGCAACGTTCTGGGAAACGGCCGTCTGCCGAAGAGAAAGCCATTTCGCTTGGTCGGAAGCGAGCGAGAACAGATGTACAGGCTCCATGAACCCTTTTCCTTGCAGGTGTCATGGAGGACTATCGTTTCGTAAACTTGCCTCAGGCTGATGTTTAAAATGCGCGCGATGGAACCATGTCAAATGTCCGCACGAGGCCGTGCGTCGTTGAAATGTCATGTTCCGGATAAGTTAAATGCGCGCGTCGTCAATCGCCGCGATCAGCCGGTTCGTGTTCTCTTCCGGGTCGCCCGACGAGATGTCGAAGGAGATGGAATGAATGTCGACGCTGGCAATAACGGCGCCGAGCATGAGGCTGAAAAACACCGTCACGCCCATATGGCGGAATTCCATGTCGAGATAGATCTTCGCCGGGCCGCCCCAGTTGAGGTCGACATGCGAGGCCCAGCCGTAACGCAGCGTGTCGGGCTTGAAGTACAGTTCCGCGGAGGAATTCACCAGATCGTCGATATTGCCGTGCTTTTCAAGGTTCACGAACACGACCAGGTTGACGATGTCGATCAGGCGCAGTTCGGCTGCGACTTCCTTGACACCATCGGCCAACGCTTTTTCGCGGGCGAGGACACGGGTGTTATGTCGAATGCTGGTCATAGGTCAGACTTTTCGAATACTTCGACTCGTGTCCCCGAGTCTGAACAAAGTAAATAATCTCGGCAACAGCTTTATAGAACTCAATAGGAATTGTTCTGTCAACTTCGACATTCGGGAACATCGATCTAGTCAAAATTTTATCTTCAATTATGGGTATACTGTTCTCTCTGGCTATTTCCCGAATTTTAAGGGCGATGAGATCTTGCCCCTTTGCGATGACCATTGGTGCCCCGCCTTCTTCCGGCACGTAACGCAGCGCGATCGAGAAATGGGTCGGATTCGCCAGAACGAGTGTCGCGCGCGGTATGGCGGCGATCATGCGATTGCGGGACCGGTCGCGGGCGATCGAGCGCAGGCGCGCTTTCACCATCGGATCGCCCTCCGAATTCTTCATCTCGTCCTTCACTTCATGACGCGTCATGCGCAGATTGCGCCGCCATTGAAGGCGTGCCCATACAAGATCGACGACGACGAGAAGTACCGTTGCAATGCAGATTGCCGAGAGCAGGCGGACGGTGATGAAGATCGTGGTCTCTGCGATCGTGCCTGGATCACTGAACATGGCATTCACCAGATCGAACTGGGAAGATTTGAGGAGGAGGGCAAGCACGAAGCCGCAGGTAAGGAACTTGAAGAGCGATTTGCCGAATTCGACAGCTCCTTGAGCGCCGAAGATACGCTCCCAGCCTTTGCGTGGAGAGATACGCGAAAACTGCGGCCGTATACGCTCTCCCACAAAACGTGGAGCGTTCTGCGCCATGGAGCCGGCGAGGCCGGCCACGCACAGGATGACGACTGCGGGAAGAAGAAAGCGGCCGATTTCGAGTGCGACCGCGTCCAGAAGGAGTACGGCATCTTGTCCTTGCTCAATGCGTACTCCTCCGGGATTGTCGATAAACAGGCGCAATTTTCTGGTCAAAGCCGACGCGCCATCCTGGATCGTAAAGACCGTGATGAGCAGCATGGCCCCCATCGAGAACAGCACCGGCAGTTCCTTGGAGGTCGGGATATTTCCCTTGTCGATTGCGTCCTGGGTCTTTTTCGGCGTTGCCTCTTCGGTTTTACTTTCCTTGTCGGGTTCCTCGGCCATGCCGTGCCTCAGCGAATGTAGGAATCGTCGTCCTGATCGGGATTGAGCTCGATTTCGCCACGTCCGGCCATATCGAGCGCAAGATCGGTGATCTGACGACGGGCTTCCTGAACATCGCGCTGCGAGATCGGCTCGCCATTGTCCAGCTCGTGCTCTACGATGCGGCGCGCGCGCGAGGCCATGGACGACAGGATGAGGTTGCGGAAGTCTACGTCCGTACCCTTGAGCGCGAGAACGACGCGTTCGGTCGGGATCTGGTCGAAGATCGCCTGGCGCGCGCGCGGCGTAAGATTGACGATGTCGTCGAAGGTGAAGAGCAGGCCCTTCAGCAGTTCGGCGGATTCGGGGTTCACCTTCTCAATTCCCTTAAGCGCGTCTTCCATCTGCTCGCGCTCCATCTTGTTGAGGATGTCGGCCATCTTCGCGTGGGTGTCGGCGCCCATGTTTCGCGCGAAGTTGAGCATGAAATCTTCGTGGAGCGTCTTTTCGACAATGGCGGACGTGTCTTCGACCACAGGCTTCAGGCTCAGCATGCGTCGCATCAGTTCGTTGCGCAGCTGCTGCGGCAGATGGCTCATCGTACGTGCGGCGAAGTTGGGGCGCACTTTCGAGAGGATGATCGCGGCTGTCTGGGGATGTTCCTTGCTGAGATAGTTCGCAAAGATGTTTTCCGAAACGCCCGAAATTCGATCCCAGATCGAGCGGTTCGCATAGCCCGTGATGTCCGACATGATCTCGGAAATCTGCTCCGGCGCCAGCAGGCCTTCCAGGAGCTTTTCGACATCGCCGGCGCCGCCGAGGAGATTTCCGCCGCCGAACTGTGCGGCGAATTCCTCGATGAGCTTTTGCATCTGCTCCATCGGCACTGAGCCCAGACGCGCGATCGCGCGGGTGACCGTTTTTATCTCGTTGGGCTCGAAATACTGAAGCACGCGCCCGGAACTCGGCTGGCCCATGGCAAGCAGCAAAGCCGCAGCCTTCTCCGAACCCTGAAGTTGGCGTTCGGCAATATTGTTCTTCTTTACGGCGGCAGTGGCGGCCATGTCGGTTCCTGCTTGATCAGTTCGAGGCGGGGCCGCCGAGGATTTCGGTGAGCGAGATGCCGAAACGCGAGGTGTCGTCTTCGACCACGACGACTTCGCCGCGGGCGACGGTGCGGCCGTTGACGACAACGTCCACCGGCTCTCCGACGCGATGATCGAGCGGGATCGCGGCGCCGCGGCGCAGCTTCATCAGGTTTGCGACCGGCATGACGGCCGATCCGAGAACGACCTGGATCGTCACCGGAATGCGCAGAACGGCGTCGAGATTGCCAACATGGCCGAAGCTCTCCTCGAGGCTGGGGCCGAGTGTGGCATCGTCTGCCTCGAATTTTGGGGCGGTCTTCTGCGCCACGGCTGGCTCGGGCTCCGGCATGGGCTCGACCGCAGCCTCGACCTTGTCGAACTCAATGTTCATGTCGTCGGGTTCGCCTGCGAGGATTGCATCGATCGAGCGTTGGGCTTTCGAACTTTTCGCCATGCTCCGGTTCCTTCTTGAATGAGATCGGTGTGATGATGTTTTCAGCTGACGCGGCGGTGATCTGACTTGATCGCCGGGATCGTCGTCTCGTTTTCGCCCTCAAGGCGTTCCTTGGCCGCCTTGAGGTCTTCGACAAGGCCGCGAGCGGTGTCGATCTGGCCGATCAGCTGGTGGACGGTGCTCAGTCCCTGAAGATTGAGGTCGCGGATCAGGCTTCCGACTTTCGTCAGCGCATCGCCCGTTTCGTCAAGCGCGGACGCGTAAAGCTGATGGTGCATACGCAGCCGTTTCAGCTCGCGGCGCATCAGAATGACGGAAAAGCTGGTCGCCATGAGCGCGACGAGAAAGATCGCGTCAACGAGATAGGATGTCATCGAGGAACTCCTGATCCTGATCGATAAAATCTTCGATGCGCAGCGTGTAATGCCCATCGCCCTGGCCGAGGCGACACCAGTAGAGAGGCTGGCCGCGGCATTCGAGTTTCACGCGGCTGCGCGGTGTGGCCTGAAGTTCAATGACCTGGCCGACCTTGAATTCGGTCACGTCCTTGAGATCGATAAGGCGCTCCTCGAGGATCGCGCGCACTTCCATCGCGGTGCGCTGGATCTCGGTCTGGATCTGCTTGGCCCAGCGCGGATCGCTCGGAGAGGCATCGCCGGATGCGTGCGTGAGGGTTTCGCGGACGGGATTGAGCGCCGACTGCGGCAGGATGACGAACATCTCGCCACCGCGGTTAAGCGCCTGGAGCAGGAATTTTCCGACGACCGACAGGTTGTTCCTGCGGCCGATAATGGCGAAGTCCATACGCGTTTCGATGCGCTCGAACTTGAATGCGCTTTCCTGCGTCTGGCCGAAGGAGTTCTGGAGCACCTTCGCCATGCGGTCGAAAATCGCCTGCGCGATGCTGATCTCGATGTTGGAGAACGGACGCTCCTCGTCGATGGGAGGCTCCGATCCATCGGCGCCGAACAGAACTTCGACCATGCTGAAGATGAAGTCGCGGTCGAAGCCGATCAGGATGCGCGAGTCCCATTCGGGAGCGTAGAAAACGCCGGCGATGGCATTGCCGTCATATTCGTCGAGCACATCGCCGATGCGCGCGCTTTCGATGTTCGACAGCGAGAAATAGGCCGGGGAGGCCGACATCTGCCGAAGACTGTCGGCACAATGTGTTGCCATGCGGTCGAACACGACATGCAGCATCGGCAGACGGTCGATGGAAATTCCACCGGCTTCCAGCAGCTTGTCGGTGGCAGGTGATGTGGCGGCGGCTGCGGTCGAGAAGGAAGCCATCAGGCAGCACCCCGCTCAAGATTGGGCTTGCCGGTGCTGGTCGAAATCACCTCGTTGTCGACTTCGTCGATGCTTGGCCGTTCGCCCGACGGAATGGTCTTGCGGCCATATTCCAGCGCAATCTGCGGCACGGCCCCGTTCATGAAGGCAAGCAGCGTCTGCTTGATGGTGATGAAAGCGGCAAGCTGGCGCTCGCGTGTGTTCTTGATCTTGACGGCGAGCGGGGACACTACGGCATAGGACATGAAGATGCCGAGGAAAGTACCAACAAGCGCGGCTCCGATCAGTCCGCCGAGGATCTGGGGCGATTGATCGATGGCGCCCATCGCCTTGATGACGCCAAGGACCGCGGCGACGATGCCGAGCGCGGGAAAAGCCTCTGCGATCACGGAGAGGGCATGATAGGGCTTCATGCGCGCCTTCGCCATGGTCTGGATTTCTTCGTCCATCAGCGCTTCAATTTCATGCGTACGTGCATTTCCGACGATGATCAGGCGGAAATAATCGCAGATGAAATTGCGCATCTCGATATTTTGGGAAATGCGCGGAACTCGCTGGAAAAGCTCGGAATTCTCAGGATCTTCGATGTGCTTTTCGACTTCGTTGCGGCCCTTTCCGCGCAGTTCGCGCATCAGGGCGTAAAGCACTTCGAGAAGATCCAGATAATCCTTGCGGCTTGGAATGGCGGACGTGATCGCTTCGCGCATGGCGGTTCCGGTGTCTTTCACCGTCTTCATCGAATTGCCGACGAAGAAGGTGCCGAGTGCCGAGCCGATGATGATGACGAACTCCCAGGGCTGCCAGAGAACGCTGATGTGGCCGCCCATCGCGGCATAGCCGCCAAGGATCGATCCAAACGCGACGATGAATCCGATAACAATACTCAAGAGCCCGGCTCCTTCTGGCCTGCTGGACAGGTGAGAAGGCTTAGGCGTCGAGCCTTGTGCGAGGCTGAAATCAGTCGAGCCAGTTTCAAGCAAGCTTGGCTGGCTAGCGTGCCGGCACATTATTGGAGAGAGATATGCTTTCTGCTCCCCTCGCATATCAGGTGATTGCCCGCGACATGCCCGCGACGATCGCGCGTGTGGCCAGCCAGCCGCTGGTTGCCCGCGACAGTGAATATTACCTTGCGAACATCGGTAAGGTTGAATCGATCGAGGAGTTCCTCGGCGATCATCGCCTCTATTCCTATGCGATGAAGGCCTATGGTCTGGAGGATATGACCTACGCCAAGGCGTTCATGCGCAAGGTCCTGGAAAGCGACCTTGCGGATCCGGCGAGCTTCGCGAACAAGCTTGTCGACAAGCGCTATCAGGAGTTTGCGCTCGCTTTTTCATTCCAAACGCCGGAGCCGCAAAGCTCGGCCGGAATGAGCGATGTGCTGTCACGTTACGCGGAGATTGCCGGAAACGCCGGCCTCGGCGAGTCGGCGATCCGCCTAATCCAGATGAACTATTCGCAAAACGTCACGTCCATTACCTCGGTTGACGATCTACTGGACTCCGATTCCGTACTTGACGTCGCGCTGACAGCCTATGGGCTGGCCTCGAAGGGTAACGACAAGGAATTCCTGCGCAAGCTTCTGACCAGCGATCTCATGGATCCGGACAGTTTTGCGAACAGCCAGACCAACGCGGATTATCGCGCCTTCGCCGAAGCGTTCAATTTCGGCACGCAGGGTAATGTCCGCGCGCAGACGCAAAAGACCGCCGAGGCGACGCGCGATGCCTTCATCCGCCAGACGCTAGAGCTCGATGCCGGGCTCCAGAATGAGGGCGTGCGCCTTGCGCTTTACTTCGAACGCAAAGTCGGCACGATCGGCAGTGTTTTTTCCATTCTGGCCGATCCGGCGCTTCTGAAAGTTGCCCAGACGGCTCTTGGCCTTCCGGCGAGCATGAGCAATGCCAATATCGACGCTCAGGCGGCCATGCTTGAGGAAAGGCTGGACCTTCCTGCCTTGCGGTCGCCTGAGGGGCTTCAGAAGTTCATAACCCGTTTCACGGCCATGTGGGAACTCGCAAATCCGTCCGCCCCAGCCGTTTCGCCGACCGTTCTCATCACGCAGCCTGGCCAGATTTCCATCAGTGCAGACACGCTGATGACCCTACAGGGCCTCAGGCTGGGAGGCCGCTGACTCATGCAAAGCTCTCTTTACGTCACATTGTCCGCACAGGTCGCGCTGGAAAATCGCATGACCAGCATTGCGAGCAATGTCGCAAATATGAACACGGCCGGTTTCCGGGCCGAGGAAGTGAAGTTCGACAGCTTCCTGTCCAAGGCCGCAAGCGATCCGGTGGCCTTCGCCTCGTCGGGAAAGAACTACATCACCCGCCAGGCAGGTCCGGTGAGCTATACGGGCAATTCGCTCGATGTGGCGGTGTCCGGAAACGCCTGGCTCGGAATCCAGACCCCCGGCGGCATGGTCTACACGCGCGATGGCCGGATGAAGGTTTCGGAAATCGGCGAACTGCAGACGGTCGCGGGCCATCCGGTTCTCGACCCGGGCGGCGCAGGCATCATCGTGGACCCGAATGCGGGCCCTGTGGCGATTGCCCGCGATGGTGCGATCAGCCAGAACGGCGTTCAGGTCGGCGGGCTCGGCCTGTTCGAGATCGGTGACGACGCGCACCTCGAGCGCTGGGAAAATTCGGGTGTGAAGCCGGATCGTCCGGTCGTGCCGGTGGTCGATTTCGTCAAGAACGGCGTTGAACAGGGCTATGTCGAAGGTTCGAACGTCAATCCGGTCATGGAAATGACGCGCCTCATCACGGTCACCCGCGCCTTCGAGCAGATGGCGAACAGCACGCAGACCGCGGAGCGTTCGTTGCAGGATGCGATCCAGCAGCTCGGCAAGGTCTCGTAACCCGTTGAAGTTCCCGTGGTCCCTATGAACGATCTTGAGGCGCTTGCCGGCACGCTCGAACGCGCGGGCCAGCAGGTCGAAAAGGTGCGCGTCAGCGGCACGATTTCGCAGATTGCGCCGGACGCATACCGCGTGGCGGGTCTGTCCGCGCATGTACGGCTTGGAGATCGCGTGCGCTTTCGCACCGGGAAAACCTCGCAGATGGGCGAGATATTGCGCATCGATGCCGAAGGCGTGACGGTCAAGCCGTTCTCGAACGGCATTCATGCCGACCTCGGCACGCGCGTCTACCGCTCCGATGCGATGACCTTGTCTCCGCATGCAAACTGGAAGGGCAGGGTGCTCGACGCGCTCGCGCGTCCCATCGACGGCAAGGGCGATCTTGCGCCCGGTGAGCGGCCGGTTGCTGTCGATACGCCGCCGCCAAATCCGCTGCGCCGCGGGCGCGTGACGCAGCCGCTCAAGACGGGTGTCCGGTCGATCGATCTCTTCACGCCGATCTGCGCCGGTCAGCGCATCGGCATCTTTGCCGGCTCGGGCGTCGGTAAATCGACGACGCTCGCCATGATCGCGCGGGCGCAGGCTTTCGATAGTGTCGTTATTGCCCTGGTCGGCGAGCGCGGCCGCGAAGTGCGCGAATTTCTCGACGATGCCATCGGCGACAATATCGGCCGCACGGTCACTGTGGTCTCAACCGGGGACGAAAGCCCGATGATGCGGCGCCTGGCGCCGATGACGGCGATGGCGATTGCCGAATATTTCCGCGATGCGGGCGAATCCGTTCTCATGATCGTGGACAGTGTCACGCGTTTCGCCCATGCGGCGCGCGATGTGGCTTTGGCGGCGGGGGAGCCGGCCGTCGCGCGCGGATATGCGCCGAGCGTCTTTTCCAGCCTCCCGCAGCTTCTGGAGCGTGCCGGTCCCGGAATGGACGGCAGCGGCTCGATCACAGGCATTTTCTCGGTTCTCGTTGATGGCGACGATCACAACGATCCAGTTGCCGACAACATCCGCGGCACGCTTGACGGCCATATCGTGCTCGACCGCGCGATTGCCGATCAGGGACGTTATCCGGCCGTCAATGTGCTGACATCGATTTCGCGTCTTGCCCAGCACGCCTGGAAGCCGGAGGAGCGCGATCTCATCCTGCGCCTGCGCAGCATGATCGCGCGCTATGAAGACACCCGGGATCTGCGTCTCATGGGCGGCTATCAGCCGGGCCATGACGGGGAGCTCGACCAGGCGGTGGTCATCGTCCCGAAAATCTACGAGGCGCTGCGTCAGGATCCGTCAGCGCCCTTCAGCCGCGACGCGTTCCGCGAGCTTGCCGAGCTGCTCCAAAAGAACTGACGAACGCACGAAACGAAAACCCCGGGACGCGCATCGCTTCCCGGGGTTTTTCGTTTGTCGGCGCTTTGTTTGTGCCGCCGCTCAATTCGTCTGCTGCCGCAGATCCTCGCGCGAAAAGAAGCTGATCTGCTCGACAAGGACATCCTGGATGATGTCCGCCTTGAGCCGCGTATTGACGTTTTCGCGTACCGTCTGGCTGAATTCCTTGAGATCGTAGCGGTCGAGATGGTCGAGGTCCATGTTGTCTGCCGCATAGATCGTCCGGTAGGTCTCGTCCGCGACCATCAGGCCGGGAGGCACCGGTTGCTGGCGAAGCGTCTCGCTGTCGGCCGTGAAAACGAGTTTTATCACCGTATAGCCATTGAGCTTGCCGTCGCGGATCATGGGAATGCTGATCGGCTCGGTGCGCTCATATTGAAGGCCGGCCCATTCGGCGCCCTGCAGAATGGTTTCGCGTCCGATCACCCAATAGGCCGTCAGGTAGCCTGTCACGGCCATGACGGCGCAGACCCAGATGCCGGTCAGGAAGATGTTGCGGTTGCTCACGCGCTCGCTCCCGGCCCGGCCGGCGCGCTGTAAGTGCCGTCCGAATCCGCCTGTCGCATGGCGTCCGCCAGAATGCCGGATATCTCGCGAGCGGCATCCAGATGCGTCTGGAGCAGGCGGGCATTGGTCTCAAGCGCACCGCGAAGGCTTGCAAGCCGAATTTTGAGTTTCTCGTCCATCGCGTCCGGATCGATATTGCGCGAGGCGCGGGTCAGTTCCAGAAGGCCGTGGCTCTTGCGGTAATTGAAATCCTCGAGCGAGCTCGTGCCTTTTCCGCTGCGCAGAAGCGTGGACTCGGTGTGAAGCGTGTCTTCCAGGCGGTCGATGGCGTTCAGCAGCGCAGTCGTAACAACACCCGGATTGAGCACATCGACGCGGCTGACATCTCTCGTGGACGCGCGGACGGGAACATTGGCGCCATATTCACCGAGGCTGTTGTCGCGTGCATTGGTGGTCGGATTGGTCATGTCATGCACTCCCGGTGCGGTCGTTTACGTCAGATGCGGGCAGAGGCCGAAAGAATGGCCGAAAGGCTAGAGGGTGACAGGTTGGTCACGTCCGTCCGCTGGCCCGGCATGCCGAGACCGGCTTTGCCGTTCGATCCCTGCGATGCGAGGATGCGGTCTGCGATTCCGATGCCGCCGGATTTCGCCATCTGCTTGGCGATCTGCTCGGCCATCATGCCCTTCCACACTTCGCCCGCGGTGCCTTCGCCGTATACATTCTCGGCGTCCTGCGGCAGCATGCTTGAGATGAAGGTCTGAAGCACGACGGCTTCGAAATCCTGAAGTGTCTTGGCCCGGTCGCTCTTGTTCGCGGACGTGGCGTTCGCCGCGTTCTGCAGGCGCGAGACGTCGTTGCGAAGATCGAGCCGCGCCTGATTGATGTCGAAGGGCAGGGACGCGCTTGAAGGCCCTGGTGCCGCTGGTGGCGGCGCAGGTGTCGGCACAGCCGGGGCTTCGGCCACCTGCTGGGGCAGCTCGCGGTCGACCTTGTCCATCACCTTGGCAAACGCGGTGCCGGTGTTCTCGCTCAGCTTTTCCAGCTTGGCGCTCGCGACTTTCAGCCGTTCGGGGTCGGCGGCTTGCGATACTTCGAGGACGATGTCCGAAGGCGGTGAGATCGCCATGTAGCACTCCGGTTGTTCGCCAAAAGATTAGGTGCGGGAGCTTACGGCAGGCTGGAGCCGCGCTTTCGGGCGGACAGGCGTTCGGTCATGCTCTCCAGAAGCGTCTTTTCGTCGGCCCGGTTCTGGTCTTTCGTCAGCGCATCGACGAGGTTCTCGGCCTGCCGGTAATGGCGCGTCTGCTCCATCACGTGCCGGCTCTGCACCTGTTTGAGGTCGCGCACCTGGTGGCTCGCAAGCGTGACGCGTTTCAGCCGTTTGGCCATGTCGTCGATGAAAATTCCATGCAGCGACGGATCGTCGTTCAGCGCATGGATGATCGAGCGCCGTTTGTCTTCGAGCTCGGCCTCCTCGCGGTTCAGGCGCCCAAGCTTGGCTTCCTCGATGCGCTTCAGTTGCTCGCGCACGCTCATGATGCGCTTCATGGACGAGAGGCGCCGTTTCATGCGTTCGCCAGCCACACCGTGAACCCACGGATGAAGACGCGCATGAACTCGCTCGATGTGAAATACCAAAGGAACAGCCCGCCCAGGATCACGAAGGGCATGGCGATGAAATAGACGGGGATCGAGGGCACGAGCTTGTTGAGGATGCCGGTCGCCAGATTGATGACGATGCCGTAGATGATGAAGGGGCTCGCGATCCTGAGGGCCAGCATGAAGGCGACACCCAGCGTGTCGGTGATCTGAACCAGTGCCGACTGGCTGTCGAACCTGCCGCTGACCGGCAGCACGCTGTAGGAATTCATCACGGCACGCAGGATCTCGATATGCTGGTCCGTCACGAACAGAAGCAGTGTTGCGGTCATCATGATCATCGACGCCATGGCCGGCATGGGCTCGGTCCCGTCGATCGGTGAAGAGATCAGAGAGCCGTACCCGGCGACCATCGCAATGGCGTTGGCCGCGGCTTCGAGCGCGAGAAAAAACAGCCGGGCCATGAGCCCGATGAAAACGCCGACAGCGAGTTCCGAACCGATGAGTCTCAGCAGTCCGGCAGGGTCGTTGCCCGGAAGCACGGGCGTGATCGTCGCGATCAGCATGGGCGCGATGGCGAGGCTGATCCCGACAGCGAGGAAAAGGCGGATCTGCATCGGGATGCGCTGGCTCGAAAGGCCTGCCATCAGCATGAGGCATCCGCCGATGCGGCAGAAGATCACGAAGGCGGCAAGGACGCTTTCCGAGCCGATGCCCGTCATGAAATCGTGCCCAGGGACTCGACTTCGATGCCGCGTGAAATCTCGACATGCGAGAGAACCGGGAGTGCCGGGAACAGACGCTCGACGATGAGCCGCACATAAGGCCGCGCTTCCGGCGCCGTGACGATGGCGAAGGCATGGTGCTGGGACATGCGCTGGCGGATCGCCGCCGTCGCCTCGCCGCTGAACTCCTCGATGAGGCGCGGGTCGATGTCGAACTCCACGATATCGCCTTTGCCGTCGCGCTTGAGGCCCTGATGGAACGCGAGATCCCAGCGATTGCCGAGGCGCAGAACCTTGAGGGTGCCTGCTTCGGCAAGATCGCCGCAGATCTGCTGGGCGATGCGCATGCGCACATGTTCCACGATCTGTTCGGCGCGGCGCACATGCGGCGCGATTTCCGCAACGGCTTCCAGAATGAGATTGAGATTGCGGATCGAGGCACGCTCGGCCAGCAGCAGTTTCAGCACCGCCTGTAGGCCTGAATAGGAGATGTGCGAGGGGCAGATGTCGTCGACAAGGCGTTTGTATTCCGGATCAAGGCGATCGATCAACGCACGCATATCCTTATAGGAAAGAAGCTGCGGCAGGTTGTTGCGGATGACCTCACTGAGATGGGTGAGCATCACCGACATGTTATCGATCGGCGTGAAGCCGTCGCGCTCGATCTCGTTGATGAAGGACTGCGAAATCCACATCGCGTTGAGGCCGAAGGCCGGCTCGCGCACGGCGTCGCCGGGCACATCCGGCTGGCCGGCGTCGCCCGTAATGACAAGGACCTCGCCAACCCGCAGTTCGTGCTGCGCAACGACCGTGCCGTGAATCTTGATCTGATAGTCCTTGGCCGCGACGCCGAGGCTGTCGCTGAGCTTGATGTCGGGAACGACGAAGCCGTACTGCTGGGCAAATTTGCGGCGCATCTTGCTGACGCGGTGCGCGAGCTCGCCATGCGAGGTCAGCATCTGCGTCGCGAGCTGCTTGCCGAGGCAAAGCTCGATTTCCGCCGTTTTCAGGCTTTCCTTGACGGAATCCTTGTCGACGAGTTTCGCCACATCCGCTTCCCGGGCCCGGGTTTCGTCCTGTTCGGCCCGCTCGAGCGCGATTTTCCTGGGGATCTGGTAGGCAACGAAGGCGATCAGCCCGCCCGGAACGGCAAACGCGATAAAGGGCAGGCCAGGAACGAATGCGAGAGCGAACAGAAGCCCTCCGGTAACCGAGAGCGCGCGGGGATAATGGCCGAGCTGGGTAAGAACGGTCTGTTCGGCGGTGCCGCGCGTTCCGCCCTTGGATACGAGAAGACCGGCCGCCAGCGAGACGATGAGCGCTGGAATCTGCGTGACGAGACCATCGCCCACCGAAAGCCGCACGAAGGCGTTCGCCGCATCTCCGAGCGCCATGTCATGGCGCGTCACACCGATGATGATGCCGCCGAAAATATTCACCGCCGTAATGATGATGCCCGCGATGGCATCGCCGCGCACGAACTTCGAGGCACCGTCCATGGCGCCAAAAAAGGAGCTCTCCTCTTCGAGCTCGCGCCGGCGGGTGAAAGCTTCCTTGTCGTTGATGAGACCGGCCGCAAGGTCGGCGTCGATGGCCATCTGCTTGCCGGGGATGGCATCGAGCGTAAAGCGCGCGCCGACCTCTGCGATACGTGACGCGCCCTTGGTAATCACAAGGAAATTGACGGTAATGAGAATGCCGAAAATCACCAGGCCGATGACAAAATCGCCGCTCATCACGAGTTTTGAAAAGCCGTTGATGATCGAGCCTGCGGCTGCCGATCCCTCATGCCCGTGCGACAGGATAAGCCGCGTCGTCGCTACGTTGAGGGCTAGGCGCAGCATGGTGGCGATCAGAAGGATCGTCGGAAAAGATGAGAATTCGAGCGGCCGCTGGATCCACAGCGAGACCATCAGGATCAGCACGGACAGGGCAATCGAAATGGCAAGTCCGATGTCGATCGCGAGCGGCGGGATCGGCAGGAACAGGACAGTCAGAATGACCACGATGCCCACGGCGAAGCCAATATCGCGCATGCTTGTGCGGACGACGGGATTTTGGGCCGATAGGGAAGCGTTGCTCATATCTGCTCTCTAAATCACTCTCCCGGCGTCTGGGAGACTTCAGAATCCGGTTTCGATGCGCCCGTAGACGATCTGCGTGAAGGTGTGCATCTGCGAGCCGATGAACGGCCCGGCAATGATGATGGTGACTAGGATGGCGACGATCTTCGGGATGAAGGTCAGCGTCATTTCCTGTACCTGCGTCAGCGCCTGCACCAGCGCGATTGCGATGCCGACGATCATGGCCGCCGCGACGCCGGGGCCGGAAGCGACGATGATCGTCCAGATCGCGTCGCGTACGAGATCGAGCGCGTCTACCTCGTTCATGCAGCCTCGGTGTCGGTGTCGCCTTCGTCTTCTTCCGGCGGCGTCTCGTCGGGCGCATCCGGGCCCGTCGCTTTGACTTCGACGCCCGGTTCAAGCAGCACGAACTTGCCGTTCGTCAACTCGGCAACGGCGCCGCCCGTGACGATGTGGACGGACTTCACTTCGCCGGTGACGGTGCCGTCAGCGGATGTGATGGTTTTCCCGATGATGCCGTCGGCCTGTGAGATCGCCATCTGGGACAGCATGGCAACGAGGTTCTGGTTCGTCATCATCGACTGTTCGACCTGGGAGAACGTCGCGAATTGCGCCACCCATTCGGTCGAATCCGTCGGCGACGTGGGATCCTGGTTCTTCATCTGCGCCAGAAGCAGCTGCAGGAAGGTGTCGTAGTCCACCATGCCGCCGGCGTCGGTCGGCGTCTGGCTTGTCGGCTGGCTCGACGTGTATGTGTTCGAAACGTCCATACCGGTGATCCTTTTTCAGGCCGCTGCGAAGGAGCGGGGTTCGGATAATTCGCCCTCGATCATGACCTTGGTCTTGCCGACGATGAGCTCTTCCTCGATGAACAAGGCCCGCAACGTCTTCAGGGCGTCGAACAGGCGGGCCTTTGCGACTTGCCGCTCGACCTTCTTCAGGCCGGTGAGGATGGTCTCGTTTTCGAATGTCTTCTGGAGCGTGGCGAGGAGCACCTGGAACATCAGTTCCGTCGACTGGGCATCGTCCGCATCCATCAGCATCATCTGGATGGTGAAGTAGAGCTGACGCAGCGGCGTCGTCGTATCTTCGGGCTGCAGGACATGCGCCTCCAGAAGGAACTTCACGTCGTTCAGCAGTTCGATGTTTACTTTGCGGTCGACACGCAGCACCGCGCCGTTGACGTAAAGACGTTCGCCCGCTTTTAGTCCGAGGCGCATGCTCTTGTTCATTGCAGGCCCTGCCGAATGATGCCGTTGATCTCGATGAGGCCGTCGAAATTTTCCGACTTGAAAAGACGGATCTGCTCGGCTTCCTTCATGACCCACAAGCCGATCGAGATGAGATCGGCACGGAGGTTTTCCGGCAAATCGTTCTCGGGCTGTGCGAGGTCTTCGATCAGATAGGACCAGAGGCGGCGAAGATAATGTACGGCTTCGGCTGCCTCACGTGACTGGTTGCCCATGGATTTCGCGCGCTCGAGCATTTCGATGGCCTGGCCGAACGCGAGGTGTTCCTGGTGGCGCGAGACATTCGTCGATTCGCCGACAATGTCCGCATAAGAGAATTGATGCATTTGTCACCTTGGCTGTTTGCAGTCACAGGTTTGCGGGCCGGGCGCGGACGCCCGGAAATTACATGTAGTTGAGCAGGCTGATGCGCTGCGCGCGCGCCGTCATGGCAAGTGCCATGTCGAGCTGCGTTTCGAGAGTCGTGATGCGGACCTGCGTCTCGTAAGGATCCACAAGTTCCATCTCGTTGATGTGCGTGTTCAGAATGTTGAGCTGAACACCCATGCGATCGGTTGCATTCGTCAGGCGCTCCTGCGCCGTGCCAAGTCGGGCCTGCACGATGACGATGCCCTGCACCGCATCGCTGACCATCACGGCGGCCTTTTCGATCAGGGTCTGGTAGGTGGTTCCCGAAAGTTCGGTCGAACCGAATTCAGCGACCATTGTGTAGGCCATGGTCAGCTGCCGCAGCGCCGCTTCATTGGCATTCGCCGAGGTCTCGATCAGCTCGGAGGTCGAAATGCGGCTGCGCACGTTCTGGTCGGATGCCGATGACCAGTCTGTCCCCCACGCCGCAGGATCGAACAGTGCCGCGAACGTGCCGTCGAGGAAGGTCTCCATCTGGGCGGGAGTGATGTCTCCGAGCGGTGTTGCACCGAATTCTGCGGCAAAGGCTGCGTCAACGGCAGTCTTGGCGGGGGAGCCCGGCGCATAATAATCGTTGATCGGTCGCTCGTCCGAATTGATGCCCCCGAACAGATATTGTCCATCCAGTGAAATGTTGAGGCTCGCGATGAGGGCTTCGAGATTGTTCTTGCCTTCGGTCATCGCGATGGCCGGGCCTGTGTCGCCATCGCGGATGGCGAGCATGGTCTGAACGAAATCTTCGGCCATGGTGCGTACGCCGTCGAGCGTCGCCTGGCTGGCGTCGAGGCGCGATTTCACGAGGCCGTTTGTGTCGACGATGCTGTCGAGCCGCAGATAATCCTGACGCAGCGAGACGGTGCGGCCGGTCTTGTTGCCGAGCTGAAGGCCGACATCGGCCCAGCGGCCGGAGCCGAGTTCCTTCGTGCGCGTCGCAATCTCCGTCTGCATCTTCATGATGGCGAGACGGTTGGAGTTCGAGACGCCGTAAGTCGAAACAAAAGTCGCTTTCATCGCTCTGTCCTCTTAAACCGCGTCCAGAAGGCTCTGGAGCATCTTGTCGACAGCCGCGATCAGCTTGGCAGTCGCGCCGTAGGTACGCTCAAGATCGAGCATCTGCGAGAGCTGGTCGTCGAGATTGACGCCCGTGGAATTCATGAGCGACTCATTGGTGCGCTCGTACATGGTCATCTGGTAGGTGGCCTCGTCGTCGACCTGTTTGCGGGCGAATTCGAGCCAGCTGACCGAAGACGTCGAATAGTCCCGCAATGTGTTGGTCGGATCGGCGCCGGAAAGCGGATCGAAGCCGCGGGGCTCGCCCAGTTCCGTGACGATGCCGTTGAGGCGTTGATCGAAACCCGCGAAGCCGTCGATATTGTAGTTGACGTTGATGCCGTCGCGGATCAGATCGAGATCGCCGCCCTGATCGGGGTCGATTGCGGAGTTGACCGTTATCAGCCCGGCAAGACCTTGAACCACGGTCGCGGTCGGCGGGACGGTTCCGGCGGGCCAGGTGAACATGCCCGGCAGATCGTTGACGCCATCGTTTTCGCTGAAAACCTCGATCAGGCCGCGCGCAATTTCGTCGAGCTGGTTCTGGTAGGTCACCGAGACCTCGTCGCGAACATTGGCGAGGCCGTAAAGACGCCCCGTTGTCGTCGGCATGGTGGAATTGCCGCCGACGACAGGCACACCATCGACATAAACCGCATTGCCGACTGTGGTGGCGCCGAAAACGGTCGTCGGCTGGAACGAGACGTCGCGAGCGCGCGTCTCGAACAGCGTTACGCCGCCATCTGTGTAGAGCACGGCATCGTTGTTCTCGCGAAGAACGACGCTGACCCCGATTTCTTCGGACAGCTGGGAAACGATTGCATCGCGCGTGTCGAGGTGGTCGGTGATGTCCGATCCCGCTACGGTGCCCTTAACGATCGCGTTGTTGACCGTTTCGAACTGCGCCAGGAGGCCGTTGATGCGGGTGACGGATTCCGCCATGTCCGCATCGGCCCGCTGCCGGGTCGCCTGAACCGTGTCGGTCGCCTGATTCAGCGAGGAGGCCAGCGAATGCGCGGCACCGAGGACCGCCTGCGCGAGAATCGAATTGTCGGGTGCGGATGCGTATTGTTGCAACGCATTGGTCAGTTTGCCGAGCTTCGCCGACGGGGAGAATTCCAGTTCCGGATCGCCGATCGTTTCTGCGAGTTTGGTCACTCCCTCCAGAAGAGCGTGCTGCGCCGAAGTGGCAGACGTCGACTTCAGGAGTGTCTTGTAGAGCGCGGCATCTGTCGCGCGTTCGATGGTTGCGACGCGTACACCGCCGCCACCGATGGTGACGGTGTTCGCGATCTTGCGGGAATAAGAAGCCACTCCCTGGTTGCTGACGTTCCGCGCGAGCACGGATGTCTGTACGCCATTAGCCTGCAGTGAGGATTTCGCCGTGGAGAGAGCAAGGGAGAGGCTCATCTGTCGTTATCCCGTTAGAGCCTGTCCTCAGCGCTTCAGGTTGACGAGGACTTCGAGAAGTTCCGCGCCGGTCTGGAAGGTCTTGGAGTTGGCCTGATAGCCGCGCTGGGCTTCGATCATGTTGGTGAGTTCGGCCCCGAGGTCGACGTTCGACATCTCCAACTCGCCGGAGCCGATCGTGCCGAGGCCGCCCTGGCCGGCAAAGCCGACGATGACTTCGCCGGAATTGTTCGACAGGCCGAACACGTTGCCGGTCAACGGCGTGAGATTGTCCGGGCTCGGCACATCGGCCACGGCCAGCTGATAGGCGGCACGTCGGTCGCCGTTCTCGAATATCGCATAGACGATGCCGTCCTCGCTGATTTCCACCCGGTCGACAGCCGACGGCGGGTTGCCGTTGACGCCCTCAGGCTCGGGCGAGAAATCATCGCTTCCCAACTGGGTCGTGGTGCTGATGTCGAGCGTGAAAGCCTGCCCGTTGGGGATGGTCAGCGTCACGGGTCCCGCGGGCGTCATGCCGGTGAACTGGCCGTTCGTGCCGTCGAAGGCCATCGTGCCTTCATAGAGCGCGGCATCGCCCGGCGCGCCGTAGGGGAAGCCGCCATTGGTGGCGTCAGCACGATCGTAGATCGCCACTTCCCACTCATTGGCGTCCGTCTTGGTGTAATAGATGTCGAGGATCACCTCGTTGCCGAGATTGTCGTACACCGACAGCGAGGTCTTGTTCGTGAACTGCGAGTCCACGGTGTTGTCGCCAGGCGTGTCGACACCGGCAACCGCCGTGTCGACGATGTCGGCGTTCGAGTTGAGGTTCGCGTAGAGCGAACCGCCCGTCGACGGCGTTGCCACCATGCCCTGGGAGTAAATATTGACGACTTCCAGACCCGCGAGGCTGTTGGCCACCGGGGTCGGCGTGCCGTTGGCGAGGTTGTAGCCCATCAGCTTGAAGCCGCCGGCATTGACGAGTTCGCCCGTATCGTTCGGCACGAAAGAGCCGGCACGCGTCAGATAAGGGGTGCCGCCGGGATCCTGGACGACGAAGAAGCCCGATCCCTGGATACGAAGATCGGTTGCCGAATTGGTGAAATGAGTCTGACCCTCCTGCGTGATCGCATAGCGGATCTGCGTCATGACACCGCCGGGCGTGTAGCTGGAGCGCTGTCCGCTGTTGACGACGAGCGTGGAAAACTCGGTCGATGCTCGCTTGTAGCCCACCGTGTTCTGGTTCGCGATGTTGTCCGCGACAGTCGAGAGCTTGGTGCCCTGTGCGTTCATGCCTGAAACGCCGGTGCGCAATACGCCGTAAAGACTCATGGAACAGGTCTCCTGAAACACTGATTGGAGACCAATAAGGCGGCAAATGCTTGCGCGAGGCTGACGAAGAGGTAGTTACATTACGAGAACTATCCTATTCGTATTCGTGAAAAATTTGATCGAAATCCCGCGTCTTTACCGCATAAGTTGGCGGGTATGCTGGACGTGATGTGCGAGCCCTCCACGATACGCACTGCACCGACGCTGCTGCAAAGAGGGCAGCATCCGGCCTGTCTTTCGCGCCTGGGTAAGAGCGGCTCGCGCCGACCCACCCCCGAAAGCCCGGAACAGCAGCAATTCACATATAAGGATATTGAAATATACACAGGGGCGGCGCGCAGGGACTTGGCGCGTTCCGGGGCTATATAAGAGCAAAAAAAACGGGCAGGGACCTGGGTCCCGCCCGCCGGCTGAAGCCCCCGAAGGGGCTTCCGAATGAGGTTTTCATTTTGAAGTATGGTGCGGTCGAGAAGACTCGAACTTCCACGGGTTGCCCCACAGCGACCTCAACGCTGCGCGTCTACCAATTCCGCCACGACCGCGAAAAATGCCGGGCGCGAAGCCCGGCGGAGGGGTCTGTAACAAATCGAAGTGCGCAGGACAAGTGCAGGAATTGGCGCTGGGGACGATTGCTCAACGCGACTCTGGAGATCGCTTCAGCAGATGTTTGACCTCAACCGCGATTCGATTGCCGATGACGACGATGGCGCCTTTGGCCACGGGCATGTTGTTGGCGAGAATTGTGACCTCGTCGTCTTCGGTCGCGTCGAGTTCGATGACGGCGCCGCGGCTCATGCGCAGAAGCTGATGCACGGGCATGGTGGTTTGACCGAGCATGACCGATATATCGACACGAATGTCGTCGAGAACTGCCATAAACCCCTCGGAACGCTGCCGACCCCGTAGGTTCAAGGACACCATATTTATGGTTAACCCATGCTTAATGGCCTGATCGCGTTCCCCGCCGTGGAGGGCGGAGAGTTGCCCGAATGGCGCGTGTCGCGCGCACCGGTTGCCTATGACGACGCGGTCCGGGTCATGGAATCACGCGCCGCGGCCATTGCGGAAGGGACGGCGCCCGAACTGGTCTGGCTGCTTGAGCATCCACCGCTCTACACGGCGGGCACCAGCGCGCGGGACGAGGATCTGCTGGAGCCTGAGCGGTTTCCGGTGTTTCGCTCGGGCCGGGGCGGGCAGTTCACCTATCATGGGCCGGGCCAGCGGGTCGCCTATGTGCTGCTCGATCTGAAGCGCCGCCGCCCGGATGTTCGCGCCTTTGTCGCCGCATTGGAAGAATGGGTAATCCGTTCGCTGGCGGCCTTCGCCGTGGATGGCGAGCGCCGGGAGGGCCGTGTCGGCGTCTGGGTGCGCCGGCCGGAAAAGGCGCCAGGCACCGAGGAGAAGATCGCCGCGATCGGCGTGCGCCTGCGCCGCTGGGTGTCCTTCCACGGCATCAGCCTGAACGTCGAGCCGGATCTCGGCCATTATGCAGGCATCGTGCCCTGCGGAATTTCGGGGCCGGGGGTCACGAGCCTTGTCGATCTTGGCCGTCCGGTCACGATGGACGACGCGGATGCGGCCTTGTTGGCAGCCTTCCGGGAAATCTTTGGAGACGTGGCGGAGATGGCGGGCGATCCGCCGGAACTGGCTGGCGTCGAACTGGCGGGCGGCTAGACGGTCGGCAGGATGCGAAAGCCGTCCGATACCTGGGAGCATTCATCGGCATGTGCCGGGCGCTCCTCGATGGCGTCGACACGTGAATGCGGCGGCCCTTGCCGGGCGAGCGCGATCACCCGCTTCGCAAGGTCGTCGTCCCCCAGCAGCACCGCTTCGACACGGCCATCCGCCAGATTGCGCGTCCACCCGCTGACGCCTTGGGCTTCCGCCGCAGCCTTGAGCCATGCCCGATAGCCGACGCCCTGAACTCGCCCGGAAATCAGAATGTGAACACCCATGATAATAACTCGAAGAAAATGTTATACTAAGGGTTGAGTTTGTAACCCGCCCTTAAGCAAGAAGCGGTATGCCTCCCCGCAAAACAAGCTTGGGGGAAATGCCGTGGATAACAAAGTGGCGGCCATCCGGGTTCTGGTGGCTGACGATTCCACCACTGTCCGGCACATATTCCGCGACTTCGCATCCCTGTGGTCCGCAGGGGTCGAAGTCGTCGAGTCGGAGTGTGGCGAAACCTGTCTGAAGTATCTCACCGAAGAGCGCTTCGACATCGCATTCCTCGACGTACATATGCCCGGAATGACCGGGCTCGAAGCCCTGTTTCACGCGCGCCACCAGGGTAACCAGACATTTGTCGTCCTGATGACGGGCCGGCCGAAGAACGAGATGATCGATCTCGCGCGCAGGCTCGAAGCCTATGATCTTCTGGTCAAGCCTTTCGCGCCGGATGCGCTTGCGGTCATCTTCAAGACCTATGAGCGTCTCGTGCAGCCCGTGCGGGCGCTGCTCGTGGACGATTCGGCGACGGTTCGCCGCGTCATTACGCGGATCATCGAGCAGTCGATTTTCCGTATCGGGGTCGATGAGGCGGTCGATGGTAATGCGGCCGTCGAAGCCTGCGGAAAAGGCCGCTTCGACATCGTTTTCCTGGACGTGAACATGCCGGGCCTCGACGGTCCCGCCACGCTCGCGCGTCTGCGAAGCCACAATCCGGACATCCGCGTCGTCATCAATTCGAGTGAGGCCGAGGAGGCGGTGCGCCCGCGTTTCGGCAACCAGCGCGTCGATATGTTCCTGAAAAAGCCCTTCTATCCGAAAGACGTCGACCGCGCGATCCGCTGGGTCTTCGATCTGCCGGCGCCGTATCGCAGCGAGCAGGCGGCGTAGGGCCGCATACTCCCAAGGTGGGCTATCGCCGGGTCCGTCCATGCTTATACTCCGGGCAACCAAGAAACTCTCGGAGGTAAATCATGGATGTGCGGGCAGCCGTTGCCGTCGGTGCGGGCAAGCCGCTTGAAGTCACGACCGTTCAGCTCGAAGGCCCGAAGGCCGGCGAGGTTTTGGTCGAGATCAAGGCCACAGGCATTTGCCACACGGACTGGTTCACTCTGTCCGGAGAGGATCCCGAGGGGCTTTTCCCCGCGATTCTCGGCCATGAGGGTGCGGGCGTCATCGTCGAGGTTGGCCCCGGCGTAACCAGCGTGAAGCCCGGCGATCATGTGATCCCGCTTTACACGCCCGAATGCCGCCAATGCCCGTCCTGCCTCTCACGCAAGACCAATCTGTGCACGTCGATCCGCGCCACGCAGGGGCAGGGCGTCATGCCGGACGGCACGTCGCGCTTTTCGATCGGCGGCAAGAAGATCCATCATTACATGGGCACGTCCACCTTCGCCAACTACACCGTCCTGCCCGAGATCGCGGTCGCAAAGGTGCGTGAGGACGCTCCCTTCGACAAGATCTGCTACATCGGCTGCGGCGTAACGACGGGCGTCGGCGCGGTCATCAACACCGCGAAGGTCGAGCCGGGCGCAAAGGCCATCGTGTTCGGCCTCGGAGGCATCGGCCTCAACGTCATTCAGGCGCTACGCCTTGTCGGTGCCGACATGATTATCGGCGTCGACATCAACAACGACAAGAAGGCCTGGGGCGAGCGGTTCGGCATGACGCATTTCGTCAATCCGACCGAAATCGGCGGCGATCTCGTTCCCTATCTCGTCAACATGACCAAGAAGGGCGCGGACCAGATTGGCGGCGCGGACTACACGTTCGATTGCACCGGCAACACTAAGGTCATGCGTCAGGCGCTGGAAGCCTGCCATCGCGGCTGGGGCGAGAGCATCATCATTGGCGTTGCGGGCGCGGGCCAGGAAATCTCGACCCGTCCGTTCCAGCTGGTCACCGGCCGCACCTGGAAGGGGACGGCGTTCGGCGGGGCGCGCGGGCGCACCGATGTGCCGAAGATCGTCGACTGGTACATGGAAGGGAAGATCGAGATCGACCCGATGATCACCCACACAATGCCGCTGGAAGACATCAACAAGGGCTTCGATCTCATGCACCACGGCGAAAGCGTCCGCGGCGTCGTGGTGTTTTAAGCGGTTCTTCTTTACATTGGGCCGGCGGGCATTTCCCGGCGAACGGGGTGAGGGCAGTGTCGGGCGTATCGCGGGTAGCGCAAAACCGGTCCACAGGTCCGCGGGTTCTCCGCGGGCTCGTCATCGCCTGTGTCGCGCTCGCCCTTAGCGCCTGCGCGAGCATTCAGCGTGTGCCGTTGCCCGAGGCGGAGGTGTCGAGGGCCATTGTCCTCGGCGACACCGGCTCCGTTGAGAAGATCAGGATTTGGGGCGACCAGAAGGCCCCGGTCCAGGACTATCTCGGCACGAAATCGGATGCCGAGCTGAGGGCCGAATTTCCCGCTCTTTATGGCCGGTCCCACACCTATCTGGCCCTGTCGGGCGGTGGCGAGGATGGCGCGTTCGGCGCGGGCCTCCTGACCGGCTGGACGGCAAAGGGCACGCGGCCCGAATTTACCATCGTCACGGGCGTCAGCACCGGCGCACTCATCGCGCCCTTCGCCTTTCTCGGCTCCGGATATGACAGCCACCTGACCCAGATCTACACCGAATATTCGCTCAAGGATCTGGTCAATAGGCGGTCCGTGTTCTCGATCCTGTCGGCGGCCTCCGCCGTCGATCCGAAACCGCTGCGTGACCTGATCGCGCGCTATATAAGTTCGGCGGTGGTCGATCAGATCGCCGAACAGCACCGGCGTGGCCGCCAGCTCTGGATCGGCACCACCAATCTCGATGCGGGCCGCCCGGTTCTGTGGAACATCGGCGCCATCGCCAACAGTGCGGATCCGCGTCGCGTCGCCGTGATCCATGACGTCCTGCTCGCTTCCGCCTCCGTGCCCGGTGCTTTCCCGCCCGTCCTCATCAATGTGCGCGCCGACGGCCGCACCTATGACGAGCTTCACGTCGATGGCGGCACGACGAACCAGGTCTTCCTCTATCCCGCCGGGACGGACTGGAAATATGTCACCCAGAAGCTTCGCGTGAAGGGACGTCCGGAACTCTACGTCATCCGCAACGCATCGCTCAGCCCGACCTATCAGCCGGTTCAGGCCCGGCTCATTCCAATCGCCGGGCGTTCGATCTCCTCGCTGATCCGCACGCAAGGCATCGGCGATCTCAATCGCATTTACTTCTCGGCCCAGCGCAGCGGGATCGATTTCAACCTCGCCTTCATTCCGCCAGGCAACAACCCTCCGCCCAACACCGTCTTCGACCTGGCACATATGCGCAAAATGTACGCGCTGGGGCAGGAACAGGCACTTACAGGCACCGCCTGGCATAAAACGCCACCGGGCTTCTGAGCGTCAGGACGCGGTGCGGAACCTCGTCACGAACCGATATTCCGGCTGCGGATTGTTCAGGATGCTCTGCAGCGGCAGTTGATATTCGGCGCGCGTGCGATCGGGATTGACCGTGCCCGTGCTTTCCAGAATCTCGACCGCCTCGACGGCCCAGTTCACGCCCCGTCCGGTAAGCGATCCGAAAATCATCGTCTGCGCCGCGCGCGTCATGTCGTCGTTTCCGGACAGCGCCCGGATTTCGGCGGGAGGCACGAGCGTCATGGTGAGCGTCCAGACGCCGGACCCGGCCGGTTCGAGCAGATAGCTGAGGGCATTGGCCTGCGGCGGGGCATCTTTCGGCAGGTAGGATTTGTCGGCGGCCACGCGCGCGATGGTTTCCATCGGCCCGCGCGCCGTCATCACGCAGATCTGGTTTTCGCCCTCGGTGAACGTGTCGACCGTCACCGTCAGTCCCAGCTTCTCGGCCGCGTTCTTGTCGGCACAGAAAGGCCGCCCCCCCAGCCCCGGAACATTCTGCGCGGCGGCGATGGTGGAGGCCGGAACGGAGGCCCGTACTTCGAACACCCCCTCGGAGGCGTTCCGCGCATCGAGCGTCTGGTCGATCGAGAAGCAGCCGCCGAGCAGCGGCGCGAGAAGGGCGATCAGGCTGAAGCGAAGAGGTTTCACAGGGGGCATCCGGGGGTTGATTCCACCATCCTGCACCCTGTTGTGACCTTCTCGTGGCGTCAGGCGCTGCGCATGGCATCGAATTCGGCCGTGGAATGCGAACAGAACACCCGCACCTCCGCGCTATGCCCGCGTTTCAGTTGGAGCAGGCGCTCGCGGTTGGTGCCGCGTGCCGCATTGTCGGCGGCCAGCAGCGATTGATAGACCGCGAGCCCCGGCGTGCAATGTGGGCAGGCGGTGTCCATTTCCGAATGGTAGAAATAGGCATCCCCCGCATCCAGCATCCAGCCTTCGGGCGTCGAGATGGCCACGCCCGCATGGCCGTGGGAATGGCCGGGTAGGGGGATCAGCAATATTTCGGGCGGCAGGCCGTCGAGATCGCGCACGGCAGAAAAGCCGAACCAGTTCTCGCCACCCTCTGCGTAGGTACGCCAGTCGCGCACATCATCCCATTGCGCGGGCCGGTAGCGGCGGCTCGGAAAAAAGCCGCGCCTCTTGTGCTCGGCGGCGTCGCGTTCGCTCTCCATCACATGGATGCGCGCGTCGGGAAAATCCTCGATCCCGCCCGCATGGTCGAAATCGAGATGCGTCAGCACGATGTGGCGCACATCCCGCGCGGAAAATCCAAGCTGCTCGATCTGCCGCCGCGCGGTGCCGTGCTCGTTGAGCTGGATGTTCAGAAGCCCGCGCATGAAGCGGCTGATGCGCGGATGGGGATGGCGCACATCCTGAAGCCCATATCCCGTATCGACGAGAACAAGGCCCTGCGCCGTCTCAAGCAGAAGGCAGTGGGTCACGATCCGCGCAAAAAGACCCCGGCTCGCACCATCGAACAATGCGCCGCCGATCGGCCGATGCGTGCCGCAGTTCAGGTGGTGGATCTTCATATGCGCCCCCGCAGGCCGTCGCCCGCACCAGCTTGCCCGTTTTCGACGGCGGGTCTAGGCTTTCTTCCGGCTGATACGGCCTGCCGCTCGCGCCCTTCGGGGTCTGGTGAACGTATCGCGATCCTGCTTCCTGTCCTTCTCAAGGCGGATGCGTCGGCAATGCGAGCCCTGACCTGATCTTTCCGCCGCGAGAAAACGGATGGGATATCCATGCGCACATTCATGAACGCCAAGGCGATGGCAAAGACGCTGCAATCGGCGCTCGCCGCGCGCAACCTCGATCTGCCGCACAGCGCGGCGCTCGAAATCGTCGCCGATCAGTTCGGCTTTCGCGACTGGAACACGATGGCGGCCCGCATCGAGGCCGACCGGCGGACCGACGACAGCGGCGTTTCGATCAAGCCGGCAATCCCGATCCTGCGCGTCTTCGCGGAGGACAAGGCGCGCGAATTCTACGAGAACTGGCTCGGCTTCGCCGTTGACTGGGAGCATCGCTTCGCGCCCGGAATGCCTCTTTACAAGCAGATCTCGCGCTCGGGCACTCTGCTGCATCTCAGCGAACATCACGGAGACGCCACGCCCGGCTCGACGGCCTTCGTGCCGATAAGCGGCATCGAGGCCTATCACCGCGAGCTTCACGCCAAGGGCTACGCAAATATGCGCCCCGGCGTGGAAAAGGTGGATTGGGGGTTGGAAATGACGGTCATCGACCCGTTCGGAAACCGGCTGCGTTTCTGCGAGCAGCGGCACGTCTAGCAAAGCCAATCGTGCGTACGGCCCATGCGATCGTTCTCAAAGGTCAGCCGCAGCCTCCCGTGCGACCTCGGCGACAAGGGTCCGCAGCCAGCGATGCGCCGGGTCCTGCCGGTAGCGCACATGCCAGGCCATCTCGACGGGAAACGTGCCGAGATCGACCGGCGCGGGCACGACCTTCAGCCGCGGATCGTGTGCGAGGCGGCGGCAGATCAGCGCCGGCAGCGTCGCGCAGTAATCGGTCACCGCCACAATCTCCGGCACCGCGAGGAAATGCGTTACCGACACGGCCACCTCGCGCCGGAGGCCCTGTCGCTCCAGCGCCTGGAACAGTCCGGCGCGCAGGCGTCCGGGCGGCAGCACGTTGACATGGCGAAGCCGCTCATAGGTCTCGCGCGTCAGCTCCGTTCCCACATCCGGGTGGCGGGCGCGCACGACGCAGGCAAGGCCGTCGTCCATCAAGTGCTGCACGACCAGATTGTCCGGAGCGTCGAGGATGCGTCCGATCACCATGGACGTCGTGCCGGAGATGACGCCGGTTTCGGCCAGATCGCTGCCATAGGGCGTGAGGCGGAGTTTTATGCCGGGCGCGACCTCGCGCAGCCGCGTCACGATCGCGGGTACGAGCGCGAATTCGGCATAACTGTTCGGTGCGAGGGTCACGAGGCGTTCGGCCTGCGCGGGGTCGAATTCCTGCTGGCCAATAAACACATCGTCGATCTTCGCAAGCGCCGCGGCGATGACAGGTGCCAGTTCCTGAGCCATCGGCGTCGGCTGGATGCCGTAGCGTTCGCGGATAAAAAGCGGGTCATGCAGCGTTGTGCGCAGGCGTGCGAGAGCGTTGGACAGAGCGGGTTGCGTGATGCCGAGGCGCTCGGCAGCGCGCGTCACACTGCGTTCTTCCATAAGGGTGATGAACACAGGCAGGAGATTAAGGTCGTACTTCATGAGTTATACTGTCATGTGAATATCTAAAATAGAAGAAATAAACTTCTGAAATATGTAGAAAAGATCCATGTTCAGCCCATCCCGAACGGATGAACCAACACTTACGGAGGCTGTCATGACCAAGGCAAAAGTTCTCATCATCGGCTCCAATGCCACCCGCCTGGAAGTCCGCGGCGGCGGCACGGTGGAGATCGGTCAATATCTTAACGAGACGGTCGTACCCGCGATGGCGCTCGTCGACGCCGGCTACGAAATCGTGCTCGCGACGCCGGACGGCACAAAGCCGCACATCGATCCAGTCTCCGATGACGTCGCGCATTTCGAGGGCGACGAGGCGGCCTATGCCCGTGCAAAGGCGTTCTTCGCCACCGACCCGGCGATGAACAATGTCCGCACATTGCGTTCGGTCATCGGCGAGGGGCTCGATGCCTATGCGGGTGTGTTCGTCCCCGGCGGTCACGCGCCGGTTGTTGATCTGATGCAGGATGCGGAGGCTGGTGAAATCCTGCGTCACTTCCACGAGCGCGGCAAGCCGACGGCCATGCTGTGCCATGGTCCGATGGCGGTCGTCGCGGCGATGCCCAGCGCGCGTGAATTCCGGGCTGCTCTGATCGCGGGCGATGCCGCGAAAGCAAAGGATCTGGCTCAAGGATGGCCGTATGCCGGCTATAGGATGACCGTCTTCTCCGACACAGAGGAGAAGATCGCGGAGGAGCACGTGCTCAAGGCGCAGCTCTACTTCAACATGGTGGACGCGCTGAACGCCGCCGGTGGAGATGTCGTTACGGGGAAAGTCGATTTCGATCCGAACGTCGTTGAAGACCGCGAACTGATCACTGGCCAGAACCCACGCTCGGACCACCCGCTTGCGGCGCGTTTCGTGGCCGCTCTCGACCGGGCGCGCGTCGCGGCGTGAGCCTGTACTCTTTGCCGGCGGGAATGCACCCGCCGGCGTCAAGTTTCACTCATCAGGAACAGCATCCATGTCGACCAACGCAAAAATCATGGCGGTTCTGACTGCCCGGCCGGGCAAGGCCGGCGAACTTGCCGCGCTTCTGTCCGGTATGGTCGCGCCGTCGCGCGCCGAGCCTGGAAACCTCAGATGGGACATCTGGCAGGACCAGGCGGATCCGCAGCGTTTCGTCCTCGATGAGCTCTATTCCGACGATGCGGCCATCGCCGCCCATCGCGCGACGCCGCACTTCACGGACTACCTTGCGCGCGTCAACGATCTGGCGGAACGCACCGCGATCGTCCTCAGTCCCGTCAGCGTCGCCTGAAGCATTCAAGGGCGCGGCGGATGCCGGGCCCGTCACATATCGGAAGAAGGAAACGGAAATGGCACTCAAGGATATTCTCCCGAGCAGACTGGGTTTCGGTGCCGCGCCGCTCGGCAACATGTTTCGCGACATCCCCGAAGAGGAAGCGCTCGCGACGGTGGAAGCCGCGTGGAACGACGGCATCCGCTATTTCGACAACGCCCCGTTCTACGGTGCAGGCCTTGCGGAAATACGTATGGGCGAGGCGCTCGCCGGAAAACCGCGCAGTGACTACGTCATCAGCACGAAAGTGGGGCGTGTGATCCTCGACGAGATCGAGGATGTCAGTGCCCGCGACAACGGCGAAAAGGGTGACGTGTTCAAGCACGGTCGCCCGAACAAGATCGTCAACGACTATTCCTACGACGCCACTTTGCGCTCCATCGAGGGCAGCCTGACGCGTCTGAAGACCGACCGCATCGAAATCGCCTTCGTTCACGATCTGGCGCAGGACTTCTGGGGCGATACCTGGCTCGGGCGCTTCGAGGAAGCCCGCACGGGCGCGTTCCGAGCGCTGGACCGGCTGCGCGACGAAGGCGTCATCAAAGCATGGGGCCTTGGCGTCAACCGCGTCGAGCCGATCGAGCTTCTGCTCGAGCTCGACGAGCCGCGTCCCGACGGTTTCCTTCTGGCCGGGCGCTACACGCTGCTCGATCACGACCGCGCGCTGCAGCGTGTCATGCCAATGGTTGCGGAGCGCGGGCTCGGCGTGGTTGTTGGCGGTCCCTACAGTTCGGGCGCGCTGGTCGGCGGTCCCAACTTCGAATACGCGCCCGTCACGCCGCCCATGCGTGCGAAGATCGACAGGATCAAGGCCATCGCGGACCGCCACGGCGTCAGCATGAAGGCGGCCGGCCTTCAGTTCTCGCTCGCAAATCCCGCCGTCGCCGCCGTCATCCCCGGAGCCAGCAAACCGAGCCGCATCGCCGAAGATGGCGCGGCTCTGCACGAGACGATCCCCGCCGATTTCTGGCGCGAACTGCGCAAGGCCGGTCTGGTCAATCCGGCCGCGCCACTGCCCGGCGGGGAGTGAATGGCGCAGCCATGGGTTGCCCAGCCGGGCAGCCCATGCCTGCCATCGCTCTGTCGCAAACGGGCGTCATATCGGTCATTGCCCATTAGGAAGACTCCGCTACAAGGGCATGAAATTCAGCCCCTTTTGCCGGAGCCCTTATGGCCGAACCGGACGTTGTCCACGCCTCCGCGCCGCCACCAGACGCGCCTTCCCGGCAGGAAGGCGAGGGTTTGGTCACGGCGGCTCTGGTCGAGGCGGTCAGTGAGACGATCCGCATCGGAGACGCGGAGCGCCTGCGCTCGCTCGTTGGTCATTTGCATGAGGCGGATCTCGGCGAGCTTCTTCAGGCGCTCGATGAGGATCTGCGGCCCAGCCTCATCGAACTGCTCGGCTCCCATTTCCATTTCGCGGCTCTGACCGAGGTCGACGAGGCGATCCGCCTGTCGCTGCTCGAAGCCCTGCCGACCGACACGATTGTCGATGGCCTCCGCGAGCTGGATTCCGACGACGCGATCTACATCCTCGAAGACCTCGAAGACGAAGACCGCAAGACGATCCTCGAGCGTCTGCCGCTGCCGGAACGGGCGCAGCTCACGCGCGGTCTCGATTTCCCGGAGGAATCGGCTGGCCGTCTCATGCAGACGGATTTCGTCGCTGTTCCCCCGTTCTGGACGGTTGGGCGCACGATCGACTATCTGCGCGAGATGAAGGACGCGCCCGAGACCTTCTACGCGGTCTATGTCATCGACCCCGTCTTCAAGCTGCTGGGCACCGTGCCGCTACATAAGCTTCTGCGCAGTCCGCGCGATGCCCGCCTTGAAAGCGTGCTGGACGAGGATGTGCGCGCCGTCCGTGCGACCGAGGATCGTGAGGAAGTCGGCCGTCTGTTCCAGCGCTACAACCTCGTCTCCGCGGCGGTCACCGACGATGCCGGCCGTCTCGTCGGCGTTCTTACCATCGACGATATCGTCGACGTCATTCACGAAGAGGCTGACGAGGACCTCAAGGCGCTCGGCGGCGTCATGGGCGACGAGGAATTGTCGGACACCGTGATGCAGACCGCGCGCAGCCGTTTTCCCTGGCTGTTCGTCAATCTCGGCACGGCCTTTCTGGCGGCGGCCGTCATTGGCGTGTTCGAGGGTACGATCAAGCAGATGGTGGCGCTCGCGATCCTGATGCCCATTGTCGCTTCCATGGGGGGCAATGCGGCGACTCAGGCCATGACGGTCACCGTCCGGGCGCTGGCGACGCGCGAGCTCGGCACCCGCAACACCCAGCGCGTCGTGCTCCGCGAGGTGCTGGTCGGGCTCGTCAACGGCTCGGCTCTCGCTGTGTTTCTCGGCGTCGGGGCGGGGCTCTGGTTCCGCGATTATGAGCTCGGTGCGGTCATCTCTTCGGCGCTGACCATCAACATGATTGTTGCAGGCTTGTTCGGCACGCTCGTCCCGATCACGATAAACCGCCTCAAGCTCGACCCGGCGGTGGCATCGGCCGTTTTTGTGACGACAACGACGGATGTCATTGGTTTTTTTGCATTTTTGGGAATTGCCACTTGGTGGTTCGGCCTCGGCTGAGGCCGCGCGGGCGGCATGGCTGCCCCCGGGTTGGCGCCTTGCGTGTGTCACGGCACGGGCGTATATCGGCCCGCATCCGTGGGCGGGCGCCCTTATGAGCCCGCGTTAAGGCAGGAAGGCGCCGCTTGAGTGCGCCATGGGCTCGGGCGGGATATATGTCTTCCTCAACATCTGAAAATGGCGCGGCCGGTGCAACGGCCGTTCATGCGCACCCGGTTCGCGGGCGTCGCGAGAACTGGCTCCTCACGCTCGGCTCGCTGGGGGTGGTGTACGGCGACATCGGTACGAGCCCGCTCTACGCTTTGCGCGAGTCCATTCTTCACGCGGGCGACGCGCCGACCGAGATGGAAGTCATCGGCATCGTCTCGCTGCTCATCTGGGCGCTGGTTCTTGTCGTTACGCTGAAATACGTCGCGGTCCTGCTGCGAGCCGACAACCACGGCGAGGGCGGCACGCTGTCGCTGATGGCGATGGCCCAGCGTGCCATCGGCAAGCCGAACGGCATCATTCTGGGTCTCGGCATTGTAGGGGCGTCGCTTTTCTACGGCGATGCGATCCTCACCCCCGCGATCTCGGTCCTGTCGGCGGTCGAGGGGCTGAAATACACAAGCAACATCGATCAGGGCTATGTCGTGCCGATCGTGCTTGCCATTCTTGTCGTGCTGTACTCGGTTCAGTCATGGGGAACGGCGAAGGTGGCGACCTTTTTCGGGCCGATCATGCTGCTGTGGTTTTCGGTGCTGGCGATTCTGGGCCTGCTGCACATCAACGACGCACCGCAGATCCTCAACGCGCTCAATCCCTATTACGCGCTTTATTTCATGACGAACCACGGGCTTCTAGGTTTCACCGTGCTTGGGTCCGTCTTCCTCGCCGTCACAGGCGCCGAGGCCCTCTATGCCGATATGGGCCATTTCGGCCGCACGGCCATTCGGCGCGCCTGGCTGTTCTTCGTTCTTCCGGGCCTGACGCTGAACTACCTCGGTCAGGGCGCTCTCGTCCTCAGCAATCCCGAAGTCACGGGCAATCTCTTTTTCTCGACGGCGCCCGAATGGGGCCGCCTGCCGCTCGTTCTTCTTGCGACGGCGGCCACCGTCATCGCCGCGCAGGCTGTCATTACGGGCGCCTATTCGCTCACGCATCAGGCGACGCAGCTTGGCATCCTGCCGCGTCTCGCCGTCTATCACACCTCCGAGAGGGAGCGCGGCCAGATCTACATGCCGAAGGTCAACTGGCTCATGCTTGCGGGCGCGCTGTTCCTCGTCATCATCTTCGAGACGTCGAGCAATCTGGCGGCCGCCTACGGCATCGCCGTCGTCGGCACGATGATTGTCTCGACCATGCTTCTGGTGCCGGTGATTGCGCGCCTCTGGCGTTGGGGATGGGTCGCCGCCATCGCGGTGGCGCTTCCCTTCTTCGCCCTGGATTCGGCCTTCCTCGCGGCAAATCTTCTGAAGCTCGCAGATGGTGGCTGGATTCCGCTCGTTCTCGGCGCCGTTCTCATCGTTTTGATGTGGACCTGGGTGCGCGGCACCGGCATCGTGGCGGCGAAGGTCCACAAGGAAAGCGTTGCGCTCGATACGGTCATTTCGTCGGTGTCGAAGAGCAAGAGCACGGTTCGCGTGCCCGGCACGGCCATTTTCATGACCTCCGATCCGGCGGTCGCGCCGGCGGCGATGATGCACAATCTCAAGCACAACAAGGTGCTGCACGAGAAGAACATCATCCTGTCTGTGCGTACCGAGCAGCGTCCCTATGTCGATCGCGAGAGTCGCTCGACCTATGAGCGCATTTCCGACGATTTTTCGCGTGTCGTTCTCTGCTACGGCTATATGGAAACGCCGCACATCCCCCGAGCGCTCGATCGCTGCAAGGCGGACGGATTGTCGTTCGAGATCATGTCGACCTCATTCTTCATCGGTCGGCGTTCGTTCAAGATCTCGCCGCAGGGCGGAATGCCGGTCTGGCAGGACCGTCTCTTCATCTACCTCACCCGGCAGGCCGACGACGTCATCACCTATTTCCGCATACCCGCCGGCCGCGTGATCGAGCTTGGAACGCAGATAGTACTCTAGCACGCCCGCAATATCGGTCATCGTGCCCGGCTGTACGGGCCGCAGCCCGTCGGGATCCTCGAACAAGGCCGGGTCCTGGCCCTGATAATCGGTAAGGCCGTCGTCGTAATCGTCGAACGCTTGCTGGGTTGTGCCGAAGCCGACCTCGGGCAGCACCGCCGAGACGGACTGGCGGATGCGTTGCAGTTCGTCCTGTGCCCCGGCGGCGATGCGGTAGACGCCGCGGAAGGTCTTCGGATCGACCGGCTGTCCCTTGCGCAGGATGACGACCTGTTCCTCTGAGGCAAGCCGCACGGCGACATCGCGCACCCGGCGCAGCAATCCCTGCCAGGACGTACCTTTCGGAGCGACCGCGCGCGCCACATCGGACGGCGCGATGCTGCGCTCATGCACATGCTCGCGCACCAGCCTCAGCATCATGTTCTCGATATCGCGTTCGCTTGTCATGACGTCGACCATGTTGCCGCCTCGACGGAATCGGAGGCGAACTGCCGCCGCCACAGCACGCTCGCCACGACCAATGTCGTCACCATGAACACGACCGGGCCGGCGAACCAGCCGAGATAGGCGATGGCGAAGAAATAGGCCCGCAGACCGCGGTTGAAATGCTTGGCTGCCGAGATGTTCATCCGCGCGGCGCGCTGGATGGATTTCTCCACCGCATCCTTGTCCTTGCTTCCGGCGATCGGCATCGCCCCCATCAGGATCGCGACATAGTTGAAAAGTCTGTACGACCAGACGAGCTTGAAGAAGGAATAGGCGAAGATGATCGCGAGCCCCAGAACCTTTATCTCGAAAACCGCCCGCGTTGTCGCGGCCGAGAAGGGGAGGGCTCCGAACACTTCGAGCGCGGCGTCGGTAAAACTCAGTGCGGACAGCGTGCCGCCGACGGCGAGGAAGGCGCTGGAGGCGAAGAAGGCGGTGCCGTTCTGCAGGCTGGCCATGATCTGCGAGTCGAAAATCCGGTTCTCGCGCGCATAGCAACGGCGCATCCATTCGAAACGCGCCTCATGGATGATCGCGTTGAGGCTGCCTTTGCCGCGCGGCGAAAACTCGACATAGGAATAATAGACGAACCACGCGCCGATGAAGACGGCGAGAGAGATATAGTCGAGGGTGGAGAAGCCGCTCACAGCAGTCCCAGCTCCTTCAGTTCGAGCACCAGATGGGCCGGAAGACCAGTGCCTTCCGTCATGTCCCTCAGATCGTTCGGCGCGTCGTTCGGCGCGAGATAGCGCCAGCCCTGGAACGCACGGTGCGGGCGCGGCTCGGTGCGATGAAGTTCCGGCTCGAGCACGATATCGCAGCGCGAAATACCGTCGCGTCCGGTCACCGGCCGAAGATCGAGCACACGCTGGCGACAGCACATCACACCCCGGATGATCCAGTACATCGAGCCGCCGGCGACGATTTCCTCGCCCCGGCTCGGCATCATACGGGTGGTGTGGATGTAGACTTCTTCCTCGCCACGTTTGCGGCGCAGACCCACTTCGCCCTCAAGCCATTCGGCAAGGTCCTCGAAGCTTTCCGAGCCGACGCTCAGTTTCTGCAGGTGAAGAGGCATGTCTCTTCCTGCCGCCAGTCGGCGGCAGGAGCAAGCCCCTTGTGGGCGGCTCAGTACTCGTACTGGTCCAGTACCCAGCTTTCCGCAGCCGCGCCCGCATACCAGTCCTTCACGGAGGGCAGGGCAAGGATCGCATCCGCATAGGCCTGCGATGTCGGGGTCAGCTTCACGTCATAGGTTTTGAAGCGCGTGACGACGGGGGCATACATCGCATCCGCCGCCGTGAAATGGCCGAACAGGAAGGGGCCGTCCTTGCCGTGCGCGGCGCGGGTCTCGTCCCAGATCTGCTGCACGCGGTCCACATTGGCCTGCACATCTTCGGGCACCTCGAAGCCCGGATAGTGCCGCCGCAGATTCATGGTCATCAGCTTGCGCAGCGGCACGAAGCCCGAATGCATCTCCGCCGAGATCGCCCGCGCCAGCGCCCGTGCGCGTTTGTCCGAGGGCCACAGCCGCGCCTGGGGATAGGTTTCCGCCAGATATTCCAGAATGGCGAGCGAATCCCAGATCGTCAGGTCGCCGTCTTTCAGGATCGGCACCTTGCCCGCCGGGGAATGGGCGAAAATCTTCTCGCTCGAGCCCTCGATGTAGATCGGGATGACGATCTCCTCGAAAGCAATGTCCGCTTCCTTCAGCGCGATCCACGGCCGCATGGACCAGGAGGAATAGGCCTTGTTGCCGATGACGAGCGTGAGGGACATTTTCGGGCTCCTTCGCCTCTCCCCCTGTGGGAGAGGTCGAGTCGCCGAGGGCGACCGGGTGAGGGGTTCACGGAGCAAACTGCACGAGCCCGGCGCGTGAGAAAAGCGCAAAGCTCTGATCGCGTGCATCAGAGTTCGGAATGGAAAGATCAGCGATCCTCGAAGATCGCGCCGTCCTTCACCTTGATCCAGACTTCCTCGCCGGGCACCGAACGGCGATCGAAAATCCGCCATCCCGGCTGTTCGCCGGGTGCCGCAACGGAAACGAGACGAAGCCCGCCCGAAAGCTGCACGCTGAGTTCGGAATTCGCGCCAAGGCGCGCATCCTCGATCGTGCTTCCCGCGAGCCTGCCGGAAACCGCATCCCACGCCACCGGGTCGCTGGACTGATCGCACATCATGGACGCACCGTCCTCGATCCGCCAGCCGCCTTCGATCATCACCGTGTAATGACCCAGCAACTGGTCCGTCAGCCCGTCACGCCGCATCACCGCGCCGGGCTCCGCGCATTCGAGGAAAATCGAACCATGCCCGCGCCAGACTTCGCCCACCGTCTTGCCGATAAGCGTGCTGCGATATTTCTCGAAAAGTCCGGACACGTCTCAATCCTTTCCGTGCGGAACCGGCACATTGTCGATCAGCCGCGTGCCGCCGATCCGCGCCGCCACAAGCAGCCGCACCGGGCCGTGATGGGCATCGGCGACGGGCGCCAAGGTCTCGGCATGGCGTGCCTCGACATAATCGACCGTGAAGCCCGCTTTCTCGATCTCGTGCCGGGCGCTTGTCATCACTTGGGCAATGGGCGCGCCGCGCGAAATCAGAACCGCGCTCTCGTTCAGCACGCGGTGCAGTGCGGGTGCGGCCTCGCGGTGTTTGGGTTCCAGATAGCGGTTGCGGGAAGAGAGGGCGAGGCCGTCCTTCTCGCGCACGGTTGGGCCAGGGACAATGTCGACTCCGATGTCGAGATCGCGCACCATGCGTTTGACGACCTGAAGCTGCTGCCAGTCCTTTTCGCCGAATACGGCAAGATCGGGCCGCACCTGCAACAGCAATTTTGTTACAACGGTTGCGACGCCGCCGAAGAAATGCGGGCGCGCATCGCTTTCCAGCCCCGCCGCGGGTCCGCCGTCCGGCAGAACGCGGGTCGAGAAGTCCGCCGCATACATCTCCTCGCGTCCGGGCGCGTAGATGATATCGACATTTTCTCCGGCCAGCGCTTCCGCATCGCTGTCAAGCGTGCGGGGATACTTGTCGAAATCCTCGTGCGGGGCGAACTGCGTCGGGTTCACGAAGATCGAGACGACGACACGCTCGGCCTTGCCGCACGCCAGCCGCACCAGCGCCAGATGGCCCTCATGCAACGCCCCCATGGTCGGCACGAGGGCGACGCGCTCTCTAGCCTTTCGAAAGGCGGCGATGGCGGATTGGAGATCGGATCGGGTGTGGACGATGCGGGGCTGTGACATGGCGCACACACCTATCAAGCCGTCAGGGCTGCGCCAAGGCTCGCCTGCACGTGCGGGAAATGCGATAAGGCCGGAGTGTTGCTCCTCCTCCTCGCCGCCCTCGCATTCGTCTTCTATCTGTTCTTCACCCGCGTCTATGTGGGGAAGGACCCGTCAAACGCGGGCCAGCGGCTGATGCTGTCGGCGGGCGTCGGCGGGGTTATGCTGGGCGGGCTTCTGGTCGCCATCGGGCGCGGCGGCTTCGGCCTTGCCCTCATCGTGCTCGGCGCCTCTCTGCTCGCGTCCTATGTGAAGCAGGCCTCAGTCAAACCCGATCTGAACCGCCGGACTTCCGTCGGGGGCGAAGACCTGAAGGGCAATGCTGACGCGCGGCGCCGAAACGCGGCGGGCGAGGGCCCGATGACCGAGAATGAGGCGCACAAGGTCCTGGGGCTTGATCCGGGGGCCGGACCGGAGGAAATCCGGCGAGCGCATCGCGCGCTCATGCAGAAGCTCCATCCGGACCGCGGCGGATCGGACTGGCTCGCCAGCCGGATCAACCAGGCCAAGGACGTTTTGCTGCGTCTGCGCCGCTGAGGTCTCTACTTTCGGGTGCATACTCGGCCCCTAATTCTTGAGAGTAAAACAGGACAGGCTGTCGCGCTTCACGGCCCGGCAGGCCGCGGTCGCGGAGCGTTCGTTGAGACCGGCGAAGCGCGCTCGATACAAAGTCACGCCGTCCTTCTCGACAGTTTCAGTATAGGGCTCGGCGTCGCGGTCGACCGCCTTCACGGCCTTGCTCGCGCGGTCGATAAGGCCAAGGGCCTGAGTCTGGTCGGGCGTCGCGCCGATCTGGATCATCCAGCCGGGAGGCGGAGCCTTTGCCACGGCCGGGGCGGGCTGAACGGGTTCGTCGACGGGCACGGCATCGATGTGTTCGGAGCCGGTCGGAATGACGCTCGCCTGGGCCACATTGCTGGGCCTGATGGGTAGCGTGTGCACGCGGCGGACGTCCGGAGAAAGAGCTGCCGGCTGTTGTGCGGCGACGTTCTGAGCGTGTGCGACCTGGGCTTGGGCGACCTGCGCGCGTTGCGATGCGGAGGTCAGGCCTGAGCCGGGCGTCGTGCCGCCTGCATAGGCATTGGCGACGGCGCTTGCCTGAATCGCGGCGGCGGCCTGCGTCGGCTGTGCGCCGACGACCCAGCGCATGCCGTTCGACGGCGCGGCGGCGGCCATGGCCGTCTGCACGCGTCGGGCGATTTCTTCGGGTGGCGGTTGATGGGTGCCGGCCGGTGCGGCCTGCACGGCCGGCGCGGCGGCGCCGGGTGCCCGTTCGACCAGAACGGGAAGCGGAACATCGGTCTGCTGCAGCTGCGCAGGCGCGGCGACCGGCAGCGGTGGAGCGGGAATGGCCGCGGGAGTGGTGACGGGAGCCGGCTGCGAGGAAGCCAGCGCGGCAAGAACAGGGTCCGGTGTCACGCCCTGCGTCGGTGTCGTCGAGGGGCGCGGCGCGGGAACGGGAACTGCTCCGGTCTTCCAAAGCGGGGCCGGAGCCTCGGCGGCGGCAATTGCCGTTGAAGCCGAAGAACGGTCACTTGCGAGGGCAAGCACGGCCGGAGGTTCATTGGTTGCCGAGGCGATGAGCTTCGGTGCGGTACGGCGTCCCGACGAGGCCAGCACGATATTGCCCTGAACGAGTTCGCGCATCCGCGCATCGCGCGACGCGGAGCTGCGTCCGCCGAGCACGACCGCAACGACCTCGCGGCCATCGTCTTTCGCGGAGGTCAGGAGGTTGAAGCCGGACGCCCGCACAAAGCCCGTCTTGATGCCATCGACGCCGCGCACGTTTCCGAGCAGGCGGTTGTGGTTTGAGAAGGTCTGTCCCCGCCAGGTGAAGCTGCGGGTGCCGAAATATTTGAAATAGCCGGGATGGTTGTCCTGAATCGCACGGCCGAGAATGGCAAGGTCGCGCGCCGTCGTAACCTGCTTGGTGTCGGGCAGGCCGTTCGCGTTGTGATAGACGGTCGAGTTCATGCCGAGCGCGCGGGCCTTGCGCGTCATGCGCTGGGCAAAGGCGGAATGCGTGCCCGAAATATTTTCGGCGATGACAACGGCGGCATCGTTTGCCGATTTTGTAACCAGAGCCTTGATCGCGTCTTCCACGCGGATCGTGTCGCCGGTCTTCAGCCCAAGCTTGGACGGGGCCTGACGGGAGGCCTCGGACGACACCTTGAGCGGAGTGTTCAGAGTGAGCGAACCGCGCTCCAGTTCGTCGAAAAGAACATAAAGCGTCATCACCTTGGTAAGCGATGCCGGATGGCGGATCGCGTCCGCGTTGTCTGCGTGGAGAACCTTCCCGGTCTTCGCGTCGACGACGAGCGCCGCATAGGGGGGCGAATAGCCGCCGCCGGTGCTCTTCTTGCGGGCCGTCTGCTTTCTCTTGGTTTTCTTGGAGGACGCCTTCTTCTTGGCGGTCTGTGCGTGGGCTTCGGAGACACCGCTCATGCCGGAAGGCCCGCTTACGCCAAGCGAGATCAGGCACGCGCAAGCGAGCGCGGCCAGGATTTTCCCGAATTTCGTGGAGGTTACGCTACCCATACTCTCGTTTGTCCCTGCTCCCGGTAAACGACCGGCATCAGTCTCCCGTCTGGCAGACAGAATGGAATGGGCGCGGTTACGGAGGCGTTAAACCCCCGTTGGAAAATGTCCGCGGAATCCCGGCGCGGGACGAATGACGCCGTAATCTGGCCGGATCATGGTTGCTGCACGGTTTATGCAACCCAGCCTCCGTTTTCGCGGCTGCGTCTGGCGCAACAGCCCATGCGATACTAGATTCATCCCCGAGAGCGAATCCGGGTTGCGGGCAAGAGGGCTGAATTCTTGATGGTTATGACGGGACGCGAACCTGACATCATGGCGGCACCGAAAAACGGTGCGGGCGATGGCGCCGGAACGGCCGTTGCCACCAAGGCCAAGCCCAAGGCCAAAAAACCCAATCTCTACAGGGTGCTTCTCCTGAACGACGACTACACGCCCATGGAATTCGTCGTCCATGTGCTGGAGCGGTTCTTCAACAAGAACCGGGACGAGGCGACCCAGGTCATGCTGCATGTTCACCAGCACGGTGTCGGCGAGTGCGGCATTTTCACCTACGAAGTGGCCGAGACGAAGGTCACGCAAGTCATGGATTTTGCAAGGAGGCATCAGCACCCTCTGCAATGCGTCATGGAAAAGAAATGAGGTCCTGAGTGCCCACATTTTCTCACAGCCTGGAACAGAGCCTTCACCGGGCGCTCGCGCTCGCCAATGAGCGCAATCACGAATATGCGACGCTTGAACATCTCCTGCTGTCCCTGATCGACGATCAGGACGCGGTTGCGGTCATGCGCGCCTGCAATGTCGAGGTCGAGCAGCTGAAGCGAAACCTCGCCGAATATGTCGACACCGAACTCGACAACCTCGTGACTGACGGGGCGGAGGATTCAAAGCCGACAGCCGGTTTCCAGCGCGTCATCCAGCGCGCGGTCATTCATGTGCAGTCGTCCGGCCGCGAAGAGGTCACGGGCGCCAATGTGCTCGTCGCCATCTTTGCCGAGCGCGAAAGCCACGCCGCCTATTTCCTGCAGGAGCAGGACATGACGCGCTACGACGCCGTGAACTACATCAGCCACGGCATCGCCAAGCGTCCCGGCGCCTCGGAAGCACGCCCGGCGCGGGGTGCCGACGATGAATCCGCCGCAGAGGAAAGCGGCGGCTCGAAAAAGAAGCAGGACGCGCTCGAAGCCTACACCGTCAACCTCAACAAGAAGGCGCGTGAAGGCAAGGTCGATCCGCTGATCGGACGCGACACGGAGATCCAGCGCACGATCCAGATCCTGTGCCGCCGCACGAAGAACAATCCGCTCTTCGTGGGCGATCCGGGCGTCGGCAAGACCGCCATCGCGGAAGGTCTCGCGCGCCGGATCGTTCGTGGCGAAGTGCCCGACGTTCTGGAGGACGCGACGGTCTATTCCCTCGACATGGGCTCGCTGCTTGCGGGCACGCGCTATCGCGGCGATTTCGAGGAGCGTCTGAAGCAGGTCGTGAAGGAGATGGAAAACACCCCCGGTGCGATCCTCTTCATCGACGAGATCCACACGGTCATCGGCGCGGGCGCGACCTCGGGCGGGGCGATGGATGCCTCCAACCTGCTGAAGCCCGCTCTGGCCTCCGGCACGCTGAAATGCATCGGCTCGACCACCTACAAGGAGTACCGTCAGTACTTCGAGAAGGATCGCGCCCTCGTGCGTCGCTTCCAGAAGATCGACGTGCCGGAACCGACGGTGCCGGACGCGATCGAGATCCTGAAGGGGCTGAAGCCCTATTACGAGAGCTTCCACCGCGTTCGCTACACGAACGAGGCCATCAAGGCGGCCGTCGAGCTTTCGGCGCGCTACATCCATGACCGGAAGCTGCCGGACAAGGCGATCGACGTGATCGACGAAACCGGCGCCTCGCAGATGCTTCTGCCGGAGAACAAGCGCAAGAAGACCATCGGCCTCAAAGAGATCGAGGCTGCGGTTGCGAGCATTGCCCGCATTCCGCCCAAGACCGTTTCCAAGGACGATGCCGAGGTCCTGAAAAACCTCACCGAGACGCTGAAGCGTGTCGTGTACGGACAGGACAAGGCCATTGAGGCGCTTTCCTCGTCGATCAAGCTCGCCCGTGCGGGCCTGCGCGATGCGGAGAAGCCGATCGGCTGCTACCTGTTCTCGGGCCCCACCGGCGTCGGCAAGACCGAAGTCGCAAAGCAGCTCGCCTCCGTTCTCGGTGTGGAGATGCTGCGCTTCGACATGTCGGAATATATGGAGCGTCACACGGTCTCGCGGCTGCTCGGCGCACCTCCCGGCTATGTCGGCTTCGATCAGGGCGGTCTTCTGACCGATGGCGTCGATCAGCATCCGCACTGCGTGCTGCTGCTCGACGAAATCGAGAAGGCGCATCCGGACCTGTTCAACATCCTTCTTCAGGTCATGGATCACGGCAAGCTGACCGACCACAACGGAAAGACGGTCGATTTCCGCAACGTCGTTCTTGTCATGACGACCAATGCGGGCGCATCCGACATGACGCGGCCTCCGATCGGCTTCGGCCGTTCGAAGCGCGAGGGCGAGGACACCGAAGCCCTCAACCGCCTGTTCGCACCGGAATTCCGCAACCGTCTGGACGCCATCGTGTCCTTCGCGGGCCTTCCGCAGGAAGTCGTGCAGAAGGTCGTCGACAAGTTCGTGCTTCAGCTCGAAGCTCAGCTCGCCGACCGCAATGTCACGATCGAACTATCGGACGAGGCACGCGGCTGGCTCGCGGAGAAGGGCTACGATCCGAACATGGGCGCGCGGCCTCTCGCGCGTCTCATTCAGGAGACGATCAAGAAGCCGCTCGCCGAAGAGGTTCTGTTCGGCAGGCTGGCCGAGGGCGGTGCGGTGAAGGTCGTTCTGGAAGGCGAGGGCAAGGATGCCAAGCTCGGCTTTGAGTTCCCCGACGGCCGCATCACGCCGAAGCCGGAAAAGATCGTCCGCGAGGATGCTGCCCCCAAGGCTGCGAAGCCGAAGGCCAAGGCAAAGCCTAAAGCGGTTGCAAAGCCGAAGGCAAAGCCCGCGCCCAAGCGGCCCTCGAAGCCCAAGCCGAAGGCTCTGGCCAAGGACTGATCTCGTACACACAATGAAAAGCCGCCCGAAAGGGCGGCTTTTTTATTTGGCAGATTTCGGAAAACCTCATCCGGAGCCGGTCTCGTCGCAGACGAGCCGTGTCGAAGGGTAGACCGGCCTCAACGTCACCCGCGCTCTACGAACGCCTTGAACTTTTCCGCCCAATCCTTGTGCCAGCGCGAGAGGGGCGGGCGGTTGTCGATGACATCATGCGCCGCCCAGAGAATGCGCTTTTCGTCGAGCGCTCGCGGCACGTCGTTGTCGGGGCACAGAATGTAGAAATCCCCTGCCTCCAGCCGCTCCAGCATGAAGTCCACGGTCTGTTCGGCCGTCCAGGCGCCATCCGGCTTCTCGGTACGCTCGCCCGCCGCCAGGGGCGTAAAGACAAATCCCGGAACGAGAAGATGCGCCGTTATACGGCAGTCCTCGGTGTTTCGCAGCTCGTGCTCCAGCGCCTCGGTGAAGGCCTTCAGCCCTGCTTTCGAGACATTGTAAGCGGGATCGCCGGGTGGCGTGGTGATGCCCTGCTTCGAGCCGGTATTGACGATAAGGCCCGGCCGCCCGCGTTCGATCATGCGCGGCGCGAAGGCGCGCGTGCCGTTGATCGGGCCCCATAGATTGACGTCGATCACCCGTTCCCAGTTCTCGCGCGGCCCGAAGATGGCGCTGCCGGGCTGCGTGCCGGCATTGTTCATCAGGACATCGGTGCCGCCGAACCGCCGGGCAACCGCCCGTTCCAGAGCCTCGATGTCCTCCACGCGGCACACATCGGTCTCGGAGACCATCACATCGGCACCCGGAGCGGCCGTGCGAATGTCCTCTCCAGCTCTCTCAAGCCGGTCCGCACCCAGATCGGCAATGCAGACCTTGAGGCCGCGCCGCGCAAACGCTTTCGCGGCAGCAAGACCGATACCGGAGGCGCCGCCGGTGATCACGGCAACAGAGGAGGAGGTGAGGGAGGAGACAGACATGGCCGAACCTGAGAGAGGAGGATAAAGGCTAAGTAGGCGCGCGGGGGTTCCCGGAAAAGTCGGGCTGCCGATAAAATGGCGTGGCCTGTGCGGCGTTTCGCCTCCGATTTTCGAAGAGCCCGTCAGTGCCGGATTTGCCTCCGGGGCACCGCCTGTCTATGGTGCGCGCCGCTTCACACGAGGCAGGAATCGTTCGTCCAGCAGGCGCCATGACCGATATTTTCAACGAGATCGAAGAAGACATCCGCCGCGAACGGATGGCGCGCATCTGGAAGCGCTTTGGTCCAGTCATCGTGGCCGTTGCCCTGTTCATCGTGCTCGGCGTCGCGGGATGGCGCGGCTGGGAATGGTATTCGGCCAACAAGGCACAGGAAGCCGGCGGCTCCTTCGAGGCGGCCATGGCCCTGTCCGAATCCGGAGACCGCGCCAAGGCCGAGGAAGCGCTGACCGCGCTGGGCCAGAGTGGCCCGTCCGGGTATGCGCTGCTTGCCCGCTTCCGCGCCGCGACCGAGCTCGCCACGACCGACCGTGCCGCCGCCGCTGCGAAGTTCGAAGAGATTTCCCAGGATATTTCCGCGCCTGCACTGGCACGAGACCTTGCCCGCGTGCGCTCGGCGCTCATACTGGTCGACACCGGAAGCCAGTCCGATGTCGCCAGCCGGGTCGAGGCCCTGTCCGTTCCCGGCAATGCGTGGCGTCACACCGCGCGCGAGCTGATGGCCCTTGCCGCCTGGAAGGCGGGCAATGCGGCCGACACACGCCGCTGGGCGCAGGAACTGGTCTCCGACATCGAAGCCCCGCCCGGAGCGCGTGCCCGCGGGCAGGTTTTGCTGGATATGGCCGACAGTGCCGCCCCATCGGCGCCGTGATCTTGAAAGACAAGAGCCCCATGTCACGTAACTTTGCCCTTGCTCTCGCGTTTGCCGCCGCTCTTTCCGCGGGTGGTTGCTCGTCTGTGTCCAGTCTCAATCCTTTCGCTGAAAAGGATGTGAAGCTGCAGGGCGAGCGCCGTCCCGTCTTCCAGCCGGGTTCGGGCATGGAAGGCCCGCGCCGCCTGCCGCCGCCGAATTCCGATTATGTCGGCGCCACCATGCCGGCCGGTCAGGCAGTCACCACGACGCCGCCACCAGAGCCTCAGGGGCAGGCATCGGCCCCCGCACCTTCCGCGCAACGCTGACGCGGCATTCCCCAGCAAGGCCGCCCAAAGATGTCCATCATCGCAATCGTCGGCCGCCCCAATGTCGGCAAGTCGACTTTGTTCAACCGTCTGGTGGGCAAGCGCCTCGCGCTCGTCGACGACCAGCCGGGCGTCACGCGCGACCGGCGTGAAGGCGCGGCGAGCATCGGCGACATCGAGTTCACGGCGGTCGACACCGCGGGCCTTGAAGACGCCGACGAGGAATCGCTCGCCGGGCGCATGACGGCCCAGACCGTCGCCGCCATGCGCGAGGCCGACGCCATCCTCTTCGTCATCGACGCGCGCACCGGCATCGTGCCGGACGATCGCCATTTCGCAGACCTCGTCCGCAAATCCGGCAAGCCCTTCGTTCTCGTCGCCAACAAGGCCGAGGGCAAGGAAGGTCTCGCCGGCGCCTATGACGCCTTCAGCCTCGGCCTTGGCGAGCCGGTTGCCCTGTCCGCCGAGCATGGCGAGGGCTTCGCCGATCTGTTTCAGGCGGTTCTGCAGGTTCTGGGCGAGGCCGGGGAGCCGGAAGAAGAAGACGAGGACGCCGAGGAAGCGCCGCGCGGCCCGCTTCAGGTTGCCATTGTCGGCCGTCCGAATGCGGGCAAGTCCACACTCATCAACCGCCTGATCGGCGAGGACCGCATGCTGACCGGCCCCGAAGCCGGCATCACGCGCGACAGCATTTCAGTCGATCTATCGTGGCGCGGCAAGGGCGTGCGCCTGGTCGATACGGCGGGCATGCGCCGCAAGGCCAAGGTGCAGGACAAGCTTGAAAAGCTCGCTGTTTCGGACGCCCTGCGTTCGATCCAGTATGCGGAAATCGTCGTTGTCCTGCTCGATGCGACAATCCCCTTCGAGAAGCAGGATCTGCAAATCGCCGATCTGGTGTCGCGCGAGGGCCGCGCCATCGTCATCGCGCTCAACAAATGGGATCTGATCGAAGACCGTGCCGGCGCGCTGAAGCGCCACCGCGAGTCGGCAGACCGTCTTTTGCCGCAGGTGCGCGGCATGCCGCTCATTGCGGTGTCGGGCGCCACGGGCGAGGGGATCGACCGCCTCATGCAGGGGGTGTTTCAGGCCTATGACGTGTGGAACAAGCGCGTCTCGACGTCGAAGATCAACCGCTGGCTCGACACCGTGCTGCAGCAGCATCCGCCACCGGCGGTGCGCGGCTCACGCGTCAAGATCCGCTACATGACGCAAACGAAAGCCCGCCCGCCGAGCTTCGTTCTGTTCGGCACGCGCACCAACGCGCTTCCGGAGAGCTATGTCCGTTATCTCGTGAACGGCATCCGCGAGAGCTTCGATCTTCCGGGCACACCGATCCGCCTCACATTCCGCGAGCCGAAGAACCCGTTCGACACCGGGAAGGACTAGGCGGGACGCTGAAAGGCGAGGAAGCGCGCCTGACGGGCATCGTAGAGCATGCCCGTTTCCTGCAAGGCCGGATCGACCAGCGTCAGCACATGGGCGCCGATCTCTTCGGGCGTCGGCAGCGTTTCGGGGTCTTCGCCCGGCATCGCCTGCTTGCGCATCTTGGTGCGCGTCGCGCCGGGGTTGAAGAGATTGACCCGCACCGGCGTGTTCTGTGTTTCCTCGGAATATGTCCGCACAAGCGCATCGAGCGCCGCCTTGGTCACGGCGTAAGGCCCCCAGTACGCACGTATATTCGTCGCCGCACCCGAGGACACGAACACCGCGCGCCCGGCATCGGACTGGCGCAGCAGCGGATCGAGCGAGCGGATCAGCCGCCAGTTGGCCGTCACGTTGACGGCCATGACCTCGTCCCAGGTCTTCGGCTCGACATGGCCGAGCGGTGTCAGCGGGCCGAGCATTCCGGCATTGCCGACGAGGATGTCGAGTTTGCCGAAGCGCTCGTAAAGCGCGCCGCCGAGCCTGTCGATGCCGTCGTAGTCCGTGATGTTGAGGGGAACGAGCGTCGCCGTCCCGCCTTTGGCCTTGATACGGTCGTCGAGCGCTTCGAGGCCGCCGGTGGTGCGCGCGGTCGCGATGATGTGCGCGCCGGCCTCCGCCAGATGTTCGGCGATTGCCGCGCCAAGTCCGCGCGAGGCGCCGGTGACGAGCGCGGTCCGCCCCTTGAGATCAGGTGTCGTCATGATGTCCGAGGGATCAGCCGGCTTCCTGAAGCAGCGAAAGCTGCTTGGGATTTGCCTCGCCCGTCATGTCCGTCAGCGGTGTCGGATAATCGCCGGTGAAGCAATGGTCGGTGTAGAGCGGACGCGCCGGATCGCGGCGTTCCTCGCCCATGGCGCGGTAGAGACCGTCGATCGACAGAAACGCGAGCGTGTCCGCACCGACGAATTTGCGCATGCCTTCGAGGTCCATCCGCGCGGCGAGCAGCTTGTCGCGCTCGGGCGTGTCGATGCCGTAGAAGTCCGAATGCGTGATGGGCGGGCTGGCCAGGCGGAAATGCACCTCCTTGGCCCCGGCATCGCGCATCATCTGCACGATCTTCACCGATGTCGTGCCGCGCACGAGGCTGTCGTCGATCAGGACGATCCTCTTGCCCTCGACCTGCGAACGGTTCGCCGAATGCTTCAGGCGCACGCCCAGTTCGCGGATGCGCTGCGTCGGCTGGATGAAGGTCCGGCCGACATAATGATTGCGGATGATGCCGAGCTCGAACGGAATGCCGCTTTCCTGAGAAAAGCCAAGAGCAGCGGGCACGCCGGAATCGGGGATCGGCACGATGACGTCGGCATCGACGGCGCTCTCGCGGGCGAGTTCGTAGCCCATGCGCTTGCGCACGTCATAGACGCTCTTGCCGCTGACGATCGAGTCCGGACGCGCAAAATAGATGTATTCGAAGATGCAGGGCCGCGCACGCTGCGGCGGGAACGGCTTGTGGCTCTCGATGCCGTCTTCGCTGATGACGACGATTTCGCCGTTCTCGATGTCGCGGATAAATTTCGCGCCGATCGTGTCGAGGGCGCAGGTCTCCGACGCCAGAATGTAGTGACCGTCGAGCTGCCCCAGCACCAGCGGGCGGATGCCGAGGGGGTCGCGTGCGCCGATGAGCTTTTTGGTCGAGAGCGCAACGAAGGCGTAGGCACCTTCGAGCTGACGCACCGCGTCGATGAAACGGTCGAGGAAGCGGTTGCGCTGGCTGCGGGCCACGAGATGCAGCACCGCCTCGGTGTCCGTCGTCGACTGGCAGAGCGCGCCGTCGCGGACAAGCTGGCGGCGCAGGGTCAGGCCGTTCGTCAGATTGCCGTTGTGGGCGATGGCGAAGCCGCCGGTCTCAAGTTCGGCAAACAGAGGCTGGACGTTGCGAAGGATCGTTTCGCCGGTCGTGGAATAGCGGTTGTGGCCAACGGCGGCATTGCCGGGCAGGCGGGCGATGACGCTGGCATCGGAGAAGTTGTCGCCGACGAGACCGAGCCGCTTTTCGGAGTGGAACCGGGCTCCGTCGAAGGTCACGATGCCCGAGGCTTCCTGACCGCGGTGCTGCAAAGCGTGCAGCCCGAGCGCTGTCACGGCGGCGGCGTCCGGATGACCGAAAATGCCGAACACCGCGCATTCCTCGTTCAGGCGATCCGCATCAAGCTCACGCCAAAAAGCTTCCGCGGCCTGATCCTCGGCAGGTTTGGTCATTGTGCTCTCCTGGACCGGCTTGGCCGCTCCGAAATCAGTTAAGGCGCCTTGGTCGAATTCTGCAGGCGCTGCAGATCCTGCTGATCGGCAGGGCGATAACCGGTTTCGCCAGCGGGCGGCGTGCCCGGAGGAACCGCTCCTTCGGCGGGCGGAACGCCCGGTGCGGTATCCGTGTCGGGCACGGCCGTCGGGTCTCCCGTGCCGGGAATTCCCTTAAGACGCTTCAAGATGGTGGCTTCGGGGTCTTCCGGCAACATGGCCAAAAGAGATTGCCCGGCGCTTTCGAGGATCGGGCGCGCGGCGGAATCGGCAACCCAGGTCGGCTGCGACCGCTCGGGCACGAGCCAGGCGAAGAACAAAAACGCGACGACGGCCAGCAAAAGCCCGCGTCCTGCGCCGTAGAGGAAACCGAGAGCCCGGTCGAACGGACCGACGCGGCTGTCGAGAATGAAATCGGACAGCTTCATGGTCACGATCGAGACGAGCAGCAGCGTGATCAGGAAAATGCCTGCTCCGGCAATGACATCGACCAAGATCTTCGGTTCGAGGTCGATGACCGTGCGGGCCCAGTCCCTTACATCGGGCAGAAAATAAAGTGTCGCTGCGGCGGCTGCCGCCCAGGAGGCGATCGAAAGAACCTCGCGCGTGAAGCCGCGGATCATCGCCAGCAGCGCGGACAGGAGAACAACACCGAGAACGATGAGATCAAGGAGCGTAATCGGCATGCAATCGCCTGGTCCGTCGGGTCAGGAATCGGGAAGGAGTCAGTATCCGCCGGCGCGGCGTCCTTATAACGCTGCGAAACTGCCACGTCACGCAGGATTCCGGGACACAGGGCCGCGCCTCACGCAACGGCGGCCCGTTTCGCGGAACGCACGCCGCGCGCAGCGATGTCCGCCACCAGCGATTCGAGCGAGGGCAGGGCATTCAGGCTGATCGCCCGGTCCCCTTTTTCTCCCGATCCTGCGGGCGCGATGGCGTTGGAAAAGCCAAGCCGCGCCGCTTCCCGAAGCCGCAAACCCGCATGGGAGACGGGCCGCACCGACCCCGAGAGGCTGAGTTCGCCGAAATAGACGCTTTCCTCGGGCAGGATCGCATTGGCAAACGACGACACCAGCGCCGCCGCGACCGCAATGTCCGCCGCCGGCTCCTGAATGCGAAGGCCGCCCGCGACATTGAGATAGACGTCGTGTCCGCCAAGCCGCAGCCCTGCATGAGCTTCGAGAACCGCGAGCACCATGGACAGGCGGTTCGAATCCCAGCCGACCACCGCGCGGCGCGGCGTGCCGAGGGAGGAGGGGGCAACCAGCGCCTGAATCTCGACGAGGATGGGCCGCGTGCCCTCGATGCCCGCAAACACCGCAACGCCCGGCGCCGCCGCATCGCGGCTCGACAGGAACAGAGCCGAGGGGTTGGAAACATCTTCGAGGCCGCGGCCGGTCATGGAGAAAACACCGATTTCGTCCGTCGGGCCGAAACGGTTCTTCTGCGAGCGCAGAACGCGGAAAGTGTGGCCCTGTTCGCCTTCGAACGACAGCACCGCATCGACCATGTGCTCGACGACGCGCGGCCCGGCGATCTGGCCGTCCTTCGTGACATGGCCGACCAGAATGACCGCCGCGCCCGATGTCTTGGCAAAGCGGATCATCGCCTGCGAGGACGCGCGCACCTGCGTCACCGTTCCCGGCGCGGATTCGACGGCGGAGGTCCACATGGTCTGGATCGAATCGATGACGACGAGACGGGGAACCGCGCCGTTCGAGAGCGTCGCGAGGATGTCTTCCACATTGGTCTCGGCGCCAAGCTCGACGGAGGCATCGGCCAGGCCGAGCCGTTCGGCCCGCATGCGCACCTGCGCGGTTGCTTCCTCGCCGGAAATATAGACGACGCGATGCCCCGCCCGGGCGAGCGCTGCCGCCGCCTGAATGAGAAGCGTAGATTTGCCGATGCCGGGCTCGCCGCCGAGCAGGATGGCCGATCCTTCGACAAAACCGCCGCCCGTCACCCGGTCGAATTCCGAGATGCCGCAGGTCAGGCGCGGTGCCTGCCCGGTCGTGCCCTGCAGCCCTTCGAGGGGAATGAGGCGGCCGGACCGCGACGACACGACGGCGCCTTTGGCGACGGGCGCCTGCGCGGCTTCTTCGACGATCGTGTTCCAGCCCTCACAGGCCTCGCAGCGCCCGTTCCAGCGGCTGTGCGCTGCGCCGCAGCTCTGACAGATAAAGGAGGCTCGTGTGCGTGCCATGGGATCCGTTAGGCTTAGTGAGGTTCGAAAATCTCATTTCTCGCTAACGAAATCCACCAAAATGTTCTATTTTTGTTCACGGTCGTTCCAAATCTTGTGAACAGCGGGCTGAAGCCGAAACGCCGGATCGTTCGTATCTCACACAGGAGGCGGTTATGATCGACAGACGCGGACTTCTTCTCGCAACAGGGGCGGCGGCGCTTCTGCTGAGATTTGGCACGGCCCGCGCCGCGCCGTCGGGCACGTTCGAAATCACGCGCACGCCGGAGGAATGGCGCAAAATCCTCACCCCCGCGCAATACCGGGTGCTGCGCGAGGAGGGCACTGAACGTGCCGGCACGAGCCCGCTCGACAAGGAAAAGCGGGACGGCGTTTTCGCCTGCGCAGGCTGCGAGCTTCCCCTGTTCTCGTCGAAAACGAAATACGACAGCAGAACCGGCTGGCCGAGCTTCTGGCAGCCGCTCGACAATGCGGTCGGCACCTCGGACGATTACGCGCTGATGATGAAGCGCACCGAGGTCCATTGCCGCCGCTGCGGCGGCCATCTCGGCCATGTCTTCAATGACGGCCCCAGGCCGACCGGCCTTCGCTACTGCATCAACGGCGTCGCCCTGACGTTTACGCCGGGCGCCGTCTGACTTATCCGGTATGGACGCGCACCGAACGCGGGCCGATGCGCGTCAGCACTTCATAGCCGATCGTCCCGGCATGCCCGGCGACCTCGTCCACGCTGATGCCCGCGCCGAGGAAGGTCGCAAAATCGCCCGGCGAGACCGCGCCTTCGGGAAGATCGGTGATGTCGACGGCGATGAGGTCCATCGAAACACGCCCGACAAGCGAGCAACGTGTCCCGGCGATGACGGCATGGGCGCCCTTTTTCGCATCGCTCGAGCCGGCCGCGCGCAAAAAGCCGTCCGCATATCCCAGGGCGATCACCGCAAGGGTGGAGGCCCGCGCGAGCGTTTCCACCGCGCCATAGCCGACGCCTTCGCCCGCCGGGACACGACGGATCTGCGCGATGCGCGCGTCGAGCGTCACGACGGGCTGAAGCGGGTTCGGCGCGCCGGGCGCGGGATTGCCGCCATACAGCGCGATGCCCGGACGGCAGAGATCGAAGCGAAAATCGCCGCCGGTCAATGTCGCTGCGGAATTGGCAAGGCTCGCGGGAACGCCGGGAAACAGCGCCGCGACGTTGCGGAAGTCGGCAAGCTGCTTGCGCGTCAGCGGATGCTCCGCTTCATCGCCCACGGCCAGATGCGACATGACGAGACTCGGCGTGAACCCGAGCCGACCCGCGCGGAAAATCTCCCCCACGGTTTCGGCCTCGCCGAGCCTCAAGCCCAGCCGGTTCATGCCGGTGTCGATGTGGAGCGCCGCCTCGCCAGGCATTCCGCGATCCTTCTCGAAGGCCGCCCATTCTTCAATTTCGGAAAGGCTGCCAAGAACCGGCCGCGCCTGGATCTCAATCAGAATGTCCGCCGCGCCGGGCGTCAGGCCGTTCAGCACATAGATGAGCGCTTCCGGCAGGACGCCCCGAAGAACACGCGCTTCGCCGATATGGGCCACGAAGAATGTCCGTGCCCCGGCTTCCCACAAAGCGGGCGCGACGTGCTCGACGCCAAGTCCATACGCATTCGCCTTGACGACGGCCGCGCATTCGGCAGGCGCCGCGCGGGTGGCGAGCAGGCGGTAATTTGCCCGGATCGCGGCAAGATCCACCGTCAGCCGGCTGCCGGTTTCCAGCAGCGCGGCATCCGTCGTCAGCGACGTCATTCCCCGGGCCGCTCCGGCAGATAGTCTTCGCGCGCCAGATTGCCGAAGCGTGTGTACTGCGCTTCGAAATGCACCTGCACGGTGCCGGTCGGTCCGTGACGCTGCTTGCCGATGATAACTTCGGCGCGGCCGTGGATCTGCTCCATCTCGGTCTGCCATTTGATGTGTTCTTCGGTGCCCGGACGCGGCTCCTTGTTCTTGTGGTAATATTCCTCGCGGAACACGAACACGACGACGTCGGCGTCCTGCTCGATGGAGCCGGATTCACGAAGATCCGAAAGCTGCGGGCGCTTGTCGTCGCGGCTTTCGACCTGACGCGACAGCTGGGACAGCGCGATGATCGGAACCTGAAGTTCCTTTGCCAGCGCTTTGAGGCCGGTGGTGATCTCGGTGATTTCCTGCACGCGGCCGTCGTTACGGCGGGCGGAACCGGACAGCAGCTGGATATAGTCCACGACAAGCAGATCGAGGCCGCGCTGGCGCTTCAGGCGCCGGGCGCGGGCGGTGAGCTGCGCAATGGTGATGCCGCCGGTCTCGTCGATGTAGAGCGGGATCGCCTGCATCACGCGCGCGGCTTCCGAAAGCCGCACGAATTCCTGCTCCGAAATATCGCCGCGGCGGATCTTGTAGGAGGCGATTTCGGCCTGTTCGGCGATGATACGTGTCGCGAGCTGTTCGGCCGACATTTCGAGCGAGAAGAAGCCCACAATGCCGCCATCCACCGTGGCGAGCGTGCCGTCCGGCTGCGTCTCGGCGCGGTAGTTCTTGGCGATGTTGAACGCCATATTGGTCGCAAGCGCGGTCTTGCCCATGCCGGGGCGGCCGGCGACGATGATGAGGTCGGAGCGCTGCAGGCCGCCCATCATCTTGTCGATGTCGGACAGGCCGGTCGAAACGCCGGAAAGGCCGCCGTCGCGCTTGTAGGCATTGGCGGCCATGTCGACGGCCGTGAACAGCGCATCCGCGAAGCGCTGGAAGCCGCCGTCATAGCGGCCGAGTTCGGCGACGCCGTACAGACTGCGCTCTGCCTCTTCGATCTGCACGCGCGGCGGCATGTCGACCGGCGCGTCATAGGCGACATTGACCATGTCCTCGCCGATCTGGATCAGCGAGCGGCGGATCGCCAGATCGTAGATCGTCCGGCCATAATCCTCGGCGTTGATGACGCTGGCGGCTTCGGCGGCGAGCATGGCCAGATATTGGGGCAACGTGCGCCCGCCGATATCGGCTTCCGGCAGAAAGGTCTTCAGGGTGACGGGCGTCGCCACCTTGCCGACGCGCACGAGCTGCGCCGTGATTTCGTAGACGGTCTGGTGGATCGGTTCGAAAAAGTGCTTCGGCTCGAGAAAATCCGAGACGCGGTAGAAGGCCTCGTTGTTGACGAGGATCGCGCCCAGCAGCGCCTGTTCCGCCTCGATGTTGTTCGGCGGCTGGCGAAAATTGCCCTGCGGCTGAAGGTTGGCTAATGCGCGTGCAGTGTTATCGCCGAAGGCCATGATTTTGTGTCCGTCCCTGAGGCCGCTTTGTGGGCCACGAATCCGGATTTCTGGAGGCCTCGGATGACAATTAACACCAGTCCACAGGAGTTTGTGACACAGCCTGCCGCCGCGCTTGCATCATTCGGCGGCGAGGCGCAGCGAGGCGCGTTCGCGCTGCAGAAGGCGGGCCTCACGCTCGGCTATGTAGCCGCGGGTTATGGGTAGCGTGTCGACCTGCTTCGACACCTGTATCTGGTAGACGACATTGTCGCCGCAGCGGAAACTCGCCTCCGATCCGGCCAGATAAAATTCCCACATCCGCACGAATCGGGCGTCGTAGATCGCTTCTGCCTGTGCACGCTTCGCCATGAAGCGCTCGCGCCAGGCCCGCAGCGTTTCCGCATAATGCAGCCGCAGCACTTCGACATCGGTGACCATCAGCTTGGCGCGCTCGATCGAAGAGACGATTTCGTCGAGCGCGGGCGTGTAGCCGCCGGGGAAGATGTATTTGGCGATCCACGGATTGGTCGCCCCCGGACCCGTCGTTCGGCCGATCGTGTGCAGCAGCATCACCCCATTATCGTCGAGCAGCCGCGCGGCATGCCGAAAGAAGGTGTCGAAATAGCCGACGCCGACATGCTCGAACATGCCGACTGAGACGATACGGTCAAAGCGCCCCGCGGTCTCGCGGTAGTCCTCGATGCGGAATTCGGCGCGCTTTTGCATCCTGCGGTCGAGCGCGCGCTGCTGGGCGATCTTGTATTGCTCCTGCGAGAGCGTGATGCCTCTCACAGCGGCTCCTGCGATGTCAGCGAGATAAAGAGCAAGGCCGCCCCAGCCGCAGCCGATGTCCAGAACTTTGTGCCCCGGCTCGACGGCAAGCTTGGCTGCGATATGCCGCTTCTTGGCGAGTTGCGCCTCTTCGAGGCTTCGGTCCGGGTGCTCGAAATAGGCGCAGGAATATTGCCGGTCGGCGTCGAGGAAAAGCTCGTACAGTCCGGCGTCGAGATCGTAATGATGGGCGACATTGCGCGTCGAGCGCGCGCCGCGGTTCATCTGCTTGAGGCGGCGGATGAGCGTGCGCAGCCGGGTGAGAATGCGTGAGCTGAGCGGGTAGGGCTCATTGCGAAGATTGGCCAGGCCGCTTTCGAGCAAATCGTAGACCGAGCCCTTCTCGATCACCAGGCGGCCCTGCATATAGAGCTCGCCGAGCTTGAGTTCCGGGTCGAGCAGCAGCGCCCATTGCGCACGCCGGCTCGTAAAACGGATCGTGATCTCTGTTCCGGTGCCGTCACCAAAAAAGGTTCGGGTCTCGCCCGTCACGACTGTCAGGGAGCCGTGCCGGAAAGCGCGCCGGAGCATAAGCTTCAACAGCACATTCATGGCCAGTGAGCCTCTCTGGAAGGCGGCGCATCCCCCGTAGTGCCGCCTCAGAAACATTACTGAGCACGTGAAGCCTAATCCTCCCGTGCCGGAAATCAACCCGCCCAACGAAAAACGCCCGGCGGGTGCCGGGCGTTTCAAAAAGTCGAAGAAACAGAAGGCTCAGGCCTTCTCGCCTTCGGGCGCCTGTGCGGGCTCGTCGTCGTCCTCGGGGACGAAGGTCTCGAAGCGGGCGTTCTCGGCGCGGACCGAAAGGTCTTCGCCGGAGGCCTGACGCTCGCCCTCGGCGGCGCTGCGCGCAACGTTCGCCGTGATGAGCACTTCGATTTCGGGGTGCAGCGACACCGGAACCTGATGCAGACCGATCGTCTTGATCGGTGTGTGAAGCACGACCTGGTTTTTGCCGATCGTGAAGCCGGCCTGCGTCAGCGCCTCGGCGATATCGCGCGCCGACACCGAACCGTAAAGCTGGCCGGTTTCGCCCGCCTGACGGACGATGACGACGCTCTGGCCTTCGATCTTTTCGGAGAGCTTCTGGGCTTCGTTCTTGGTCTCGAGGTTGCGGGCTTCGAGCTGGACGCGCTGGCCTTCGAAGCGCGAGCGGTTTTCCTTGGTGGCGCGGAGCGCCTTGCCCTGCGGCAGAAGGAAGTTGCGGGCATAGCCGTCGCGCACGCGCACTTCTTCGCCGAGCTGCCCGAGCTTTGCGATGCGTTCAAGAAGAATGACCTGCATTGTGTAGTCTCCGTGTAATGACTTGAAGTCTGTTGTTACTTTTTGATGTCCTGCGGCGGCTGCGCCTGCTGCATGCGGGCGCGTATGCCGAACAGAAATTCGATGACGCCGAGCGCGGCGATGACGACGATCAGCCAGTTCTGGACGATCAGAAGAAAATAGGCGGCGCCGAGCGTCAGCGGGCGTGCGGCGCGGCCGCGCGTTCCCATGTGAAGAAGCGCAAGGCCGAGGGCCGCGAAGGGAACGGTGAACGCTGCGCCGATGACACCGGCGGTAAAGCCGAACACCCCGCCCATCGCCGAGAAACCAAGCCCCCCGGCAAAGGCGAACAGAGCGAGCGGCGGCAGGCGGAAGGCGGCCAGATCCGGCCATTGCCGCGCAAGGCGCCCGGATGCACGTACGATGCGGCCTGCGGCCCACAGATTGATGAGAGAAACCGTGGCCCAGAGCGCAGCAGCCAGCGGCGGCAGCGCGACGATGGCCAGCTCGATGATGCGGGCCGGGTCCGCACCGCCCGGAAGCGTCGGCGCCGCGCCATCGGCCGTGCCGGTTTCGACGCGCAGGAACTGCTCGAACGTCGTGCGCAGCGCGCCGCGATAGGCTTCGACCGAGCCGCCATGCATCAGCAGTGTCACCAGAACGAGCGCCGCGCCGATACCCGCTGTCCAGACAATAAGCTGCCCGACGGGATACCAGAGAACGCCCTTTTCGGGCTGGGTGGGATCGGCAGGCTGGCCGAGCAACGCAAGATAGGCGAGCCACCAGCCGGGAAAGCCGACCGACAGCGCATAGCCGCGCGCGGTGTCGAAGCCCATCGTCGCGGCAAGGATCAAAGTGGCGAGAGCGGCGCCGATGAAACCGGCGTGATGACGCCAGCCGAGAGCGGCGAGGAAAATGGGAAGAGGAGCGAACAGAAACAGGATGAGCGACAGCAGCGAGCCGGTGCCGAGCACCGTCGAAAGCGCTGCCGAGGCAACGCCGCTTGCAAGTCCGACAAGGAGAGTTGTCGCGTTCATCCGTTCAGCTGTCCCGCTTTTGAAGCGGTTAGAGGCGGATCCGAATGTCCACCCCAACCAGATTGCAAATGTAAGTGCGCCGTCGCGACTGCCGCGACGGCGCGCAATATTACTTGATCACGTAAGGCAGAAGGCCGAGGAAGCGGGCACGCTTGATCGCCTTGGCGAGTTCGCGCTGCTTCTTCTGGGAAACGGCCGTGATGCGGGACGGAACGATCTTGCCGCGCTCGGAAATGTAGCGCTGCAGGAGCTTGACGTCCTTGTAGTCGATGGTCGGCGCATTGGCGCCCTGGAAGGGGCAGCTCTTGCGGCGGCGGAAGAAGGGGCGGCGGCCCTGGGAAGAACCCATGCTCATGCGTCTTCTCCTTCGCTGGCGGCTTCAGCCGGCGCGTCGTCGCGGCGGCCGGTGTTGCCACCGCCGTCGAATTCGCGGCGCGGACGCTCGTCACGGTCACGGCGCTGCATGACGACGGACGGCTCGGTCTCGTGCTCGTCCACGCGGATCGTCAGGACGCGGATGATGTCTTCGTTGATCTTCTGAAGGCGCTCCAGCTCGGCCACGGCGGCCGGCGGTGCGGAGATGTTCAGAAGCGTGTAGTGGGCCTTGCGGTTCTTCGCGATGCGAAACGCGAGACCCTTGACGCCCCAGTACTCGGTCTTTCCGACCTCTCCGCCGTTCTGGGTAATGACACCCTTGAACTGCTCGGTGAGTTCTTCGACCTGCTGGGCCGTCACGTCCTGGCGGGCCAGGAAGACGTGCTCATAAAGCGGCATAAAGAAACAGCCTTTGTTCGTGTTGTGCGATGCGCCGCCGGCGCTGAGCCCTTCAAGCCCTGGAAAAGGCTCGAACCACTCTCGAAGGCGGAGACACGGGACAACGGAACCGCGAAGATTCCTGTCTGCGAACAGACTGTCCGTTCAGCCCCCGGCCGAGGCATCGCGAAACGGTGCTTTTAGAGGAAACGGGCGCGAATGCAAGCCCGCAGGGTCGAACGGCCAATCAAGAAATCGCGTACATAATGATACAAAAATAACAGACGCGTGATGCATCCATATCCGCTTCTCGCGCGTATCTAAGGTACCATAACATTGAACGGAGATACATTATGTCTTTCAAGAAGATCCTTGTTGCTTCTACTTTCGCCGTTGTTGCCAGCGCGGGCGTTTCTTTCGCGGATGATGGTAACGAAGGCATCGCTATTCGTGACGATATTAACAACAACAATGCCGACCAGGGCATTATGCTTGAGGGCCGCTCGTCCACGATGGACAGCCCCGACGTCTATGTCGAGCAGAGCCCGAATGCCTATGGTCAGGAAGCTCCCGTCGAGGAAGGTTCCGAGTTCTCCATCACCGATGAAGACCGCTCGAACGACTGACGCATGCCATGAGCATGTAAAAAGCCGCCCATTCGGGCGGCTTTTTCATTTGGGCTTCACTAGGAAACGAAATCCGCCCCAGGCGCTCGGATCACCTTCGAAGGGCACGCTGTACCCGGCATTGGCGTCGATGCTGCCGACGAAATCACTGTTGCCGAGCTGTCCGAGGTTCGACGTGGCTGTCAGCTTCGGCTCGAGCACCGCGGAGGCGTGGGGGGAGGCGAAATCGGAAACGCCGAAACGCGGCGCGATCTCGGCCCGGATCTGCATGCCGTCGGCAGGCGTTAGCACGCGGCGCACGCCCGCAAATCCCGCGACATTCTCCGTGAAGCCGCTGGATGAATGCCAGCCGCTCGTTGCCGCGCCCATGAAGAAGCCGGACTTGTCGGTCTGGTTCTCGGCCTTCAGCTCCCAGTTCAGCGCGGGATCGTCGTCCGTTCCGGGCTGGATCATGCGCGTCGAAAGCTGGATGGGCGCGCCGGTCGCGTCGATCTTCACGCCCACGCTGCGTTCCGCTGGTCCGTCGAACGGGTTTTTCAGGCGGTCGAGGGTGGGTGTCGAGGAGAGGCCGCCGCCTATGATCTCGGATTTGATGGGCTTGCGCGCCAGCGACGGACGCAGATCGGGGCGGCCGCTGCCGGTCACCTTCGCCGGGCGCGCGAGCGCGTTCGCGTAGCCCAGATCGAGGCTGTCGCACAATTGAGCCAGCTCAGCCGGAATGTCCTTCTGGCTGCACTCGTATTCTGGCTCGCTGTAGTCTTCTTCGGGCTCGAATTCCTCGGCGGTTGCCGCTGTGGCGAGAACCGCAAATCCAAGCACGACATAACGGGAAGGCCGCATCTTCCAGGTCCGTCGTTGCCACCCCCGCAGCCTCTCCAGAATACAGCCTGATGTGAATCGCTCAAGCGCGTCAGGGGAATAGCTGCCCTGTGCTGGGTGGGATTCCGCGGTGCCTCAGACCCGCTCGCGGGAATTGGTCGTTTTCGGCTCCTTGGCGCCGACGCGCCACAGCCGCTCGATCTCCATCGCCGCCTGGCCGGATTTGCCGGCGATGTCCCGGTCCTGCTGTTCGAGGAAGGGCCGGGCGGGCTCGTCGCCGTCGAGGCCGCCGAGAAGTTCGGCCGGCACGCGGCGGTTGGAGCGCTGGGAGCCGTCTTCATAGACGACATTGAACAGGACGAATTCGCCCTTTGCGGGTTTCTTGGCCATCTCGCAAAATCCGATTGGTGCGCGCACGAAGCGCGGATGAGGGCAGGGTTGGCGCTTATGTAAGGGACTTCGGGCCTATTTGCGAGACAAGCTTTCGCGAGCGCGAGATGGGGCGTTCGGCGCAGTAGACAGCGTGCATGCGAAACGTCATAACGCGGCAAAGCACACATCTCCGCAGCGGAGCGCCCTTGTGAAGTCGATCCTCTCTTTCCTGACTTTGACTTTGACCTGGTGGAACGGTGCGACGCTCGGCACCCGCTTCTTCACATGGCGCAAGGGCACGTTCGTCGGCGAGGACGAGTTCGGCAACAAATACTACCAGGCCAATGTCGCCCCGCTCGGCGATCGCCGCTGGGTCATCTACAACGGCTATGCCGAAGCCAGCGCCATCGGTCCCGGCTGGCACAGCTGGATGCACCACACGACGGACGTTCCGCCCTCGCAGGAAAGCTACGAGCCGCGCGAATGGCAGGCGCCGCACCGCGCCAACCCGACGGGCACGGCGGAGGCGTATCGCCCCAAAGGCTCCACGGCCGGTCATGGTCGCCGCGCGCGCACCACCGGCGATTACGAGGCATGGACGCCGGGCAATTGAGGTTTCGCCGCCGCGCCTCGTGCGCGCCATATTCGGCGGCAATCTCTCCGCATCCGCTTGCCCAAGGCCCGTTTGTGATTCCCAGAACTCCTCTTGCCGCATTCTGCGCTGGACTTGCCATGCTGACGGCAGGTCTCGCCCATGCCCAGCAGCCGGTCGAGGCGCCGCCGGCCCCCGAGCCTGAGCGCATCGCAAATCCGATTGCCGAATTCTCCGGGCTGGACAAAGTGACGGGCCGCATCTTCGCGTTCGAGGTGAAGATCGACGAGACGGTCCAGTTCGGCGCCCTGCAGGTCACGCCGCGCGTCTGCTACACGCGCCCGCCCACCGAAGCGCCCGAGACGATCGCCTTCGTCGAGGTCGATGAGGTCACGCTCCAGAACGAGCAGAAGAAGATCTTCAGCGGCTGGATGTTCGCCGACAGCCCCGGCCTCAACGCCGTGGAGCATCCGATCTACGATGTGTGGGTCACCAATTGTAAGGGCGGCGAACAGCGCGCCGCTCCCGAAGGGCCGAAACTCGGCGAATAATCAGCGCGCCGCGAGAACCGCCAGCACCTCTGCGCCGCTGACGATCTGCGCTTTCGGCCAGACGTGAAAATCGCCCTGTTCCGGCAGCGCCGCTTCGAGGATCGCGTGATAATCGTGGCGGCCGACATCAATCGCGCCGAACGTCTTCAGATGATCGGTCACGAACTGGGTGTCGAGCAGGTGAAAGCCGCCCTTGACGAGCCGCGCGACGAGGTGCGCCAGCGCCACTTTCGAGGCATCGGTTTCGGTGTGAAACATGCTTTCGCCGAAAAAAGCCCCGCCCAGCCGCACGCCGTAAAGACCGCCGACAAGTCGGCCGTCGAGATAGGCCTCGACCGTGTGGCAATGCCCGATCTCGTAAAGCTCGGTGTACAGACGGCGGATGCGCTTGTTGATCCACGTCTTGCGGCGGCCCTTCGCCGGTGCCGCGCACCCGGCCAGCACGCCCGCGAAGTCGCGGTCCACATGCACTTCGAAACGGTCCGAACGCACGGTCCGCGCAAGGCGCGAGGAGATGCTGAAATCCTTCAGCGGAATGATGCCGCGCCGGTCCGGCTCGATCCAGTAGAGCCCCGGATCGCTGGCGCTCTCGGCCATCGGGAAGATGCCGCAGGCATAGGCCTTCAGCAGAACCTCGGGCGTGATCTCGACCAGGACATCGTTGACGCGCGTCATGAGGGCAGTCTACGTGCCGATCTTGGCTTTGGGGAGACGCGAAACGGCAACGCCGCTCTGCCAAAAAGTCGTGGTGCGCCCCTTCAGAAAACGGGTTGCGCTTCCGCGCCGATCAGAACCGATAGCCGTCCGCGCGGTGGCGGTGCTTCCTGGCGGGCAAGGAAACCAGTCGCAAGCGTTCGGGAAGGCAGTATGAATCTGAGCCAAGCATCTGAAAAACATCGCAATTAGCCTGCTCGGAGCGGTTGTTTCGAGCAGGAGGCGTGCAAGTGTGTGGATACACGCCTTGCTTGCCGGTAAGCATCGCTGATCCTCAAGCGAAAAAAATTTCGCCCGAGGGGTGGGAATCCTCAGTTTTGAATCGTCTTAAACAGCAGAGACGCTTTTTCCCCCGTGCGGGGTTATGAGGGGCAGATGAACATTGCGGTTGAAACGGGCGGTCGCTGGCAGCGGCTGAAGGCGGCGACGTCGGGCACCCATGAGCGGCTGGACACGCGCATCATGTCGGCGGGCGCGTTTGCCAGCACGGAAAACTACGCGAAGTTCGCGCAGATGCAGCACGCCTTTCACCGCGACATCGACGCCCTCTATGCAAACCCGAAGCTCGACGCCCTGCTGCCCGATCTTCCGGGCCGCCGCCGTCTCCGTCAGATCGAGAACGACCTGTCGGATCTCGGCGTCCAGCCGCTCGCGCTCGATGAACTTCCCGCCTTCGGTGCGGATGCCGACATCCCGACCGCGCTCGGCTGGCTCTATGTCGCGGAGGGCTCCAATCTCGGCGCGGCGTTCCTCATAAAGGCCGCCGAAAAGCTCGGCCTGTCCGAGACCTTCGGCGCCAGCCATCTCGCGGGCGCTCCCGAAGGCCGTGGCCTGCACTGGCGCACGTTCACCGGCGCGCTCGATGCGCTCGATCTGAATGAAGGGGAAAACCAGCGCGTCATCGAGGGGGCCGAGGCCGCCTTCAAGCGCGTACACACACTCGCGGATCGCGTTTTCGCCTGACGCGAGTACGACCCAGCGGGGGCTGGCGTAAAACCCCGGACGTCCCGAAGCCACCTTATGGCAGCACGGGACTCCGGGGTTTTTTAGTCGTCCATCAACCCGTCGGCGAGCTGCTTTTCCAGCCAGTGAATATCGTACCGGCCGTCCTGCATGTCGGGGTTGCGGACAAGCGTGCGGAACAGCGGCAAGGTCGTCTCGATGCCATCGACCACGAACTCGTCGAGCGCGCGGCGCAGGCGCATCAGGCATTCGGTGCGCGTCTTGCCGTGCACGATGAGTTTGCCCGCCAGCGAGTCGTAATAGGGCGGGATCGTGTAGCCCTGATAGGCGTGTGAATCGACGCGCACGCCGAGCCCGCCCGGCACATGCCATTGCGTGATCTTGCCCGGCGAGGGGCGGAAGGTCGCCGCGTTCTCCGCGTTGATGCGGCATTCGATGGCGTGGCCGTTCAGCTTTACATCGTCCTGCGTGAACGAAAGCTCGGCGCCTCCGGCAATGCGGATCTGCTCGTTGACGAGGTCGATGTCGGTGATCATCTCGGTGACGGGATGCTCGACCTGGATGCGCGTGTTCATTTCGATGAAATAGAACTCGCCATCCTCGTACAGAAACTCGACCGTACCGACACCGAGATAGCCGAGATCGGCCATGGCCTTCGCAACCGTTGAGCCGATCCTCTCGCGCTCGCTGGCATTGAGCGCCGGGGAGGGAGCTTCCTCCCACACTTTCTGGTGGCGGCGCTGGAGCGAGCAATCGCGCTCGCCAAGATGCACGGCCTTGCCGCGGCCGTCGCCGATGACCTGAACTTCGATGTGGCGCGGCTTCTGCAGGTACTTTTCGATGTAGACCGCGTCGTCCCCGAACGCGGCCTTGGCCTCGGAGCGCGCGGTCGACAGAGCGACCGACATCTCGTCTTCGTTCAGCGCGACCTTCATGCCGCGCCCGCCACCGCCCGCCGCCGCCTTGATGATGACGGGGAAGCCGATCTCGCGCGCAATGCGCAGCGCCTCACCGTCCTCGCTGACGCCGCCGTCGGAGCCGGGCACGACCGGAATGCCGAGCCGCTTGGCCGTCTGCTTGGCGGCGATCTTGTCGCCCATGATGCGGATGTGCTCGGCCTTCGGGCCGATGAAGACGATGCCGTGATCGTCGAGAATTTCGGCGAAGCGCGCATTCTCCGACAGAAAGCCGTAGCCGGGATGCACGGCGTCCGCGCCGGTGATCTCGCAGGCGGCCAGAAGCTGCGACACGTTCAGATAGCTGTCGCGCGCGGGCGGCGGGCCGATGCAGACCGCCTCGTCGGCAAGCTTCACATGCATCGCCTCGCTGTCGGCCGTCGAATGCACGGCGACCGTCGCGATACCAAGCTCCTTGCAGGCGCGAAGCACCCGAAGTGCGATCTCGCCGCGATTGGCGATCAGGACTTTATCGAACATTTTATTCGATGATCAGCAGGGGCTGGCCGAACTCGACCGGCTGGGCGTCCTCGATGAGGATCTCCTTCACCCGCCCGGCCTTGGGCGCAGGGATCGCGTTCATCGTCTTCATCGCTTCGATGATGAGAAGCGTCTGGCCCTGGCGGACATCCTGGCCGACTTCGACGAACAGCTTCGCGCCCGGTTCCGGTGCACGATAGGCCGTGCCGACCATCGGGGAGAGCACGGCTCCGACGGCCTTGGATTTGTCTGCGGAGCCCGCGCCGTTGGCCGGCGCGGCAGCGGCTGCCGGAGCGCTGGGGGCCGCATAGACCGGCGCGCTGACGGAGATGCTGCGCGCAACGCGCACCTTCAGTCCGGCGCTCTCGATTTCGATCTCGGAGAGGTCGGTTTCCTTCAGCAGCTTGGCGAGGTCGCGGATCAGTTCATGATCGATGGCGCCGCCTGCTTTAACGTCCTTGGCCATACTCATTTTGTCTCCGGAAGGGCGTCAGGCCTTCGTGATGATCCGGGCGAGGCCGTCGATCGCAAGTTCGTAGCCGTATGCACCAAATCCGACAATGATCCCGCGAGCGGCCGGCGACACATAGGAGTGATGCCGGAATTCCTCGCGGGCATGAATGTTCGACAGATGAACCTCGATGGCCGGAATTCCGACCGCCTTGATCGCATCGAGCAGCGCGACGGACGTGTGTGTGTAGGCGGCGGGGTTGATGATGATCCCTTTGGCCTTCGTCCGCGCTTCCTGCACCCAGTCGACCAACTGGCCTTCCAAATTCGTCTGCCGGAAATCGACCGTCAGGCCGTGCGCCTTGGCACGCTCCTTCACACGGTCCTCGATGTCGTTCAGCGTGTCCGCGCCATAGACTTCCGGCTCGCGCAGTCCGAGCAGGTTGAGGTTCGGGCCGTTGAGGACGAAGACGGTCGCGGTCATACCGGGCAGATCAGTCGGTCGAATGATCGGCGGTTATTATACGGGCCGGGAGGCGAGGGGAAGGGGTTTTGCCCCTTCCGCACCACTTCAGCACTGCGCCTTGCCGCATTTGCGGGCATTGCCGATGACCTGTTTGAGGGTTTTCGTTCCGACCGCGCCGGGCAAAATCGTGTCGGCGACCACATAGGTCGGCGTGCCGTTGATGCCGAGCTGGCTGGCGATGCGATGGGACTCGACGAGCGCTTCCTCGGTCGACGGATCGGCGATGGCCTCGGAAACCTTTTTCATGTCGAGCCCGAGGTCTTTTGCGATCTCGATCGCCGCCGACCCAGTTGCGCCATCGACTGCCAGAAGCTTGCGGTGGAAGTCGAGATACTTCTCCGGCGCCTGCTTGGACACGGCGACGGCAACACGTGCCGCATCGACCGAATCCTGCCCGAGGACCGGAAACTCCTTGAGCACCAGACGCAGATTGGGGTCCGATTTCAGGAGCTCTTCGGTGTCGGCGAGAGCCTGTTTGCAGTAGCCGCAATTGTAATCGAAGAACTCGACCAGAGTGACATCGCCCTTCGGATTGCCGAGCACGACCTGATGCTCTGAATCATAGATGTCGGACGACGCGGACTTGAAGGTCTGCTCGCGTGCAACCTCTGCCGAAGCAGCGTCCTTTTTCTGCAGGCGGTCGGCCATTTCGCGCAGGATTTCGGGGTTTTCGAGCAGATAATCGCGAACGATCTGCTCGATGGCGGCCTTGTCGGGTGATCCGGCTCCTCCCGACGCGGTCTGCGCGACGAGATATTGCGGCAACAGGAAAAGCCCGAGGCCCGCAATGGCTGCGACCGCGAGGGCAAAAATGCGCGAAGGGGACACGGGTTTTCCTTCCGAAAGGCGCCTATTTCAGTTTCGGCGTACGGTAATTGACGATGTCGTCGGCACGGAGCCACGACGGGGAGCCTGTGGCAAGCTGGCTTTTGGAGCGCGCGGCCAATTGTTTGGCCGTCGTCATATCGCCGGAATGAAAAGCGGACTGCGCCGAGGCAAGATCCGCCTCCGCGTTCATGCCCTTGCGGCCGTAGCCTTGCGCCAGATTGCGGTAGGCTTTGGGCGCGCGCGGCTCGTAGGCGATGGCCTGACGCAGTTCCGTGAGCGCGGCATCGAGCAGGCCGTTGTCGCCGGTTGCGATCATGGCTTCGCCCAGCATCATGCGGATGAGGCCCGATTTCGGCTTGATGCTCGCGGCGCGGCGCAGCGGGTCGATGGCCTGACGCGCACGCCCGGCCTCGAGCAGCGACTGGCCCTTGAGTTCCCAGAAATACGGATTGTTCGATTGCGCCGCGATCAGCGCGTCGATCTGCTTCTGTGCATCCTGAATGCTCCCGAAGCGATACGCCGAAATCGCGCGTGCGTAACGAGCGGGCAGGCTGGTGTCGGTCGCGGGGTAGCGCCGCGCGATCACGTCCGGCCCTTTCATGAACGCCCAGATCTTCGCCTGCACCATCTGGTGGCGGTGAACGAGTTCGGGGGAATCCACCGCATTGACGGTCGGGCTTGCATTCACGGCGCGTTCGAGAAGCGCGATGCGGTCCGTCGGCATCGGATGCGTCACGGCATAGGGGTCGACAAAGCGCGAGGAGAACATGCTCTTGTCGGCAAAGCCCCGGAAGGTTTCCAGCATGCCTTTGGCGGACTGCCCGGTCTTCGTCAGATAGTTTACCGCCGCCTGATCGGCGGCCTGTTCCTGCGCGCGGACATAGGCCAGCAGATCGCGCTGCACGATCGAGCCGGGCGCCGTGGCCGCCGCCCGTGCGCCGCCCGCGATCGTGTTGCCGTCGGCGCCCGCAATGGCGCCGCCTGCGACGGCAGCCGCGCCGAGCAGCATGGCAATGATGGCCCGCGTCTGCGCGGCGTCCATCTGCTGGCGCAGATTGGAGAGGTGCCCACCGGCGATGTGGCCGGTCTCGTGCGCCAGAACGCCGATGAGCTGGTTCGGCCTTTTGCTTTCGACAATCGCACCGAGATTGATGAAGATGCGGCGTCCGTTCGCGACAAAGGCGTTGAAGGAGAAATCGCCGATCAGCGCAATTTCCACGGCGGTCGGATCAACGCCGGCCGCGCGCAGCAGAGGACGCGAATAGTCGCGCATCAGCTCTTCGGTTTCGGCGTCGCGCACCGGCGACAGCCGGTCCTTGCTCTGCGCCAGCGCCGTGCCCGGCACGCTTGCCGAGAGGATTGCACATGCGGTCGCGGCGCTGAGAGCGCGCACAAAGCCGGGCTTGAACTTGTTGGCGCGGAACGGCATAGGCGCCGCGATGCACGACAACAATGGCGCAAAAGGGGCGCGCAGGATGTGACCGAGACCGAACACCGCGCGCGGCGCTTCCTGCAGTCCAGCCGAGCCAATGTCGAGCCCTTCATTGCCATGGATGTGATGAGCGCCGCCCGCCGCATCGAGGCGGAAGGTCGATCGGTTATCCACATGGAGATCGGGGAGCCGAGCTTCCCCGCGCCCAAGGCAGCCCGCGAGGCGGCGTCGAGGGCGCTCGAGGGCGGGCTCATCGGCTACACGCAGGCGCTCGGCCTGCCGGTGCTGCGCGAGCGCCTGTCGCGCCACTACCGCGATGTCTACGGCATGGAGGTTCCGGCGTCCCGCATTGCGGTCACGCTCGGCTCGTCGGGCGGTTTTCTCCTCGCCTTCCTGGCCCTGTTCAATCCCGGTGATCGCGTCGGCATTTCCGCGCCCGGCTATCCGCCGTATCGCACCATGCTCACCTCGCTCGGCCTCGTGCCCGTCGAGATCGAATGCGACGCGCAGAGCCGCTGGGCGCTGGATGGCGAAGCAATCGAAAAGACCCATAAGGAAACTCCACTTGCGGGCGTGCTGCTGATGAGCCCGGCCAATCCGAGCGGGACGGTCGTGACGTCTCAAGCCCTCGCGGAGCTCGCCGCCACATGCCGGAGGCTCGGCATCCGACTCGTTTCGGATGAAATCTATCACGGTCTCACCTACGGCATGCCCAGTGAGACGGCTTTGCGGTTCGATGACGATGCGGTGATCGTCAACAGCTTCTCGAAATATTGGTGCATGACGGGGTGGCGGATCGGCTGGCTCGTCTTGCCGGAAGAACTCGAGCGCCCGGTCGAGCGTCTGGCGCAGAATCTTTTCATCTCCGCGCCCTATCTCTCCCAGTTGGCCGCAACGGCCGCGCTCGATGCGAAAGAGGAGCTTGAGGCGGTGAAAGCCGTCTATGCACGAAACCGCGAGCACCTGCTGCGCGAGCTGCCGAAGTTCGGTATGGACAGCTTCCTTCCCCCCGATGGTGCCTTCTACCTCTATGCGGATGTCGGCCGGTTCACGAACAACAGCCTCGCTTTCGCGAAATCCCTGCTGGAGGAAGCCGGCGTTGCGGCAACGCCCGGTCTGGATTTCGACCGTGCGCGGGGCAACAGATATCTGCGCTTTTCCTTCGCGGGCGCTGAGTCCGAGATCGTCGAGGCGACGGCGCGCATCGGCGCGTGGCTGGCTCGCGAGCGGTTCCCCCGAGGATAGATGCTGTCGTCGAAGAACCGTCTTGAATGATCGCGGTCGCGCCAACACTTCGGAACGGTAAATTCACCGGGGTTTCAAAATGCTTCTGAAGTTCGTTGCGGCGATTGCATTGACCGCCACTCTCGCTGCCTGCCATCAGACCGATGTCGGCCGCAGCATCGGCTTTCCCTCGCCGGAGGAGCGCGCCGGAAAAGGCCAGCCCTGACGCAGGATAAAAAAAGAGGCCGCGAAAGCGGCCTCTTTTTCGGTCTCTCACCCTCTCAGGCGGTTCCACCAGCCGGACCGGCGCGGTCCCTCGGACGTGGTGGATTCGATCTTTTTGCGTTCGGGCTTTTCGACGGTCTCGTCTTCGGGCTCGTCCGCATGCGCCGCTTCCGGTGCCGCTGCGATGACTTCGGGTTCCTGAATGCGGGCCGCCGGTGTTTCCACCATCGGCATTTCGGTTTCAGCGGCAGCCTCCGGAGTCTCCGGCGTGGCGTTCACATCGCCCGCTTCGCTGACCGCGAATTCGACATCGCCCTCAAAGGTGGCGTCGCCATTCTCGCGCCCGTTGCGGCTGCGGCCGCGTCCCCCCCGGCGCCCGCGGCGGCGCGGACGGCGCTCTTCGTCATCGGACGACGCTTCGGGCTTGTCCGTCATGATCGCGGCAGCGGCTGAATCCTCGCCGGCCTCGATCACGCTGCCGGTGTCTTCGGCATCCTCGTCGCCTTCAGCTTCAGCTTCGCCGCCATCCTGATGCGCGTCGCGATGCTCGCCGTTTTCACCACGACCACGACCGCGACGGCGACGACGGCGACGGCGGCCACCTTCCTCGCGACCGCCTTCCTCGCGCTCGGGGCGCTCGGTGCGGATTTCCTCGGTGCTTTCGGAAGTTTCGACGTCCTCCGCAACGTCCGGCTCGTCGGCGACGGGCGGCGGCAGTTGCGGCGCGAGCGGAGTGCCGGTTGCCGGTTCGCCGCGCTGGATCACGCAATGCTCGCCAACCGCCAGATGGTTGTCGGCGGCAAAGGTGACCTCGACGCCGAAGCGGGTCTCGATGTCGCGCAGATGGCCGCGTTTCTGATTGAGAATATAAAGCGCGACGTCGTTCGGCGTCCGCACATTGAGGTTGAAGCCTGCATTGCGCAGCAGGTTTTCTTCGATGATGCGCAGCACGTGAAGCGCGACGGACGGCACGGAACGAACGCGACCGGAACCCGCGCAGATCGGGCACACGTCGGACGAGCTTTCAAGCACGCCCGTCCGGATGCGCTGGCGCGACATTTCCAGAAGGCCGAAATGCGAGATGCGCCCGACCTGAATGCGCGCACGGTCGTGCTTCAGGCAGTCCTTGAGCTTTTTCTCGACCGCACGGTTGTTGCGGTTCTCTTCCATGTCGATGAAATCGACCACGATGAGACCGGCAAGATCGCGCAGGCGAAGCTGGCGCGACACTTCTTCGGCGGCTTCGAGGTTCGTCTTGAGTGCCGTGTCCTCGATGTTGTGCTCGCGCGTTGCGCGGCCCGAGTTCACGTCCACCGCGACAAGCGCCTCGGTCTGGTTGATGACGATATAGCCGCCCGATTTCAGCGTAACGACGTTCGAGAACATCGCATCGAGTTGGCTGTCGACGCTGTAGCGCGTGAAGATCGGAACCTGGTCGCGATAGGCCTTCACGTTCTTCGCATGGCTCGGCATGAGCATGCGCATGAAATCCTTGGCCTCGCGGAAGGCCGTGTCGCCGGACACCTGAACTTCGTCGATGTCCTTGTTGTACAGATCGCGGATCGCGCGTTTGACGAGCGATCCTTCCTCGTGGACGAGGGCAGGAGCGGTGGACTGAAGCGTGTTCTCGCGCACTGTCTCCCACAGCCGCAGGAGATATTCGAAGTCGCGCTTGACCTCGGCCTTGGTGCGGCTGGCACCGGCCGTGCGCAGGATGACGCCCATGCCTTCCGGCACATCGAGATCGCCCGCGATCTCCTTCATCTTCTTGCGGTCGGTCGCGTTGGTGACCTTGCGCGAAATGCCGCCGCCACGCGCGGTGTTCGGCATCAGCACGGAATAGCGTCCGGCGAGCGACAGATAGGTCGTCAGCGCCGCACCCTTGTTGCCGCGCTCTTCCTTCACCGCCTGGACGAGCAGGACCTGGCGGCGCTTGATGACTTCCTGGATCTTGTAATGGCGCGTGCGGCGCGGTTCGCGGCGCTGCGGCATCTCCTCGTCGACATTGCTTTCGGCGCCGACGGATTCGATGTCGTCCTTTGCCTCGTCGCGGACCTCGACCACATCGCCACCGGGGGCTTCGTCGCCGCCGTTCGATGCTTCCGTGGTTGAATTCTCGTCCGATGATGCCTCGGACGCGTCCTCGTCTTCGTCGTCCCGGTCCTCGTCGTGCTCTTCGTCCTCCTCATCACGATCCTCGTCGTGCTCGGATTCGGAACCCGTGTGCTCCTCGTCGCCTTCGGCGGCGGGCGCTCCGGGCAGCTCTTCGCTGACGCTGTCGTCCTTCTTGGCGTCCTTCGCCTTGCCGCGTCCGCGGCGGCGCTTGCGGCCGTTCGACTTTTTCTCGTCGTCGGAGTCCTCGTCTTCGTCGTCGTGCGCGCGCGCTTCCTCATCGAGGAGCGCCTGCCGGTCGGCGACGGGGATCTGGTAGTAATCGGGGTGGATTTCGCTGAACGCGAGGAAGCCGTGGCGGTTGCCGCCATACTCAACGAACGCCGCCTGCAGGGACGGTTCGACCCGCGTTACCTTGGCGAGATAGATGTTGCCGCGAAGCTGTTTGCGTGTGGCGCTTTCGAAATCGAACTCTTCAATGCGGTTTGATCCGCCTTTGACGACGACGACCCGGGTCTCCTCCGGATGGGCGGCGTCGATGAGCATCTTGTTGCTGGCCATATGAAACCTTTTAGGTTGCGCACAGCGCGGCGGGGGGCGGCGGAGCTATCGTCTCCGCGCGGCATACGGCCGGCGTCTGGGGCGCGATGTGTGTGGGAAAGGGTATGCGAAACTGGGGCGGTCCGAAGGACAGCGCAGGCGTCGTCGAAAATGATCCGAACGCTTGCCATACCTGTCTTCGACTCCAATCTGTGCCTGCCGGGGCAGGAATGTCGGCTCGCGGCGCGTAAGCGCCATGCGTCGGGAATGGCCTCACTCGCCCGCACCATACGACACGCATGGAGATTCGGGCGCCTTTGGAGGGGCATCATCCGCAGCGATCTTCACCGCATATGCCCGCAGCATAAAGCCGGGGCAGGGCGAAACCGAGATCGCGCCGGGCGAGGCGGGGGAGCCTTTCACGCGCGAGCCATCTTCCTTCATATAGAAAAAGATGCCTTTGACAAGCGGTTGTGTTTTTCAGGTCACACGCCGAAAGGTGGAGCGCGGCCGATTCCTCCACAGCCCAGAGCGCCGGGGACATGCCGCCGCCGCAGTTTTGCGGTATCCAACTCTCCATAATTCCTGAACAGCCGAGCGATACCCGCCGCCGATGACGAGATTCGCCCTCCTTCTTCCACTCATTCTCCTGGCCGTTCCGGCTGCGGCGGAACAGGCGCCGCGCGTTGTCGCTGCGACGGACACCCGCCTCGGGGGCGACGAGAAGGCGACCCGGCTCATCGTCGATCTCGAATCGCAGGTGGCACCGCGCGTGTTCACGCTTGCGGACCCCTACCGTGTCATCGTCGATCTGCCGGAGGTGTCCTTCGGCACCAAAGCGCTGCCGCATCAGGCGCGCGGTCTCGTCTCGGCCTACCGGTTCGGGTTGATCGCGCCGGGCCGCTCGCGAATCGTGATCGACACGACGAAGCCGGTGAAGGCCGTCCTGAATTCCGTGCCGGCTCAGGAGGGCCAGCCCGCGCGGCTTATCGTGGACATGACGCCGACATCCGAAAGCGCGTTCCTGTCCAATATGCGCAGCGATACCGGCCGCGGTGACAGGCTTCCCGAGCCGGCCGCACCCAAGGTCGCCGCGGACGCGGCCGATACACGGCCGGTCATTGTCATCGATCCGGGACATGGCGGCATCGACACGGGCGCAAAGGCGGCAGGCGGCGAGGAAGAAAAACAGGTCGTGCTGGAATTCGCCCACACGCTCAGGGAGAAGCTCACCGCGTCTGGCCGCTACCGTGTGGCGATGACGCGCGAAGACGACAGTTTCATCGCGCTCGCGGACCGCGTCCGCTTTGCCCGCGAAAACGCGGCCGATCTTCTGCTGTCGATCCATGCCGATTCGCTGTCGGCGGATCCGTTCGGCGTGCGCGGCGCGACGATCTACACATTGTCCGACCGGGCGAGCGACGCGGAAGCGGAGCGGCTCGCGGAGAAGGAAAACCGCGCTGACATCATCGCCGGGGTCGATCTCAGCGAGGAGCCGGACGACGTCGCCGGGATTCTCATCGATCTGGCGCGGCGCGAAACCCGGGTCTTTTCCTCGCGCTTTGCGGGAAGTCTGGTTTCGTCGGTCGGGAAGGCCATCCGCCTCAACAAGAACCCCCAGCGTGCGGCCGGTTTCGTGGTGCTGAAGGCGCCGGATGTGCCCTCCGCACTGCTGGAGCTCGGCTATATGTCGAGCCGGGAAGACCTGAAGCTTTTGCTCTCGCGAGGCTGGAGAGATAAAGCTGCTGACGCGATCGTGACAAGCATGGACGCCTATTTTGCTCCTCGTACGACGGCAAAGGGCGGAGGATCATCTGTGAATTGAAGGGCATCGCGCCCCATAAATTCCACAAAACACGTCCAATGCCGTGAATATCGCAGAGCCAAAGCGTCGGCTGGGGCGATCATATCTTTTGGGGACATATCGCGCTCATGCGCCTTCTTCTGCGGTTTTTCGGTTTCCTGTTCGCCACGGCAACGATCATCGGCCTCATCGCCGCGGTTGGCGTTGGCGTGTTCATCTGGCAGCAGGCGCAGGATCTTCCCGATCATGCCACGCTCGAGAAATACGAGCCGCCGATCATGACGCGCCTTCATGCCGTCGATGGCAGTCTCATTGCCGAATATGCGAACGAGCGGCGTCTCTTCCTGCCGATCCAGGCGGTTCCGGCCTCCGTCATCCAGGCTTTCCTGTCTGCGGAAGACAAGAACTTCTTCCAGCACGGGGGTATAGACCCGACGGGCATCGCCCGCGCCGTCTGGACGAACATCGAGAATTTCGGCCGGAACATCCGCCCGCAAGGCGCCTCGACGATCACGCAGCAGGTCGCGAAGAACTTCCTTCTGACGAACGAGACGTCCCTGAACCGAAAGATCAAGGAAGCGCTGCTCTCCGTCCGCATTGAGCAGACCTTCTCCAAGGAAAAAATTCTCGAGCTTTATCTGAACGAGATCTATCTTGGCCTCGGCAATTACGGCATCGCGGCTGCGGCACTGAACTATTTCGACAAGTCGGTTCATGAACTGACGATTTCGGAGGTCGCCTATCTGGCAGCACTTCCGAAAGCGCCGAACAATTATCACCCCTTCCGTCAGCCCGAACGCGCGATCGAGCGCCGCAACTGGGTCATCGATCGCATGGCCGAAAACGGCTATGTGTCGCGTGAAGAGGCCGAAAAGCAGAAGGCCATGCCGCTCGGCGTGACCGCGCGTGGATCGCGCGCGCATGTGTACACCGCGCAATATTATGCCGAAGAAGTCCGTCGTGTCCTTTACGAAAAGTACGGCGGCAAGGGCTTGTACGACGGCGGTCTTTCCGTACGCACGGCACTTGATCCCCAATTGCAGGAAATGGCGAAGAAGTCGCTCTCGTCGGCATTCGTGAAGTTCGACGAAGGGCGTGGCTGGCGCGGCGCGGTGAAGAACGTTCCCCTCGGCGAGGATTGGGGCAAGGCCCTGTCCGATGTGCCCGCCGTGTCAGATGCCGGCTGGTCACTCGCCATCGTTCTCGCCAAGGCCGAGGGCGGCTGGCAGATCGGCCTCCAGCCGGGCCGCGAGGCGACGGGTGCGGTCAAGTCCGAACGCGTCATTGCCAATCTTCCGGCCGAAGGAATGAAATGGGCCAAATGGGCCAGCGGCGCGACGCGGCCCGAAGGCCAGAAGGATGCGCTCGCGGTCGGCGATGTTGTTTATGTTGAAGCCCTGAAAGACAAGGACGGCAACACCCGCGAAGGCCAGTTCCGGCTGAGGCAGATTCCGGAAATTTCCGGCGCCATCTGCGTCATGGACCCCTATACCGGCCGCGTGCTCGCACTGGTCGGCGGGTTCTCCTACGAGCAGAGCGAGTTCAACCGCGCCACGCAGGCCCTTCGGCAGCCGGGTTCCGCCTTCAAGCCGTTCCTCTATGCCGCCGCTCTCGACAACGGCTATACGCCGTCTTCGGTGGTGCTCGACGCGCCGGTGGAAGTCGAGCAGGGCGGTGGACAGGGCGTCTGGCGCCCGGAAAACTATTCTGGCGAGTTCTATGGCCCGCAGACCCTGCGCTTCGGTATCGAGAAGTCGCGTAACGTCATGACGGTCCGGCTCGCCCAGGACATGGGTATGCCCATCATTTCCGAATATGCGCGCCGTTTCGGCGTGTCGGATGACCTGCCTCCTTTCCTGTCGATGGCGCTTGGCGCGGGCGAGACGACGCTCGTGAAGATGGTGTCCGGCTATTCAATCTTTGCGAACGGCGGGAAAAAGGTCACGCCATCGTTGATCGACCGTGTGCAGGATCGGTACGGACGCACGATCTACAAGCACGATGAACGCGATTGCCAGGGCTGCAAGGCCGACGACTGGCGCGGCCAGCAGCCGCCGACGCTTGTGGACCAGCGCGAGCAGGTGCTCGATCCGCTAACGGCGTATCAGATCACGAGCATGATGGAAGGCGTCGTTCTGCGCGGCACAGCGACCGTTCTGCGGCAGGTCGGCAAGCCGGTGGCTGGAAAAACAGGCACGACGAACGATTACAAGGATTCCTGGTTTGTCGGTTTCACGCCGGACCTCGCGATCGGCGTCTATGTTGGTTACGACAAGCCGCGTCCGATGGGGCGTGGCACGACGGGTGGCGAGCTTGCCGCACCGATCGTTGGCGATTTCCTCAAAATGGCGCTGCACGACAAGCCCGCGGTTCCGTTCCGCGTGCCGGCGGGCATCAAGCTCGTCCGCATCAATGCGCAGACCGGAATGCGCGCCGGTCCGGGAGACCAGAGGGTCATCCTCGAAGCCTTCAAGCCGGGAACAGCCCCGCCTGACAGCTTCTCCGTCATCGGCTATGGCGGGGGCGGCGGCGAGTACGGGCAGGGCGGTCCTCCGCCTGCTAGCGGTGGAGTACGTACAGGAACCGGCGGGCTTTACTGATGCGACGGGCCGTTGCCATCGCCGCTCTGGCGGTGGTTGCGCTTGCCGGTCGCGCCTTTGCTGACGAACCGCGCCTGGCTCCTCTGAAGCCACCCTTCTCTCCCTCGACGCAAAGTCTGGATGAGGTGGTGCGCGCAAGCCCGGATTGCCGCAGCTTTACCAATGGTTGCGAAATCTGCCTCAAGGACGCCGGGGACGTAAAATGCTCGACACCCGGTCTTGCCTGCCAGCCTCGCGAATGGCGCTGTGCGGAACACGGGGCAAAGCCTCAAGGCATCTGAAGAACAGGCCAACTTAGGCAGTTTACATCCGCGAGCGGGGCCCCTAGGTTCCGCCCCACATTCTCCAAACCTTTCGAACAAATCATGCGCGCCGAGATATCGTCACTCGTAGAAGAGCTTAAGCAGTCAGTCGGGCTGCTGAGGAGGCATCTTTGACTGGGATGCCGCCAACAACCGCCTGCGCGAACTGAACGCGCTCTCCGAAGACCCGACCCTCTGGGACGATGCCGACCGCGCGCAGAAACTGATGCGCGAACGCACCGATCTGGAAACACGTATCGACCAGATCAAGCGCGTCGAACAGGAACTCGCCGACAACATCGAGCTGATCGAACTCGGCGAAACCGAGAACGATGAAGGTGTTGTCGCGGAGGCCGAAGCGGCGATCAAGGCGCTTCGGGACGAGGCGGCCAAGCAGCAGATCGAGACGCTTCTGTCGGGCGAGGCCGACGAGATGGATACCTATCTCGAAGTCCATTCCGGCGCGGGCGGCACCGAAAGCCAGGACTGGGCGGAAATGCTCCTGCGCATGTACACGCGCTGGGCCGAGCGCCGCGGCTTCAAGGTCGAGCTCGTGGACCGGCAGGAAGGTGAGGGCGCGGGCATCAAGGGTGCGACGATTCTCGTCAAAGGCCGTAACGCCTATGGCTGGATGAAGACCGAAAGCGGCGTGCATCGTCTTGTCCGCATTTCGCCGTTCGATGCGAACGCGCGCCGCCAGACGAGCTTTGCCTCGATCGATGTCTACCCCGTCGTCGACGACCGCATCCAGATTGAGATCGACGAAGGCCAGGTGCGTGTCGATACGATGCGTTCGGGCGGTGCGGGCGGCCAGCACGTCAACAAGACCGAATCCGCCGTTCGTCTGACGCACATTCCGACCGGCATCGCGGTGGTCTCGCAGGGCGATCGTTCCCAGCACAAGAACCGCGCCACCGCGTGGAACATGCTGCGCGCCAAGCTCTATGAGCTTGAACTGAAAAAGCGTGAGGCGCAGGCGATGGCCGAACAGGCCGCCAAGACCGATATCGGCTGGGGTCACCAGATTCGCTCGTATGTGCTTCAGCCGTATCAGATGGTGAAGGATCTGCGCACCGGCGTCACCTCGACAAGCCCGGACGATGTGCTGGATGGCGCACTCGATCCGTACATGGAAGCGGCCTTGGCGCAGCGCGTTTACGGCGGTGGGCCCGACAGCGTCGAAGACGTCGACTAATCTCCGAGCATTGCCGCGGCGGCAAGAAAGCGGCGGGGGTCGAGCGCCCGGTCGTTGAGGCGTGTTTCGTAATGCAGATGCGGCCCGGTCGAGCGGCCGGTCGAGCCGACACGCCCGACAATGTCACCCACATTGACCTCATCGCCCTCCGACACCGCGACAGAGGACAGATGCGCATAGCGGGTGGAGAAGCCCTGCTCGTGGCGTACCTCGACCATCAGGCCATATCCGCCGTTCCAGCCCGCCGAGACCACGGTCCCCGAGGCGGTCGTCCGCGCCGGCGCCCCGCTTGGGAGGTCGAGGTCGACACCGCTGTGAAACGCCATCGTCCCGAGAAACGGATCGACGCGGTTTCCAAAAGCACTGACCTGCGACGCTTGCGGAGCGGGGTGGCGCACGGGAACGAAAGCGAGGCCGCGCCGCAGGTGCTCGGCCTCCTGCATGACGCCCTGAAGCTCGACAAGCTCGGGTTCGCCCCATTCCGACAAGCCTTCGTCCGGGAGCGATGGAATGTAAAGGCCGCCGATACCGGCCTTTATCGGAGCCTCCGGCGAGCGCAGGCCCAATGACGCATAGACACGTGAGAGATTGAGGCGCTCCCGGTCGAGCCGGGACTTCAACGCCGCCATCTGCCGCTGCTGCGTCTTCTCGATCCGCGCGAAGCGGCGTTCGACCTCGGCAAGACTGCCGCTTGTTCCGCCGTGGTCCATGCGGGATTCGCGAACCGGCTTGGGAGACCGCAGCCGAAGCTCACCGGGATTGTCGTTCCCGGCATCTGCTTCCGGAAGCCCTGACAGAAGCTCCTGCTTGCGCTCGATGTTGGTCTGCCGTTCCGCAAATTCGCCGAGTTTGCGGGTGAATTCTTCCCGCTCGATGAGAAGGCGACTGCTTGCGCGGGCGGCGTCGGCCTTGAGGCGCGCTATTTCCGCGCTCGATGCCTGCTCCGAGGCGGTGTGGCGCGACACGATCTGCATCAGGAATTCGTCGCGGAACAGCGCGTAGCTCGTCGTGGCGAAAGACCACCCAAGTAAGGCCAGAGCAAAGAGCCCAAGGGCTACCGCGGCGAACGGATGGAGTTCGAACCGGACCGGGCGAAACTGGCGCTGCACGAGCACGAAGCTCTTTGTGTTGGCGTCCCGTCGCTCGACCATCGCGCGCTCCCCGCTGACCGGCGAACAAACCGGCTCCAAGAGCACCTTGATGCCCTGCGCATGGTTAATTCGGCGTAACCATGATTCGGGCGGATCTAGAGCGCCTTGGCCGCGGCCAGAACCTCTTGCGCATGGCCGGGCACTTTCACATTCCGCCAGATCTGCGCGATCCGCCCATCTGCGTCGATGAGCAATGTGGCGCGTTCGACGCCCATATATTTGCGGCCATAGAGGCTTTTCTCGACCCAGAGGCCGTAGGTGTTGAGGACCGACTTGCTCTCATCGGATGCCAGCGGAAAGTCGAGGCCGTGCTTTTTTTTGAACTTGTCGTGGCGGGCCGTGGAATCCGCTGAAAATCCAATGATATCGGTTCCTGCCTTCTCGAAATCGGCTTTCAGGCCGTTGAAGGCGATAGCCTCCGCCGTGCAGCCGGGCGTGTCGTCTTTCGGGTAGAAATAAAGGACAACCTTCCTGCCGCGGAAGTCCGACAATCGTATCTCTCCGCCACCGTCGCGCGGCAGAGTGAAATCAGGGGCGGGATTACCGACTTCAAGCTTTGTCACGCGCCGTCCTTTCGTCTTATTCCTAGGGCCTGTGTGATCGGATTCCGAAGCGCTGCAAGCCTTGATCCGCTTGGGTTTCCAGTCAGCGGCGGATGTGCGGAGAGCTATGCCCGGCAAGGGAAAAAAACAACCGTTCTGGCGCAGGGGCCGCAAGCGTCAGCCGGGCCGGCCGGCAGGGCGGGGTTTTGCCGCGCGCCTGAGGGGCTGGTTTGGCGGTCTTTCCCGTGGGCCTAAAATCGGCATTTACGCCTGTGCGGGCGTGGTGGGCCTTCTGCTTGTCGCCTTTCTCCTGATCATTTCTCCCGTCACGTCGATGTTTGTCACGCCGCGCATTGCGCAGGCGATCGAGGCCGAGCTTGGTCCGGGCTATGACGTGGACATCGGTGGGAGCCGCGTCGATCTGACGATGAACGGTCTCGATGTGCGTCTCAATGGCTTCGCGATACGTGCGCCGAACGGAGACCCGGTTCTGGCGGTTCCGCGCGCCGCCGTCGCGCTCGACGGCAATCTGCTCATGGGGCAGCGGTTTTCGCTGCGCCGCATACGTCTGTTACAGCCCAATCTCACGCTCCGCATCGAAGAAAACGGACAGTTCGTGCTCGGAGGGGTGCAGGGGCGCCCTCTGCTGAACCTGCCTGCGGCGGATGCTCCGCAGGCGGCGCCCGCCGAGATAGCCGGTTTCATCGCCACGGCTGAGGCCGTGCTTGAGAAGGGCGGGCAGCTCGAGAATTTCGAACTCGCCGAAATCAGCGCCGCGAGCATCACCATCGACGATCAGCGGCGCGGCCGTGTGGAGCAACTCGATCAGGTGGACCTGCGTATCCAGCGCAGCAAGGACAACACGCTGACGGCCAGCGTTTCCTCCGCCATGCCGCAGGATCAATGGTCGGTGACGGCCAGTCTCGCCCGTCTGGAGTCTGGTGTTCGCAATTTCGATCTGGGTTTTGAAAACCTCTCGCTCGGGCGCCTGGCCTACGAATTTCTCAGCGGCAAGGCGCAGTCGCATTTCGGCGGCCAGATGTTCGGTCATGTCTATGCGCGGCTCGATGCAAAGGGCTCGATTCCTGCGGCCGAAGCGCGGCTCGACGTGGTCAATTTCAGCATGGTCGAACACGACAAGCCCGAAGCGCGCATGGATGCCGAGCGCACACGCGTCCAGTTTGCGTGGAGCGAGCAGGACCGCAAGCTCCGCATCAACCCTGTCGATCTACAGGCGCATGGAGCCCGGTTCGTCATCGCGGGAGAGGCGCGTCCTGTTGATGATGCCTACGATCGCTGGGAGTACCATCTCGCGGGCAAGGAACAGGGCGCGCCGGGCGGAGATCCGCGTGTCCAGGCTTTGCGTTTCGACCGGATCGAACTCAATGGAGCGCTCCAGCGCTCCGCCCGCCAGCTTACGATCGAACAGGCCGTCGTGCAGGGGCGTTCGCTTTCGGTCGCCGGCTACGGGACGTTCGACTTTAACGGGGAACGACCCCTCGGTGATTTCGCCATTGCAGGTTCGCGCTCGCCGGTCGCGGCGGTGCTGCGCGTCTGGCCCGGGCTTGTCGCGCCCGGCACACGCAAATGGGTCGAGGAAAATGTCGCGGGCGGCATCGTCGAGGATATGTCGATTGCCATGCGCGGCCCGATCGGCGGCAAGATGCTCAAGCGGGATCTGGCGCTCGATGCCAGGTTCTCCGGTGCCTCGGTAACCTACCTCAAGGATGTGCCGCCGGCCGTCGGCGTCCACGGCACGGTGCGTGTCGTCAACGAGCGCATGGAAACCCTGATCGAGGGGGGACGTGTCGAGGCCGGTTCCGGCGAACCGCTCGCGGTTGCGGGAACGCGGTTTGCGACCCTCGATCATCGGCAGGAGCCGTTCATCGGGGAGCTGGACGTCAAATTCGAGGGGCCGGTGTCCACCGTAGGTGCGCTTATGTCCGTGCCGCGCCTGGTGGAGATGGCGCCTGCGGTTGCGCCGTTCATGCGCGGAAAGGGCACGGTCGCGGCCGTGCTTAAGCTGCATGGTCAATACGGCAAGGGCGCGGAAATGTCCCGGCTCGTGCCGCGCATCGGAGCCAGCCTCAGCGGATGGTCGATGGAGAATGCGATCGGCGATCGCAACATCGATAACGGGAATTTCACGCTGACGATCGAGCCGGAAACCGCCAATCTCCGCGGTGATGTGCGAATGTCCGGCGCGCCGCTGGCGGTGGAAGCTGTGCTCAATCGGACCGGGGACAACAAGTTCGGCGAAACGATCGTTCGCTTCTCCCTCGATCCGTCGAAGATGTCGGACTTCGACAACGAGGCCCTGCGCGTTGCCGGCCCCATATCGGCAGAGCTTGTGCAGGACGCTCCGGGGCAGCTTGCCAATTCCCGCATGCGGGCCGATCTCACCAGCGCTTCCGTCGAGGGACCTGTCGGGCTCGCGAAAGCGGCGGGTTCGCCGGGGCAGCTCTCCTTCACGGTCCAGCCGAATGGTGACGGCTTCCGCCTTGCGGATTTCATCGCACAGGGCAGCGGGATCGATATTCGCGGATCGGTCGATCTTGCCAAGGCCGGAGGCTTGTCGGCGGCAAACTTCACCCGCTTCCGGGCGGCGGAAGGTGATGACGCCCGGCTCACCGTCAACAAGGCGGGAGATGCGTACAAAATCTCTCTTCAGGGTTCCTCGTTCAACATCCAGCCGGTCGTCAAGGACGTGACGTCGGGCGCTCCGGAAAAACGCGCGCTCGACATCGACGTCGATGCCAAGCTTGGAACGGTGATCGGGCACAATGGAGAAATTCTCACGGGTGCCGATCTCAAGATCAGCCGGCGTGCCAACATCACGCGGAATTTCTCCCTTACAGGGGTTCTCGGCGCGGGCCCCATTGAGGCCCGCACCACCGGGGAAGGGCAGAAGCGCGTCCACAGTCTTCGCGCGACCGATGGAGGCGCGCTTTTGCGTTTCATCGACCTTTACCGGCGTGTTCGTGGCGGTGTGCTGACACTCGATGTTGCCCCCGGCGAGATGAGCGCGGGTCTTGTGCGTCTGCAGAATTTCCAGGTGACGGGTGACGAGCAGCTCAACAGCATTGCCAGCCGTTCACAGCAGGGCGGCCGCGCGCAAAACAACAACGGCACGATGACGTTCACCCAGCTCGACGCGAAGTTCCGGCTTGGGGGCGGGCGCATCCTGATCGACGATTTCGAAGTCTACGGGAATGAGCTTGGAGCCTCGCTCGGTGGCGAGATCAATTATATGCAGGACAAGGTCGGTCTTAGCGGCACGTTCGTCCCGGCTTACGCGCTCAACAACCTGTTCGGCAAACTGCCGCTGATCGGCACGATTCTGGGAGGCGGATCGGATGGCGGTCTTGTCGGCATAACCTTTGCCGTCGACGGGGCTTGGTCGCGACCGCAGATGCGCGTGAACCCGCTTTCCGCTGTCGCGCCCGGTTTTCTGCGGAAGCTATTCGAGTTCCGCAACAGAACCGAGCAGCAGGGCACCGCACCGAGAAACCCGGCCCAGGTGCAGTGATCGTGCCGCTCAGGCGACGGGCTTGAGAAGCACGTGCTTCTTCTTGCCGAGCGACAGTTTGATAACTCCCTCAGGCGTCAGATCCGCTTTTGTCAGCATGGCGCGCTCGTCCGCCACCGTGCCGTCATTGACCTTCAGGCCGCCGCCTTTCACCTGACGCCGGGCATCGCCGTTCGAGGCGACAAGACCGGCTGTCACGAACGCGGTCAGCACCCCGATGCCGCCGTCGAGTTCGGTCTGCGGAATTTCGACAGTCGGCAGGTTCTCGGCAAGCGCACCTTCCTCGAAGGTACGGCGCGCGGTCTCCGCCGCCGTTTCGGCCGCCGCGCTGCCGCGCACAAGCGTCGTCACTTCCGTCGCGAGACGTTTTTTCGCTTCGTTGATTCCTGGGCCGGCATCCGAGGTGATATGGTCGATTTCATCGAGCGGAATATCGGTGAACAGGCGCAGGAATTTGGCGACATCGTCGTCCTCGACATTCCGCCAGTACTGCCAGAAATCGTAGGCGGACAGCATATCTTCGTTGAGCCAGACGGCGCCCTGCGCGGTCTTGCCCATCTTCGCGCCGGAGGCGGTCGTGAGCAGGGGGCAGGTCAGTCCGTACAGCTCGGCACCGTACAGGCGTCGGCCAAGATCGATGCCGTTGACGATGTTGCCCCACTGGTCGGAGCCGCCCATCTGAAGGCGCACGCCCCGCGTCTTCGAAAGTTCGGCGAAGTCGTAGGCCTGGAGGATCATGTAGTTGAATTCGAGGAAGGACAAAGGCTGATCCCGATCGAGCCTGAGCTTCACCGAATCGAAGGTCAGCATGCGGTTGACCGAGAAATGGCGTCCGACATCCCGCAGCAGCGGAATGTATTTCAGTTCATCGAGCCATTCGGCGTTGTTCACCATCACCGCGTCGGTCGGGCCGTCACCGAAGGTCAGGAAGTTTTCGAACACGCGCTTGATGGAGGCGATGTTGGCGCCGATCGTCTCGTCGGTGAGAAGCTGCCGCGCATCGTCCTTGCCGGACGGATCGCCGACCTTGGTCGTCCCGCCACCCATGAGAACGATCGGCTTGTGGCCGCCCTGCTGCAGGCGCCGCAGCATCATGATGCCCATCATGTGCCCGACATGCAGGCTCGGCCCCGTCGCGTCGAAGCCGATATAGGCGGAGATCGGTCCTTCCAGCGCCAGTTTGTCGAGCCCGTCCGGGTCCGAAATCTGGTTGATGAAGCCGCGCTCCGACAGGAGCTTCAGGAAAGGCGAGCGGTATTCGGTCATCTGGGGCGTTTTCTGCTTCGAAAAGGTGAGGGCGGTCGTGTAACAGGTTCGGCCGAAGATTTCACGTCGAAGCGGGGCCTTGATGCGCGCGGTTGGGATGATGAGCGGGACTTCGCTCGACGGCATCGACATCGCCCTGATTGAGACCGATGGCGAGGACATTCAGTCGTTCGGTGCCGTTGCAAGCGTTTCCTATGATGATTTTCTGCAGGAGCGCGCACTCATCTTCGGTGCGATGGAAGATGCGGCATCTCTGACGGATCGGTCCGCACGGCCGGGACGGCTGCGCGCTGCAGAAGAGGCCGTAACACGTCTCAACCGCGATGCGCTGGTCACCTTTCTCAAGGATGTGAAGGCGGACGTGGTCGGCTTCCATGGTCAGACCGTGGTCCACCGGCCGGAACTCGGGCTTACCGTCCAGTTGGGCAACGCGGCGGTCCTCGCGAAAGCCGCCGGTGTTCCGGTCGTCCATGATTTCCGCGCCGCGGACATGAACAAGGGCGGGCAGGGTGCGCCGCTCGTTCCCGTCTACCATCGGGCTTTGACGCGCCGTCTCGGGCGGCATGGGCCGCTGGCCGTGCTCAATCTGGGGGGCGTTGCCAACATCACCTATATCGGCGCGGATGAAAGTTTGATCGCCTGCGATGTCGGCCCCGCCAACGCGCTGCTCGACGATCTTGTTCTCGCGCGCACGGGCCGGCCTTTCGATGAGGAAGGGCGGCTGGCAGCCGCGGGATTGGTGGATGAGGCGATTCTCGCGCGTCTTCTTTCCCATTCCTATTTCGACGCCGCCCCACCCAAATCCCTCGACCGCAACGCCTTTCGGCGCTGGGTGTCGGAACAGGCGGGGCTGGACGCCCTCACGACCGAAAACGCGGCGGCGCTGCTGACGGCGTTCACGGCGGCCGCAATTGCCCGGATTCTGCCTCTTCTGCCGCAGAGGCCACAAAGCTGGATCGTTGCGGGTGGTGGGGCGCGCAATCCGGAAATGATCCGTCAGTTGAGGCGCCACGTCGCGCCCGCGCACGTCGAAACGGCGGACGACGTCGGCTGGTCGGGCGATCACGTCGAGGCACAAGCTTTTGCCTATCTCGCGGTTCGGTCGCTGAAGGGGCTGCCGCTCAGTTTCCCGGGAACGACCGGCGTCTCTGCCCCAGTTTCGGGAGGCGTTGTCGCGCATCCTTGATCTGTCTTTCTGGTCGTCGCCCAAATTTTGCGCGGTTGTTCAGTGAACCATACCCGCATCCACGGGTTTCCCTTGGAAGGATACTTCAAACGGGATGCGGACTGATGGTCGATCTTTCTCGGCGTGACGTGGTCGCGCTGCTGACCGTGTTGGGCGCGGCGGGCCTAGGACTTCGCGGATCTTCGGCCATGAGCGAAGACCTGACATTCGCGGACCCGGCGCCGTTCTCCTTTGACGCACTCATCGCGGACGCCGAGCGCCGCGCGCAGCAACCCTACGCGGTCATGGTGCCGCAGGCGGCCGATATCATCGCGCGCATCGATTATGACGCGCACAACAAGATCAAATACCGCCAGGACCGTTTTCTCGATGTCGGAGACAAGGCACGTCTCGGCCTGTTTCACGTCGGTACGTTCTTCCCGCTGCCCGTGCAGATCAACCTGGTGAAGGACGGGCAGGCGCGCGAACTGCAATACAAGGCCGATTATTTCACAAGCCCCGAAGACAGCCCCGCCCGTCAATTGCCGGACGATGTAGGTTTTGCCGGTTTCCGCGTCATGGGTGCCGATTCCGAGCGCGATTGGCTGGCCTTTCTCGGCGGCGCATATTTCCGGTCCTCGGGCGAGCTCGACCAGTTCGGACAGTCCGCGCGTGCGCTTGCCATCGACGTCGCCATGCCGACGCCGGAGGAATTCCCGCGCTTCACGAATTTCTATTTTGCGCCGCTCGAAAACGGCGATCTCACGATCTATTGCAGCCTCGACAGCCAGCGTGTCACCGGTGCGTTGCGTATGGACATCGTCCGCGACGGAAAAGTCGTGATGGATGTGTCCGCGCACTATTTCGCGCGCGAGAACATCGAACGCTTCGGCATCGCCCCTTTGACCTCGATGTTCTGGTTCTCCGAGACCAACCGCGAGCGCAACATGGATTGGCGGCCGGAAGTGCACGACACGGATGGGCTGGCCATCTGGTCGGGCTCGGGAGAGCGCCTGTGGCGGCCGCTCAACAATCCCGACCGTGTCATGACGTCGAGCTTTTCGGATGAGAATCCGAAAGGCTTTGGCCTCCTGCAACGCGACCGCAATTTCAAGAATTACGAGGATGACGGCGTTTTCTATGAAAAACGTCCGAGCGTCTGGGTCGAGCCGAAGGGAGATTGGGGCAAGGGGCAGGTCCAGCTTGTCGAAATTCCGACGGACGACGAGATCCACGACAACATCGTTGCGTATTGGCTCGCGGAAAAGCCGGTTCGCAAATCCGACCGCATTTCGCTCGACTATCGTCTTCACTGGGTAAAGGACGAGCCGCATCCACCGGAGTTGGGCCAGGTCATCGCAACCCGCATCGGGCGTGGCGGTGTGCCGGGACAGCCACGGCCGCAAGGCGTCTACAAGATCGTCGTTGATTTTGAAGGCGGGCCGTTGTCCGCGCTCGAGAAGAACGATGAAACCGTTGCGGCCGACGTGACCTGCTCGTCCGGCGAGGTTTCGTTTGTTGCGTGCTATTCCAACAAGGCAGACGAGAGTTGGCGCGCGATCTTCGACTTCAAGCCCGCGGGTGCGGAGCCCGTCGACATGCGGCTCTATCTGCGCAAGGGCGATGCCACGCTGACCGAAACATGGCTCTACCAGTTTTCGCAGGTCCGCCGCACCGGCTGATCTACCCGCCTTGTCCCGTCAGGATGAGCAGTATTGACATCGTAATGACGGAAAGAACGGTGGAATAGAGAATGGTCTGTGCCGTCACCGTTGCCCCGCGCTTGTAATATTCGGCGAGCATGAACGGGCCGGTGCCGGTCGGCAAAGCGCACAGAAGAACCGTTAGCGAGGCCACCATCCCCGTCAGGCCGAAGACATAATACGCCAGCACCCATGCAACGGCCGGAAGCAGAAAAAGCTTCAGAGCCGTGAGGAGGGCGACCCCCTTCGCGTCGTCATCCGGGCTCGGCTTGCGGTCGGCCATGAACGTTCCCAGCGCAACAAGCGCGCATGGGCTTGCGGCGCTGCCGAGCAGGCTCAGAAGCGAATCCGCGCTCTGCGGCAGAGGCAGGCCCGTCGCGCCATAGGCGACGCCCAGCGCCGGAGCGACCAGAAGCGGATTTTTGACGAGCGACAGGGAGACTTTCCGCAGGGTTGGCCAGAAGCGCCGCTGCTCCTGAATGCCGATTTCGAGCAGGACAATCGCAAAGCCGAACACAAGGCAGACGGTGACGATCGCGGAAATGGCGACGAACGGATAGCTCTCCGGCCCGAACACGAGGAAGCCGAGCGGAAAGCCCATATAGCCGCTGTTCGGATAGGCCGCGTTGAGGGCGTCCACGCTTCCTTCGGCCAGGCCACGTTTGCGGATGCGCAGAGCCAACGTCAGGAAAAAGACAATGAAACAGGCGAGCGTAAAGGCCGCCGTGAAGGCGGGCTGGTAGAGGTCCGCCCAGTCAGCCTTGGCCGTGATGTGAAAGAACAGAGCCGGAAGGCCGAGCCAGACGACGAAACGGTTGAGCTCGGATGTCGCCGTTTCTCCGAAAATGCGCACCCGTCGGCAGATGTAACCGGCGAGCACGATGCCGAAGATGGGCAGGACGACCGACAGCGTTGCCAGCATGCCGGCCGTCTCCCGTCAGCTCAGGCGGCAGTGACCTGGGCCAGCCTTTTGTCGAGATAGGTGCCGCAGCGCGTCAGGAGCTCATCGCTCTTGCCGTCAAAGAAATGGTTCGCGCCGGGAATGATGTCCTGGTCGATGACGATGCCGCGCTGTGTCTTCAGCTTGTCGACAAGCGCCTGCACGTCCTTCGGCTGCGCCACACGGTCGGAATCGCCATGGATGATGAGGCCTGACGAGGGGCAGGGGGCGAGGAACGAGAAGTCGAACTTCCCGGCCGGCGGAGCGACGGAAATGAAGCCTTCGACCTCGGGGCGACGCATCAGAAGCTGCATGCCGATCCACGCACCGAAGGAGACGCCCGCAACCCAGCACGCCCGCGCGTCGGGATTGATGCTCTGCACCCAGTCCAGCGCGGAGGCTGCATCGGAAAGCTCGTCCTGGCCGTGATAGATGCCCTGACTGCGGCCAACACCCCGGAAGTTGAACCGCAGCACCGAAAATCCGCGTTCGGCGAACATATAGTAAAGCTGATAGACGATGGGATTGTTCATCGTTCCGCCGAACTGCGAATGCGGATGAAGAACGATTCCGATGGGGGCGTTTTTCTGCTTGGCAGGGTGGAAACGGCCTTCGAGACGTCCGGCCGGTCCAGGGAAAATAACTTCAGGCATAAGCTCTTTTTTCTCTTCCGAAGCCCATGATCAAGCGAGGCGAAGCGCTAGCCGCGATCTGGCCAAGGTGTTAGAATTATTCTAGTGGTTTGTCGCCCGCTTTTAGGCGCCGCGCAGCACTCATATCATGTTGGGCGGGGCAGCGTGCAAGTTCATCTTGCGCGCCGCGAAAGGCTTTGACCATGACGACAGCTCGCATCTACCTCGATCACAACGCCACCTCGCCGGTGCGGCCGGAGGCCGCCCGTGCCGTGGCGCGTGCGCTGATCCGTGGCGGCAATCCGTCCTCGGTCCACGCCGAGGGCCGCAAAGCCCAGGCGGGGCTGGAGGAATCACGCGAGGCCATCGCCGAGTTCGTCGGCGGTCTGGCGCGGAATGTCACGTTCACGAGCGGGGCGACCGAATCCCTCAATCTCCTGCTGACGCCAAGCCTGAAGGACGGAGCGGACGAGCGCCCTTGGCGGCTGTTCATGTCGGCCACGGAGCACCCCGCCGTTCTTCGCGGGCATCGTTTCCCGGCCGAATCGGCCGAAATCCTGCTCGTCGGCGCCAATGGCGTGATCGATCTAGACAAGATGGCATCGGCGTTCGCGGCGCACCCAGGCACGCGTCCGCTGGTTGCGCTCCAGCTCGCGAACAATGAGACGGGCGTTCTCCAGCCGGTGCCGGCTGCGGCAGAAATCGTCAAGCAGCACGGCGGCATTCTCGTCTGCGATGCCGTTCCGGCTGCGGGGCGCGTGCCTGTCGAGCTTTCCGCCCTCGGGGCGGATGTCGTCGTGCTGTCCGGTCACAAGCTCGGCGCCCCGGCGGGCATCGGCGCGTTCGTGCGGGCCAAAGAGGCGCTTCATGTGCCGGACCCGTTGATCCGTGGCGGCGGGCAGGAAAAAGGGCTGCGCGGCGGAACGGAGAACATTTCGGGCGCGGCAGGCTTTGCGGCTGCTTCCAAGGCGGCGCAGTCGCGTTTCGAGGAAGAGACCACGCGTCTGCAAAATCTGCGCGATCGTCTGGAAGACGGCCTTCGCGCCATCGATGCCGAGGTCGTCATCTTCGGATCAGGCGCCGAACGCCTTCCAAACACGGTCTGTTTCGCGTTTTCCGGAGCGGCCTCGCAGACGGCGCTTATCGCCCTCGATCTGGCGGGCGTTGCGGTCTCGGCCGGTTCGGCCTGCTCATCGGGCAAATCCAAACCGTCCCACGTGCTTGAAGCCATGGGGGTGAGTGACGACATAGCTAGGAGAATGCTGCGCGCGAGCATGGGCTGGAATACGACCGAAAAGCATGTCGAGACTTTTCTTGAAGTGCTCACCCGTGTTCGTGCTAACAGTGCGCCAGTTGGAAAGGTTCTAGCTGCGTAACGTGTTCCACGGGTTCTGTCTGTGGAATATTGCAACATAGACCCCGAACCCGCGGTCCTTGAAACCGCTGTGGAAGGAGAGGTTCATGCCGGCCGTCCAGGAGACGATCGACCAGGTACGTCAGATTGACGTCGACCAGTACAAATATGGCTTCGTTACGGACATCGAATCCGAGAAGGCCCCCAAGGGTCTGAACGAGGACATCGTCCGCTATATTTCCGCGAAGAAGAACGAGCCCGACTGGCTGCTCGAATGGCGCCTCGACGCCTATCGGCGCTGGCTGACCATGCGCGAGCCGACCTGGGCCAAGGTCGAATACGATCCGATCCCCTACAACGAACTCTATTATTATTCCGCGCCGAAAAACTCGCCCGGTCCCAAGAGCCTCGATGAGGTCGATCCGGAGCTTCTGCGCACCTACGAGAAGCTGGGCATTCCGCTGCGCGAGCGCGAAATCCTCGCGGGCGTCGAAGGCGCGGGCTCGCGCGTTGCCGTGGATGCGGTGTTCGACTCCGTTTCCGTCGCGACGACCTTCAAGAAGGAACTCGCGGCTGCCGGCGTCCTCTTCATGCCGATTTCCGAAGCCGTTCACGAGCATCCGGAACTTATAAAGAAGTATCTCGGTTCGGTTGTCCCCGTGACCGACAACTTCTTTGCGACGCTGAATTCGGCCGTCTTCTCGGATGGCTCGTTTGTGTACATACCGCCGGGCGTCCGCTGCCCGATGGAGCTTTCGACCTATTTCCGCATCAACGAGCAGAACACCGGTCAGTTCGAGCGCACGCTCATCATCGCCGACAAGGGCTCCTACGTCAGCTATCTCGAAGGCTGCACGGCGCCGATGCGCGATGAAAACCAGCTTCACGCGGCGGTCGTCGAGCTCATCGCGCTCGACGATGCCGAGATCAAATATTCGACCGTCCAGAACTGGTACCCGGGCGATTCGGAAGGCAAGGGCGGCATCTACAACTTCGTGACCAAGCGCGGCGATTGCCGTGGCGACCGCGCGAAGATTTCGTGGACGCAGGTCGAGACCGGCTCGTCGATCACCTGGAAATATCCGAGCTGCATTCTGCGGGGCGACAATTCGGTGGGAGAGTTCTACTCGATCGCGATTTCGAACGGCAAGCAGCAGGTCGACAGCGGCACGAAGATGATCCATCTCGGCAGGAACACGACCTCGAAGATCATCTCGAAGGGCATCGCGGCTGGGCGTTCGCAGAACACCTATCGCGGCGCGATCTCGGCCCACCGCAAGGCAAAGAACGCACGCAACTTCACGAACTGCGACAGTCTGCTGATCGGTGATCAGTGCGGCGCGCACACCGTGCCCTACATCGAAGCCAACACGGCAACCGCGAAGTTCGAGCACGAAGCGACGACATCCAAGATCGCCGAAGACCAGATGTTCTACTGCCAACAGCGCGGCCTGTCCGACGAGGAAGCTGTGGCGCTGATCGTGAACGGCTTCGTGAAGGAAGTGCTTCAGCAGCTTCCGATGGAATTTGCCGTCGAAGCGCAGAAGCTCATTGCCGTCAGCCTCGAAGGTTCTGTGGGGTAATAATATGAAGCGGTTCGCCTGTCTGATTGGTTGCGCTGTTTCGCTTGCACTGCCGGTTTCGGTGGAAGCTGCACCTTCTGTTGTTTGTAAGCCCGTGAAAAAGGCCGAGATCGCGGCGCTTTTCGATCGTTGGAACGCATCCCTGGCTCAAGATCCGAAGGCGGTTGGCCGGAACTATGCCAAGGATGCGGTGCTCCTGGCGACGGTGTCCGACAAACCGCGGCTTACAACGCGTGCACGTGAAGATTATTTCGAGCATTTTCTCGCCCTAAAGCCGCGCGGAAAGATCGACACGCGTGTGATCCGAATCGGCTGCAACAGCGCCGTGGATGCCGGTACGTATACCTTCACCTTCGGTGATGGGCGTAAGGTGAAGGCGCGTTACACATTCACCTACGAAGCGGCCAAGGACGGAACCTGGCTGATCTCGTCGCATCATTCTTCGGCCATGCCGGAAAGTGCAGTAACAGCGACGCGCTAGAGCGGAAAGCCAAGGCTCGTGAGATGGCCGTCAAACGCATATGGCACGGATGGACCGTGCCGGAAAATGCGGATGCATATGAGGATTTGCTCAGGACATTTGTGTTCCCGAGCATAGAGGCGAAGAAGGTCGCGGGTTATCGCTCGATAGAGCTCTTTCGCCGAAGAGATGGAGATGAGGTCGAATTCATTACCGTAATGACATTCGACGACATCGACGCGGTGAAGGCCTTCGTCGGTGAGGATTACGAGACGGTGTATGTGCCCGAGAGGGCGCGCGCCATCCTGAAACGTTTCGATCTGCGCTCGCAGCACTACGAACTCATCGAGACACGAAATTACTGAGGCGCCCGGCGCCCGCCAGAAGGAAGAATGACAATGCTGTCGATCAAGAACCTGCACGCCCGCATCGAAGAAAACGGGCAGGAGATCCTGAAAGGTCTCGATCTGGACGTTCCGGCCGGACAGGTCCATGCGATCATGGGGCCGAACGGCTCGGGCAAGTCCACGCTCTCCTATGTTCTCGCGGGCAAGGAAGACTATGAGGTCACCGACGGTTCGGTGACGCTCGACGGCGAAGACCTTCTGGAACTCGGCGCCGACGAGCGCGCGGCCAAGGGCGTGTTTCTCGCTTTCCAGTACCCGCTCGAAATTCCCGGTGTCGGTACGATGACGTTCCTCAAGGCAACGCTCAACGCCCAGCGCCGCGCGCGCGGCGAGGGCGAACTCTCGACGCCGGACTTCATGAAGCTCGTGAAGAAGAATGCCGACGAACTCGAGATCTCGATGGAGATGCTGAAGCGCTCGCTGAACGTCGGCTTTTCGGGCGGCGAGAAGAAGCGCAACGAGATTCTCCAGATGGCGCTGCTTCAGCCGAAGCTCGCGATCCTCGACGAAACCGATTCGGGTCTCGACATCGACGCGCTGAAGGTCGTCTCCGAAGGCGTCAATCGCCTGCGGTCGCCGGATCGCTCGTTCGTCGTCATTACGCATTACCAGCGCCTGCTGAACTACATCAAGCCGGACGTGGTCCACGTCATGTCCAAGGGCCGCATCGTCCGCTCCGGCGGTCCGGAGCTGGCGCTTGAGCTCGAAGCCAACGGCTATGCCGAATATGTCGAGGCCGCCTGATGAATTCGATCGTTCGTCCCATAAAGACGGCGGCTGAGACGGCTCTCGTCGAGCAGTTCACGGCTGCGAAGGCCTCGCTCCCCGGCGACAAATCGGTTCGCGAAACGGCGTTCGGCGCCGTTGTCGAAGGTCTGCCGCATCGCCGCGTCGAGGAATGGAAATACACCGATCTTCGCGCCCTGATGAAGGACGCAAAGCCGCTCGCCGCCGCTCCCGGAAAAGCCGAGATCGAGGCCGCCAAGGCATCCGCGCCGTTCGCGTCCGTTCGCAAGCCCGATGCGCTTCTGGTCAATGGTGCGCTGGTTGAGCTCGGCGCGATGCCGAAGGGCGTCGAGGCGGTTTCGCTGGCAAAGGCCTATGCGGACAACCATCCGCTGCTGGCGAAGTTCGGCGAGGCCGGTGCGCCCGGCGACAACGCCGCGATAGCCCTCAACACGGCGTTCGTGTCGGACGGGCTGCTGCTGACGGTCGAGGCCGGAGCGAAGATCGACGAGCCGCTGCATCTTGCGTTCGTGCAGCAAGGCGCGGGACATGCCGCTTATGCGCGCGTGCTCATCCTCGTGGAGGAAGGTGCATCTCTCACGGTTATCGAAAGCCATACGGGCAAGGGCGCACATCAGACGAACTCGTATGTCGAGCTTCTCGCCGCCGACAAGACGGATGTGACTTTGTTCAAGCTTCAGAACGAAGATCTCGCCACGCAGCATCTGGCCACTCTTGCCATGAAGCTGGGCGCCGAAGCCAATCTGACGACGGCCAATGTCAGCCGTGGTTCGGCGCTCGCGCGCCAGCAGATCTTCGTAAAGTTCGAGGGTGACAACACGAAGGCCTCGCTCAACGGCATTTCGCTGTCGGGCGGCAATCGGCACCTCGACACGACGCTTTTCGTCGATCATGCGAGCTTCAATTGCGAAAGCCGCGAGCAGTTCAAGCAGGTGCTCGATGGTGAAAGCCGCTCCGTGTTCCAGGGCAAGATTCTCGTCCGCCAGAACGCGCAGAAGACAGACGGGCGCATGATGATGCGTGCGCTCATGCTGTCGGAAGGCTGCGAGGCGGATCTGAAGCCCGAGCTGGAAATCTACGCGGACGACGTGCAGTGCGCACACGGCGCGACCTGCGCGGCGATCGAGGAAGATTACCTCTTCTATCTCATGGCGCGCGGCATTCCGAAGAAGGACGCCGAAGCGATCCTGATCGAGGCGTTCATCGACGACGTTCTCGAAACCGTGGAAGACGAGGCCCTGCGCGGCGAAATTCATGCGGTCACGCATGACTGGCTGCAGGCCCGGGATTGATGCGATGAATGCGCCGGTATTGACGAAGTCTGCTTATGACGTCGAAGCGATCCGCCGGGATTTCCCGGCGCTTTCGCTCGAGGTCAACGGCAAACCGCTCGTCTATCTCGACAGCGGCGCATCGGCGCAGAAGCCGAACCAGGTGCTCGATGCCATCCGACATTCCTACGAGTCGGAATATTCGAATGTGCATCGCGGGCTGCATTACCTCGCCAATGCCGCGACGGAGGCTTACGAAGGCGCGCGTGAAACGGTGCGCTCTTATCTGAACGCGGGTTCGACGGACGAAATCGTCTTCACACGCTCGGCGACTGGCGCGATCAATCTCGTCGCGTCGAGCTTCGGGCAGTTCGGCATCGGGGAGGGCGACGAGATCGTTCTTTCCCTGCTCGAGCACCATTCCAACATCGTGCCCTGGCATTATCATCGCGAGCGCAGGGGCGCCGTCATCAAATGGGCACCGATCCTCGAAGACGGCACCTTCGATCTCGACGCCTTCGAAAAGCTGCTGACGCCCAAGACGAAGATCGTCGCGCTCACGCATATGTCGAATGTCACCGGCACGGTCACGCCCGCGAAGGAAATCATCCGCCTCGCTCATGCCCGCGGCATTCCGGTTCTGCTCGACGGCAGCCAGGCTGCGGTTCACCTGCCGGTCGATGTGCGCGATCTCGATGTCGATTTCTACGTGGTCACCGGCCACAAGCTGTACGGGCCGACGGGCATCGGCGCGCTTTATGCCAAGAAGGAATGGCTCGACAAACTCCCGCCCTATGAGGGCGGCGGCGAGATGATCCGCGACGTGACCCTCGACACCGTCACATACGCCGATCCTCCGAGCCGTTTCGAGGCGGGCACGCCGCCCATCGTGCAGGCCGTCGGCCTCGGTGCCGCGCTCCGTTACATCACCGCCATCGGCCGCGACAACATCCTCGCCCACGAGAATGCCCTGCGCGACTATGCCCATGAGCGCCTTGGCGCCATGAATTCGATCCGCATATTCGGCACCACGAAGACCAAGGGCGCCATCGTGTCCTTCCAGCTCGAGGGCACCCACGCCCACGATGTGGCGACCGTTCTGGACCGCCAGGGCATCGCCGTTCGCGCGGGAACCCATTGCGCTCAGCCGCTTCTTGCACGATATGGCGTCACATCGACCTGCCGGGCCAGCTTCGGCATGTATAATACGGTCGAGGAGATCGATAAGCTGGCGATTGCGCTTGAGAAGGCGCGCAGCCTCTTCGCGTGAGTGAGAACATGAGCGACACCGCCACCACGAATTCGGCCGAGATCAAGGGCACTCTTCCGGCCAAAGAGCTTGATCAGCTCGCGCAGGACATTATCGGCGCGCTGAAGACGGTCTACGACCCCGAAATCCCGGTCGACATCTATGAACTCGGTCTCGTTTACAAGATCGACATTTCGGACGAGCGCGACGTCAACATCGACATGACGCTGACGGCCCCGGCCTGTCCGGTCGCCGGCGAAATGCCGGGCTGGGTCGAGAATGCGGTCGGCTCGGTCGCCGGCATCAGCCAGGTGAAGGTGTCGATGGTGTTCGATCCGCCGTGGGATCAGAGCCGTATGTCGGACGAAGCCCGCGTCGCCCTCGATATGTGGTGAACCGGCGGAAAAAGATTCCTGCCGCTTTTTTGCAAATATCAACCCGTTGTTTACCCAATCGGCCGCTAACTACGCACTCAAGTGTTCCGTTGCGTGTGAGTATAGCGATGCATCCGTTGGTGAATGTTTCGATCCGCCCGATGGCTCGGTTTGCGGTTCTCGGCGCCCTCGCGCTGTCTGCCTCGGCCTGTAGCCAGACGGATCGTTTCGCCTACGACCCATTTTCCAACCCGTTCAACGGTCGCGAGACGACGGGGTCGGTTGGGTCGGGTTCCACAATGAGCTCCGCGCCGTCCGGCAGCGTGTCTTCGCAGCCGCTTCCGCCTCCGGGTGGCTACCAGCCTTCCAGCTACAATCAGTCGAGCTATACGCCGCCGCCCGCTTACGCGCCGCAACAGCAGCCGCCGCAGCAGGCCTACGCGCCGTACCAGCAGCCGAAGCCTCATCAGCCGCAGCAGGCTCAGTCCGCGCCGCAGACGCAGTATAAATACAACAGCCAGTCCGGCTGGACCGCCGAAGGCGGCAAGACCGTCGTGGTTCAGGCGGGCGATACGCCCTTTGGCCTCGGCACCCGTCATGGCGTGCCCGCGAGCGCGATCCTGCAGGCCAACAATCTTCCGCCCGGTTCGGCTCTGACGCCGGGCCAGCGCCTCGTCATCCCGTCCTACAACGGCCAGAAAACCGCATCGAAACCTGCTGCGCCCGCCATTGCTCAGGCACCGAGGCAGGCGCCGGCGAAGTCCGGCGGTTCGCATGTCGTGAAATCGGGCGAGACGCTGTTTTCAATCGCACGTACTTATGACGTTCCGCCGCGCGATCTCGCTTCCGCCAATTCGTTCGGCCTCGATCATCGTGTCCGCATTGGCGAGCGTGTGAATCTTCCCGGTGGCGCAAGTGCTGCCAGCCGTCCGGTCCAGACGGCGGCGTTGCAGCCTCAGCCGCAGGCTCAGGTCGTCAAGCCGGTGTTCAAGGCGGAGGAGGAGAAGCCGGTCAAGGCCGAGCCCGTCCGCGCCGTCACCAAGCTCGACGATGACGCCGACACGTTTGCGCCCAAGGCCTCCTCGCCCATCGCGACCGGCGGTACGGATTTCCGCTGGCCGGTTCGTGGCCGCGTCATTTCGGGTTTCGGTTCGAAGCCGAACGGCCAGACCAATGACGGCATCAACATCTCGGTGCCTGAGGGTACGGACATCAAGGCTGCCGAGGGCGGCGTCGTCGCCTATGCCGGCAACGAGCTGAAAGGCTTCGGCAATCTGATCCTCGTCCGCCATTCGGGCGATTGGGTCACGGCCTACGCCCATGCAAGCGAGATTTCGGTGAAGCGCGGTGACGTGGTGCGCCGTGGTCAGTCGATCGGGAAATCGGGCAAGTCCGGCAACGTCTCTTCGCCCCAGCTTCACTTCGAAGTGCGGCGCGGCGCGAGCCCTGTCGATCCGATGGAACACCTTCCCCAGGGATAACAACGAGAAAAGCGGCGGACCTTCCGTTCAGAAGATCCTCTATCGGCCGGGCCACAAGCCCGGCCGTTTTTCGTTGGTGTCAGGACAGGCGGGTGCCGAGCTGGCCCGCAAGATTGAGGATGAACTGCCAGGCCGTGCGGCCGGAGCGGGCGCCGCGCGTCACCGCCCATTCGAGCGCCTCGGCCCGAAGATCGGCCGGGTCGATCTCCAGGCCGTATTCGCGGACATAGCCGCGGATCATGTCCAGATAATCGTCCTGGCTGCACGGATGGAAGCCGAGCCAGATGCCGAAGCGATCGGAAAGGGACACCTTTTCCTCGACAGCCTCTCCCGGATTGATCGCCGAGGAGCGCTCGTTCTCGATCATGTCGCGCGGCATCAGATGACGGCGGTTCGAGGTCGCATAGAAGAGAACATTTTCCGGCCGACCTTCGACACCGCCGTCCAGAGCCGCCTTCAGCGCCTTGTAGGAGCTGTCGCCGATGTCGAAGCTGAGATCGTCGCAGAACAGGACGACGCGGAAGGAAACGCCGCGCAGCGTGTTCATCAGCGTGGGCAGCGTTTCAATGTCGTCGCGATAGATTTCGACCAGTTTGAGAGGGTAATCGAGCCCGGTTTTATTCACGGCAGCGTGAATGGCTTTCACCAACGAGGACTTGCCCATCCCCCGCGCGCCCCAGAGCAGGGCATTGTTCGCGGGATAGCCTCGCGCAAACCTTTCGGTGTTGGCGAACAGGATGTCCTTGTTCCTGTCGATTCCCTTGAGAAGCGAGATATCGACCCGATTGACCTTGGGGACGGGGTGCAGGCGCTTTTGTGTGGCGTTCCACACAAAGGCATCCGCCGCGTTGATGTCGGTCGGTGGTCCCGGCGGCGGAGAAATGCGCTCCAGCGCCTCGGCGATGCGGGTGAGGGAATCGGCGGAGAGAGGGTGGGGTGCGGTCATGTTTTGTGAAATAAGCCGGGTACGGGTTTGTGTCCACGCTGGCGATTGCTTTCCCGGTGTCGCTCGCTATAGTCCGCGCCGCTTCGGGGGGTCATGAATTGGCCCGCCTTTTCTATGGAGATTTCCGATGTTCGTGACGCCTGCTTTCGCCCAGTCCGCCGGAGGGGAAGCCGGGTTCCTGATCTCCATCATGCCGTTCCTGCTGATCTTCGTGATCATGTACTTTCTGGTCATCCGTCCCCAGCAGCGCCGCGTGAAGGCTCATCGCGAACTGATTTCCGGTCTGCGCCGTGGCGATACCATCGTCACATCGGGCGGCCTCATCGGCAAAGTCACCAAAGTGGTCGATGACACCGAGGTTGAGGTTCAGATCGCCGAGAACGTGAAGGTGCGCATTGCCCGTGGCATGGTCACGGATGTCCGCGCGAAGGGCGAACCCGTCAGCGGCGAGGCCTGAGCGGCCTCCATTCCATGCTGCATTATTCCCGCACAAAGACCATCGTCACGCTGCTGGCCGTTGCTTTCGGCCTTCTGCTTGTCGTGCCCAATCTGCTGTCGCCCGAGACGCGCGCCAAGCTGCCGTCATGGGCGCAGCACTCCATCGTGCTCGGGCTCGATCTGCAGGGCGGTTCACAGCTTCTGCTGGAGGTGGACGGCAACGCGTTGCGCGCCGAGAGGCTGGAAAGCCTGCGCGATCAGGTGCGCTCGTCGCTGCGCGATGCGCGCATCGGCTATACGGGTCTCGGCAATGCGGGTGGCGGCGTTCAGGTTCGCCTGCGCGATGCCGGCGATCTTCAGAACGCGCTGACGCGCCTTCGGGAACTGGCGCAGCCTGTCTCGACCTCCGTCTTTGGCGGCGCCACGGCGAGCGACCTTAACGTTGCCAGCACGCCCGATGGCGTCATCACGCTGACGCCGACGGAAGAGGGGCACAATGCCCGCATCCGCTCGGCGGTCGATCAGTCGATCGAAATCGTCCGGCGCCGCGTCGACGAACTCGGCACCACTGAGCCGAGCATTCAGCGGCAGGGCGCGGATCGCGTTCTCGTTCAGGTTCCCGGCCTGCAGGACCCGCAGCGCCTCAAGGATCTCATCGGCACGACCGCGAAGCTGAGCTTCCGCATGGTCGATGTCTCGATGACCCCCGAGCAGGCGCTGGCGAACCGTCCGCCCGCCGAATCGGAAGTTCTGGAGGGTGCGGAAAATCCCGGCGAACGCTTTCTCGTGGAGCGGCAGATCCTGGTTTCGGGTGAAGACCTGATCGACGCCCAGCCGGGCTTCGACCAGCGTACCAATGAGCCCGTCGTCTCCTTCCGCTTCAATTCGACCGGCGCGCGCCGTTTCGCGACCGCGACCACACAGAATGTCGGGCGTCCTTTCGCCATCATCCTCGACAACAAGGTGATTTCCGCGCCGCGCATCAACGAGCCTATTACGGGCGGGTCGGGCCAGATCTCGGGTTCGTTTACGGTCGAATCGGCCAACAACCTTGCGATTCTGCTGCGTGCCGGTGCGTTGCCCGCACCGCTCACCGTCGTTGAGGAACGCACGGTCGGACCCGGCCTCGGGCAGGATTCGATCGAAGCCGGCACCAAAGCGACGATCTATGCGGCGATCTTCGTCGTCGTCTTCATGTTCGCGACCTATGGTGTGTTCGGCTTCATCGCGAACATCGCGCTGATCGTCCATGTCGGTCTCATTCTCGGCATCATGTCGCTCCTCGGCGCGACCATGACGCTGCCCGGCATCGCGGGCATCGTCCTGACCATCGGGACGGCCGTGGACTCCAACGTCCTCATCTATGAGCGAATACGCGAAGAGTTTCACGGCGGGCGCTCGATCGTGTCGGCCATTCAGGCCGGCTTCGACCGCGCCTTCGCGACGATCATCGATTCCAACTCCACGATGGGCATCGCGGCCGTCATTCTGTTCCTGATGGGCTCGGGGCCTGTGAAGGGCTTCGCGGTTGTCTTCATTCTTGGCATTCTGACCACCGTCATTACGGCCGTCACCATGACGCGCATGATGATTGCGCTCTGGTACCGCTGGACGCGGGCCAAGACCCTGCCGTTCTGAGGCGAGTGATATGAAGCTTCTGAGACTTTGGCCGGAGAATTCAAAATTCCGCTTCATGCGCTGGCGGCATTTCACGTTCCCGCTGTCGGCCGTTGTGTCTCTGCTCATCGTCGGCCTGTTCTTCACGCATGGGCTGAATTACGGCATCGACTTCCGTGGCGGCACGATGATCGAGCTGCAGGTGAAATCGGGCGATGCGGATGCCGCGGCCGTTCGCGAACAGGCCACCGGCCTCGGCTTTGGCGAGGTCGAAGTGCAGGAGTTCGGCAATCAGGGTGAGCTGTCCATACGCTTCCCGATCCAGGAGGGCGGCGAGCAGGCCCAGAGCAATGTCGTGCAGAAAGCGCGCGATGCGTTCTCTGCGGCCTATGATTTCCGCCGCGTCGAGACGGTCGGTCCGCGCGTGTCGGGAGAGCTGGTGCAGGCCGGAACCGTCGGCGTTGTCATTTCGCTGCTCGCCGTGCTTGCCTATCTGTGGTTCCGGTTCGAGCGCAATCTGGCCATGGGCGCGCTCATCGGCACGTTGCACGACGTCCTGCTCACCTGCGGTTTCTTCATCGTCACGCAGCTTGAGTTCAACATGACTTCGATCGCCGCGATCCTGACGATCGTCGGCTATTCGTTGAACGAAACCGTCGTCGTGTTCGACCGCACGCGCGAATTGCTGCGCCGCTACAAGACCATGCCCGACGTCGAACTGCTCGATCTGTCGATCAACACGACGATGTCGCGCACGGCCATCACCTTCATGACGACCTTCCTGTCGCTCCTTGCGCTCGTCCTGTTCGGCGGCGAGGCGATTCAGGGCTTTGCGGTCGTGATGCTGATCGGCATCGTCATCTGCACCTATTCGGCCATCTTCGTGTCCTCACCGTCGCTCATCTATCTCGGCCTGCGCCAGAGCGCGGCGCAGACGGCAGCGAGCGCGGCTCCGTCACGGCCCTGAGGTCATGGCCGAGCCCCGCGACACCGCCCATTTCCCCGGAGAGGCGCAACTCGACGCCTACGGCAATGGCGGTTTCCGGTTTGCGGACATGTCGCACAAGGGCTCGATCCTTTGCCTGCCGAGCGGTATCTGGGAATGGGGAGCGGCAACCCCCGCCGATATCACCGCCGAAAGCCTTGCGAAGGTTGTCGAGGAAGCGGCCAATATTGAAGTCTTTCTGATCGGAACGGGCGAAACCCACGTCCATCTCGATCCGGCGCTTCTGCAGTTCCTGCGCGAAGCCGGCCTGCGCTTCGATGTCATGGCGACCGGCCCGGCTGCGCGCACCTACAACGCTCTGTTCAGCGATCGCCGCAAGGTTGCCGCGGCGCTGATCGCGGTCGAGAATCCCTGATGACGGACACCTCCTCATGATGGACACCGGCGCCTTCTGCGAGCGTCTTGTCCGCGAGCAGGATCCTGACCGCTACTTCTCGACCCTGTTCGCTCCCGCCGAGCATCGCCCGGCGCTGTTTGCGCTCTACGCCTTCAATTCCGAGATTGCCCGCGTGCGGGACAGCATTTCCGAGCCGCTTCCGGGCGAAATCCGTCTCACCTGGTGGCGCGAGGTCGTCGAAGGCCAGCGCCGGGAGGAAGCAAGCGCCCATCCCGTTGCGGGCGCGTTGCTGGCCGCCATCGCGCGCTACCGCCTGCCGGTCAATGCGTTCGTCCGCATGGTCGATGCGCGGGTGTTCGACGTCTACGACGATCCCATGCCCGCGGAAGAAGACCTCGAAGGGTATGCGGGGGATACGGCGTCGGCGCTCATCCGGCTTGCTTCCATCGTGCTGGCCGACGGTGGGGAGCCGGGCGGGGCGGAGGCGGCGGGCCATGCCGGGGTGGCCTATGCCGTGACCGGCCTTTTGCGCGCGATGCCGTTCCACGCCCAGCGTGGGCAGGTCTTTTTGCCAGTGTCGGTGCTGGCCCGCAATGGCGCAAAGAGAGACGACATTCTGGCAGGGCGTGCCAGCCCGGCCGTCTATGCCGTGATGCGCGAGATGAGGGCCTATGCGCGCGAGCATCTTGCCCTGGCGCGGGCGGCGGGCGGGCAGATCAAGCCCGAAGCCAGACCCGCATTCCTGCCGGTGACGTTGTGCGAACCCTATCTCAGGCGCATGGAGCGGCACGGCTACAACCCGTTCCGCACCCCCATCGAGGTGCCGCAATGGCGCCGCCAAGGGGCGCTGTGGCTGGCGGCCCGGCGCGGCAAGCCGCTGGGCTGAAATGGGCCCTCAAAGCCTTGCGCCTGCTCAAGGCTGGGATTATCTGCTGATGGTAACGCCGGGGTGCCGCGCAGGCGGCTGAGAATAGACCCGACGAACCTGATCTGGGTTATGCCAGCGAAGGGAGCGTGACACGTGGATAAAATCATCGATCTCGAACGTCATCGAACGGCGGAAGGCCGTGCGGATGTCGCCATTATCGGCGGCGGCATTATCGGCCTTTCCATTGGCTGGAAGCTTTTGCAGGCGGGCAAGTCCGTCGCCATTTTCGAGCGCGACACCATCGGCTCGGGCGCAACGCGCGCCGCGTCGGGCATGCTGGCGGCGAATGTCGAAGTCGAGCCCGCGGAAGACGATCTCGTCCCCCTGACACTCGCAAGCCAGGAGCTTTGGCACGGCTTCGCGAGGGAGCTTGAGGCAGAATCGGGACTCACCGTCGATTACCGCGATCACGGCACGATGATCGTCGCTTTGTCGCGCGACGAGGTGGACCGCCTGCGCTTCCGCCAAGATCTTCTCACGCGCCTCGGCCTCACATCCGAATGGCTGTCGGGCAGCGTCGCACGCGAGCGCGAACCGGCTTTGCGGCCGAGCGTTTCGGGCGCCATTTTCTGCAAGCAGGACCATCAGGTCGATGCGCGCCGCGTTGCGGCAGCGCTTGCCGCCGTGTTCCGCAAGGCGGGCGGGCAGATTTTCGAGAACACGCCGGTGACGTCTCTTGAACGCAGCAGCGGCCGGGTCTCGGGCGTTGTTACGGAGGCGGGCGTTTTCTCGGCTCAGACGGTCGTGCTTGCAGCCGGTGCGTGGTCTCCGCAGCTTGTGCCCGGTTTCGAGCTTCCGGTGCGGCCGCTCAAGGGCCAGTCGCTTGCTGTTCGCATGGACAAGCGCGATCCGGCGCTGACGCACATCGTATGGACCGAGCAGATTCATATGGCCCCGAAAGGCGATGGCCGTCTCATCATCGGCGCAAGCGTCGAGGAACGCGGCTTCGACGCCGCCAACACGGCGGGCGGCATCTTTGCCCTTCTGGAAGCGGCGCGGCGTGTCCTGCCGTCGATCGAGGAACTGGCCATCGACGAAATCTGGACCGGCTTCCGCCCCACCTCGCTCGACGATGCGCCGATCTTCGGCGAGATTGGCGTGGATGGTCTCATCGTCGCGACGGGCCATCACCGCAATGGCATTCTGCTTGCTCCGGTGACGGCACGCGCCATATCGGATCTGATCCTGAAGGGCCGTATGGACGGCCCTGAGACGAGTTTCACCCTTCAGCGGTTCCGCAAGAATTCGGACCGCATGACGCATGGGCTTTGAGAACATGGAACTGACGGTCAACGGCGAGGCGCGCACCAGCCAGGCGGCGAATGTGGCCGAGCTTCTGAACGAGGAACTTGAGGAGGGCCACACCCGGCGCGGCATCGCTGTTGCGCTGAACGGGCAGGTGGTCCCGCGCTCCGAGTGGCAGGATGCGCGCATTTCCAAAGGCGACCGCGTGGAGATTGTCCGCGCGTTGCCGGGAGGTTGATAGACATGACGGATATGACGATCTTTGACGATCCGCTGGTCGTGGCCGGCGAGAGCTTCACGTCCCGCCTGTGGATCGGCACGGCGGGTTATCCGAACCAGAAAGTGCTGCTCGACAGCGTCAAGGCGAGCCGCGCCGAAATGGTGACGATGTCCATTCGCCGCGTTTCTCTGGCGGGGCAGGGCTTCGACACGGTGAAGCTGCTGAAGGACTACAAATTCCTTCCGAACACGGCGGGCTGCGAAACCGCGCGCGATGCCGTGCTGACGGCCGAGCTTGCCCGCGAGGCACTCGAAACCAACTGGATCAAGCTCGAAGTGATCGGCGATCGCGAAACGCTTTATCCCGACGTTCAGGAACTTCTGAAGGCAACGGAAGAGCTGATTTCGCGCGGTTTCACCGTCCTGCCATATTGTAACGACGATCCCGTGGTCTGCCAGCGTCTTGCCGATATGGGCGCCGCCGCCGTCATGCCGATGGGTTCGCTCATCGGGTCGGGCATGGGCGTCGCCAATCCGGCCAATATCGAACTCATCTGCAAGCGGTCGCCGGTTCCGGTCGTGGTGGATGCCGGCATCGGCACCGCCTCCGACGCGGTCATCGCGATGGAGCTTGGCGCATCGGCGGTTCTGCTGAACACCGCTGTTGCGAAGGCGGCCGATCCGGTTCGCATGGCCGCCGCAATGGGCCACGCGGTCGATGCCGGGCGTCTTGCCTATGTCGCCGGGCGCATTCCCCGCCGTGGCCGCGCTGAGCCGTCGAGCCCGCAGCTTGGCCTTGTCGGCTCATGAGCGGCCTCCCGCGCATCATCGTCATTACAGACCGCACGCAGGTCCAGGGTCTTCTCGACGATGTCGTGAAAGATCTTTGTACGGAAGCGGGATGCGCGTGGATTCTCGTTCGCGAGCGTGATCTTCAGCCGCTTGAGCGGCGAACTCTGGCGCTGCGTCTGCGCGAGATCACCAAGCGTTGCGGCAGCCATATGTCCGTCAGCGCCGATCCGCAGCTCGCCTCCGAGATGAACGCCGACGGCGTGCATCTGCAACGGATCGCGGACGTGGCTGAAGCCCGCAGGAAACTGCCGGACGCCTGGATCGGTGTGTCCGCGCATCGCATCGCCGAGGTCGAGGCGGCAAAGGAGGCGGGGGCGGATTATGTCACGCTGAGCCCGATTTTCCCGAGCGAAAGCAAGCCGGGATACGGCCCGCCGCTTGGCCTCGAAAGCATTCATCGGGCCGCGCAGTTCGGCATTCCCGTTTATGCGCTCGGCGGCGTCACGCCGCGTTCGGCCCATGCCTGCATCGAGGCCGGGGCTCATGGCATCGCGGTGATGGGCACGGTCATGCGCGCGCGCGATCCCTCCGCCATCATCCGCGAATACGCGGCGGCGTTTGCTACAGGTTCGGTGCGAGCCGGATAATCCGGCAGGTCTCGCCGGCTTTCTTCGCAACGTCCTCGGCAGGCCGCACGATCAGGCAATCGGCTTCCGCCAGAACGCGCATCATCGAGGAATCCTGACGGGCGAACGGCGTTGCGAGCGGCGGTTCGCCGTCCCGCAGGGTCAGGCGCGCGCGCAGATGATCCGCGCGCCAGTCATTGGCCGGAAGATCCGTTGCAAGGACGGCATGGTCCAGCCGGTGATGAATTTCGGCGCAGCCCTGAAGTGCACGCAGCAGCGGAACAAGAAACAGAATGCCGCCGGTGTAGGCGGACACCGGGTTCCCCGGCAGCCCGATGAAACGCATCGCGCCAAGACGTCCGGACATGATCGGCCGCCCCGGCCGCATGGCGATGCGCCAGAAATCCAGCTTCAGCCCTTCATTGACCAGCGCCTTCTGGACGAGATCATGCTCGCCGACCGACGCGCCGCCGCTTGTCACCAGAAGATCGGCGCCGAGATCCTGCGCCTTCTTCACCGCCAACTGCGTGTCGTCGAGCGTGTCCGCGACGAGGCCGAGATCGACCGGCACACCGCCGCACGCAATCACGAGCGCGGACAGCATCGCATTGTTGGACGCTGTGATCTGGCCCGGCCCCGGTTCGATGCCGGGCGGCACGAGTTCGTCGCCCGTCGCGACGATGGCGACGCGTGGCCGCTTCGCGACCTTCAGGTCGCGGCGCCCGCTGGCCGCCGCCAGCGCGAGGCTGCGGGGCGAAAAGCGCGCGCCTTCCGGCACCAGCAGGTCGCCATCGCGATAGTCGACCCCGGCCGAGCGCACATGTTGGCCCTTGTTCACCGCCACGGTCACGCGGACGCTGTCGCCCGTGCGCTCGGTGTTTTCCTGAATGAGCACGCTGTCCGCGCCCGAAGGAACAGCACCGCCAGTGAAGATGCGCACCGCCTGTCCCGCAGCGACCTGCCCATCGAAGAGATGTCCGGCCGCGGCCTCTCCGATCACGCTCAGGCTGGCGCCTTCCACGGCATCGTCCGCACGCACGGCATAGCCGTCCATCGCAGAAGATTCGAAAGGCGGCTGCGTGCGGCGCGCGATGATCGGCTCGGCGAGTATGCGCCCATACGCATCGGCCAGCTCGACCGTTTCCTCACCCAGACGCGCGGCTCCATCGAGGATCAGCTCGAGCGCATCTGAAACCGAAAGCTTGGGCTGTTCCATCAATCCGCGTTCCAATCGCCGCTGCGTCCGCCTGATTTTGCCAGAAGGCGGATGTTCTCGATCCGCATGCCCCGGTCGGCGGCCTTGGCCATGTCGTAAATGGTGAGGCAGGCAATGCTGACGCCCGTCAGCGCCTCCATCTCGACGCCGGTCTGCCCCGTCAGCTTCGCTGTGCAGACAATTCGAAGGCCCGGCAGCGACGCATCCGGCTCGATGTCGAGCGTCACCTTGGCGAGCATCAGCGGATGGCAGAGGGGAATGAGGTCGGACGTCTTCTTCGCGGCCATGATCCCGGCAATGCGCGCGGTTCCGATCACATCGCCTTTCTTGGCGTTGCCGCTCAATATCAGTTCCAGCGTTTCCGGCGCCATGACGACCTGGCCTTCGGCGCGCGCCTCGCGCTCGGTCTCGGTCTTGCCCGAGACATCGACCATGTGCGCTTCGCCGGTTTCGGTGATGTGCGAGAGCTTGGCCATCACTCGGTCGCCGCCGCAGCCGGGGCGAGCAGGGCACGCGTCGCAGTGGCAACATCGTCCTGCCGCATCAGGCTTTCGCCGACGAGGATCGAGCGGGCCCCGACCGCTGCCAGCCGCGCCACATCATGCGGCGTGAAGATGCCGCTCTCGCCGACGATGATCCGGTCTCTCGGCACGCGCGGCGCAAGGCGTTCGGTCACGGAAAGCGAAACCTCGAAGGTGCGAAGATCGCGGTTGTTGATGCCGATCATGCGCGCATCGAGTTCGAGCGCGCGGTCGAGTTCGGCTTCGTTGTGCACTTCGGCAAGAACGTCGAGATCCCAGTCCTTCGCCGCACGCCCGAGATCGCGCGCTTCCGCGTCGGTCACGCCCGCCAGAATGATGAGGATGCAATCGGCGCCCCAGGCCCGCGCCTCAGCCACCTGATAGGGCTCGTACAGGAAATCCTTGCGAAGGGCTGGAAGTCCGGTCGCCGCCCGGGCGAGCGTCAGAAATTCCGGAGCGCCCTGAAAGCTCGGTCCATCGGTCAGAACCGACAGGCACGCCGCACCGCCCGCTTCATAGGCTTTTGCGAGGGACGGCGGGTCGAAGTCCGGCCGGATCAGCCCCTTGGACGGACTGGCCTTCTTCACCTCGGCGATGAGGGCCGTGCCTCCAGCGGCAATCTTGCGCTCGAGCGCTTTGGCAAAGGGGCGAACGGCAGGCGCGTTCCGCGCCTCTTTTTCAAGCTCCGCAAAAGGCTTGGCCTCTTTCGCCGCAGCGATCTCGACGCGCTTGTAAGTTTCGATTTTCGCCAGAATGTCGGACATGCCACGGCTTGTAGCGATTTCCGCTCCGAAGCGGAAGCCGTACCCCGCTCAGGACGAGGTCAGGAATTCGAGACTTGGGCCAGCTTTTCAAGACGCCGCATGGCCGCGCCGCTGTCGATGCTGGCTCCCGCCAGAACCACGCCCTCGTCGAGAGTCCGGGCCTTTCCGGCCACGATCAGCCCGGCGGCAGCGTTCAGCACCGACACGTCCCGGTAGGCGTTCTGCGCCCCGGCAAGCACCTCCCGCAGCGCGGCGGCATTGTAGGCGCCGTCGCCGCCCTTCAGGTCTTCGGCCGTGCAGCAGATGAGGCCGAGTTCCTCGGGGTGAATGTCGAACAGGCGCACCGTGCCGTCCTTCACTTCGGCGGCGAAGGTCTTGCCGGTGCCGGTGATCTCGTCGAGGCCGTCGGAGCCGTGGACGACCCAGGCGTGCTCGGTCCCGAGCGCCGCAAGCGCATCGGCGATCGGCTTCACCCAGCTTTCCGCGAAAACGCCGACCATCATCCGTTTGACGCCGGCCGGGTTCGAAAGCGGGCCGAGGATGTTGAAGATCGTGCGCATGCCGAGCTCCACGCGCACCGGCCCGACATGCTTCATCGCCGAATGATGGTTCGGCGCGAACATGAAGCCGATTCCGGCCTCGTAGATGCATTCGGAAATCTTCTCCGGCGGAATGTCGATCTTCACGCCGAGCGCGGTCAGCACGTCCGCCGCTCCGGATTTGGAGGACAGCGCGCGATTGCCATGCTTGGCGACGGTCACACCGGCGCCCGCCACGATGAAACTCGCACAGGTCGAGATGTTGTAGGAGCCCGCGCCATCGCCGCCGGTGCCGACGACATCGATTGCGTCCGCAGGCGCATCGACGGTCGCCATCTTGGCGCGCATCACCGACACCGCGCCCGCAATCTCGTCCACCGTCTCGCCGCGCACGCGCAGCGCCATCAGGAACGCTCCGATCTGCGCGGGCGTCGCCTCGCCGGACATGATGATGTCGAACGCCTCGACGGCTTCGTCGCGCGAGAGCGGCTTGCCGGTCGAAACACGGCCTATGAACGGACGGAAACGTTCCATGGGATCAGGCTGCCCGCTTTTTCTTCCATTCGTCCGCGATCTTCAGGAAGTTCGCGAAAATTGTTGAGCCATGCTGCGAGGCGATGCTTTCCGGGTGGAATTGCACGCCGTGAATGGGTTTCGTCCGGTGCTGCAGGCCCATGATGAGCCCGTCTTCGGTCTCGGCCGTGATTTCGAGGTCGGCGGGCAGGGTGGCACGATCCACCACGAGCGAGTGATAGCGCGTCGCCGCGATGGGCTCGTTGATGCCGCGGAAAACGCTCAAACCCCCGTGCTTGATCGTGTTCACCTTGCCGTGGACCGGCACCGGCGCACGCACGACATCGCCGCCGAACACATCGCCCATGGCCTGCATGCCGAGGCAGATGCCGAAGATCGGCACGTCGGCGCCCGCCTTTTCGATCAGCTCGCAGGAAATTCCGGCCTCTTTCGGCGTGCAGGGGCCGGGCGAGATCACGATGGCGTCCGGCTTCGAGGCCAGAACTTCCTCCACCGTGGTCTTGTCGTTGCGCACGACCGTCACCTCGGCCCCGAGCCGCCCGATGGCGTGGAGCACGTTGAAGGTGAAGCTGTCGTAATTGTCGATCAATGTGACGCGGGTCATGGCGGGTAAATAGCAGAGGAGAAGGGCACTTGCCACGTCTGTGCGAATAAGCTCTGTCATGGGCCTGTCGCAAGGCGCTGATCTACCCTTTTTCCGATGACCGCCACCATGTCTTCCCAGACGCCTGAAGATACCTCGCCCGCTCTCCCAAGCCTTGCCGAGGCGACTTTGACCTGGGCGCGCATCGGCCTTCTCAGCTTCGGCGGCCCCGCCGGGCAGATCGCCTTGATGCACCGCATCGTCGTCGAGGAAAAACGGTGGGTCGGGGAAGAGCGGTTTCTGCACGCGTTGAACTATTGCATGCTGCTGCCGGGCCCCGAAGCGCAGCAGCTGGCGGTCTATCTCGGCTGGCTGATGCACCGCACGCTCGGCGGCCTCATCGCGGGGCTGCTGTTCGTTCTGCCCGGCGCGCTGGTCATGCTCGGGCTCAGCGCGATCTATGCGGTCTATTCCGACATGCCGGTGCTGAACGCCGTCTTCTTCGGCATCAAGGCCGCCGTCGTCGGCATCGTGCTTCAGGCGCTTCTTCGCATTGCCCGCCGGTCGCTGAAAAACGGCGTCATGATCGCGCTCGCGGCGTGTGCCTTCGTCGCGATCTACATCTTCAACGTGCCGTTCCCGCTCATTATTCTCGCAGCGGGCGTCTTCGGCTGGGTCGGCAGCCGTGTGTGGCCGGATATTTTCAGCCTCTCCGGCAAAAAGGGCGCCCAGACGGCCGGCCCGCCGGGCCTCGTGGATCTCATGCACGCGCGCGGCGAGCTTGCACATACGGAGCCGAGCGCAGGCCGCGTTGTCCGCACACTTCTGATCTGGATTCCGCTGTGGCTCGGCCCGGTTCTGCTGCTCTGGCTGCTGATGCCGGCGACTGTCTGGTCGCAGATTGCGGTTTTCTTCACCACCATGTCGGTCGTCACCTTCGGCGGCGCCTATGCTGTGCTTTCCTATGTGGCACAGGCCGCCGTCCAGACTTATGGCTGGGTATCACCGCAGGAAATGATCGACGGCCTCGGCCTCGCGGAAACGACACCCGGACCGCTGATCCTCGTCCTTCAGTTCATCGGCTTCCTCGCCGCGTTCCGTGCGCCCGGCGCGCTTGACCCGGTGGTGGCGGGAATCGTCGGCTCGCTGGTGACACTCTGGGTCACGTTCGCGCCCTGCTTCTTCTGGATCTTCCTCGGCGCGCCCTACATGGAAAAGCTGCGCGGCCATGCGGCGGCCTCGGCTGCCATGACGGCCATTACGGCGGCGGTTGTCGGCGTCATCGCAAATCTCGCACTGTGGTTCGCGCTTCACGTCGTCTTCCGGGAGACCTTCCGCATCGGGGAGATCGGCCCCATGCTTCCGGTTCCGGACAGCATGGACTGGCGCGCCGTTCTTCTCGTCGCGCTCGGCATGGTTCTGCTGTTCCGGTTCAATGCAGGCGTGCTCACCGTGCTCGGGATTTCGGCCTTCGGCGGCCTTCTGTTCAGCATGTTCTGATCGTCGGAAGCACCCGGCGGGACGTTCCCGCCGGATGTCCGTGTCGTTACTTTGCCGCTGCGATGCCCTTCAGCAGCACGTCGTGGAACTGCTCGGGGGCCTCGACCTGAGGCGAGTGGCCGAGCTCCGGAAGCTCCACCAGCTCCGAACTCGGGATCGCCTTTGCCGTCAGCCTTCCGAGCTCCGGATAGTTGCCGAGCGCCTTCGCAAGCTCTGCCGGCGCCCGGTTCGCGCCCGGCGCCGTGCGGTCCTTGCCGCCGATGATCAGCAGCGTCTTCGCCTTGATGTTCGGGAATTCGTGGATGACCGGCTGCGTAAAGACCATGTCGGAGGTCTGCGCCTGGTTCCAGGCGACGATCTCGCCGCCGGGGCCATTGTAAAGACCGGCGGCCATGTTCACCCAGCGGTCGTATTCCGGCTTCCACTTTCCGTCGTAATAGAATTTGAGCTGGTAATTCTTGATGCTTTCGGCGCTCGTCTTCTTCTCGCCTTCAAATGCGGCGTCGAGGCTCGCATAGGGCACACCCTTGGCCTGCCAGTCCTCAAGGCCGATCGGGTTGACGAGCACGAGTTGCTCCACCGCGTCCGGATACATCAGCGCATAGCGGGAGGCGAGCATTCCGCCCATGGAATGGCCGATCACAACTGCCTGTTTGATGTCGAGGGAATCGAGCAGGCCCTTCGTGTTCGCGGCAAGCTGCTGGAAGCTGAATTGGTAGTTTGTGGGTTTCGTCGATGTGCAGAAGCCGATCTGGTCGGGCGCGATCACGCGGTACCCGGCTTTGGTCAGCGTCGCAATGCTCGCTTCCCAGGTTGCCGCGCAGAAGTTCTTGCCGTGCAGCAGCACAATTGTCCGGCCGTTCGGTGTCTGGGCGGCCACGTCCATATAGCCCATGGACAGCTTCGCGCGCTGCGAGGTGAAGTCGTGCCGCTTCAGCTCATGCGGATACTCAAATCCCTCAAGCTGTGCTCCAAAGGCCGGTTTCTCCTCGGCCCATGCGCCGGATGTCAGCGCCAGAACTCCGCAAACCGCAACGGGAAGAAAACGCATCAAATCACCTTGTGCTTGTTGAAGACGGCGCGAACCTGCGAAAGCGCCGGGGGCTTTGCCAATCAAAGCTTGTTGAGCGCGATCAAGTGCTCGTGACAGACAGCGCCGGACCGACTGGAACGAACAGGAAAACTGTGCGAGATCAGGTTGCTCGACCGCGATCATGAAACGCCCAGCTGCCAGACCCGTTCCGGAAATCTCCAAAGCCGACGCGCGGGGCATGTTCATGCATGCGCAGCGGCTCGATCTCCGCACGCCGTTCGGCGCGGGGCCCGAGAGCACAAAAGCGGCGGTCGAACATCTCGGCTATGTGCAGATCGACACGATCCACGTCGTCGAGCGTTGCCATCACCACATCCTCTACAGCCGCATTCCCGATTATCGGCGCGACGATCTGCGAAGGGCACAGAGCGTCGACAAGACGGTGTTCGAATACTGGACGCACGCGCTCGCCTATGTACCGACGCGCGACATCAGCTTCTTTCTGCCGGCGATGAAGCAGCACCGCCTGACGCCCGACAAATGGTTCGCGTCGGAGGCCACGCAGGCCGATCTCAAAAAGGCCCTCGCGCGCATTCGCAAAGACGGTCCTTTGTCGATCCGCGATGTCGATGACGATGAACTCGTCGAGAAGGATCACCCCTGGGCAAGCCGCAAACCGACAAAGCGCGCGCTTCAACTCGCCTTCTACAATGGTCTCGTGGCGATCAGCGCGCGTCAGGGCATGCTGAAAACCTATGAGCTGTTCGACCGCCATTTCGGCTGGGACAAGCCGCCACGCCCGGCGAGCGATGCACAGATCAGCGATTACGTCCTGAATCGTGCTTTGACGGCTCAGGGCTTGGTCAGCCTGGATTCAATTTGCCATCTGGATGCCCGGCGCAAACCGGCCATCCGCGCGCTGATAGAAAAGAAGCTGCGGAAAAAGGAGCTTGTCCCAGTCGCCGTCGAGGGCGCCGACAGGACGGAGCATTGGCTGCGGCCCGAAACCCTCGAGAGCGGGCGAGGGCAGGAGAATGAGCTTGTCCATATCCTGTCGCCGTTCGATCCGCTGATCATCCAGCGCAAGCGCCTGTCGCTGTTCTTCGGCTACGATCATCGCTTCGAGGCATATGTACCGGCCGACAAGCGCGTGTTCGGCTATTTCGCGCTGCCGGTTCTCATCGGCGATGAAGTGGTCGCGGCCATCGACATGAAAACCGATCGGCAGAACAAAAAACTCCAGATCCGAAAATGGAGCTGGATCGGCGGAAAGTCCGCCGAGAGGAAGAAGATGATCGAGGAGGAAATCGGCCGCTTCGAGCGTTTCCAGCTCGCCGCGGCCGAAGATTAGGTCAGTCGCGGCCGAGTACGATCGTCCAGATCAGGGCTCCGATCCCGGCCCCGATGAGCGGCGCAACCCAGAACAGCCAGAGCTGCGGCATGGCCGCCGTGTCGGCAAAGAACGCGACGCCGGTCGAGCGCGCCGGATTGACGGAGGTGTTCGTCACCGGAATCGAGACGAGGTGGATGAGCGTCAGCGAAAGGCCGATGGCGAGCGGCGCAAATCCGGTCGGCGCGAGAGAATGGGTCGTGCCGAGAATGACGACGATGAAGAACGCCGTCAGCACGATCTCGACGATGAGCGCGGACCAGACCGAATAGCCTCCGGGGGACAGGGGGCCGTAACCGTTGCTGGCAAAGCCGCCGGGCAGGAAGTCCGGCTTGCCGCTGGCCACAGCATAAAGCACGGCTGCCGCGACGATGGCGCCGAAAAGCTGGGCGATGACATAAGGGATGAAGTCGCGGGCGGGGAGGCGTCCGGCCAGAGTGAGGCCGAACGAGACGGCGGGGTTGAAATGGCCTCCCGAAATCGCCCCGAAAGCATAGGCTCCCGTGAGGACCGTCAGGCCGAAAGCGAGCGAAACGCCCGCAAAGCCGATGCCGAGTTCAGGAAACCCGGCGGCCAGAACCGCGCTGCCCGCGCCCCCGAAAACCAGCCAGAACGTTCCGAGAAATTCCGCCGCAAGCTTGTGCGGCACCCTGATGTCTTTTGCCATGACCGCTTCTCCGTTGGTGTTGGAAGCGATCCGGATTGAACGCCCGGCAGGGACGGCAAGGCAAAAGGAAATGCGCGAAAGACGTCAGAATCTCGCGTATAAGTGGCGCGCAGGCGCTTTATTGGCCGCGTTTGGATTGGCTTGCAAAACGCACGGCTTCCTCGGCCGCGCGGAACTGGGCGCGCGCCTTGTTGAGGCACTCCTGGTTTTCGCTCTCGGGAACCGAATCGGCGACGATGCCGGCGCCGGCCTGTGCGTACATCCGGCCGTTCTTGATGACCGATGTCCGAAGCGCGATGCAGGTGTCCATCGAGCCGTTCGCGCCGAAATAACCGACGCATCCGGCATAGACGCCGCGCTTTTCCTTCTCCAGCTCGTCGATGATTTCCATCGCCCGAACCTTGGGAGCGCCGGACACCGTGCCCGCCGGAAATCCCGCGACGAGCGCGTCGATTGCATCGTGCCCGTCGGCGATCCTGCCTTCGACGTTCGAGACGATGTGCATCACATGCGAATAATATTCGAGGAAGAACTGGTCCGTTACCTCAACCGTGCCGATCTCCGCGACCCGGCCGACATCGTTGCGGCCGAGATCGAGCAGCATCAGGTGTTCGGCGCGCTCCTTCGGATCGGCGAGAAGATCGTCGGCCAGCTCACGGTCCTCCGCGGGCGTCGCACCGCGCGGGCGCGTTCCCGCGATCGGGCGGATCGTAACGACACCGTCGCGCAGCCGCACCAGAATCTCCGGGCTCGAACAGACGATCTGGAAGCCGCCGAAATCGAGGAAGACGAGAAACGGCGCCGGGTTCACGCGCCGCAGTGCGCGGTAGAGCGCGAAGGGCGGAAGCTCGAACGGCGCCTCGAAGCGCTGCGACAGCACGACCTGAAAGATGTCGCCCGCCGCGATATACTCCTTCGCCTGCGCCACCATATCGAGGAACTCGGCTTTCGACGTGTTCGAGATGAGTTCGGGCAGCGGATGATCGGTTGCGTCTGCATCCGGTTTCGTCAGCGGCTTGTCGAGGGCATCGACGACATCCGAAATCCGCTCCTGTGCGCGCATCAGCGCCGCTTCGGCGCTCAGGGCGGCGTCCGGACGCACCGGCGTCACGATCGTGATTTCATCCTTCACGGCGTCGAAGATCACCATGATGGTCGGGCGCATCATCAGCGCATCGGGCACGCCCAGAACGTCCGGGTTCGGCTCCGGCAGATCCTCCATCAGGCGGACCATGTCGTAGGACAGATAGCCGAACACGCCCGCCGCCATCGGCGGGAGGTCGTCCGGCATGTCGATCATGGATTCGCTCAAGAGCGCACGTAACGACTGAAGAGGATCGAGGCTTTCGGGCTCGAACGCGTCGGCATGTGTCGCGACGCGGCGGTTGGTGAACGCCTGTCGGCCGTCGGACCGCCACATCACATCCGGCTTGAGGCCGATCATGGAATAGCGCCCGCGCGTCGCGCCGCCCTCGACGGATTCGAGAAGAAACGCGTTCGGGCGTCCTTCCGCGAGTTTCAGATAGGCCGAAACCGGCGTTTCGAGGTCGGCGACCAGCGTCGTCCATACGACCTGCGGTTTGCCCTCCGCATAGACGGCCGCAAAGCTCTCGGGTTCCGGTTTGATGCGCATCGCGGGATTACTGCTGCACGCCGCCGATTGCGGTCGTGAGGGTCTGGTTGTTGATCGTCGCGCCGAGATCGTTCTGAAGCTGCGTCACATATTGCGTCGCAAGGTCATTATCGAGCGTCTGCGCGAGGCGTTCGGACAATTGCCGTGCGGCATCGCTCGCCGGATCGAGTTCGGGTGTGTCGATGCCGACCAGCTGGAACACGACGCGACCCTCCTCCGAATCGGGGGCCGAGCCGAAGCCGTTGCGCGCCGTCGCGAAAATGCGCGCGCCCGCGCTTTGTCCGAGCGCGCCGCCGGTGCGGTTGAGCTCGGTCAGCGTCTGCACCTGCGTGCCTTCGCGCGTGGCAAGATCGGCGAGAGTGAGCGAGCCGCCCTGCAGCGCTTTCAGCGTCTCCTCGGCCTTCGCATCAAGCCGCTTGCGCGCTTCTTCGAGGCGCCAGGCTTTCAGCACCTCGTCCTTCGCCTCATCGAATGTGCGGTCGCGCGCGGTATCGACCTTGGTCACGTCGAACCAGACATAACCGCCGCCCGGAACCTGCACGGCATTGTTCTCGACGCCGACATCCGACTCGAAAGCCTGCCCGATGACGGTCGGCCCTCCCGGCACGTTGACCGGGTCGGCGCCGATCTGTCCCTGTGCGTCCACGCCGTCGAATGTCTGCACGCTCAGGCCATGCTTCGCCGCGATTTCCGTCAGGTTCATGCCGCTCGCGCGGTCATCCTCGATTGCGTCGTGCAGCGCGAGGATCTTGTCGGCGGCGCGCTGGGTGGCGATGTCCTTGCGGAGTTCTTCCCGCACGGCGGCAAAATCCGGAACGACCGCCGGCTCGATCGTCGTCACGCGCAGGATGACGTTCGAGAACTGGCCCTCGACGGCGTCGCTGATCTCGTTCGGCGCGAGCGCAAACGCCGCATCGGCGATCTTCGTGTCGAGAATGTCGGCTTTCGCCACGGCGCCCATCGAAATGTCGCCCGCCGCAATGTTCTGCTCGGCGGCGATGTCTTCGAAGCTGGTGCCCGCCTTGATCTTGGCGGAAGCTGCCTGGGCATCGGCGATTGTCGGGAAGGTGATGCGTTCCAGCGTGCGGCGCTCGGGCGTTCCGAGCCGCTCCTTGTCCTGCTCGAAGCGCGCCTGAAGGTCTTCCTCGCTGACGGTTTCCTTGGCGGCGAGTTCCCCCGGAAGCGCGGCAAGAACGGCAAGGCCGCGCGTTTCCGGCGCGCGGAAGGCGCCTTTGCGCTCCTCGAAAAACGCCTGCAGCGTCGGATCGTCGGGCGCGGCGATGTCGGAGCCGTCCGAACCGGGCAGCACGACGTAATTCACGGAGCGGCGTTCGCTCTGGTGCTGGAACACAGCGTTCGTCAGCGTCTGCGGCGCCGCGACGCCGCCGACAAGCCCTTTGAGGATCTGCTGGCGCAGCATCATGTTGCGCTGGAGGTCCACATACATCGGCTCGTTGAGGTTGTTCGAACGCAGGATCATGTCGAAGCGCGTGGCGTCGAACTGTCCGTTCGGCCCACGGAAGTTTTCATCCTTCATGATCGCATCGGCGATGGCGGCCTCCGAGACACCGAGCCTCAGCCGCTTGGCCTGTTCCTGAAGTGTTGCTTCCGCCATCATTTCGCCGAGCACGCGGCGGTCGATGCCGAGCGAGCGGCCATCGGCCGGGCTGAGCGGACGTCCGAACTGCTGGGCCATGGTCTGGAGGGTGCGGTTGTAGCGGTCGCTGAAAGCCTGAACGCCGATGTTCGTGTCGCCGACGCTGGCAACCGTGTTCGAGCCGCGCATGCGGAACGCATCTTCCACACCCCAGACCGCGAAGCTGATGATGATGAGGCCAAGAATGACCTTGATAACGATGCCGGCGGTTTTCTTCCGCAATGAGCTGAGCATGGACCTGCCTTGGAGCGGTATGGGTTTTGCGGGCATATAGCCTGAGACGGGCTCATGAGCATAGAGGCCGGATAAAATCACCCGGAAGCTTGCCAGCGCATGGCCGAGCGTCACTTAGTACTGGGAACTAAAGGAGGAATCGCCCATGATACGCCCGCTTGTCGCCGGCAACTGGAAGATGAACGGGCTCAAGGCCTCGCTGGGCGAAGTCCTCGCGGTCGCGGAAGGCGTGGCCTCGGGCGCCACCGGTGACGCCGAGATGGCGATCTTCCCGCCGGCAACTCTGCTGTATGCGGCGACCGTGGCCGCCAAAGGCGTCGTCGCTCTCGGCGGCCAGGATTGCGCCGCGGACGCCGACGGCGCGCACACCGGCGACATTTCCGCCGAAATGCTGGCCGATCTCGGCGCAAGTTTCGTGATTCTCGGCCATTCCGAACGGCGCGCGGATCATGGCGAGACCAACGAGATCGTGAATGCGAAGGTAAAGGCCGCCTGGCGCGCCGGGCTCACGCCGATTCTGTGCATCGGCGAGACGCAGGAGGAACGCGATGGCGGCCAGACGCTCGATGTCGTCGGCTGGCAGCTCAGGGATTCGCTCCCCGAGGGCGCTTCCGCCGCGAATCTCGTCATCGCTTACGAGCCGGTCTGGGCCATCGGAACCGGCCTCACGCCGACGGTGGAAGATGTCGCGGAAGTTCACGCCGTCATCCGCCAGAGTCTTGTGGACCGGCTGGGCGAGGGGGCAGCCGCCATCCGCATCCTTTATGGCGGCTCGGTGAAGCCTTCGAATGCGGCGGAGCTTCTCGCCGTGCCGAACGTCAACGGGGCGCTGGTTGGCGGTGCAAGTCTCAACGCGGTGGATTTCCTTTCCATCGCTGGCGTGTATAAGGCCTGACAGATCGTTCTTCGCGCGCGGATGTCGCCGGGGGTGGCGCTTCCCGTTGCCCTGGTGTAATCAGCCGCGACTTCACTTATATCGGCCGTCATGCATACCGTTCTTATCGTCATCCACCTGATGATCGTGATCGCGCTCGTCGTGGTCGTCCTCCTCCAGCGCTCTGAAGGCGGCGGCCTTGGCATGGGCGGCGGAGGCGGCGGCTTCCTCACGGGCCGTGGCAAGGCGAACGCGCTGACGACCACCACCGCGTGGCTCGCGGCCGGGTTCTTCGCCACCTCGATCGTCCTGGCGATCACGGCCGGCACGAACCGCGTCGCTCCCTCCATCATCCAGCGCGCGGCGCCTCCCGGTGCGGCGGTTCCGCTGCCGGGCGAGGGCGGCAATCTTCTGGATTCGTTGAAGCAGCAACAGCAGGGCGCCCCCGCGGCTCCCGCTGTCCCGGCGGCTCCTTCGGCTCCCATTTCGGGCGCGCCGCAGCCGGCGGCTCCGGCACCCGCTCAGTAATGCTGTGGACGCGCGGCTGGACCGCGCGTCGAGGCTATCGTCAAATGAATGCGAGAAAGGTAAGGGTTTAAGCCCATGACGCGGTATGTTTTCATCACCGGCGGCGTGGTCTCCTCACTTGGCAAGGGTCTCGCTTCAGCCGCACTCGGCGCGCTTTTGCAGGCGCGGGGCTACAAGGTCCGCCTGCGCAAGCTCGATCCCTATCTGAACGTCGATCCGGGTACGATGAGCCCCTATCAGCACGGCGAGGTCTTCGTGACCGACGACGGCGCGGAGACCGATCTCGACCTCGGCCATTACGAGCGCTTCACCGGCATTCCTGCCTCCAAGCAGGACAACATCACGACAGGCCGCATCTATCAGGAGATTCTGGCCAAGGAGCGCCGTGGCGATTATCTCGGCGGCACCGTGCAGGTCATCCCGCACGTCACCGACGCCATCAAGAATTTCGTCCTGTCGAACAACGACGAATACGATTTCGTCCTCGTCGAGATCGGCGGCACGGTCGGCGACATCGAGGGCCTGCCGTTCTTCGAGGCGATCCGCCAGCTCGGCAACGATCTGCCGCGCGGCTCCTCGGTCTATATCCATCTCACGCTTTTGCCGTTCATTCCGAGCGCAGGTGAACTGAAGACGAAGCCGACCCAGCATTCCGTCAAGGAACTGCGCTCCATCGGCATCCAGCCCGATATTCTGCTGTGCCGCACCGACCGTTCGATCCCGCCGGACGAGCGCCGCAAGCTCGGCCTGTTTTGTAACGTCCGTCCCGAAGCCGTAATTGAGGCGCGCGACGTCGAGACGATCTACGAAGTGCCGATCGCCTATCACGAGCAGGGCCTCGACACCGAACTCCTGCGCGCCTTCGGCCTCGATTCGACCCAGAAGCCGGATCTCACCCGCTGGACCGAAATCGTCGACCGCGTGAAGAACCCCGAAGGCGAAGTCACCATCGCCATCGTCGGCAAATACACCGGCCTGAAAGATGCGTACAAATCGCTCATCGAGGCGCTGGTTCACGGCGGCATCGCCAACAAGGTGAAGGTCAATCTCGACTGGATCGAGAGCGAGATCTTCGAAAAGGAAGACCCGGTCACCCTGCTCGAAGATGCCGACGGTATTCTGGTCCCCGGCGGCTTCGGCGTGCGCGGCGTCGAGGGCAAAATTCGCGCGGCGCAATTCGCCCGCGAACGCCAGATTCCTTACTTCGGCATCTGCCTCGGCATGCAGATGGCGGTCATCGAAGCGACGCGCAATCTCGTCGGCGTCGAGAAGGCCAGCTCCACGGAATTCGGCCCGACATCCGAGCCGGTCGTCGGTCTGATGACGGAATGGGTGCGCGGCAACGAGCTCGAAAAGCGCGCGGCGGACGGCGATCTCGGCGGCACAATGCGTCTCGGCGCGTTCGATGCCGTTCTGAAGCCCGCCTCAAGGGTTGCCGAGATCTACGGCAAGACCGACATTTCCGAGCGCCATCGCCACCGCTACGAAGTCAATACGGCCTATGTGCCGCGCCTCGAACAGCAGGGCCTGCGCTTCTGCGGCATGTCGCCGGACGGCATCCTTCCGGAAATCGTCGAGCGCTCCGACCATCCCTGGTTTATCGGCGTCCAGTTCCACCCGGAGCTGAAATCGCGCCCGTTCGAGCCGCACCCGCTGTTCGCCTCGTTCATCGAGGCGGCGGTGCATCAGAGCAGATTGGTTTGAAGAAGCCGAAGGCGCGTCGCGTTGAATACGTCTCTTTTGAAGAGGCGTTACCCAGCATCGCACGTGTAGTTGAGCGGATTGTTTCTGAGTACCATTTATCACCGACTCATCTTCAAGAGCATCACTGGCACACTCTGAATTGGATCATCCGAGATCTAGAAAGATTCATTGTGCCAAACGCTTCGGTCGCCGCAGTTCGGGTGGCATGTGGGATGGATCTTCCTGATATTCGCAATTTTCGTTGGCGCGACCAAGCAAGGATGAAAGATCGCGCGAGAAAGATATTTCATTGGGAGCACTACGTGCCCGTAAGTGCGATTATAAAAAATCTCCTCGCGGCTGAGCAGTTGTGTTTGTCCGGGATAGAGGCCGAACTCGCTCGAATGGAAATCTGGTGGATACTGAAGGACGAAGATAAGCTCCTGCCCAAGCATGATCGGCCGGACTCTGTCCGCGCATATGAAGATAATAACATTATAAAGTTTGTCGGGGATTGGCCCCTCGGATCAATTACATGAGTCAAGTTGTTATCGGCTCCGTCTCTTTCGGCAACGATCTTCCGCTCGCGCTGATCGCCGGTCCCTGCCAACTCGAATCCCGCGATCACGCCTTCGAGGTCGCCTCGGCACTGAAGGACATCACACAGCGGCTCGGCATCGGGCTTGTCTTCAAGACGAGCTTTGACAAGGCGAACCGCACCTCCGCCAATGCCGAGCGCGGCATCGGTCTTGAGGCGGCGCTGCCGATCTTCGCCGAAATCCGCGAAAAGCTCGGCCTTCCCGTCTTGACGGACGTCCATGACGCAGATCAATGCGCGCCGGTCGCGGAAGCCGTCGATGTCCTGCAGATTCCGGCCTTCCTCTGCCGCCAGACCGATCTTCTCATCGCCGCCGCCAAAACGGGCCGGGCGGTCAACGTCAAGAAGGGCCAGTTCCTCGCGCCGTGGGACATGAAGAATGTCGTTACGAAGATCACAGGCGCCGGAAACCCGAACGTTCTCGTCACCGAACGCGGCGTGAGTTTCGGCTACAACACGCTCGTCTCCGACATGCGCGCGCTGCCGGTGCTCAAAGAGACCGGCGCGCCGGTCATCTTCGATGCCACCCATTCGGTGCAGCAGCCGGGCGGGCAGGGCACGTCCTCCGGCGGCCAGCGTGAATACGTACCTGTCCTTGCCCGCGCGGCAGTCGCAGTCGGCGTTGCGGGCGTCTTCATCGAAACGCATCCCGACCCCGACAAGGCCCCCAGCGACGGCCCAAACATGATCGCGCTGCGCGACATGGAAAAGCTGCTCGCAAACCTCATCGCCTTCGATAGACTGGCGAAATCGATCTAGCCGGAGAGACGCGCGTGGCCTTCCGATACAAATGGCACGTCATTGTCGTCCTGGCCGTCATCGCCGTCTTCCTCCTCGGTCAGGAAATCCTCGATCTCTTTTGGGCCGCGCAATAACCGCGACGGTCAGTGCCTCTCCCTCCCGTGGGACTGCACTTTCGGACCTAAAGTGAGCACACAGTTCGTCGAGACGCTGGGACCCCACCCGACCTCGCTTTCGCGAGGCCACCCTCCCCATGAAGGGGAGGGAGAGGGCGCTCGCTGTCAGGCCGAGGCCGATTCAGCAAGCGAGGCGGTCGTCTCCCTCCCCTGAATGGGGAGGGCCGACTCGGCAAAGCCGAGCGGGGTGGGGTGCCAGAGCTTCACAGATTCCCCCTCATCCTGAGCCGGACTCGTCGAAGACGAGCCGTGTCGAAGGATAAGCAGCAAGCTCAGAGGCCGCCGCCATCCTCCGACAAGAGCCCTGCGGGCTCGGCTCAGGACGAGGCTGTGTAGAGAAAATAATCCTTGACTTGGAACAAGGATTATGATCCTATATCCCCGCTTCTGATCACGGAGGGCGCTTCATGAGGCGTCGTGATGTGGATCGGAAGTGCGGTGGCCGGAAATGCGGGAAGACGTAGCCCGCAGGAACGGAGGCTGAAGAATGTGGAAGCCGGCGGAAAACCAACCGCCAAGGGAGCGTCTGGCCCCATCGCGTGCCAGACCCCGAGGAGGGCCCCGA
>LNEV01000009.1 GCA_001464335.1 Rhizobiales bacterium Ga0077545 | reverse complement strand
TGTTGGCATTACCAAACCACAGCCAACGCCGCCGCGGGAGCGGTCAATCTCCCGGCGTCCCGCGCGCCCCTCCAAAGGGGACCGGACTGCCCGCCGAGTCTTCGGACTCGCGCATCTCAATCTTCCCCCGGAGGACGTTTCGTCATGCCCGTGTCCCGGACAAGCGGCGCACCGCGCAGCGCCGATCCGGGACCCAGCGCAAAGAGCGCGCCGCAGGCGCACGAAGCAGAGCGGCTTCGCCGCGCATATCAACGCCGGACCCCGGATCTGCGTCCGGGGAACGCGATCGAAGCCCGCCGCGAAACGAACAGCCCCGTCATCCTCCTTTCACGGCTGGCAGGGACTTTGCGTCTTTGCCCGCATCGCGTAGAAACGCGCAACTTTCCACGACCATCCGCTCGGAGTGCTCACATGACTTCCATCGTCGACATCATTGGCCGCGAAATTCTGGACAGCCGCGGCAATCCGACGGTCGAAGTCGATGTCGTTCTCGAAGACGGCTCGATGGGCCGCGCCGCCGTTCCTTCCGGTGCCTCGACGGGCGCGCATGAAGCGTCCGAACTGCGCGACGGCGACAAGAAGCGCTATCTCGGCAAGGGCGTCCTAAACGCGGTCGAATCCGTCAACGGTGAGATCTACGACGCGCTCGGCGGGTTCGACGCTGAAGATCAGGCCAAGATCGACCAGATCATGATCGATCTCGACGGCACGCCGAACAAATCCCGCCTCGGCGCCAATGCGATTCTCGGTGTGTCGCTCGCGGTCGCGAAGGCGGCGGCGGAAGCATCCGGCCTGCCGCTGTACCGCTATGTCGGCGGCGCGTCGGCTCGCGTCCTGCCGGTGCCGATGATGAACATCGTCAATGGCGGCGCCCATGCCGACAACCCCATCGACTTCCAGGAATTCATGGTTCTTCCGGTCGGCGCGTCGAGCCTGCGCGAAGCCGTCCGTTACGGCTCGGAAATCTTCCACACGCTCCGCAGCGCGCTGAAGGCCGCGGGCCACAACACCAATGTCGGCGATGAAGGCGGCTTTGCGCCGAACCTGCCGTCGGCTCCCGCCGCGCTCGATTTCATCATGAGCGCCATCGAGAAGGCGGGCTTCAAGCCGGGCGGCGATGTCTTCATCGGCCTCGACTGCGCGGCCACCGAATTCTTCAAGGACGGCAAATACGTCTATGAAGGCGAGGGCGTCACCCGCACCCCGCAGGAACAGGCCGAATATCTCGCCAAGCTGGCGGCCGATTATCCGATCGTCACCATCGAGGACGGCATGTCCGAGGACGATTGGGCAGGCTGGAAGGCCGTCACCGATCTCATCGGCAAGAAGGTCCAGCTTGTGGGCGATGATCTGTTCGTGACGAACGTGACCCGCCTCTCGCAGGGCATCAAGCAGGGCACGGCCAATTCGATCCTCGTCAAGGTCAACCAGATCGGCACGCTGACGGAAACGCTCGCGGCCGTCGATATGGCCCATCGCGCGGGCTACACGGCCGTCATGTCCCACCGCTCGGGCGAGACGGAGGATTCGACGATTGCCGATCTCGCGGTCGCGACGAACTGCGGGCAGATCAAGACGGGCTCGCTCGCCCGCTCGGACCGCACCGCCAAATACAACCAGCTCATGCGCATCGAGGAAGAGCTCGGCTCGCAGGCGATCTACGCCGGCAAGGCCGCGCTCAAGGCGCTCGCCTGATTCTGGCGGACAATGACTGATGAAAGCCCGGCTCCGGCCGGGCTTTTTCGGTTCTGCTGCCGCCCTTTAACCTGCGGTAAACCCTTTCCAGCGAGCGTCGGACTATGGTCCGCAAGACAAAACTCCGCGCCGCATCCCTCCAGCTCGCCCTCTGGGCACTGATCGGAACCCTGATCGCCTATTTCGGCTACCACGGGGTCCACGGCGATCGTGGTCTGCGCGCCCACCGCACCTTCGAAGCGGAAATAGCTGTTTTGAACGAAGAGCTCACCGGACTGGAGACCGAGCGCAAGAAGCTGGAAGCCCGCGTTGCCCGTTTCGAGCCGAACTCGGTCGACCGGGATATCCTGGAAGAGCAGACACGGAAAAATCTGAGCTGGATGCATCCCAACGACAGGATTCTCTCGCTTCCCGACTAGGTTCCGATGCCAACCCTCTTTTTGAGACAAAAAGTGATCATTTTGTCGTGAGCTAACGTTAGACGCTTATTCATCTTATGGCGCCGGGCTTTATCTGGTTAACACCCAATTGCACGGTCTCCGCGAGTCGGATTTACGCCGCAATTTAGTCTTGCTTCGATCTATTTTCCCCTGACACATCCACGCATCTGTCAATGCCAATTTGGCGGATGTGCACTGCTTTTATAAGACGCAGTTCCTTAGGGGGGAAAATGCGACGTCTCGTAATCGGCGCAATGGCGCTCGCAATGGCATTCGGCCTTCAGCCGGCAAACGCCCAGAACAAGCAAGACCCGTCTGAAACGCAGGCCGAGGTCAATCTCAAGGAAAAGAGAAACGCGTGGACGGTCGGCATTGCCGGCGGCATGCTCGACACCACGAACATGCGGTTTGCGGACGAACTTGGCCGCGTTCTCAACGATGGCGACGATCTTCGTATCCTGCCCATCATCGGCTTCGGCGCCACCTCCAACCTCGAAGATCTGCTGTACCTCCGAAATGTCGACGCGGCTTTCACACAGTCGGATGTGTTCGAATATTTCGAGAAGGAGAGGGGGCTCGGCAATCTCAAGAACCGCGTGCACTATGTGGCGCGGTTCCCGATGGCGGAACTCCACTTCCTCGCGTCCGAAAAGTACAAATCGCTGGAAGATCTGCGCGGAAAGCGCGTTTCCTTCGGTCCGGAAGGAACAGCGGCCAGCCTGACGGCGAAGATCGTTCTGGAACGCCTCGGCATCGAGGTCGTGCCGGTTTTTCAGGATCATCGGACGGGCTTCAACGATCTGAAATCGGGCAAGCTGGACGCGCTGATCCGCTGTGCGGGCAAGCCGCTCAGTTTCGTGAAGGATATTCCGGCCGACGCCGGGATTCATCTGCTTCCGGTTCCGTTCAGCGAGAAGCTGGCGGATTACTACACGCTCAGCGAATTGACGTCCGAGCACTACCCGAACCTGATACAGGCGGGGCAAACAGTGGATACGATCGGCGTTGCGACGGTTCTCGCCGTCTACAACTGGCCGAAGAACACTTATCGCTACAAGCGCGTGGAGCGCTTCGTCGAACGCATGTTCCAGAACTGGGACAAGTTCCACAACGCGGCTTACCATCCGAGCTGGAACGACGTGAACCTGGCCGCAACGGTTCCGGGTTGGACTCGTCTCGACGTGTCCGAGCGGATGCTGAAACAGGTATCCAGCCAAGCCAGCAATCGTCAGTCCCTGACCGAAGACTTCGAAACCTTTGTGAGCAGCTCCGCAGGCGGGCCGAAGACCCAGGCCGAGCGGGATGCGCTGTTCCGCGATTTCATGGCCTGGCACGCCCGACAGAACGGAAAACAGCGCACAAAACAGAACTGATCCGGAGATTGAATGCAGGCGCACGCGAGCGCCTTTGAAAACAAGCGTTTGGGGGAGCGTATGAACAGCTCGTTTCGTTCCAATACGCCGGAGGATGTCCGGCCCTATGTCCCGAAATGGGGGCGCGAACAGCCGCCTCAAAAATCGGGCAATTACGACATTTTCTCGGACGAAGAGAATCCGAGCTATCGCGAGATGGCGCAGATGTTCTCGCCCCAGCAACCTCCTGAGAACGTGCGCGCTGGCGGCTCGAACAAACTGCTTCTTCGCTTTCTGGGAATTGTCGGCGTGGCAGCGACCGCTTTGGCACTGTTCGTCGGTTATGTCGTGACGCAGCCGCAAGAGGGCACTCTTGTCGCGGGGCGCGGCAGCGATTCCGCCGGGGGCGTCACCAAGGCTATTGATGCTGTTCAGGCGACCTTCTCGGCCGCGCTTCCCCAGCCGGCCACAAGACAACCAGCGCCGGCTCCAGCGACACCGAAAGAATCTGCCGCACCGGAGTCAAAAGCTGCCGAGCCAGCCAATGTAACTGCTCCGCAGCCAGCATCCGATCCTGCCCCCATTGCTGTTGCGTTGCCGGACGCCGCGAGCAGCGCCGCACCCGAAGAGACGCCTGAGCCCTCCCAGCCCGTGTCGGCGGCTCCGGAGGCTCCGGCACAGGTTGCTGCACTGACGAGTGAACCGGAGCCCGCTCCCGTAAAGCCTGTCGTCCCGGAACTGTCGCCGGGCGAGCTTGCGACGCTGATGGCTCGCGGGCGGCGGTTTATCGAGAACGGAGATTTCGCATCGGCACGGCCTGTCTACCGGCGAGCAGCCGAAGCAGGCTACGCCGAGGCGGCCGTCGCGCTCGGCGAAACGTACGATCCGCGCGTTCTCGCGCAGAAGGGTGCAGTCGGCATCAATCCAAACGTCGATGAAGCGCGGCGCTGGTACACCAAGGCCCGTGACATGGGATCGCTTGAAGCCCCAACCCGCCTCGACAGGCTTCGATAAAGATTCGGCGTCGCACTGAGGCGGCGGGCAGGTTTTGCTTCCCGCAAGAGCAGTGTGACGCCGAACTGCCATGCTTTTGTCGCATAGCAGCCCCCCGCGCCTTATTCATCTAAGTGATTGATATTGCAGCATGGCGCAGGCATTCCGCTTGAACCCGACGTCGCTCGCTTTTGGTGCTTCGTTGAGCTAACGTCTGCTCAAAATAGAAGCGGTCGAAACGGCCGAACCGCCCAATCACAGGGAGTTCACTCTGCATGGCTGCATCTGCTGCCAAGGCCAAATCGGCCAAACCTGTTTCTGCTGCTGCAGGCATCTCGAATACATTTTCCGAATTCACCAAGGACGAGGATTTCACGGCGCTCCGTGAAATGCTCAAGATCCGCAGGTTCGAGGAAAAGGCGGGACAGCTCTACGGGATGGGTCTGATCGGCGGCTTCTGCCACCTCTATATCGGACAGGAAGCGGTCGTCGTAGGCGTCCAGATGGCGCAGAATGATGGCGATCAGGTCGTCACCTCGTACCGTGACCACGGTCACATGCTGGCCACCGGCATGGATGCGAACGGCGTCATGGCCGAACTGACTGGCCGCAGCGGAGGGTATTCGCGCGGCAAGGGCGGCTCCATGCATATGTTCAGCCGCGAGAAGGCATTTTTCGGCGGCCACGGCATTGTCGGCGCACAGGTTCCGATCGGCACCGGTCTGGCTTTCGCCAACAAATATCGCGGCGATGGCCAGGTAGCGCTCACCTATTTCGGTGACGGCGCGGCCAATCAGGGCCAAGTCTACGAAAGCTTCAACATGGCAAAGCTTTGGAAGCTGCCTGTTGTCTACATTATCGAGAACAATCGTTACGGCATGGGCACCGCCGCCCACCGCGTCTCGGCGACGACGGATTTCTCACAGCGCGGCCGCAGCTTCGACATTCCCGGCGAACAGGTCGATGGTATGGACGTTCGCGCGGTGCGCGCGGCGGCCCTGCGTGCCATCGAGCATGCGCGGTCTGGCGAGGGCCCCTACATCATCGAAATGCAGACGTACCGCTATCGCGGACATTCGATGTCGGATCCGGCAAAGTATCGGGCCAAGGAAGAAGTCCAGAAGATGCGCGACGAGCGCGATCCCATCGAACAGGTGCGCAAACGTCTGCTCGACAATGGCTGGTCGACCGAAGAAGAGCTCAATCAGATCGACAAGGACATTCGCGCCACGGTCAACGCTTCCGCGGAGTTTGCGACCAACGATCCGGAGCCCGATGTGTCGGAGCTCTGGACCGACGTCTACCTCTGATCTGACGACACGAACAGGATATCAGTTCGCATGCCGATCGAAGTTCTGATGCCGGCCCTTTCTCCGACCATGGAGACCGGCAAGCTGGCCAAATGGCTCAAAGCCGAAGGCGATAAGGTAAAGTCTGGCGACGTGCTCGCCGAGATCGAGACCGACAAGGCCACGATGGAAGTCGAGGCCGTTGACGAAGGCATTCTCGGCAAGATCCTGATCAAGGACGGAACCGAGGACGTCGCCGTCAATACGCCGATTGCCCTGCTTCTCGAGGATGGAGAAGACGCAAGCGCGGCTCCCGCGCCCAAGAAGCCTGAGAAGGCCGACGATACAGAAAAACCCGAGGATAAGGAAAAGTCCGAGGATACGGCCGCTGAGCAACGGGCGGAGGAGAACGCTCCTCCGGTCGAGCCGGAGAAAGGGCCTGCACCGGACACCGCGCCGTCTGCTGTGGCCGCGCCGCCGAAGCCTTCCATCGAGCCTGATCCTGAGGTGCCCGAAGGCACCGAAATGGTTCGTCAGACCGTCCGTGAAGCGCTTCGCGATGCCATGGCCGAGGAAATGCGCCGCGACGGCGATATCTTCCTGATGGGCGAAGAAGTCGCCGAATATCAGGGTGCGTACAAGGTTTCGCAGGGCCTTCTCGACGAATTCGGAGCCAAGCGCGTCATTGACACGCCGATCACCGAGCATGGCTTTGCCGGCATCGCCATCGGTGCGGCGCTCGCCGGTCTGCGCCCGATCGTGGAGTTCATGACCTGGAACTTCGGCATGCAGGCCATGGACCAGATCATCAATTCGGCCGCGAAGACGCTTTATATGTCCGGCGGCCAAATGGGCTGCCCCATTGTCTTCCGCGGTCCCAACGGAGCGGCCGCGCGCGTTGCGGCGCAGCACAGCCAGGACTATGCCGCCTGGTACAGCCAAGTGCCCGGTCTCAAGGTGGTCGCGCCCTACACGGCAGCTGATTTCAAGGGGCTTCTAAAGGCCGCGATCCGCGATCCCAATCCGGTGATCTTCCTTGAGAACGAGATTCTGTACGGGCAGCATTTTGAGGTTCCGAAGCTCGACGACTTCGTACTTCCCATCGGCAAGGCACGAATCGCGCGTTCGGGCACGGATGTGACGATCGTCTCGTTCTCGATCGGCATGACCTACGCGTTGAAGGCCGCCGAGGAACTGGCCGGGCAGGGGATCAACGCCGAGGTCATCGATCTTCGCACCATCCGCCCGATGGATGTCGATACGATCATCGAATCCGTAAAGAAGACCAATCGCTGCGTGACGGTCGAAGAAGGCTGGCCGCAGTCCGGTGTCGGTTCGGAGATCGCCTCCCAGCTCATGGAAAAGGCGTTCGACCACCTCGATGCGCCGGTTCTTCGCGTGACGGGTAAGGACGTTCCGATGCCTTACGCCGCCAATCTCGAAAAGCTTGCACTGCCGTCGGTCGCTGAAGTGATCGACGCGGTGAAAGCCGTCACCTACCGCTGATCCGAGGCAAGCCGTGCCCATCAACATCCTGATGCCTGCGCTGTCGCCCACCATGGAGCAGGGAAACCTGGTCAAATGGCTGAAGAAGGAAGGCGACAAAGTGAAGTCCGGCGATGTGATCGCCGAAATCGAGACCGACAAGGCCACGATGGAAGTCGAGGCCGTTGACGAAGGCACGCTCGGCAAGATCCTGGTTGCCGAAGGCACGAGCGATGTTGCCGTGAACCAGCCGATTGCGGTTCTGCTTGAGGAGGGTGAGGACGCGAGCGCGGCCAGCACAGCTCCCGCAGAAGCAGCTCCCAAAAAAGCGGCGGCTCCCGAAGCAAAGAAGGAAGAGCCTGCTGCGCCAAAGGAGGAAGCGAAAGCCGAGGTTTCCAAGGCGGAAGCTCCGAAACCTGCGCCTGCTGCTGCCGCAAAGGCCAACGGCTCCGGCGGGAAAGTTTTTGCTTCGCCGCTTGCGCGCCGTATTGCCAAGGAGCGTGGTCTGGATCTCTCGGCCATTGCGGGTTCCGGTCCGCACGGGCGCATCGTCAAGAAGGACGTCGAGAGCGCGCAGCCGGGATCGTCCGCCCGTCAGGCACCGGCTTCCGGTGGCGGTTTCCCGCTCATGCCGGACGATCAGATCCGCGCCCTCTTCGAACCAGGCTCCTACGATGTCCTGCCGCACGACGGGATGCGCAAGACCATCGCATCGCGCATGCAGCAGTCGAAGGTCGTCGTTCCGCATTACTATCTTGCGGTCGACTTCGAACTCGATGCGCTCGTGAAGATGCGCGAGGAAATGAACAATTACGCGCCGAAGGACGACGGCAAGCCGGTGTGGCGCCTGTCGATCAACGATTTCATGATCAAGGCCTTCGCGCTAACGCTGAAGAAGCACCCGGAGGCCAACGCGTCCTGGACCGAAGGCGGCATGTTGCGTCACCACAATGTCGATATCGGTGTTGCGGTCGCGATCCCCGGCGGCGGGCTGATCACGCCGATCCTGCGCAACGCGCAGGACAAGCCGCTTCCGCAGATTTCCCAGGAAATCGGCGAGCTTGCCCGCCGCGCGCGCGAGAAGAGGCTCAAGCCTCACGAATATCAGGGCGGAACGACCGCGATTTCCAATCTCGGCATGTACGGTGTGAAGCACTTCACGGCTGTCGTGAACCCGCCGCACTCCACCATTCTCGCCGTCGCGGCGAGTGAAAAGCGCGCGATCGTCAAGAACGATCAGATCGTCGTCGCCACCATGATGACCGCGACGATTTCCTGCGATCATCGAGTGCTTGATGGGGCAAATTCCGCCGAGCTGATGCAGACCCTTAAGGGTTATATCGAAAAGCCGATCGGGCTGGTGATGTAATGGCCGACAATCAGTTTGACATCATCATCATTGGCGGCGGGCCGGGCGGTTATGTTGCGGCGATCCGGGCCGCTCAGCTTGGCTACAAGACAGCCGTCGTCGAGCGTGAACATCTCGGTGGTATCTGCTCGAACTGGGGCTGCATCCCGACCAAGGCGCTGCTGCGCTCGGCCGAAATCTTCCAGTATTTCAACCACGCCAAGAACTACGGCCTGTCCGTCGAGAAGCCGGCGTTCGATCTGAAGGCGATTGTGCAGCGCTCGCGCGGCATTGCCGGTCAGATGAACACGGGCGTGCAGTTCCTGTTCAAGAAAAACAAGATCACGACAATCTGGGGCGATGCCAAATTCACAAAGCCTAACGAGATTGCCGTAACGGCACCCACAAAGGGCGTGCTCGGTCCGGCGGTCGAAGCTCCAAAAGGCGCGCTTGGCGAAGGCACGTACAAGGCGCAGCACATCATCGTCGCCACTGGCGCGCGTCCGCGGGTTCTGCCCGGCCTTGAGCCGGACAAGAAACAGGTCTGGACGTATTTCGAAGCTATGAATCCAGAGAGCTTTCCGAAGTCGCTGCTCGTCATCGGTTCGGGCGCGATCGGCGTCGAATTCGCCAGCTTCTACCGCACGCTCGGAGCGGATGTCACGATCGTCGAAGTCCTGCCGCAGGTCCTGCCGGTCGAGGACGCCGAAATTGCGGCCTTCGCACGCAAGCAGTTCGAGAAGCAGGGCATCAAGATTCTGACTGGCGCCAAGGTCACCAAGCTCGACAAGAAGCCCGATGCTGTAACCGCGACGATCGATGTCGGCGGCAAGACGGAAACGATCACCGCAGAGAAGGTGATCTCCGCGGTCGGTGTCGTCGGCAATATCGAGAATATCGGCCTGGAGGCCGTCGGCGTGAAGACCGACAAGGGTATCGTCGTTACGGACGGTTATGGTCGCACCAACGTCAAGGGCATCTACGCCATCGGAGATGTCGCGGGCCCGCCCATGCTGGCGCACAAGGCCGAGCACGAGGGTGTTACCTGCGTGGAGGCGATCAAGGGTCTCAAGGTTCACGCCCTCGACAAGAACAAGGTGCCGGGCTGCACCTATTGCCACCCGCAGATCGCCTCTGTCGGTCTGACTGAGGCCAAGGCCAAAGAACTCGGCCGTGAGGTCAAGATCGGGCGCTTCCCCTTCATCGGAAACGGCAAGGCCATTGCACTTGGCGAACCGGACGGGCTTTGCAAGACGATCTTCGATGCCAAGACGGGCGAGCTTCTGGGCGCCCATCTTTCCGGCGCGGAAGTGACAGAGCTGATTCAGGGCTTCGTCGTCGCGATGAACTGCGAGACGACCGAGGAAGAACTGATGCACACGATCTTCCCGCATCCGACGCTGTCGGAAACGATGAAGGAAAGCGTGCTCGACGCTTACGGGCGCGTTCTGAACATGTAAGGATTTGCGACGCTCGGTGCCGCAAAATCTTTCCCCTTTGCTGCATCCAATCCGTTGATTGGAGAGTTAGGTCTCCGAAACAGAGGCGTGCGAGAGCACGGAAGTGAAGATGGAAGGTGTGGGCTGGATTGCGACGATCTTCATCGGCATTCTTGCCGGCTGGATCGCCGAAAAAGTGACAAGCCGCGATCACGGGCTGATAACCAATCTCATCGTCGGCCTTATCGGCGCGTTGCTTGGTGGCTGGCTCGCCCGGACATTCGGCATCGCCTACACAGGCTGGTGGGCCAGCCTTCTGGTGTCAACCGTCGGCGCGATTGTCCTTCTTTTCATCTGGGGCATGATCCGGGGTCGGCGTAGCTGACCTCCGTTTTTCCTGCGGCGTGTGGCAGCCATGCGCCGCAGGTGTTCATCAAGCGACAATCATCCTATATTACGGTCACAAGCCGCTTGTTTCCCAGGCAAAGGACCGGATGACCGTCGTTCTCGATCTCACCAAGAATCCGAGGCCCCGCCACCCCGAAAAGGCGCATCGGCCCGATACCGAGATTCTCAAGAAGCCTGACTGGATTCGGGTGCGCGCGCCCGGCTCGCCCGTCTATCGCGAGACCGAGAGCATCGTCCGCGACAACAAGCTCGTCACGGTATGCGAGGAGGCGGGCTGCCCGAACATCGGGGAATGCTGGTCGAAAAAACACGCGACCTTCATGATCCTCGGCGATACCTGCACGCGCGCGTGCTCGTTCTGCAACGTCCGCACCGGATTGCCGACGCCCGGCGTCGATGCCGATGAGCCGCGTCGGGTGGGGGACGCCGTCGCAAAGCTTGCCCTTCACCATGTGGTGATCACCTCGGTCGATCGTGACGATCTCGATGACGGCGGCGCGCAGCATTTCGCCGATGTGATTGCGGCGATCCGGACGTCCAGTCCCTCCACAACGATTGAAATCCTCACCCCGGATTTCTTGCGTAAGGACGGCGCGCTTGAAAAGGTGGTCGCGGCGAAACCCGACGTGTTCAATCACAACCTCGAAACCGTGCCTTCGCTGTATGTGACAGTGAGGCCCGGCGCCCGGTATTTCCACTCGGTGCGGCTGCTCCAACGGGTGAAGGAGCTTGATCCGGGGATATTCACGAAGTCCGGCATCATGGCGGGCCTTGGCGAAGAGCGAAATGAGGTCATGCAGTTGATGGACGATCTCCGGATCGCCGACGTCGACTTCCTGACAATCGGTCAGTATCTTCAGCCAACGCGCAAGCACCAGGCCATCGCGCGTTTCGTGACGCCAGAAGAATTCAAGAGCTATGAGGCTTTGGCCTATTCGAAGGGCTTCTTGATGGTCTCATCGAGTCCGCTGACGCGCTCCTCGCACCACGCTGGGGAGGATTTCGCAAGACTGCGCGCTGCCCGTGCCGCGAAGGCCGCGGAGTAGGGCATGCCGCAGCATTCGACGAAGCGGCGCGTCCAGCATTCGGCGCGCGAGATGTTCGATCTCGTTGCGGATGTCGAAAAATATCCACGTTTCGTTCCGCTCTGCGAGGATCTTCGCGTTAAGAAACGAGAAGAGCGGGACGGCAAAACCGTTATTCTCGCCGATATGACGGTCGCCTATGCGGTGTTCCGCGATACGTTCACGAGCCGGGTGACGCTCGATCCGAACAATCTCGGTATCTCTGTCGAATATGTGACAGGCCCGTTTTCGTCGCTGGTGAACCGCTGGCTATTCATCCCGGCGAGCGAAACGTCATGTGACGTCGAATTCTTCATCGCCTGGCAAATGAAAAGTCGTGCCATTGGCCTTGTGGCGGGCGCAGTTTTCGAACGAGCGTTTCTCAAATTCTCGAGTGCCTTCGAGGCGCGTGCGGATTTTGTTTACAACCGCCGCCATTTAGCCGAGGCTCCGCCAAATTGAGAGATGGCGCAATGTTCGCCGTTTCCGTGGGGGAGAGGGTGGATGAGTGCGACGGATGCTCCGGCAGAGGTGCCGGTGAGGGCTGAGCGCAGCGCGTTTCTTCTTGTTTTCGGCGGGGCTCTTTTTCTATCGGCAACACTCCTGTTTGCCGTCCAGCCCATGTTCGCGAAAATGGTATTGCCGAAGCTCGGTGGTGCTCCGGGTGTGTGGTCGGTCGCTCTTGTCTTCTTTCAGGGCGTGCTGCTGGCCGGTTATGCTTACGCGCATTTCATAGCGCGATACACGAGCGCTCGTCTTGGCGCGATGATCCACATCGCAGTTCTGGCTCTCGGATTCATTGCGCTGCCTCTCGCCCTTGCCGAAGGTTGGGGCAGGCCGCCCGAAGATGGTCAGGTCTTCTATCTAATTGGGCTTTTCACGGTTTCTGTCGGTCTGCCGTTCTTCGCGCTGTCCGCCAACGCACCACTTTTGCAGGCGTGGTACGCACGTACCGACGCGCCGGGCCGAAACGATCCCTATTTTCTGTACGGTGCTTCGAACCTCGGAAGCTTCATCGCGCTTCTGGGCTATCCATTTATCATCGAGCCGGCCCTTCGCCTTACAGATCAGACGTGGCTGTGGTCGGCCGGTTACTGCGTGCTAGCCGTCTGGATTGCCGCTATCGGCTTCTACGTAAATCGCAATGCGCAGAATGTTGAGGTCCAGCGCCCGACCTCCGCCCCTGCGACGGTCCTCCAGAAAGCACGCTGGGTTTTTCTGTCCTTCGTGCCGACAGCTCTGCTTGTTGCCGTAACATCGCACATTTCGACCGACATTGCCTCGGCGCCGTTCCTCTGGGTGGTCCCGCTTGCACTTTTCCTTCTGACCTTCGTTCTTGTGTTCAGGGAAAAACCGGTTGTCCGCTATCACATCCTCGCCATCCTGCTTCCAGCCTTGCTGGCCTATGTGGCTGCGGACTGGCTGCTGCGCGGCCTCGTCCCGACGCTCTGGTTGATCGGCCTTCATCTTTTCGCGTTTTTCGTCGCCACCATGGTCGCCCATTCACGGCTCTATGCCTTCCGCCCGGCGTCGGATCGCCTGACTGAATTCTATCTCTGGATGTCATTCGGAGGCGTCCTAGGCGGCGCATTTGCGGGCCTCGCGGCGCCTTACATTTTCCCGACGATCCTTGAATATCCTATTCTTATTGTCCTCTCGGCGCTGACGCTCGTGCATACGGAGCGTGTCGATCGCCAGCAGCTTTACCTATCGCTGGCGATCATTGCCGTTGCGGGCCTCGTTGCTGTTTATGCGCTCATAACCGACACGACGGTCGGGCTCGGACGCGACGATGTCTACAGGGCGGCGATCTTCCTTCCGATTGCGGCGGCTCTGCTACTCGTCCGCATCTTCCCTCTTGCATCGGCCATGCTGCTGGCGTCGGCGCTTCTGGTCTGTGGTGTCATCGCGCCCCGATCCGCAAATGTGTACATGACACGAAGCTTTTTCGGGGTGCACAAGATCCAGGATTACCGCACCGGCGTCTTCCGCGTGCTCTATCACGGCACCACACTTCATGGTGCAGCCCAACTGGAAAACGGCGTGCCCAAGCCGGGCTGGCCCGAGCCGCTGACATATTACCACACGCAGAGCCCCATGGTGGAGATCATCCGTTCGGTGCGCGAGGCAAACAACAGCGTCCGGCTCTCACCTGTCGGGATCGTGGGCTTGGGAAGCGGTTCTCTTGCCTGCTATCGTCAGGAAGGTGAAAACTGGCATTTCTACGAGATCGACACCGAGGTCGTACATATCGCGCGGGACTCGGGCTATTTCCGTTTTCTGCCGGCCTGTGCCCCGGACGCGAAGATCCATATTGGCGATGCACGGATCACACTTGCCGACAACGATCTCAAGCATGAGCTTTTGCTTATCGACGCCTTTTCATCTGATGCCATCCCGGTTCATCTTATGACGCGCGAAGCGCTGCAGCTTTATTTCGAGCGTCTCACTCCAACCGGCGTTCTCGTTCTGCACATTTCGAACCGGCACCTTGCGCTGCTTCCCGAAGTGGGCGCGCTTGCGCGGGAGCTCGGTCTGCAGACGCTGTGGAAGCAGGACCCTCCCACAGGGGATTACGGGCCGCGTATGCTGGCGACCTCCCTTGTCGTTGCCCTCGCAAAGAACGAGGTCGCGTTTGGCGCGCTCGCGTCACTCGATGGCTGGAACAAGATAGATGACGAGAGAGCCACGCGCGCGTGGACCGACGATTATTCCGATATCCTCGGAGCTTTCCGCCGCAATTTGAAATAGGCGTCTAGCGAACGCGAGCGATTTCGGAAAGCAGCGCAAGCGCTTCCATCGCCGCGTTCCGGCGTATAAGGCCGCGCCCGACATCGCCGAAGCGTTTTTCGCGATGAATGATCGGCCCGCCGCGACGAGCGGCGGCAAAATGGACAAGCCCGACCGGCTTGTTGTCATTACCGCCGTCCGGCCCCGCAATGCCGGTTATGGAAACCGACAGGTCCGCGGCAGAGTGGGCGAGGGCGCCTTCCGCCATTGCTCGTGCGACTTGTTCGCTCACTGCGCCAAATGTTTCTAGCAGATCGCTGGGAACGCCGAGCGATCGCTGCTTCGCCTCGTTTGAATAGGTGACAAAGCCTCCTTGCACGGCTTTCGACGCGCCGGGGGCATCGGTCAGTGCCGCAGCGACGAGCCCGCCCGTGCAACTTTCGGCCGTTACCACGGTCAGGGATTTGCTTTTGCAAAGCTCAAGCAGATCCCAGGCCGCAATGATAAGGTTTTTGTCGATGCGGGTAAATTCGAGATCGGCTTCATGCATTGCACCATCCTCCCGCATAGAGATGTCAGACTGGCAAGCGGATCGTCGCCGTTGCAATGGCGGCAATGCCTTCCTCGCGTCCGATAAAGCCCAGGCGCTCCATTGTCGTCGCCTTGATGCCGACGCGGTCCGGCGTGATGCAGAGCACATCGGAAATGGTCTTCTGCATTGCCGGCCGGTGCGGGCCAACCTTCGGTGCCTCGCTCATGATCGCGACGTCGACATTGGCGATAATACCGCCGCGCGCTTTTACCTTTTCGGCTGCGTAAGCAAGGAATTTGGAGCTTTCGGCGCCCTTCCACTGCATGTCCGAGGGCGGAAAGTGAGAGCCGATGTCGCCGTCGCCAAGCGCACCGAAAATGGCATCGCACAGTGCGTGGAGCACCACGTCTGCGTCGGAGTGGCCCTTCAGCTTTTTGGTGTGCGGAATGCGCACGCCGCCGAGAGTTACATGGTCGCCCGGCTCGAACTCGTGAACGTCAAAACCTGTGCCCATGCGAATGTCGGGAAGGGAGGCCAGAAGGCGGGCTTCCGAACTCGCAAAATCCTGAGGCGTCGTCAGTTTCATATTGGCTGGGTCTCCTGCGAAGACAGACACTTTCAGGCCACCGTGTGAGGCCACGGCGCCGTCATCGGTAAAATCGTCACGTCCTTCCGCCGCGGCCTTCGCGTGGGCGGCGCAGATATCGGTGTAACGAAAGCTTTGGGGGGTCTGGATGCTGCGCAGCCGGGCACGCTCCAGCGTATCTCCGCGCGTGCTGCCGTCGATCAAGGCAATGGTATCCGTCACTTCGAGGACAGGAACGGCGGCCCCGCTGATACTTGCAGCGACGATGGCCCGGTCGATGACGTCCGCTGGAACGAAGGGGCGCGCGGCATCGTGGATCAGAACGACATCGGGAGCGCTCGCGGCGAGAGCGGCAAGACCGTTCCTGACGCTCTCCTGGCGCGTCGCCCCGCCCGGAACGGGCGCAGTCAACTTCGCGAGTCCATGGATCGACTGAGCATAGAATGCGCCATCATCGGGGTGGATGACGGTCACGATTTCATGGATGCGGGGATGCGAGCAGAATGCCTCGAGAGTACGTGACAGGACAGTCTTTCCGCCCACCGTCCGATACTGCTTCGCCGGGCTTCCGGCGGGCCCTCCCGCGCGAGTGCCGCGTCCCGCGGCCACAATTATGACAGCTGTTTTCGACAATTAACTCTCCTGCAGCGTCGCCTTCTAGACGAGGCGCGGCTGCATGTCTCCCCTGCTGTTTCGAGCTTGCCCGGCCGGGTGTCTTCTGCTTAGGTAATGGGCATATCGGGGAGCGCCTAAATTTTGCCCAGTGAGTATCAGGCGCCGGCTCAAGCGCTGGCGATAGGCCCGGAACAGGCACCGAATTCAGTCGTTCTGGCCCCCATGTCCGGGGTAACGGACATCGTTTTCCGTCGCATTGCCGTGCGGCTGGGCGTGGGCCTTGCCGTGTCGGAAATGGTCGCTTGCCGCGAGCTCGCGACCGGCGATCAGGAGGCACGTCTTCGTGCCGAAGGCGACGGCGTTGGGACTCATATTGTGCAACTCGCGGGCCGAGACGCGGTCTGGATGGCCGAGGCCGCGCGCGTGGCCGAGGCTTCCGGCGCGCGGGTCATCGACATCAATATGGGGTGCCCGGTCAAAAAGGTTGTCGGCGGTCATTCCGGATCCGCCTTGATGAAGAACCTGGACCATGCGCTGGAATTGATCAAGGCGACCGTCGCGGCCGTCTCCGTTCCTGTAACACTGAAGATGCGGCTTGGCTGGGACGAACATACGATCAATGCGCCTGTACTTGCACGTCGGGCTGAGAATGCCGGTATACGGCTTGTCACGGTTCATGGACGCACGCGCGAGCAGTTTTTCACCGGACAGGCCAACTGGAATGCCATCCGTGCCGTGAAGGATGCGGTATCGATCCCGGTCGTGGCCAATGGCGATCTGAACGAAATAGAGGATGCGTCGAGAATGCTCGAGGCATCGAACGCCGATGGCGTCATGATCGGTCGTGGTGCGCAGGGGCGCCCCTGGTTTCCCGGCGAAGTGGCTCATTTCCTTGAGACTGGCACTCGAAAGGAGGGCCCCGGTCTGGCCGCCCAGCATGCCATCGCACGCGAGCACTATGACGGCCTTCTCAGCCTGTATGGACGCGAAACAGGTCTGCGCCATGCACGCAAGCATCTTGGCTGGTATCTCGACGAAGCGTTCCGGACGGCCGGAATCGCGGTCGATGGAGCGTCCAAGGGCGATGTGCTGATGGCCGGAACTCCCGAGGACGCGCAGATGAAACTTGCTGCCATCTATGATCGTCTGGCCTGGAGGATCGCAGCGTGAGTGTGCTCGAAAGCAATTACGTAAAAGCGGTCGGCTTTTCGGAGCCCGACGGCGTCATCAATGCACTGCCTCACCCCGTGTTGACAATCGACGAACGTGACCGTGTGACGGGCGTCAATGCGTCGGCGGAAACCTTCTTCCGTATGAGCGCCACATTGCTGCGCCGTCTGCCGATCGCAGACATCGTGCCCTTCGGTTCGCCGCTGCTTCTTCAGCTTGCACAGGTTCGCGAACGCGGCGCGCCGGTCAACGAATACAGGGTCGATCTTGGGACGCCGCGCATCGGCTCATCGCGTGTGGTGGACATCCATATCGCTCCTCTCGGAGAGGCGCGCGGCCATCTGGTCGTCATGCTCCAGGAGCGCACGATTGCCGACAAGATGAATCGGCAGCTGACGCATCGTGGCGCGGCTCGTTCGGTCACGGCGCTCGCTGCCATGCTGGCGCACGAGATCAAGAATCCTCTGTCTGGCATTCGCGGAGCCGCGCAGCTTTTGGAAACGGCCGCCACCGACGATGATCGTGCCCTGACGCGCCTCATCTGCGATGAAACGGATCGCATTGTGAAACTGGTCGATCGCATGGAGATTTTCTCCGACGAGCGGCCAGTCGAGCGCGAAGCTGTCAATATTCATGTCGTTCTCGAACATGTTCGCCGCCTTGCCCAATCGGGGTTCGCGCGCGACATCAAAATCGTCGAAGACTACGATCCGTCATTGCCGCCGGTGCTCGCAAATCGCGATCAACTCGTTCAGATATTTCTCAACCTCGTGAAAAACGCGGCCGAGGCCGTCAGCGGCACTTCAGAGGCCGAAATCCACCTGACAACCGCGTTCCGACCGGGCGTGCGGTTGAGCGTTCCTGGTGCTCAGGCGCGGGTCAGCTTGCCGCTCGAAATCTGCGTCCGCGATAACGGACCGGGTGTAAGCGAGGATCTTTTGCCTCTTCTTTTCGATCCATTCGTAACGACGAAGCCATCCGGGTCGGGGCTTGGCCTTGCGCTCGTCGCCAAGATCATCGGCGACCATGGCGGTATCGTCGAATGCCAGTCACAGCCCCGGAACACGACGTTCCGTATCCTTATGCCGATTTTCGCCGGTGATGCGCCGGGTGATGCCGGAGTTATTGCTTGATGTCCCACGGAAGCATTCTTGTTGCCGACGACGATGCCGCAATCCGTACGGTCCTGAACCAGGCGTTGTCGCGCGCCGGTTATGAAGTCCGCACGGCCGGGAACGCCGCGACGCTCTGGCGCTGGGTCACGCAGGGGGAAGGCGATCTCGTCATCACAGATGTCGTGATGCCCGACGAGAATGCCTTCGATCTTCTGCCGCGGATCAAGAAATTTCGACCCGAGCTTCCGATCATCGTGATGAGCGCTCAGAACACGTTCATGACGGCAATTCGCGCGTCCGAGCGCGGCGCGTATGAGTATCTGCCGAAGCCGTTCGATCTGAAGGAATTGATCGCGATCGTCGGCCGGGCTCTGACGGAGCCTAAGGCCCAGGCGGAAACCGCCCATCCGGAGGAGGTGGATAATATTCCGCTCGTCGGCCGTTCGCCCGCGATGCAGGACATCTACCGCGTGCTCGCCCGCCTGATGCAGACCGATCTGACGGTCATGATCACCGGCGAGTCCGGCACGGGAAAGGAACTTGTTGCGCGCGCGCTGCACGATTACGGCAAGCGACGCACCGGTCCCTTCGTCGCCATCAACATGGCCGCAATTCCGCGCGACCTGATCGAATCCGAGCTGTTTGGACATGAGAAGGGGGCCTTCACGGGCGCCCAGGCGCGTTCGACGGGTCGTTTCGAGCAGGCCGAAGGCGGTACGCTCTTTCTCGACGAAATCGGCGACATGCCGATGGAAGCACAGACCCGCCTGCTGCGTGTGCTCCAGCAGGGCGAATATACGACGGTCGGTGGACGCACGCCGATCAAGACGAATGTGCGTATTGTCGCCGCAACAAACAAAGACCTCAAAATCCTCATCCAGCAGGGGCTGTTCCGCGAAGATCTGTTCTTCCGCCTGAATGTCGTGCCGCTGCGGTTGCCGCCTCTTCGGGAGCGATCCGAGGATGTGCCGGATCTTGTACGCCACTTCTTCGCGCTCGCAGAGCGTGAAGGGCTCCCGGCAAAGCAGATCGACTCCGGCGCTCTCGACCGGCTGAAAAAATATCGCTGGCCGGGCAATATTCGCGAACTCGAGAACCTGATCCGGCGTCTCGCGGCACTCTATCCACAGGATGTGATAACCGCCGCGATCGTCGACACCGAGCTTGCAGAACCAGCGATCGTGCCGGGGGTGGACGACAACGCAAACACATCGGACGAAATAGCACCTGCCGTGGAGCGGTTTCTGGCGGGCTATTTTGCACAATACGGAGAAGCGCTTCCGCCTCCTGGCCTCTACCACCGCATTCTTCGGGAAATTGAGCAACCTCTTCTTGGGGCTGCGCTGGCCGCGACCCGCGGAAACCAGATCCGCGCTGCCGAACTTCTGGGTCTCAACCGAAACACCTTGCGAAAGAAAATTCGCGATCTCGACGTGAGGGTTATCCGCAACGCCCGGTAAAAGCTGTTTTCTGCCCCGAAGCTGTCACATTCGGACAACAGTGTCGCGTTGCTGCATCACCAGCGTTAGAACTGGGCGCGCAGCGGGACTGGGATGAAAAAATTTGGCGGTTGAGACAATCAGTGCCAATTCGGGGCCACAGCCTGATCTGCCGACGGTAAAGCCGGTCGGGTCATCGCGCTTCGGCGCGGTCGTGCTCGTTTTAGCACTTCTTGCAACGCTGACGACCTTTCTGGTGTTGTCGGGGCTGACCCCCGTTCCGCCGACGCACAATGTTGTCGTCACGACGCTGGGCATCAACGCGGCCTTTGGCGTTTTGCTGCTCGCCATCATCATCTGGCAGGCGCGCTCGCTCGTCCTGGCGCGGCGGCGTCGGCGGGCAGGAGCGCGGCTTCATCAGCAGGTCGTTCTGCTGTTCGGCATCATCGCCATGACGCCGGCCCTGCTTCTGGCGACGGTTGCTGTGGTCACGCTCGACCGAGGCCTCGACCAGTGGTTCTCGACGCGCGCGCGAGCCATCGTCGACAACGCGCTGGTGGTATCGCGCGCTTATCTTGAAGAGCAGCTCCGCACCATTCGCGCCGAAACGCTTGCGATGGCGAACGACCTCAACCGGGAGCGCGCACTTTTCGACAATGATCGCGCGCGGTTCCGTGATCTTGTTACAGTGCAATCGACGATACGTGGCATGCACGCCGCCTATCTTTTAAAGCGCGATCTGACCGTGGTCGAGCGTGCGGCCAATGATGGCGGGCGGCCAATGCAGATGCCCTCGCCGAACGCCTTTGAACAGGCAACGGAAGCCGAACCGGCTATCCTCTCCCCCAACAGCCAGAACCTCATCGGGGCCGTGTTCAGGCTCGCCGGCTATGACGATCTTTGGTTGTTTGTCGTCAGGTCGGTCGACCCGCGCGCCACGCACTATCTGCGCATGACCGAGGCAGCAGCAGCCGAATATACTGCGCTCGACAGGCGAAGGTTCGGCGTTCAGGTCGCCTTCGGCCTCATGTACTTTGTTATCGGCCTGACTTTGCTGCTGGCGGCTATCTGGATCGGGCTTGCCTTCGCGAACCGCCTTGTCTCCCCGATCAGCCGTCTCATCGCAGCCGCCGATCAGGTCGCCGGCGGCAACCTGTATGTGCAAGTACCGCATGGAAAGCGGGAAGGGGACCTTGGCGGTCTTTCCGAGACGTTCAACCGCATGACCGCGCAGCTTCGCACGCAACGCAACGCCTTGCTGGAGGCGAGCGAACAGATCGACGAACGCCGCCGCTTCACCGAGGCGGTTCTGGCGGGCGTCACAGCCGGTATCGTTGGTCTCACGGGCGACGGTCGCATCACGCTCGTGAACCGGACGGCGAGCCAGCTTCTCGGGACGAGCGAGGATCAGCTTCTGCATCGCCCGCTTCTGGAAGTGGCGCCTGAATTTGCGAGCCTGTTCGATGAAGCCATGAACGGCCGCACGCGGCTTGTGCAGGGCACCGCAACTCTGGTGCGGGCAGGTCGCGAACGGACGGTGAATGTGCGCGTCACCCGCGAGCAGTCCGTCGCGCCGGAACACGGCTATGTCGTTACGCTGGACGATATTACGGAACTCGTTTCCGCACAGAGAACGTCCGCCTGGGCGGATGTCGCACGCCGCATCGCCCATGAAATCAAAAACCCGCTGACGCCGATCCAGCTGTCGGCCGAACGCATTCGCCGCAAATACGGCAAGAACATCACCGAAGATCGTGAGATATTCGATCAGTGCACGGATACGATCGTGCGCCAGGTCGAGGACATCAAGCGGATGGTCGACGAGTTCTCTTCATTCGCGCGCATGCCAAAGCCGGTCATCGAAGCGGAAAACGTCTCCGAAACCGTGAAACAGACCGTTGTCATGATGCGCATGGGCAACCCGGAAATCACCATCGATCTGGTCGTTCCGGAAGAGCCTCTCGTCGCGCGGTTCGATCGGCGGCTGCTGGCGCAAGCCGTTACGAACATCGTGAAAAACGCGGCCGAAAGCATCGCGGCTGTCGAAGATGAGGATCGGGGCGAGGGCCGGATCGCCGTCGAAGTGCGGGGCGAGCGCGGCCGCGTTGTTATTACGGCTACGGATAACGGCATCGGCCTTCCGGAAGAAAACCGGTCGCGTCTGCTTGAACCCTATATGACGACGCGGGAAAAAGGGACGGGCCTCGGCCTCGCGATCGTCACGAAAATTCTTGAAGAACATGGTGGCGGTATCGAGCTATCGGATGCCCCCGCCGTTTCGCTGGGTGGACGGGGAGCGCGGGTCACGTTGTGGTTCCCGCACGGGGCGGAGCCTAAAACAGATCAAAAATCGAAGGCGGAAGCTGACGCATGAGTGCTGACATTCTGATCGTCGATGATGAGGCCGATATCCGGGAGCTCGTCGCAGGCATCCTTCAGGACGAAGGATACAATACGCGCGTGGCGCGCAACAGCGATCAGGCCATCGCGGCTGTCGAGGAGCGCCGTCCGCATCTCATCTTCCTCGACATCTGGCTGCAGGGGTCGAAGCTCGACGGCATGCAGATTCTCGATGCGATCAAAGAACGGCATCCCGATGTTCCGGTCGTGATGATCTCGGGTCACGGCAATATCGAGACCGCTGTGGCGGCCATCAAGAAAGGTGCTTACGATTTCATCGAAAAGCCCTTCAAGGCGGACCGTCTCGTGCTCGTGGCCAGCCGGGCGCTTGAGGCGTCGCGGATGCGCCGGGAGTTGCGCGATCTGCGTCAGCAATCGGGACATGCAAGTCGGCTTGTCGGCAAATCCTCGGTGATGAACCAGCTCCGCGGAACGATCGAGCGTGTCGCTCCGACCAACAGCCGCGTCCTGATTGCAGGAGCGTCCGGTGCCGGCAAGGAGCTGGTCGCCCGCACGCTGCATGCGCTTTCGCAACGAGCAAGCGGTCCTTTCGTGGCGCTCAACGCCGCCGCCATCACACCGGAAAACATGGAAACAGCACTTTTCGGTGTCGAGGCGGATGGCAATGGGAGGGGGCGCTCGGTCGGCGCGCTTGAAGAGGCCCATGGCGGCTCTCTTTTCATCGATGAGATCGCCGACATGCCGCGCGAGACTCAGAACAAGATCCTGCGCGTTCTTGTCGACCAGAGCTTTTCGCGCGTCGGCGGCTCCAGCAAGGTGAATGTCGACGTCCGTATCATTTCCTCATCGAGCCGCGATCTGCCGGCGGAGATCGCGCTCGGAAACTTCCGCGAAGACCTTTTCCATCGCCTGGCGGTCGTCCCGATCCGCGTACCGGGGCTTGCCGAGCGGCGCGAAGATATTCCGGAGATGATCGACTATTTCCTCGATCAGATTTCGCAGCAGACAGGTCTTGCCAAACGTCTCATCGGAGAGGATGCGCTGGCGGTTCTTCAGTCTCACGATTGGCCCGGCAACGTCCGTCAGTTGCGTAACAATATCGAGCGGCTGATGATCCTTGCAGGCGGCGATCCGGACGCTCTCATCACGGCCAGCATGCTGCCTTCGGAAATAGGAACCATGGTTCCGCCGACGCCCAGCGGGGCCGGCGGTGAACAGCTCATGGGTATGGCCCTGCGTGAAGCGCGTGAAGTTTTCGAACGTCAGTACCTGATGGCGCAGATCAGCCGCTTTGGCGGCAACATCTCGCGCACAGCCGAGTTCATCGGCATGGAGCGGTCTGCGCTTCACCGCAAACTGAAAGCGCTTGAAATCGGTTGACGTGCGAGGACCCAGAGTGAGCCGTATTGTCTATGTGAACGGGCGTTATGTCCCCTATGGCGAAGCGCAGATTCACGTTGAGGATCGCGGCTTTCAGTTCGCCGACAGCGTCTACGAAGTCTGTGAGGTGCGTGCCGGCCGTATCATCGATGAGCCTCGGCATCTTGCACGGCTCGAGCGTTCCCTGAATGAGCTGAGGATCGATCGTCCCATGAGCGATGCCTGCCTGCGCATCGTGCTCAGCGAGGTTTTAAGGCGCAATCGCGTGCGCGAGGGGCTGGTTTATCTGCAGGTCACGCGAGGCATCGCTCGTCGCGAGTTCGTTTTTCCAGATCCGCCCGTTGCGCCGACATTGGTCGTCATCGCGCGCCATGTGCCCGCGAGCAAAGGCGATGCGGCCGCCCAGCAGGGTATCGGCGTCGTTACAACGCCGGAAAACCGCTGGCAACGCGTCGACATCAAGACAACGGCTCTCCTGCCCAACGTTCTCGCCAAGATGCAGGCGAAGGAAAACGATGCCCGGGAGGCGTGGTTCATAGACCGCGACGGCTATGTCACCGAGGGCGGCTCTAGCAATGCCTGGATCGTCACGCAGAATGGCGTGCTCGTTACACGGCCGGCGGAATCGGGAATCCTCCGCGGCGTGACCCGGACAACTCTCTTCGATCTGGCGCGTAGGGAGGGCCTCACGATTGAGGAGCGCCCGTTTACGATCGACGAAGCAAAGTCCGCGATGGAGGCTTTCATTTCTTCGGCGACGACCCTTGCGACCCCTGTGATCCGGATCGATGGAGCGCCGGTGGGAGACGGAAAGCCCGGTCCAGTGGTTGCTTCGCTCCGGAAGGGCTTTCACCTCATAGCCGAATGGCGAGCCATCTAAAGCTTGGATTTGCTTGCGAAACCGACCTTGCTTGCGTCTAATGGACTTTCCCGCGAAGCTCCGTTCAGCTAGACAGCCCAGCTCGGGGCTGCAAAAAAGAACGGACCCGGAGGACAACAAAAATATGGCCGACCGAGCCCAGAATCTTCAGGACACTTTTCTGAATTATGTCCGGAAGAATAAAATTCCACTGACGATCTTTCTGGTGAATGGCGTCAAGCTTCAAGGTGTCGTCACCTGGTTTGACAACTTTTGCGTGCTTCTTCGCCGCGATGGTCATTCGCAACTCGTTTATAAGCACGCGATCTCGACAATCATGCCTGGTCATCCTGTCTCCCTGTTCGAGGGAACGGATGATGAGAAGGGCGATTGAGCGAGCCAAAACCCCGCTCTGAGGACGCGACGGTCAACCCGCCGGGCGAAGGCTCGTCCGGACGCGCTGTCGTGGTCGTGCCCTACCTGCGCGACAACAGGTCGGCGTCGTCGTTTTCGCGCAGTCCACAAGCGCGCCTAGAAGAGGCGGTCGGGCTGGCCGAAGCGATCGAACTTGAGATCGTCGGCTCCGGTCTCATCCCGCTGAGCCAGATCCGGCCCGCAACCTATATCGGAAGCGGGAAGGTTGACGAACTTGCCGGCATGGTCCGCGTCGAGGGGGCTGAACTCGTCGTTGTCGATACGGCGCTGTCGCCTGTACAGCAGCGCAATCTCGAGAAGGCGTGGAACTGCAAGGTTCTCGACCGCACCGGGCTGATCCTTGAAATTTTCGGACGCCGCGCGCGCACAAAAGAGGGCACGCTCCAGGTCGAACTTGCCCATCTGAATTGGCAAAAGAGCCGCTTGGTGCGTTCGTGGACCCATCTTGAGCGCCAGCGTGGCGGCTTCGGCTTTCTCGGAGGTCCAGGCGAAACGCAGATCGAGGCGGACCGCCGCGTCATCGGCGACCGTATCACCAAGATCGAGCGCGAACTCGAACAGGTAAAGCGCACTCGGGGACTGCACAGATCGAGCCGCAAGCGGGTTCCGTACCCCATCGTTGCTCTTGTTGGTTACACGAACGCTGGAAAGTCGACGCTTTTCAATCGCATGACACAGGCCAAGGTTCTGGCTGCCGACATGCTGTTTGCGACGCTCGATCCGACGCTCCGGTCCATCGACCTTCCGCACGGCACGCGCGTTATCCTGTCGGACACGGTCGGGTTCATTTCCGATCTGCCCACAACGCTCATCGCCGCCTTCCGTGCGACGCTCGAAGAGGTTCTTGAAGCCGACATCCTCCTGCACGTACGCGATATTTCACACGGCGATACCGAAGCGCAGGCGGCCGACGTGCGTGGTATTCTGCAGGAACTCGGCGTCGACCCGGACAGCGACCGCCTTATCGAGGTCTGGAACAAGATGGATGCGCTGGACGCAGACGCAGCGGCGCGCCTGCGCGAAGTGGCCAAGCGCGAAAAGAACGCGCCGATCCCGGTTTCGGCACTGACGGGGGAGGGGCTCGACGGCCTGGTGGCCGACATAGAGAAGCGCCTTTCGTCCGGACATCGGATACTCGATCTGACCCTTGATGCCGCGAATGGCGAGGGCCTTCACTGGCTTCATGAATACACCGAGGTTCTCGATCGTGTGGATACCGACGATGGTTCGGTCAATCTCACCGTGCGTGTTCCGGCCGAGCGTGTCGACGGGGTGCGCAAGAAGTTCGGCCTCGCGACCGAAGAGTAAGACTTCTACTTTTTCTCGGCGGCTTTCGCCGCATTCCAGAGTCCATCCATCTCATCAAGGTCCGATTGAGCAGGGCTGCGGCCCTGCTCGGAGAGCCGCGCTTCGATGAAGCGGAAGCGGCGTTCGAACTTGGCATTCGCGCGCCGCAATGCAATTTCCGGATCGACCTTCATGTGCCGCGCGAGATTCGTAACCGCAAACAGAAGATCGCCGATTTCCTCGGTTCGCTCATCTTCGCTTGCCGATGAATCGAGTGTTTCCTCGACTTCGTCGGCCTCCTCGCGAATCTTGTCGAGCACCGTGCGGGCATCGTTCCAGTCGAAGCCGACCGTTCCCGCTTTGGCCTGCAGCGCGACCGAGCGGGAGAGGGCGGGCAGCGAGGTCTGTACGCTGTCCAGAACGCCGCCTGTCGATGGAGTGCCTCGCTTTTCCGCGCGCTGCGCTTTTTCGCCAGCCTTGATCTCGTCCCAGATCTTTTTCACCGCCTCGGGGCTCAGATCGCGCGCATTGCCGAACACGTGAGGATGGCGCCGGATCAGTTTTTCATTGATCGCTTGAACAACATCGGGGAAGGCAAAAGCTCCCGCTTCTTCCGCCATGCGCGCATGGAAAACGACCTGAAGCAGAAGGTCGCCCAGTTCCTCGCGCAGGTCCTCAAGATCGTTCCGCGCAATGGCATCGGCGACCTCTGCGGCCTCTTCAAGGGTAAAGGGCGCAATCGTTGCGAAGGTCTGCTGGATATCCCATGGGCAGCCGTTCTCCGGATCACGCAGCGCGGCCATGATGTCGATCAAGCGGGCAATGTCGGGGGAGGGGTTCACGGCGGCTCCTTGCTGTTCTTCTATGCGCCATTTTTCGGACGCGCGAAGCAAGGGGCACAAATGCCGCGCCGCGGGGTACCCGCGGCACGGCTCATGCGTCAGGCTGCAAGAAGCTCGTTCAGATCGAGGCGCTGCGTCACCATTGCCAGTTCACCATCCGGCCCCTTGGGCCATTCGGCTTCCGGGCGGTCCCAGTAAAGCTCGATGCCGTTTCCATCCGGATCGCGCAGATAAAGCGCATGGCTGACACCGTGGTCGCTCGCCCCATCCAACGGGATGTTCGCCGCGATCAGGCGGCGGAGGGCATCCGCAAGCGCCGCGCGCGTCGGGTAGAGAATAGCGACATGAAAGAGCCCGGTCGTGCCGGGAGCAGGGGGCTGACCACCTTTGCTCTCCCATGTGTTGAGGCCGATATGATGGTGATATCCGCCAGCGGAAACGAAGGCTGCCTGCGTGCCGTAGCGCTGCGTCAGCTCGAAGCCGAGAACGCCCGCGTAAAACGCCAGCGCTCGGTCGAGGTCGGCAACTTTGAGGTGGACGTGGCCGATCCGTGTTCCGGGATCGATGGGAGTCGAAAGAATGTCTGTCATGGTGTGAGAAAGATATCATTGCGCTGTCGAGGGTAAACCAGTGGCATTGCAAGGAGTTCATTGCACGGCGGCAACATTCATCAGATGTGGACATTGCCCCCGGGCAACAGTGTTCGTAGCCGTAGCGTGCTACGTCAAAGTCCCGGAAAGGCCAGCAAAATCCCCATGCAAGTCGCCATCGATATGGGCGCGCAAACAGATGGCGCGTCGGCTTCGCTCGATCTCGAAGAGCTTTTGTCCACGCGTCTGCTGGTGCAGGGAAATTCCGGCTCGGGCAAATCTCACCTCCTGCGCCGTCTCCTGGAACAGAGCGCGCGCTGGGTGCAGCAGATCGTCATCGACCCGGAAGGAGATTTCGTAAGCCTGGCCGATCGATACGGCCACCTGGTGATTGATGCCGAGCGCAGCGACCGTGAGCTCGAAGAGATCGCGCGGCGCGTCCGTCAACACCGCGCTTCAGCGGTGCTTAATCTGGAGGGCGTTGATGCCGAAACGCAGCTCCATTGCGCGGCATCTTTCCTGAACGGGCTTTTCGATGCGCCGCGAGACCATTGGTACCCCGTGCTGGTCGTGGTGGACGAGGCCCAGCTCTTTGCGCCGGCTGCAGGCGGCGACATCTCCGAGGAAGCCCGCAAGGCTTCACTCGGCGCCATGGTCAATCTGATGTCACGCGGGCGGAAGAGGGGCCTTGCCGGGGTCATCGCTACGCAACGCCTAGCCAAGCTTGCCAAGAACGTCGCGGCCGAAGCCTCGAACTTCCTGATGGGGCGCACCTTTCTCGACATCGACATGGCGCGTGCGGCAGACCTTCTAGGAATGGAGCGCCGTCAGGCAGAAAGCTTCCGCGACCTGCCGCGCGGCAGTTTCGTTGCGCTCGGGCCCGCCTTGTCGCGGCGCCCGTTGACTGTACGTATCGGAACGGTGGAAACCGGCGCGCGCAGCGTCAATCCGAAGCTCATACCGTTGCCGGAAGAGGTGACGGGCGAAATGCAGGACGCGATCTTCGCACCGGTTGCGGTCGAACGGCGCGCAACAAATGCAACGCCGCGCGCAGCCGTCCCGACGAACGATCTGCTGCGCCAGCTCGCCGAACAGACACAACAGAGCGCTCCGGACGAGGTGCCAGCGGTCCCGACCTACGACCCGGCCGATCGCGAAGCCAAGATACAAGACGTCCTGCAAAGCGTGGTCTCTGTGCCGGACTCGGCGTTCAAATCGGTGGCGGTTCTCTATCAGGATTTCGTGGTCCGCTGCCGCATCCAGAACGTGCCCGGCCTGCCACTTGACCTCGCCGAGTTCCGGGGGCGGCTTGCGGTCGCACGCGCAGGCGTTCCGACGCAGGCTGCCGAAGGGTCGGACTGGGAGGCTGCCGTCGCCATGTCCGCACAGCTGACCGAAGATCTGCAGGGAATGTTCCTGGTTCTCGCACGGGCCGCAATGGAGCAGCAGCAATGCCCGGGAGATATTCAACTGGCGAAGATCTGCGGAAGCCGATCGCCGGGCCGTGCGCGGCGTCTGCTGGTCTATATGGAAGAAAAAGGCTTCCTGTCGGTCCGCATGGACCGACGCGGCAACCGCATCGTCGCGTTCCCGGATCTCGGTTGGGAGACCCAGGCTGGAAGACCGGACGCACCAGAGCGACTCGAGACATTCGCGGAAAGCCAATAAATTCAAGGTTCTGACCCGCAGGGGATACATGGCCTTCATATCCGCAAGTCGCATAAGATATATTATGGAACCAAAGCGATGGGGAGGCTTTAGCTCAAGCGAAGTTCAGCGTCAGGCCGTCATATGCCGGCACGACGTTCTCCGGCACACTTTCCAGCAATCCTCTGTAGTCGAGGTCCGTGTGGAGATTGGTCAGCACGGCTCGCTTCGGTTTCATCTGCTCAATCCAGCCCAGCGCTTCAGCCAGCGTGAAATGGCTCGGATGCGGCGCGATTCGAAGCGCGTCGATGATCCAGAGATCAAGGTCCCGCAGATAGTCCAGGCATTCCGTCGGAATGGCGCTGACGTCCGGCGTATAGGCCATGTCGCCGACCCGGATGCCGAGCGCCTCGACGTTGCCGTGTGGCAGCCGAAACGGCAGGGCGTCGATCACGCCACCTGGACCTGAAACTTCGACGACTTCGCCATGCTCCATGCTGTGCTGGATGAGGATCGGCGGGTAATCGCTGCCCGGCGGCGCGTCGAAGGCATAGCCAAACCTGTGTCTCAGATTGGGCGACGTCACGGGGTCCACCCAGACGCGAACGCGCTCGCGGGTTTGGACGTAGAACGGCCGCAGATCGTCGATGCCGTGGGTGTGGTCGGCATGATCGTGGGTGATGAGCACGCCGTCGAGCCGCTCGATGTTCGCGCCGAGGATCTGCTCACGCAGATCGGGCGAAGTGTCGACAAGAACGCATGTCTCTCCCTGTTCTCCCGTTCGGCGTATCAGGATGGAGCAGCGGCGGCGTCGGTTTCTCGGCTCGTTTGGATCGCATCTGCCCCAGCCCTGCGCCACGCGCGGAACGCCCCCGGATGAGCCGCAGCCAAGTATGGTGATGCTGAGGCTCACGCGGCCTCGTCGAGTGCCAGCGCACGGCGCGGCACTTTGCTGAACAGACGCGCAAAATTCTCTGTCGTGCGGCGGGCGGTTTCCTCGAATGTCCAGCTCCGCACATCGGCCAGAACTTGCGCCGTGTGTACGGTGAATGCAGGCTCGTTCGTATGGCCGCGATGCGGCATGGGCGCGAGAAACGGTGCGTCGGTTTCGACAAGAAGACGATCAGCCGGAACATCGGCCGCGATGTCGCGAACGCTCTGCGAGTTGCGGAATGTCAGGATGCCGGAGAACGACACGTAAAGCCCAAGCTTGACACCGCGTCTGGCGAGTTCCGGCCCTGATGAATAACAGTGCAGCACTGCCGGAAACGCGCCTCTGGAGGTTTCATCCTCCAGAATGCGGATCATATCCTCGTCTGCGTTCCGTGCGTGAATGACCAGCGGAAGGCCGGTCTGGCGGGCCGCGGCGATGTGAACGCGAAAGCTCTTAGCCTGGGCGTCACGCGGCGAATGATCGTAATGATAATCGAGCCCCGCCTCGCCAATGGCGACGATCTTCGGATGCTCCGAAAGCCGGATCAGCTCGTCTGTGGTGACATCCAGTTCTTCGCCGGCCTGATGCGGATGCGTGCCGACAGACCCGAAAACATTGTCGTAAGTCTCGACAATGTCGCGAATTTTATCGAATTGCCTGACGCGCGTGGAAATCGTGACCATCGCGCCGACGCCGGCCGAAAGAGCGCGTGCGACGATCCCATCGCGATCCTGCGCGAAATCTGGAAAATCGAGATGGCAGTGGCTGTCGACGATCATTTCGCGGTCGCGTCCTCCTCGGCCTCCACAAAGCGTGGAAAGACAGGAGCGGGCGCAGGAAGCTCGGTGCCGGGAGTCAGGCGCCCCCCTTCCCCAAGGCTAGCGAACGTCCGGGCCTCGTGAGGCACCGCCAGCAGATCGAGCAGCCTTGCCGACGCCGTAGGCGTCACAGGCTGTGTCAGGATGGCGATGTTCCGGATAACCTCGATCGTCGTGTACAGCACCGTGTCACGCCGGGCCGGATTGTCCTTCAGCTTCCAGGGCTCTTCGGACGCGAAATAACGGTTCGCATCCGCAACGACCTTCCAGATCGACGCCAGCATCGTGTGCAATGCAAACGACTTCATGGCCTTCCGCGCGTCCGCGACGAGAGCATCGGCGGCGCCAAGCATTGCCTTGTCGGCATCGCTGAACATATCCGGCGCGGGTACTTTCGCCGCAGAATTCTTGGCGATCATCGATAGGGAGCGTTGCGCAAGATTGCCGAGATCGTTGGCAAGATCGGCATTGATGCGCTGCACGATGGCCTCGTGGCTGTAGCTGCCGTCCTGGCCGAACGGCACTTCGCGCAGGAAGAAGTAGCGCATCTGGTCGACGCCGTAGGCATCCGCCAGCGAAAAAGGGTCGATGACGTTGCCGATCGACTTCGACATCTTCTCGCCCTTGTTGAAAAGAAATCCGTGTGCGTACACGCGCGCCGGAACATCGAGGCCTGCCGAGAGCAGGAAAGCCGGCCAGTAGACCGCGTGGAACCGGATGATGTCCTTGCCGATGACATGCACATCGGCCGGCCAGTATTTCTGGAAGCTTTCCGATCCGGTGTCGGGATAGCCGACGCCCGTAAGATAGTTCGTCAGCGCGTCGACCCACACATACATGATGTGCTCGTCATCTCCCGGAACCTTGATGCCCCAGTCGAATGTCGTTCGGCTGATCGAGAGGTCCTGCAGACCGCCTTTGACGAAGCTGACGACTTCGTTGCGCCGCGCGTCCGGGCCGATGAAATCGGGATTGTCCGCATAGAGTTTCAGCAGGCGGTCCTGATAGGCCGACAGGCGGAAGAAATAGCTCTTTTCCTCCACCCATTCCACTGGCGTACCTTGAGGCCCAAGGCGAACACTATCGTTCACCGTGGTCTCATCCTCCGCATAGAAGGCCTCGTCGCGCACCGAATACCAGCCGGCATAGGTGTCGAGATAGATGTCACCCCTCTCCTGCATCTTCTCCCAGATCGCTTGAGAGGCTTTGTGATGCGCCGGTTCAGTGGTGCGGATGTAGCGGTCGAAGGAAATGTTGAGCCGGGCGCACATATCCTGAAACTGTGGAACGTTGCGCGCGACGAGATCGGCCGGCGTGATGCCCGCCTTCTGCGCCGTCTGAAGCATTTTGATCCCATGCTCGTCCGCGCCGGTCATGAAAAACACATCGCGTCCGTCCAGCCGGTGGAATCGCGCGATCGCATCTGTTGCGATGACCTCGTAGGCATGGCCGATATGAGGTGAACCGTTGGGATACGCGATAGCGGTCGTGATGTAATAGGAGGAACGCTCGGCCATGGTTTCCTGACAAGAGGATCAGCCGCGCGTCACCGCAGCAAGATCGGAGAAGATCGAAAGCACGAGCGGGCGTTTGTCGAGATTGAAGGTCTCGGCCTCGCGGGCCGTGCGCGCCGTTTTCTCCCACAGCGCCGCCCATGCCGCAAGCTTGGCATCCCCCCTTTGGGCTCCGTGGGTTAGCCGCTGGTGCAGCCAGTCCTGAATGAAACCGAGAAACAGGTCAAAGCTCTGACCGCCTACCCGTGCGGCGATCTTTTCGGCAAGGCCATGGATTTCCGCGTGTTCGAGGTTCGGCAGCCTCTCCAGCATTCCAGCCAGAACATCGCGCAGCGCGAGGCTGTCTTCCGCCAGCATGCTCGCAGCGCGGCGGACTGAGCCTTCGGCCACCTCCGAAATGCGTTTCAATTCGTCCGGCGAGGTGTCCCCCGTGATGCCGGGGAGACCTTCCAGGACGTCCAGCACCTCGACATTGGTCAAGGGCTTCAAAAGCAGCGTGCGGCAGCGCGAACGGATCGTCGGCAAAAGGCGCTTGGGCGCGACTGACAGAATGAGAAAGAGCGAACGCGGCGGCGGCTCTTCAAGCACCTTCAAAAGCGCATTCGCAGCGTTGACGTTGAGATCGTCGGCGGTGTCGACGATGGCGATCCGCCAGCCCCCTTCCCCGGCCGTGGTGGTGAAGAAGGAGACAAGTTTACGTACCTCGTCGACGCGCGTTTCCGAGGCGATGTTCTTGCGATCGGCATTCAGTCCGCGCCTCAGCGCGAACAGATCCGGATGCGATTGCTGGGTAACGCGCCGTACCGCCGGAACACCGGGATCGACCGAAAGGTCGTTCGCGGCCTGAACGGGCGCTGCGTCGGGATTGGGATTGGCCAGAATGAACCGCGCAAAGCGGTAGGCCAAAGTGGCTTTTCCTATCCCCTCCTCGCCCCCGATAATCCATGCGTGGTGCATCCGGTTGGAACGGTAGGCGTTCAGCAGAATCTGTTCGGCGTCGCGATGGCCGGCAAGGCGCATGGTCTCGCGAGGGTGGGGGGCGTCGTCGAGCCGGTCGATTTCGACGGAATCGCTGTCACTCATGCATCGATCCCAAAGCGGCGTGTCACCTCGGACCAGACCTGATCGGCAATGCGGTCTGCCGTCGCTTCACCGTCGATGACGGCGATGCGGTCGGGTTCCTTGGAAGCGATGTCGAGAAACGCTTTGCGCAAAGCCTTGTGGTAATCGATCTCCTCGCTTTCGAAGCGGTCTGGGGCAGCGCCTCGTGCGCGCGTCTGCGCGCGGCGCAAGCCTTCTTCGGGCGGCAGATCGAGCACAAATGTCAGGCCCGGCATCATGTCGCCGATCACAACACGCTCGAGAGCTTTCAGCACGCGCGGGTCGAGATTGCCAAGCGCTCCCTGATAAGCGCGCGTGGAATCAAGAAAGCGATCGCAGATAACCCAGGAATCTCTTTTGAGAGCAGGTTCGATCGTCTCGCGCAGATGATCGATGCGGGCAGCAGAAAAAAGCGTTGTCTCGGCGAATGCGCCAAACTGCTTGGCTTTCCCGGACAGAATAATATCTCGCAGATATTCGGCCGTTGGCGATCCGCCCGGCTCTCGCGTCGTTACGACCTCATAACCGTAGGCACGAAGCCGTCCGGCCAGAAGCTCGGACTGGGTGGACTTGCCTGTCCCCTCGCCGCCTTCGAATGTGATGAATTTCCGCAAGTTGGCCATACGATCAGGCTGGCACGAGAAAGCGGGTGCGGAGTGAATGGAGGGGTCCCGCGAGCAGCTCATATGTGGCGTCGAGCGCGCGGAGCCACAGCGTCCCCTCCTCCACGGTTTCACTCGCCACAAGCGGCACCTCGCTCTGCAGGAGATTGTCCCTCCAGATGCGGAGCGCGCCCACCCTGTCGCCGACCTTGACCGGCGCCTTCACAGGCCCGCGATAAACCACCCGCGCGACGATCCGGCTGTTGCCGTCCTTCGGAACCGGCAGCGTCACATTGGCCTGCGTGACGAGCTTCACGCTGCCTTGCGTTCCTCCGAACACCTGCGCGCTTGCGACAACATCTCCAGCATTGAAAATTTCCCGGTCGATATAGGCGTTGAAGCCCCAGTCGAGCAGTGCGGTTGCGGCCCGGGTTCTGGCTTTTTCGTCAGCAAGTCCGGTCAGCACCGCGATGAGGCGTTTGCCGTTGCGAACGGCCGACACGACGATCATGTGTCCATCCCCGGCGACAGAGCCGATCGCGCCACCGTCCATACCGCTGTAATTGCCGTAGAGAGGATTGCGGTTCTGCTGCTTGATCCCGCCGTAATCGAGGTCTGGTTCGCCGAACACGCTGTAGAGATCGGGATTGTTCGAGATGATGTGCTGCATCAGACGGCCAAGATCCCGCACGGTGGTCCGCTGCCCCTCCTGGGGCAAGCCGGTCGGATTGACGAAGGATGAGGAGTTGAGGCCGATCTCTTTCGCATAGCGATTCATCCGTTCGGCAAACTCCGATTCCGATTTTGCAACTCCCTCGGCCAATGCGATTGCGCCGTCGTTGGCGACGACGATGGCAATACCGCGAAGAAGATCGCGCACCGTCACCCTGGAGTTCGGTCGAGCGAACATGGTCGTTGTACGCGCCGGCGCCCCGCCTGTGCGCCAGGCATGCTCGGTCATCACAAACTCGGTCTCGGGCGACAACCGGCCGTGCTTGATCTCGTTGAAAGCAACGGCGAGCGTCATGAGCTTGGCGAGACTCGCCGGCGCGAAAGCCGCATCCGGGTTCTTGCTGTAGAGAACGGAGTCGTTGGTGGCGTCGATAAGAATCGCTTGACGCGCTTCGCTGTCGAACGTTTCGGCCTGAATTTGAGAGGGCACGAAAAGAAGCGCCGCGAAAAATGCGGCCCGAAAAAGCTTTACCGGGTTCATCGCCATGGTTGTATCGGCCTCGTCGCCGTTAGTTAGCGCGAGCCGTACGGGCGGTTCAATGGATAAGCGTCAGCGTGGCGCCGTGAATGTGGACGGCTCGAAGGCAAAGCCGCTGAGGACCGGCTGAACCATCTGCGGGCGCTCGCGCCCTTGGACAGGAGGCGGCGTGTTCATGCTGCCGAAGCTCGCCTGGATGCGCGATGCGACATCAACTGGTGTTGTCGCTGCCGTTTGGGTTGCCGCAGGTTCAGGCTTGCTTGCTTGAGGCGCGGAGATGGGTTTGGGGGGGACGGTTGCGGAGGCTGCCTGCACAGCCGGTGAAACGGGGGGCGGGGCGGATGCAGACGGTGCCGAACTGCGGAGACCCATGGCTGCCGGTGTCGGACCGCTTTCGGGCTGTGCCGCTGGGTGGCTGACGCTTGCCAGCATCACACCAGCCGGTGCGTGTCCATTTTCGCGATAGCTCGCCATCAGCTGTTCGTTGTCGCTGCCCTGCAGCGAGGCTGGCCCGACATAATCGATGCGGACGCGTGCCATTCCGTGATTCTTGAAGCCGAGCAAATCTGCTGCGCCTTCAGAGACATCGAGCGCACGGTTCCCGTGGAATGGGCCGCGATCGTTCACTCGGACGACGACGGATTTGCCGTTTGAGGTATTGGTAACGCGGGCATAGGATGGCAGCGGCATGCTGGGATGGGCGGCCGAAAGCTGCGTCTTGTCAAAAACCTCGCCGTTCGCGGTCGTGCGACCGTGAAAGAACGTGCCGTACCAGGATGAGAGGCCTTCGGCGGAATAGCCTTCGAAGCTCTCGATTGCAGAGGCTGATCCGGCGACTCTGTAAGGTCGAGAGCCCTTGCCGTCGGTTCCCTCGCCGGACTTGGCTTCATCCGTCTGCGCGGCAACCTGCGTGGTCGCTGTAAGGTTCAGCGCAGGAGCAGCGGCCTGTTTGGTGGAGCATCCGGCGAGCGTGGAGCAGGCGGCAGCGGTCAACACCGCGAAGGCGATCCGGCGGACATCCTGCAATCTAGGAGCTGTCGCTTTCGCGCCCGGCATCCCCACCCCGCTATTTCGCCTCAATCGTTAATCCCACCGAGCGCGAATAAAGTGTCAAAACTGGGGCGCAGGGCACCACTCGGAGGCGATGACTCGGAATACATCTTAATTCCGCGTCCGCTCCCGAAATTCTTAGCCGACACGAATCTCTTGGGCCATCACTCGCGCCAATGTTCAGCGACCCAGGGAGTTGGTCGAATATAGTGCCGCAAATATTTGAACGGTGCCGTTTTCCCTCGTTTGGCACGGTCCGTCACACCCTTTATGTGCTCGAGCGGCGTGGCAGGAACTCCGCGAACCCCATACCTGCCCTCGATAGCATGCTGCGGCCACAACCCTCTCGGGAAAAGCACAACCCGTGCCCGTTTTGGCAATCGGGGAGCAAGAACGTAATTGAGTGGAAACGGCCACCGGCAGTCGTTTCTGAAGTGCAGAACTAGATGGCGGGCAAAGAATTTGACGCCGCCCGGGACATTGCGTGTCACGAACCGCTGCTCAAACCTGTACTTGTCGGCGACACCTTGCGGATCGGCTCTGAACTTTTCCTGCAGGGACACAAGTCCACCCACGGGAAAGCGGAACAGAGACGTCTGGCCCATTCGCTCCAAAGGAGTTGTTTGGTTTCGCGCCAGAATAACATCGTCGGGTTCTCCCTTCTCGAAGAAGACATCCAGCGATGCGACGATGACGATATCCAGATCGAGGAATAAGACCGGTCCCGACAGATCGCCCAGTTTTGGACCCCAAAGGCGGCTTTTCGACCAGATGCCCAGAGTATTGGTTGGCATTGCCTCCACATCCAGGGGCGGCAAGTCTTCGCACAATATATCGGGGTTCAAGTTTTCACGGCTGTCGGTGAAGCATGTGAACGTGAAGGGAGGCGTGATATTCCGCCTTACCATCGCGTAAAGTCTATTGATAAACGGAGCGCCGTATTTTGTGCCCCAGTTTATACAGATGACCTGCTTAACGCCGCCACTGGCCGCAAGTATTCTCGAGCTCATTGCGAACTTCCGTAAAACAGCGGCTTGGTAGCTGGCCTTGCCCGGGCGCCTATCTGGCAAGTCCGCCGAACGTGCTTGGCGGACAGAGTGAACGAAGAACTGAAGCACTCAACCCACTGCCACATAAACCGAATTTTTCTCACTTAACTCTGTAATACCCGGCAAAATACCCGGCCAAATTAGGTTTAAAAGCATAAAAAACAAGGCATAAAGTCTCAGTAGCTCGCCTGCTTGATATGCCCTTACGCTCCTAAAGTGGGAATATTGGTCGTGTCGAACTCTCGCTCAGCGCGCCAAGTGTCATAAGCCGCTTGCATACGCAACCAGAAGCTGGAGCCATTGCCGAACAGCTTGCCGAGCCGCGCGGCAATGTCAGGTGAAACTCGGCTTGTCCCACTCAAGAGTGAACCGAGACGTCTACGAGATACGCCAAGCAATTTCGCCGCCGGCGCAATCTTGAGCCCATTGTCCTCCAACAATTCGGCCACAAGTGCGCCGGGATGTGTTGGACACCGATCCGGATTCCTGACGGCCTCGAAAGTTTTGTTCATATCAAAACCTCAGCATTCTACGCGGCCGGAGCCTTGAGTAGTCCGTTGATCAACTACCCTCGGCCCGCTAAATAGTCGCTGTCACGTAACTACGCGGGCCGCGGATGCCTGTCATGACCCGACAAAGTGGCTACTCTGAATGCAATCTTCAATTTTTCTCTGAAATATGTCCAAGAGAAGTCGGACTTCCCGATCGGCCTCATGGTAATCTTGAAGCGAAATGACTTTCTTTTTGCCGTGAGCGATTGGATTTCTGCGACCCACCAATTTCTCATCAATCAAATTGGTTTTCGATTCGAAATCAGCGAACGGAACATCGATAATTCGGAGTATTTTTCCAAGTTCTTCCGAGTTTAAATTGTGTTGCGTGTCGATCATGTTTTCCGGAAGCAGTTTTTCCGGGTTGCTTTTCCAGTCGGTCATAATGTCAAGAAAAGCATGAGGGTATTTTTCATGGGGATACTGCCCCTTCTTCTGAACGCATCGCCACATCAATAGCCGACTGTAATGCTCAGTCAGTGGTGGGTTGAAACGCGATACTCGCTCATTGATATGCGCGATATACGTTTCGGCGCCAAATCGCACAAAACCCTCCCAATGTGCATACAGCATCAAAATGCCCGCACGCATCATCATGTCTTTAGACGCGCCCTCGGAACGAGCCACCCGATTCTTCAGGAACGAAATTTCCTTCTTCCGCCAGGCGCTATCTCCTTGAATGGCGGCGAGGCATTGTTCGGCAGTGACAAATTTTGTCATCTCCGGAAATGCGACCGCCCGAGCGGGATAACATTGAGGATACGATCTGTGCCCCTCACCCCGGACCCTTGCTTGTTTCTAAATTCTTCCTTGGACCACAGGGATTCAACACGCGACTTGAATTCGGCTTGGTCTGTGGGATCATCCGGATTCCAATCACCGATGTTAGAACCCAGACCGATAGCAATGGCTTCAAACGCTGATACTTGAGACATTCCTAGGTGCCGCTGTTTAGCAGCGTCGAATCGACGAAACGCGTTTACGCCTAGGGACGAGTTTATAAGGTTAAATGTCCGGTCGAATGCACTGCGCTCTGCAGCTAAGTCGATCTTTTCCGTAGCCGCTTTAACCAGAGCCTCCGATAGGAAGGTGCCTACATCCACCAAGCTCTGCCTAACTATTTCCATATCCGCGGTTCGCAACGTTAAAAAGCGTGCCACTAGCTCCATGTCGTAGCGTTCGTCTTTTGCGCGGTCTGTTATGGCAATGCATTCTTCGAAATCCGAGTTTTCGACGAACTTTTCAAATTCATTGTAAAAATCAACATCAGCCATGATCAGAAGGCAATTTCGCACTTCTTGATCGGAGAGCTTACTTCCGCCTGTATTGATCCGTTCGAACAAGTCATACTTAGCGGCGTTGTCGCTCTCTCGCATTATTATGTTGACGTCTATCTTGGCACGCTTGATGTCGATGCGCTGCTGCGCCGTCAGGCTATTTGGATCTTCGTCGTCGTCCTTGTTTTGCCAAATCTTATTCTCAAGCGACGGCAAGTATTTTGCTTTTGATAATCGCGAGGGTTCAACAATATTTTGATCCGGTCCGAGCAAGACACCAGAAAATTCAAAAATGGTAGACAGTCTTTGCAGGCCATCAATCAGGTCCCAAACGCCCTCTTCACGTTGCGACACGAAGATCGAAGGTATTGGTATTCCGAGAAGTATAGATTCCAAGAAGCGAGTTTTTTGTTCTTGATTCCAGCGGAACATTCTTTGAAAATTTGGATTTATATTTAACTCTCGCGAAGTATAAAGATTAAGTATCTCTCCTATCGACATGGAATAGGAATCTGTCTTGATCGCTCGGCGTCTTTTCTCAATTTCATCTGACAAAGACATGTAGCTCTCTCGTTGCTTTGCACGCGTAAGGCAGGTGGATGGGCATTTGGTTCTCGCCCTGAACTGAGAGCGCAGCGCTCCGGACGTCGAACCGGGACACCTCAAACTATAGCTACGAAAAGTGGGTGCCCCGCGGGCATACTACCTCTGAGGGCGGGTTGAGCAACTCGCTTCTGCAGCCTGTAATCTTCGGGAATGAAGTCCCAAGAAAATACCCGGTTCGGTCAAAAAAATACCCGGGAAAATACCCGGGGTCTGCTCCGATACTACGGTCGTGTAAGTTGCGCGGGCTTTGGGCCGCAGTTTGAATTTCGAGCGAAGTGCTGGAAATGACGGAGAAAATGGAAATCGAACTGATCGCCTAAGTTGTTGTTATTAAACGATAATAAATAGGAATAATGTCTTGGCGGACAGAGTGGGATTCGAACCCACGGTGGAGTTGCCCCCACGGCGGTTTTCAAGACCGCTGCCTTAAACCACTCGGCCATCTGTCCGCGCGCCAGTCACCACAGCCACGCCCTCAGGGCAAGCCGTTTCGGCTCATTCAATCTTAAGTTTCCGGCGCTAAAGTCGGCCCGTTATCAGAACATTCTGCGATGGGGTGGCCGTGCGGGGGTTTCCGGACGAATGGAGCGCCGAGTATTCTCTCGCACCGCTCGAAGCGGAATGGCGGGCACTCGAAAAGACAGGCGTTTGTACGCCATTCCAGCACTTCGATTGGGTCCGCCACCTGCTGACCTCCCCCTTGGATTCCGAAGGTGCCGTCTTCGTCACGGGCCGGCTAAATGGCGCCTTGTGCGCGATCTTTCCGCTCAGCCTTGTGAGAGGTCGTCTGACATGGCTTGGCGAACGGTGGAACAATCATAATGTCCCCCTGCTCGCAGCGGACCTCGCCGAAGGCATTGATGCCGGGTCGGTCGATCTCATGTGGTCGCAGGTTCGCAAGGCGCTCGGCCCGGTCAGCGCGAGCCTGTTTCGCCGCCAGCCTTCCATGATTGGCCTGTTGTCCAATCCATTCGCGTTCTGGAAAAAAACGGACGAGCCGACCCTCTCCTACGCGCGCACGCTGGGGACTGATTGGGACTCATTCTACAAAGACCTGCACAGCACCAGCACTCGCAAGGGGCTTTCCCGAAAACACGCGAAGCTGAAGTCTGAAGGGCAGTTGCAATTCGTGCGCGTCGAAGATCCAGTTTCTCTTCACGCCCACGTGCTTCTGATGCTGGAATGGAAATCGGCGCAGGTCGATGCCCTCGGGCGTCGTAACTCCTTCGCGCAGGAGCAAAGCCGCAAGTTTTTCGCTGATTATGTGGCGAAGCACCCCGAAAAGGTTCGGGTTTACGCCTTCCATCTCGACGAGAGGCCGATCGCAATCACCTTCCTGCTGGAAGGAAAGAAAGAACTCGTTCTCTATCAGATGGCCTATGAAGAGGGCCCGCTGGCACGCTTTTCACCGGGGCGCCTTTTGATGAACGACATCATGGAAGCCATGATCGCGGACAAGTTCGAAGTCCTCGACCTCTCGGTCGGCGATGATTCCTACAAAAGAGAAATCTGCGACCGCATCACCGAGATGACAAACAGTTTTGCGGCGCATTCGGCAACCGGAATGGCGATTGTCATGAAGCACCGCGCTTTCACATCGCTCAAGGGAACCATCAAGGCAAACCCGCCGATTCACAAAGCCGTGCTTCAAGCGAACCGGCTGCTTCGTTCGCTGTCCCTCGGCTAAGGGTGGATTGCGCGTCCCCTCCGGACCACCTAAATTCATCGATGATGTCTATTGTCGCGCCAAGCCCGGCCTACAGTCCTCTCGTCGATAATTTCGGCCGGGAGATCACCTATCTGCGGGTGTCAGTGACGGACCGTTGCGACTTCCGCTGCGTCTATTGCATGGCGGAGGACATGACGTTCCTCCCCAAGCGCGATCTGCTGACGCTCGAAGAGCTGGATCGGCTCTGCTCCGCGTTCATCGCGCGCGGTGTGCGCAAGCTGCGCCTGACGGGTGGCGAGCCACTCGTGCGCCGCGACCTGATGACGTTGATCCGGTCGCTGTCGCGCCATCTGGAAAGCGGCGCCCTCGAAGAGCTGACGCTGACCACCAACGGCACCCAGCTTGCCAACCTTGCCGGGCAATTGGCCGATGCGGGCGTGAGGCGCATCAACGTGTCTGTCGACACGCTGGACCCGATTCTGTTCAGGAAGGTGACGCGGCGTGGCAATCTGGATCAGGTTCTGGAAGGCATTGCTGCCGCGCAAGCCGCCGGCATCAGGGTCAAGATCAACACGGTTGCCCTGAAGGGCACGAACGAAGATGAGCTTCGGTCCATGATCGAGTGGGCGCATGACAGGGACATGGACCTGACGCTCATCGAGACCATGCCCCTTGGCGAGATCGACGGCGACCGGACGGACCAGTACCTGCCGCTGTCCCTTGTCCGCTCGCGGCTCGAAAGCGCCTATACCCTCGTGGATCTCCCCGATCGTACCGGCGGGCCCGCCCGCTATGTCAGCATCGCGGAAACAGGCGGCAAGCTCGGGTTCATAACGCCCCTCACCCACAATTTCTGCGAAAGCTGCAATCGCGTGCGCGTCACGTGCACCGGCACGCTTTTCATGTGCCTTGGCCAGGAAGATGCGGTGGATCTGCGCATGCCGCTCCGCTCCTCCGAAAGCGACGAGGCCCTTCATGCCGCGATCGAGAATGCCATCGCCCACAAGCCGAAGGGCCATGACTTCATCATCGATCGCGAGCATCGCCGTCCGGCGCTGTCCCGGCATATGTCGATGACAGGCGGCTAAAGGCGTTCGAGCCTCCCTCGTTCGCTCTTGTTTTTACGTATTCCAATCGCCTTTGAGACGACTGCCCTCTGTGCTATAGGCGCGGCAACAGCGGCCCCGGACTACGCCGAGCGGCCCTCTCTTTTCGGTAGAATTATGGATGAAAGAGCTGCCCCGCGCGTCGGGCTTGTGAGTCTTGGCTGTCCGAAAGCGCTCGTCGACAGCGAACGGATCATGACGCAGTTGCGCGCCGAAGGTTACGAGCTTTCGAAGACCTATCAGGGCGCCGACGTCGTCATCGTCAACACCTGCGGCTTTCTGGACTCGGCGAAGGCGGAAAGCCTCCAGGCCATCGGCGAGGCCATGGCGGAAAACGGCAAGGTTGTCGTGACCGGCTGCATGGGCGCCCAGCCGGAACTCATCCGCGACAAGTTCCCGGATGTGCTGGCCATCACCGGCCCGCAGAAATACGAGAGCGTGGTCGATGCGGTCCACAAGGCGGCGCCGCCGAAGCACGATCCCTATTTCGATCTTGTCCCGCCACAGGGTCTCAAGCTCACGCCGCGTCATTACGCCTATCTGAAGATTTCCGAAGGCTGCAACAACCGCTGCTCGTTCTGCATCATCCCGCAATTGCGCGGCGATCTCGTCTCGCGCTCCGCAGGCGATGTGCTGCGCGAAGCCGAGAAGCTGGTGAAGGCCGGCGTGAAGGAATTGCTCGTCATCTCGCAGGACACGAGCGCCTACGGCGTCGACCTCAAATACGCCGAGAGCCAGTGGCAGGACCGTCAGGTTCGCGCGAAGTTCTTCGACCTGTGCCGCGAACTCGGTTCGCTCGGTGCATGGGTGCGGCTTCACTACGTCTATCCCTACCCGCATGTGGACGAGGCCATTTCGCTGATGGCGGATGGGAAGATTCTTCCCTATCTCGACATCCCGCTCCAGCATGCAAGCCCGGATGTGCTGCGCGCCATGAAGCGTCCGGCCCATCAGGAAAAGACGCTTGAACGCATTCGCCGCTGGCGCGAGATTTGTCCGGACATCACGATCCGCTCGACCTTCATCGCCGGTTTCCCCGGCGAAACCGATGCGGATGCCGCCTTCATGCTGGACTGGCTGGAAGAAGCGCAGCTCGACCGTGTCGGCTGCTTCACATACGAGCCTGTTACCGGCGCCCCCGCCAACGATCTGGCGGCTCCTGTTCCCGAGGAATTGAAGCGCGAGCGTCAGGCCCGCTTCATGGAAGTTCAGGCCGAGATTTCAGCACGCAAGCTGGAAGCCAAGGTCGGCAAGCGCCTCGATGTCATCATCGACGAAGCCGATGCCGAAGGCGGCGCGGAAGGCCGCACCAAGGGCGATGCGCCCGAAATCGACGGCACCGTTCAGATCGGCGGCGGGCGCGTGCTTACGCCGGGCGAAATCGTCACCGTCGAGATCGAAGATGCCGACGAGCACGACCTTTACGGCGTGCCCGTCTGACGGTGCTGATCACGGAATGAGAATCGTCGATCCGCTTGTCTCGCGTGCCTCAAGAGCACGGTGTGCGTCCGCGACGTCTTTCAGCGCAAAGCGCGCACCGACCTCGATCTTCACCGCACCGCTGAGAACCACGTCGAACAGATCCTTCGCGGTTTCATCCAGCGTTTCCCGTGTGGCTGTGTAACTGAACAGGGTCGGACGGGTCAGGAACAGCGATCCCTTCTGCGCGAGCAGCGCAGGGTCGAAATCCTTCACCGGCCCCGATGAATTGCCGAACAGGACCAGCATGCCCAGAGGCTTCAGGCAGTCGAGCGATCCGCGCCAGGTTTGCGCGCCAACCGAATCGTAGACGACATCGCATTTAGCACCGTTTGTGATCTCGGCCACGCGCTCGACGAAGTTCTCGGTCCGATAGAGGATGGTGTGCGCACATCCGTTTGCGCGGGCACGGGCGGCCTTCTCTTCCGTTCCGACGGTTCCGATGACCGTCGCTCCCAGATGCGCCGCCCATTGTGTTGCGATGGACCCCACGCCTCCCGATGCGGCGTGAAAGAGAATTGTCTGCCCGGCTTCGACACGGAACGTTCGCCGCAACAGATAGCGCGCCGTCATGCCCTTGAGCATGATCGCAGCAGCAACCTCGTCTGAAATGCCGTCGGGCACTTTGACGAACTGCGCGGCCGGGGCCGTCAGTTCGGTCGCGTAGGCGCCGGGCAGGTTTGCCGAGGCCACGCGGTCTCCCGGCTTGAACTCGGCGACACCCTCGCCGACCTCCTCCACCACACCCGCAGCTTCCTTCCCTGCGGTGAACGGGAGAGCCTGTTTGTAGAGGCCCATCCGGAAATAAACGTCGATAAAATTGACACCGACCGCCGTCGTGCGGATGCGGATCTCTCCGGCGCCGGGCGCGCGGGACTCAACATCTTCCCACGTCAGCACCTCGGGACCGCCAAGAGAATGAACGCGAACCGCTTTGGGCATCTTGATCTCCGGATTGCTGGCGCGAGACTAGACGCAAATTGACCGGCTGCAGAGTCGCGTCCTCTCATCCTTAAAGCCATCTGGCCGAGCAACAGCAAGCTCACCCGCAGCATCGACCTTTCGGGTCGGCACAAATCCCGCCTAGGTTTTTGGCCGCAACAGACCGATGAGCAGAAAATACAGCGTGGCAACGGCAAGGCCGATCTTGACGGGCGGTGGTGGATCAAGCTGCCACCACAGTGCCAGCACACACAGAACACCCGTCGCCCCCAGCATGGCCAGATTGAACAGACGGAACCGCTGCACGCGGACCGGATGCACGAACGCGACCGGTGCAAAAGTCAGTACGGAGAAAAGCACAACAGCCGCAAACACCGCCCAGGCATTCGGAGTCCACACGAAGGCGAGGAACGCGAACAGATTCCACACCGCCGGAAAGCCCCGGAAATACCAGTCGTTCGTCTTCATGCGGATGTCCGCGAAATAGAATGCGGACGTGATGAGGATGAGCGCCGTTGCCGGCAACGCCAACACATCCGGCAAGAGGCCCGCGCGGTACATCGCAAGGGCCGGCACCAGCACATAGGTCACATAGTCCACGACGAGATCGAGGATATCGCCGGAAACCTCCGGCGCCGTGCGCCCCACATCGGCGCGGCGGGCAAAACTTCCATCGACCGCGTCGACCACAAGCGCGACGACAAGCCACCAGAACATGGTGGTGTATCGTCCTTCGATGGCGGCAAGCAGCGCCACAAAGCCAAGCACCGCCCCGGACGCCGTAAACGCATGCACCGAAAGACCCGCGAGCCGTTGCCGGATGCTCACATCCGTCTGTTCAGAAGGGGCCTTCTTTGCCATGAGACAAACCTGCCATTGTTGAGCGGGCCAGAAGCGCTTATGCGTTTCTGGAATGAAGCAGAGACAGCCATGAGCGCAAAGCTTGGCACGGAAGTCGTGGTCGTAGGCGGTGGACCCGCCGGGCTCGTCGCAGCGGGCCTTCTGGGGTGTTCTGGCGTTCCGACGGTTCTCATTTCGCCTGCGGTCGGACCTGATACGCGTACCACGGCCTTGATGCAGGGCTCGCTGAAAATACTCGAACGGATCGGTGTTTGGCCATCGCTGGCGCCGAAATCGGGCGCGTTGCGCAAACTGCGCATATTGGACGTTTCGGGAAGCATCATACGGGCGCCTGAAACGACGTTCGACGCTCAGGAGCTTGGCCTGACGGCGTTCGGAAACAATATTGAAAACAACGACTTGCTGGCGGCTCTTCGCGAAGCCATCGCCGGTTTTGCACATCTGTCCGTTCTGACGGCCAAGGTCAAGGCCGTTCGCTCCGAACACGATCATGCGATGGTGCGGCTGGAGGACGGCACGGACATCACTGCGCGCCTTCTCATAGGCGCGGATGGGCGCCAGTCGCTCTGCCGGGGTGCTGCGGGCATAAATGCGAAGGAATGGGAATATCCCCAATCCGCGCTCACGTTGAATTTCAGTCATACCCGCCCGCATGACAACATCTCGACGGAGTTTCATCGGCGCGGCGGGCCGCTGGTGCTGGTGCCGCTCCCCGGCAATCGCTCAAGCATGGTGTGCGTCGACACGCCCGCTGAAACGGACCGCCGACGTTCGCTCGACAACAGGGCGCTTGCGCGTGAAATCGAGCGCCTGACCCACGGCCTGCTCGGGCGTATCACGTTCGACGGCGTGCATGGTGCCTGGCCGCTGCGGGGCATGCTTGCCGAACGTTTCGCGGCGCACCGGATAGCCCTTGTCGGAGAGGCGGCTCACGTCCTCCCGCCGATCGGTGCCCAGGGGCTCAATCTCGGCATCAGGGACGCCGCCGCCATCGCAAAGCTGGCGTCGGATGCGTATCGCGAGCAGCAGGATCCGGGTTCGCCTGCTCTGCTTGATGCTTATGATGACGGGCGCCGGTCCGACACACGACCGCGCAAAATGGCGATCGACCTCCTCAACCGTTCGCTGATTGCCGATCTGCTGCCCTTCGACGCGGTGCGGGCATTCGGGCTCTGGGCATTACGCTCCGTGCCGCCGCTTCGGCGCGCCGTCATGCGCCGAGGCGTCGCCCTTTCCCGTCGGTGAGTCTCCCGGTGAGAGGCTCGAAAGACCGCGCGTTTGATTCCGAATAGTCCGCGATCCGCTTATGGCGCCTTCGTGGGCGCGGCAGGAGCCGCGGGCGCAGCCGCGCCGCCCTGGATCTTCTTGCGCTGCTCCTCGGCGCGCTTGGCGAGCTCCGCCTGCAGCTTGTTCTGCCCGTCTTCAAACGATTTGCGCTTCTGTTCGGCAACCTCGGGTGTCACGCCCTTGCCGTCATAGGAAGCGCTGAAACCCGCGAGCGAAACGCGCGCACCCAGCCATTCGCCCTTCTGGTTGGCGAAGAACAGGTTGAGGTTGTTGCCCTTGCGGATCTTGCCCAGCAGGTCGTCGCTCAGGACAACTTCGGTGATGCACGCATTGGGGAAGCAGATGCGATAGCGGCCGGGAACCGGGGTCTTCTCTTCGTCGACGACGATATTGATGCCGGGCTGGATGAGGAAGCCCGGCGGGATCATCGCCTCGATGACGCGCTTCTTTTCCTTGTCGCGCGCCACGTCGAGAATGCGGATCTGACCGCGCACATTGCCCTGGCCGTCGAGGATATAGTTTGCGGTCGAGCAAAGCTCGGTCTTGCTGGCCTCGTCGGTGCCGCAGACCTTGACCCATTCCGGGGCCGGACCAGCAGGCTTGGCCGCAGCGGCGGGCGCCGCGGGAGCTGCCGGGGCCTGGGCGAGCGCCGATCCTGCGAGGACCGCGAAAAGGCTGCCGGAGAGAGCCAGCCGCACCGATGTCGAGCGGACAAATTGGTTCATCATGTCGTCTTTCCCAATACGGCGGATGTTCTTGACCGCAACGCGTCCCGATCCCGCGTCCCTGTTGATGCGGTGTGTCAGGGCCAAATACGGCATCAGCATGACCTTAGACAAGCGCGTCCACTTCTTATTGTTGCCTGATTTGCCATCGCTTTGCGAAACGGGGTGTTTTCCACGTGATATTGTTTCCGCGTATGCCGAATCGATCATCTTTTCTCTTCTGGGGCGCTTTGCTGTGCTCGGCCGTCGCAGCCATCGGTGGTGCTGAAGCGCAGACCGCGCCGCATCGGCATGGAATGGCAATGCACGGTGAGCCCGCCCTTCCCGCAGGCTTCGCGCACTTTCCCTACGTCAATCCACAGGCACCGCGGGGCGGACGAACGGTTCATGGTGTTCTCGGCACGTTCGACAGCCTGAATCCACTCGTCGTTCGTGGTTCGCCTCCGGCAGGTGTCATTGCCAACAATGTGATCGAGCCGCTGATGGCGCGCTCCTATGACGAGCCTTTCACCCTCTACGGACTTTTGGCCGAAAGCGTCGCGACACCGGACGACCGCTCCTATGTCGAGTTCCGGCTGAATCCTGCGGCAAAGTTCTCGGATGGACACCCGGTAACGGCCGAAGACGTTCTGTTTTCATGGGAACTGCTCAAAGATCACGGTCGTCCCAATCATCGCACCTATTACGGCAAGGTCGCGAAAGCCTCCGCGCTCGATGAGCGCACGGTCCGGTTCGATCTTGCCGGGGCGAATGACCGCGAGCTGCCGCTCATCCTCGGCCTGATGCCCATTCTGCCGAAGCACGTAACCAAGGTTGAAAGCTTCGAGGCGGGCGGCCTTCACCCGCTCATCGGTTCAGGCCCTTATGTCGTTACGGACGTGCAGGCCGGAAAAAGCATCACCCTCACCCGCAATCCCAATTACTGGGGGAAGGATGTGCCGGCTACACAAGGCTGGGGGAATTACAGCGAGATGCGCTTCGACTATTACCGTGATGCGAACACCCATTTCGATGCCTTCCGCAAAGGTCTCTACGACATCAGAACCGAGACTGACCCTGCTCGTTGGATGAGCGGTTATGCCGGCCCTGCCCTCAGGGATGGCCGCGTGGTTCTCGATGAAGTCGTCAGCGGCGCACCGAAGCCGATGGCGGCCTTCGTTTTCAACACGCGGAAGCAGATTTTCAGCGATGTGCGCGTGCGCGAGGCGCTTGGCCTTCTGTTCGATTCCGAATGGGCGAACGCCAATCTCTTTCACGGCAAGTATGAGCGTACAGGCAGCTATTTCCACGGCTCGGACCTGTCGGCGCTCGGGCGCCCGGCGGACGACAACGAGCGCGCACTGCTGACAAAATTCCCGGGTGCTGTGCGAGAGGACATTCTTGAAGGAGCCTGGCGCCCGCCTTCGGGCGACGGCTCGGGGCGTGACCGGGACCGGCTCCGCCAGGCTCTCGAACTTCTCCGCCAGGCCGGCTGGCAATTGGGTGGCGGTGTTCTGAAAAACGCGGCGGGGCAGCCGTTCCGGTTTGAAATTCTCGTGCGCACGAAAGATCAGGAGCGCATCGCGATCGCCTATGCGCGGGATCTCGGCCGCGCCGGCATCGAGGCAGCGATCCGTCTGGTTGACACCGTGCAGTTCGATTCCCGCCTGATGTCCTACGATTTTGAAATGACCCAGAATCTCTGGGACAATTCACTGTCGCCGGGCAACGAACAGAGCTTCTACTGGGGCTCTTCCGCAGCGGATGCGCCCGGAACGCGCAATTACATGGGCGCCAGAGAACCCGCCATCGACGCGGCAATTGCGGCGATTACGGCGGCCCGAGATCGCTCGGATCTGGTCTCGGCGGCGCGGGCCCTGGACCGGCTGTTGCTCTCGGGTTTTTATGTTGTGCCGCTTTACCATCTGCCGAAACGGTGGATAGCACGCTGGAACCATATTGGCCGACCCGAGAACACGTCACTCTATGGACCGATTCCCGAGACGTGGTGGCGGGAGGTCGGCCGATGACGTCGAGGGCTGAATGATACTGACGCGCGAAAAAATCGGGGCCGCAGATGCGGGCATGGGCGATGATGTGACCATCGATGCCCTGCTACGCCGCCACGCATCCAAGACCCCCGACGATTGCGCGCTCGTCGATCCCGTCGATCGCCCGGTCTTTACCGACGGTCGGCTCCGCCGCCTCAGCTGGGCGGAACTCGATGCGGAGGTCGAGCGTGTTTCGGCGGGCCTGCGCGGCCTCAATCTGGGGCGCGATACCATCGTCGCTCTGCAGATGCCGAACATTGTTGAAGGTGCAATTGCCTTCCTTGCGGTCCTTCGCGCCGGATACATCCCGATGCCCGTGCCGCTGGCATGGCGTCGCCGCGAGGTTACACAGGCTCTCATCCGCACCAGCGCCAAAGCCATCGTCACCGTGTGCCGCTGCGGCCCCGTCAATTGCGCCGAACTGGCCTGTTACGCCGCTGCCGATGCCTTCACCATACGTTTTGTCCTCGCATTCGGGCGTAACGCGCCGGATGGTGTGATTTCGATCGATGAGAACATCGGCGAGCTTGCCCGGCCGAGCGCCGACGCCGATCTGGGACGTCCCGGCAAGGCCGGTCATCACGTCGCGCTGGTGACCTGGGATGCGACGCCGAGCGGTTTTGCCCCCGTAGTACGCACGCAGGGCGAGCTTGTCACATCCGGTCTTTCGCACATGCTGGAAGCAGGCCTCTCCGACGAAGATGTGATCGCCACCACCCTCCTCGGCTCAAGCATCGCCGGTCTTGCCACGGGCTTTGTCTCCAGCCTCATCAGCGGGGCAACATTGGTGCTCCATCAGCCCTTCAGCTCGCGCGCCCTCGCGGGTGCGATGGTGACCGAGGGCATCTCCCATCTCATTATTCCCGGCCCGGCGGCGCTCGGCATGGCATCCCTGACACGCTCCTCGGGGCGCCAGCTGAGATCCATCGGCGCGGTCTGGAGAACCGGCGATACACCGGGAAGGCTGCCGGTTCCGTCGGCGGTGCCTGTCGTCGATGTGATGACTTTCGGGGAAGTCGGCATTGCCAGCGCGGCGCGTGGCGCGAACGGCATTGCCGCAGACTTGCCGCACGGCAAGGTCCATTCGCCACGCTCCCATTCGCGAGGCCCGAGCCTTCTGGAAACGCGCGTCACCGCGCAGGGCTATCTCACACTTCGGGGCGCGCTCGTGCCATCGGCCAACCTGCCGGGTGAACCTTCGCTTTCCATCGACATGGACGGATGGGTCGATACCGGGCTGATGTCCGGCGTCGCGCATGACGTTGTCCGCATCGGCAGCAGCCGACGCAATGTCGCGCGGATCGGCGGCCTGTCCTTCCCGCGCCCGGCGCTGGAAGAGAGCCTGCGGATGATCTCGTCATCGGCAGGAGCGGCGCTCGCGCTTCAACGGGACAATCTGTTCGGCGAGGCGACGCGGGCCGGAAACGGCAATCAGCAGGCACTGGCGGAGGCCTTCGAAGAAGCGGGGGCCAGTTCCGCCCTCCTCCCGCGCACGGACGAAACCAAGACCGAGCAGCGACGCGCCGGCGCGGCCTGACGATCAGGCCGCCTTCCGGTTCATTTCGGCGATTTCCGCCATCTTATTCAGAAGCGACGTCGTTCCTTTCAGACGCTGCTCGGGCGTATCCCAGTCGCGCCGGAAGACGAGCTTGAAATCCGGACGCAGCTTCACGTCCTTCTCCTTCGACAGCCACGCGATCAGCCCATCCGGATTGTCGAACTTGTTGTCGCGGAAGCTGATGACCGCGCCCTTCGGCCCGGCATCGATCTTCTCGATGTTCGCCCGGCGGCACAGCGCCTTGATGGCAACGATCCTGAGCAGGTGATCGACCTCGGGCGGCGTCGGCCCGAAGCGGTCTGCCAGTTCCACGCCGAACGCGTCGATGTCGGACTGCTCGGACAGGCTGGACAGACGCCTGTACAGGCCGAGGCGAAGATCGAGATCCTCGACATAGCTCTCCGGAATGAGAACCGGCGTGCCGATGGAGATCGCCGGAGACCACTGGTCACTGGCGACATCGCCGCCTTCCTTCAGCGAGGCGACGGCCTCTTCCAGCATCTGCTGGTAAAGTTCGTAACCGACTTCGCGGATATGCCCGGACTGCTCGTCGCCGAGCAGATTGCCCGCGCCACGAATATCGAGATCGTGCGTCGCCAGCTGGAAGCCCGCGCCAAGGCTGTCGAGGGACTGCAGCACCTTTAGCCGCTTTTCCGCATTGGCCGTCAGCGCTTTGTTGGCCGGCGTCGTCAGCAGCGCATAGGCACGCGTCTTCGAGCGGCCGACCCGCCCGCGGATCTGATAGAGCTGCGAAAGCCCGAACATGTCCGCACGGTGCACGATGAGCGTGTTGGCGTTCGGGATGTCGAGGCCCGATTCCACGATCGTCGTTGCGACCAGAACGTCATATTTGCCGTCGTAGAATGCGGTCATGACGTCTTCGAGTTCACCGGCCGCCATCTGGCCGTTGCCGACGACGAACTTCACCTCGGGAACGTGCGTGCGCAGGAACTCCGTGACGCTCGCGATGTCCTCGATGCGCGGCACGACATAGAAGCTCTGCCCACCGCGATAGCGTTCGCGCAGCAGCGCCTCGCGCACGATCATCGGGTCGAACGGAATGACGCTCGTACGCACAGCCAGCCGGTCGACGGGAGGTGTCGCAATGATCGAAAGCTCGCGCACACCCGTCAGCGCCAGTTGCAGCGTGCGCGGAATGGGCGTCGCCGTCAGCGTCAGAACGTGCACTTCGGCGCGCAGCTGCTTGAGGCGTTCCTTGTGTGCCACGCCGAAATGCTGCTCCTCGTCCACGATCACGAGACCCAGATCCTTGAAATGGATCGATTTTGCCAGCAGCGCATGGGTGCCGACCACGATGTCGATATCGCCGGTCGAGAGCCCTTCCCGAACGGCTTTCATGTCGCCCTGGCTCACGAAGCGCGAGGCCTGCGCGACCTTCAGCGGAAAGCCGTGAAAGCGCTCCGAAAAGGTCTTGTGATGCTGGCGCGCGAGCAGCGTCGTCGGAACCACAACGGCAACCTGTTTTCCGTTCATCGCCGCAACGAAAGCCGCGCGCAGCGCAACCTCGGTCTTGCCGAAACCGACATCGCCGCAAATGAGGCGATCCATCGGTTTGCCCGCGCCGAGATCGTCCAATGTTGCGTCGATGGCGTTCTGCTGGTCTTCGGTTTCGTCATACGCAAAACGCGCGGCGAATTCGTCGTACAGACCATCAGCGAGCTGAAGCCGGTTCGCTTCCTTGAGCGCGCGCGCGGCCGCGACCTTGATCAACTCGCCCGCGATCTCGCGGATGCGCTGCTTCAGTTTTGCCTTGCGCGTCTGCCAGCCTGCGCCGCCGAGACGGTCGAGCTGGACTTCCGTGTCCTCCGAACCGAAACGCGACAGAAGCTCGATGTTTTCGACCGGAAGGAAAAGCTTCGCATCGCCCGCGTAATGGATTTCGATGCAGTCATGCGGCGCCCCGCCGACATCGATTGCCTTGAGACCGACATAGCGCCCGATGCCGTGATCGACATGGACGACGAGGTCACCGGTGCTCAGGCCTGTGACTTCGGTCAGGAAGTCCTGCGCGCGGCGGCTTTTCTTGCGCCCGCGCACAAGCCGGTCGCCGAGAATGTCCTGCTCTGCGATGACGGCAAGGTCCGGCGTTTCGAAACCGGCCTCGAGGCCCACGACGGCAAGAGCGACGCGCTCCTTCGGCAGGGCCTGCGCTTCGGCCCAGTTGGCGACGTTCTGGACCGTGGAGAGGTGGTGATCGCGCAGAACGGTCGCCAGACGCTCGCGCGAGCCATCGCTCCAGCCGGCGACAACGACGCGCTTGCCTGCCTCGATGAGCGCGCGCGCATGCGCAACGGCCGCCTCGAAAACGTTGACGGCTTCGTCCGCACGTTCGGGGGCGAAGTTTCGGCCGGTTCGTGCGTTCGTGTTCACAAGCTTTGCGCCGGGAGCCGCCTCGGCCTCGAACGGATTTATCCGCACGAGCCCGTCCGTTTTCATCCGCTCGGCCAGTTCCGCCTTGCCGAGATAAAGCTGTTCGGGCTTCAGCGGGCGGTATGGCGTTCCACCGGCCTTTTCCTCGCTCGTGCTGGTGCGCGCCTCGTAATAATCAGCCGCCTGCGCCAGCCGCTGCGCGGCCGCGTCTTCGGCAAGATGATCGAGAACGACCGATGCGCCTGGCAAATGGTCGAACAGCGTCTCCATCTCTTCGTGGAAAAGCGGCAGCCAGTGCTCGATGCCGGGATAGCGCCGTCCTTCGGAAACGGATTCGTAGAGCGCATCACCGCGTTCGGGCACCCCGAACTGCTTGACGTAAGCCTGCCGGAAACGCCGCATCGTGTCCTCCGTCAGCAACACTTCGCTGACTGGTACGAGATCGAGCGCACGCAGCTGCCCGGTCGAGCGTTGCGTTTCTGGGTCGAACGGACGGATCGATTCCAGAGTGTCGCCGAAAAAATCGAGGCGCACCGGTGCTTCATGCCCCGGCGGGTAAAGATCAAGTATGCCGCCGCGCTGGGCATATTCGCCGGTGTCGCGCACGGTCGATGTGCGCAGATAGCCGTTGTGCTCCAGCCAGCGGACAAGCGCATTCATGTCCGCCGCATTGCCCGGCGCAACGGACAGGCTCTGGGCCGCGATCAGCTTGCGGCTCGCGACGCGCTGCACAGCAGCATGGGCGGTTGTCAGCACGATGCGGGGGCGGTCGCCCTGTTTCGTCCGGGCAAGACGCGCAAGCGCCGTCATGCGCTGTGCCGCGATGGCCGCATTCGGCGAAGCACGGTCATATGGCAGCACGTCCCATGCCGGGAAGCTCAGGACATCGACGTCGGGTGCGAAGAAGGCGAGCGCGCGCTCCATCGCGTGCATGCGTGTCCGCTCGCGGGCAATATGCAGGATTGCGGCAGGTGCGTCGCGATTGCCGCGCGCAAGCTGGCGCGCAAGATCGGCCACGACGAGGGCGTCGAGCCCGTCGGGCGTATTCGCAAAAACAAGCTCCCCGCCACGGGCGAGGAGATCGGATTCCTTGGACATCAACTCACCTGGTGCGCGGCGTGGCGTGAAACGCCAGGAGGCGGCGGAAAATCTCGGTGTCGTATTCGGCAGGCACCTCCGCCCTTCCGCACACCCAATCGTAGAACTGCGGGTCCGGAGCCTCGATCAGCTTCTCGAACACCTCCAGTTCGTCATCGCTCAAACGGCCGATTTCCTCCCGCGCGAAACGCCCGAGGATGAAATCCATTTCCTTGGTCCCCCGATAGGTGGCGCGATAGAGCGCCTGGCGGCGCCGCACGTCGAGCCCTTCGGAAGATGTCGGAAGATCGGTCACGAGGAACGCTTTATGTAGTTGAGACGCGCGCCGCAACAAGCATATGGAACAACCCGATGAGGCGTGCCATTGCGGCGCGCCCGATTCCGACGCACCGTCAGGCAGATATGCGCCCCTCGGCCCTCAATCCGCTCTTTGCATCCGTCGAGACCCTGACAGGGCTTGGGGAGAAAACCGCAAAACCCCTCGCGCGTCTGCTCGGCCGTGAGCCGCGCGTGCTCGATGTGCTCTTTCATCTGCCGAGCGGCATCGTCGACCGCCGCCAAAGGCCGAAAATCGCCGATGCCCAGCCCGGCGGCGTGGTCACGGTCGAGGTTACGGTCGAGGAGCATCACCCTGCCCCGCGCAACCGTCCGCGTGCGCCCTATCGCGTGGTCGTCACGGACGGCACCGGCTGGATCACCCTCATCTTTTTCGGCACCAACCGCACATATGTGGAACGGTCGTTGCCGGTTGGCGCCAAGCGCTGGATTTCCGGCCGCCTCGAACTCTACGAGGCGACACTCCAGATGGTGCACCCCGACAAGATCCTGGACGAGGCCGGCATGTCCCGGCTTCCGCCGGTCGAGCCGGTCTATCCGCTGGTGGAAGGCGTCACGCAGAACCTGATCGGACGTGCGACGCGCGGTGCCGTGGAGCGTATTCCGGAACTGCCCGAATGGCTGGACCCCAATCTGGTCGCCTCGCGTCACTGGCCGGCGTTTCGCGATGCGCTGCGGCATCTGCACCATCCGCGCCAGCCGGAGGACGCGCTCCCCGAAAGCCCCGCCCGGCACCGGCTGGCCTATGACGAACTCCTGTCCGGACAATTGGCTCTCAGCCTTGTCCGCGCCCATATGCGCCGCCAGCACGGCCGTTCGAGCGCCGGCGACGGCCATATCGTGCGACGATTGGAAGACGTGCTGCCCTTCCGCCTGACCTCGTCGCAGCAGCATGCGATTCACGACATTCGCGGCGATCTCGCAAAGCCCGAGCGCATGCTGCGTCTTCTGCAGGGCGATGTGGGTTCGGGCAAAACGGTCGTGGCTCTGCTCGCAATGGCAAGCGTCGTCGAAGCGGGCCGCCAGGCAGCTTTGATGGCTCCGACCGAAATCCTCGCCCGGCAGCATCTCAAGACGATCCGGCCTCTGGCCGAGGCGGCCGGTCTGCGCGTTGCGATCCTCACCGGACGCGAAAAAGGCAAAGAACGCGAGACGCTCCTCGCCGCCATTGCGGCCGGAACCGTGGATGTGCTGCTCGGCACCCACGCATTGTTTCAGGAAAGCGTTGCGTTCAAGGATCTTGCGTTCGCCGTTGTCGACGAGCAGCACCGTTTCGGCGTTCATCAGCGTCTTGCGCTCGCGGCAAAGGGAGAGGCCGTCGATGTTCTCGTGATGACGGCAACGCCGATCCCGCGCACGCTCGTGTTGACCTATTTCGGCGACATGGATGTTTCGGCCCTTCACGAAAAGCCCGCCGGACGCCAGCCCATCGACACGCGGATCGTCTCCAACGAGCGCCTCGACGAAGTGATCGAAGGGCTGCGCCGTCAACTTGAAACCGGCGCGCGTGTCTATTGGGTCTGCCCGCTGGTGTCCGAATCCGAACTCGTCGATGCAGCTGCCGCCGAAGAGCGATTCCGCGATCTCGACCATCATTTTCAGGGCCAGGTCGCACTCGTCCACGGCAAGATGAAAGGCAGCGAAAAAGACGCGGTCATGGCGCGTTTTGCCGCCGGCGAGGTGCGGATTCTCGTTGCCACCACCGTCATCGAAGTCGGCGTCGATGTTCCGGAAGCGAACATCATCGTCATCGAACATGCCGAGCGTTTCGGTCTCGCTCAGCTCCATCAGCTCCGGGGCCGGGTTGGGCGCGGCGCGGCGAAATCGACCTGTCTTCTCGTCTATAAATCCCCCCTCGGCGAGACCGCCGAAGCCCGCCTCAAGATCATGCGTGAGACCGAAGACGGCTTTCGCATTGCCGAAGAGGATCTGCGCCTGCGGGGCGAAGGCGAACTTCTGGGCACCCGCCAGAGCGGCTTGCCCGGCACGCGGCTGGCGGGCGTCGAGATTTATAGCGAACTGCTGGAGGCGGCCCGCAAGGAGGCAACCCTGCTGCTCGATCGCGATCCCGGTCTCACCGGGCCCCGCGGCGCAGCCCTTCGCACCCTTCTTCACCTGTTCGAACGGGAGGAGGCAGCAAAGCTGCTGCGCGCGGGCTGATCGGGAAACCGTTAGAAAGAACGGCTTTTTCGTTCTGCCGAATAGGTATTCGTGGGAAACGAAACCTTCCCGAAATAAAACTTCTGTAGCAAGCTCGTGACGTTGAACCCGACGTCGTCTTTCCGCGACCTATAGCTGAGTAGAGCAAGAAGCGTGGCTGCACAGACCGCGACACCGGACGAACTCCTCATCAGCCGTATCGCCGCTGGCGACCGGCTGGCGATGCAGGTTCTGTTCGCCCGGTATCAGGTCCGCGTCTTCCGCTTTGTGCTCCGGCTCGTACGCAATGAGGCAACAGCGGAGGATTTGATCAGCGAAGTGTTTCTGGATGTCTGGCGTCAGGCAGGCAAATTCGAGGGCCGATCGAGTGTTTCGACCTGGCTCCTCTCGATTGCCCGCTTCAAGGCGCTAAGTTCTCTGCGGAAGAGATCCGAAGGAGAACTGGACGACGAAGCCGCCGAAGCCATTGAGGACGACGCGGACTCGCCGGAAGTGACGATCCAGAAAAAGGACAAGGCGGCGGCATTGCGTGAATGCCTGAATGCCCTGTCCACGGACCACCGGGAGATTGTCGATCTCGTCTACTACCACGAAAAGACCGTGGAAGAAGCGAGCGAGATTCTCGGAATTCCGGAGAACACCGTGAAGACGCGCCTGTTTTACGCGCGCAAACGGTTGTCCGAGCTGCTCAAGACCGCCGGCATCGATCGAGGATGGCCGTGATGACGACGAAACAGGACAACAGAGCCGAAATCTCCATGCTCCTGCCCTGGTACGCGGCGGGCACCCTCAGCGCGACGGAAACGCGGCGCGTGGCCGACGCCATCGCAAGCGATCCTGAACTCGCCGCGCGGTTGGAAGACATCCGCGAGGAAGCATCCGAAACGCTGCTCCTGAACGAAAGCCTTGGTGTGCCTTCACGTGCGGCAGCCGACAAACTGTTCGCGGCGATCGATGCTGAACAGGCCGCTAATCCGCGTGTTTACAAGCCGCGTTTCAGCTTTTCCTCCTGGCTTGGCGAAAAACTTTCGCTCGCAAGCCCGCGCACTCTCGCGATGGCGGCTTCGGCCGCGGCGCTTGTCATTGCGCTGCAGGCCGGAGTTCTGGTCGGCACGATCGGCGGCGATACAAGCACCCCGGGTTTTGAAACGGCGACAGCCCCCAATGCGGTTGTTACCTCCGGTCCGCAGATCCTCGTGAACTTCGTGCCTACGGCAACAGCAGCCGACATCGAAACAGCGCTGAAGGAAGCTGGCGGCGTCATTGTCGATGGTCCTGCCGCGGGCATTTACCGTGTCCGGATCGGGCCCAGCACTCTCGATAAGGCCGGAGTCGAGCGCGTCGTGGAAATGTTGCGGGCCAAGCCCGAAATCGTGCGGTTCGTCGCCCCTGCATCCTGATGTTGTTTAAGGAGAAATCGCCATGCGTTTTCCCGCTGTTCTCCTGAATGCCGCTTTCGTGGCAGCTTCCACCCTCACGGTGGCGACCGGCGTTTTTCTCGGCACGCCCGGCGAAGCGGCAGCCCAGTTCGCCGCTCCCGCTCCGGGAGGAGGCGGCATGCGCGGTGGTGGCGATTTCGAAGTCTACGATCCGTGCGCATACAATGATTGCTACCGGCGCCCACGGCGCCCGCCCCCGCCTCCGCGCCATCTGAGGCCTCTTTATCCGCCCCCACCCGGTGCCATGATCCTTCCCGAGCCTTACTACGAGGAAGAATATATCGAACCCGCTCCAAGACGCCGCCCCGCCAGGAAGACGGAAACCGCGAAAAAGCCGAAGCAGAGCCCCAAGCGGGATTCCGGCCTTCCGGACGCGCGCGGACAGACGGCCGGACGAGACTTCGCTCCGGATGAGGTTCTTATCGAATTCCCTCTGTCGACTCCGCAAAGCGAGATCGACGCGATCGCCCAACAGCAGGGCATTGAGCGCCTCGGTTCGCAGGAAATCACGCTGCTCAACACGCGGCTTCATCGCTGGCGCGTTCCAGCAGGCCGGTCTGCGCAGGCGGTCGCTCAGGCGCTCCGCAACGACAGCCGCGTCACCGCAGCAAATCTCAACCGCATCTATACGCTGCAGGAAACGGCCCCTGCTGGTCCGCAGCAATATGCCGCCGAAAAGCTTGGCCTGCGCGAGGCGCATTCCATCACGTCTGGCGGCTCCACGCTTGTTGCCCTTATCGATTCCGGAGCCGACGCCGATCATCCCGAGCTCGCGGGTTCGATTACGGAAACCTATGATGCCGTCGGCGGAGACTTCGTCGCACACACGCATGGAACGGGTATGGCCGGCGCCATCGTCGCGCATCAGCAGGTCATGGGCTCCGCGCCCGGCGCAAGGTTGCTGAACGTCCGGGCTTTCGCCCCAAACGGCCGCACCAGCGACGGAACGAGCTTTGATATCGTTAAAGGCATGGACTGGGCCGCCCAAAAAGGAGCCCGCGTTTTCAACCTATCGTTCGCCGGTCCACGTGATCCGCTGATGGCGCGTGTCGTGAAAGCGGCCATCGACAAGAACATCGTCATTATCGCCGCCGCCGGAAATCAGGGACCGAAATCTCCTCCGCTCTATCCCGCCGCCGAATCCGGTGTCATTGCCGTTACGGCTGTCGACGCGGAGGATGGTGTTCTGAAAGTCGCCAACCGCGGCACCTACGTGACCTTGGCGGCCCCTGGTGTGGATATTCTTCTGCCTGCGCCCGACAAGGCCTACTCGGTGACCTCCGGCACCTCGATCGCAACCGCCTATATCAGCGGAATTGCGGCTCTGATGATCGCCCAAAATCCCGAGGCCGATCAGAAGGAGATCTATGCGGTCCTCGTCGGTACGGCGCGCGATCTTGGCGCCAAGGGACGCGACCGTGAATTCGGTGCGGGTCTCGCGAACCCGGTTGCTGCGCTTGAGGCTATGGCTCCCGTTCCTCTGGCTGTCGCGGCCCCGGCAGGGGATGGACTTCCGGTCCGGTAGTCATTGCTGGCTTCTCGCGCGCTGTGGGTTGGACGATACCCATGGACATGATGACCTTGAAGACCTCGTCTGGAGCGATATCGACATCCTTGATGAGGTCTTCTCGCATCACGACAAAATAGCCGGTCGTTGGATTAGGCGTGCAGGGAACGAAAACGTTCAGGTATTTCCCGGAGGGCAGCGGGTCGGCGACAATGCTGCTGGTCTCTCCGGCGATCAGGCAAAGGGACCATAGTCCTGGACCTGGCCATTCGATGAGCCCGACACGCCGAAAGCTTGTCCGTCCCTGCTGGAAAACGGCCTGGAAAACCTGCTTCACCCCGCTGTAGACGCCGCTGACGAACGGCATTCTCTGAAGGATACGTTCGCCGAACGTGATCAAGGTGCGGCCGACAAGATTAGCCGTAAGGAACCCAAGCAGCGTGAGCCCAAGGAACGAGGCGAGAATGCCCACGCCCGGAACCGAAAAGCGGAGATAGGTTTCCGGATTGTAGGCGGCGGGGATCAACGGCCTCACCCAATCGTCGATGAGCGCGATCAGCCACCAGACGATATAAGCCGTAATCGCCAGTGGCCCGGCGACGAGCAACCCCGTGATGAAATAGGCTCGCAAGGTCGCGCCGATGCTGCGCTTCGGAGTGATGGGCTCCGGCTGCGGAAAGGTGGGTGGCGTCGAAGGAGGTTTGTCGGTCATGGTCTCTCAACGCCGATCTTGTTAGGAAACGTCATATTCTGAAAGTGCCGGAGCCCTTTGACGGCCTTGTTTGGCCACAAGCCTGTCGATATCAGGGACAATGACCCGCACCCGCAGCGTCTTGAGCAAAGTTACCAGACCGATCCTGTTCGCTCTGGGCTGTATTTTCCTCGTCGTGGGTGTCGCCGGGCTTGTCCTGCCGCTGCTTCCGGGCACCGTTTTTCTGATTCTTTCCGCAGCCTGTTTCACGCGCTCATCCACCCGCTTCGAGACATGGCTGTTGAATCATCCGAAGCTAGGGCCGAGCGTGGTCGGCTGGCGGGAAAGCGGCAAGATCCCAAGGCGCGCCAAGATCATTGCAATCTCCGCGATGGCTTTTTCCTTCGCGCTGACGTGGTTCTCCGGAGCCCCGCCTGTCGCGCTTTGGGTCGCAGGAATTGCGCTCTCGGCAAGCGCTCTCTATGTCGGCACACGCCCTTCCTGACAGCCGACACCGTGCCTGTTGGCCTATTCCACGGTCACCGATTTTGCGAGATTGCGCGGCTGGTCGACATCGGTCCCCATGAAAACGGCGGTGTGGTAGGCCAGAAGCTGCATCGGGATCGCATAGATCATCGGTGACACGAAGGCATAGGATGTCGGCACGATCAGCGTTTCGAACTCACCGCCTGCCTCCTTGGCGCCCGCTTCGTCCGTGATCAGCAGAACCTTGCCTCCGCGCGCAGCCACTTCCTGCATGTTGGAAACGGTTTTCTCGAAAAGCGTGTCGTAAGGCGCGATGACGACCACCGGCACTTTTTCATCGACAAGCGCGATTGGGCCGTGCTTCAGCTCGCCAGCGGCATAACCTTCCGCATGTATGTATGAAATCTCCTTCAGCTTGAGCGCTCCTTCGAGCGCGATGGGGAACGATGTTCCCCGGCCGAGATAGAGCGCGTCCTGGGCCTTTGAAAAATCCTTGGCGAGGCGTTCGATCTGAGGCTCAAGTTTCAGCGTTTCGGCCATCAGGCGCGGCAGTTCGATGAGCGCGCCGACGAGCCGCTCTTCATCCTCAGCCGACAACACGCCGCGCGCGCGCCCGGCTGCAATGGCGAGGCAAGCGAGTGTCGCGAGCTGGCATGTGAATGCCTTGGTCGAGGCGACACCGATTTCCGGTCCCGCCAAAGTCGGGAAAACCGCATCGGATTCACGGGCGATGGTCGATGTCGGAACATTGACGACGCTTGCGATCTGCATGCCCTGCGCACGGCAATGGCGAAGCGTCGCCAGCGTGTCGGCTGTCTCTCCCGACTGCGAAATCAGGATCGCAAGCCCGCCCTCTTTGAGCGGCGGTTCGCGATAGCGGAACTCCGAAGCGATATCGATGTCGACGGGCATGCGCGCGAACTTCTCGAACCAGTAGCGCGCCACGAGCGCGGCGTAATACGCGGTGCCGCACGCCGAGAACGCGATCCGGTCGAGCTTGGCGAAATCGATGCCCTCCGGAATCCGCGCCCGGCCCGCGCTCATGTCGAGGTGATGCGCCAATGTGTGGCCGACGACTTCCGGCTGCTCGGCGATTTCCTTCGCCATGAAGTGCCGGTAATTGCCCTTTTCGATAACCATGGCGCTGGCGTTCGATTTCTGAACCGGCCGTTCGACAACCGAGCCGAGGCCATCCTTGTCTCGGATGGTGACGCCCTTGCGGGTCAGAAAAGCGCAATCCCCGTCGTTGAGATAGCTGATGCGATCAGTGAACGGTGCAAGCGCGATCGCATCCGAACCGACATACATTTCGCCATCGCCATGGCCGACGGCGAGCGGGCTTCCCCGGCGTGCCGCGATCATGAGATCGTCGCCGCCTTTGAAGAGGAATGCGAGCGCGAACGCACCACGCAACTTGCTCAGTACGGCTGGTACGGATTCTTCCGGCGTCTTTCCGTTGTTGAGCTCTGCTTCGATGAGATGGACAATGGTTTCGGTGTCCGTCTCGCTCTCGAATTTTACGCCTTGCTTGGCAAGGTCATCGCGGAGCTCCCTGTAGTTCTCGATAATACCGTTGTGCACGACCGCGACCCGCTCGGTCGCGTGGGGATGCGCGTTGGTTTCGTTGGGTGTGCCATGGGTCGCCCAGCGGGTGTGGCCGATACCGGCGTGACCCGACAGCGGTTCGCGGCGCAGCTTTTCTTCCAGCGTGCGGAGTTTGCCCGGCGCGCGGCGACGGTCGAGCCGCCCATTTTCGAGAGTGGCGACGCCTGCGGAGTCATAGCCGCGATATTCGAGACGCTTCAGCGCGTCGACGATCAAAGGCGCGACGGCCTCATTCCCAAGAATGCCAACGATTCCGCACATAAAATGTCCTCAGCCGATGATCAGGCTTAGAAGGCGGGAAGATTCACCGCAAATCACGAAGATTTTCCGAATTTGACCGAGGTCGGTCCAAGCACTTTCGCTCTCGAAGTCCGTCGAAGTCATTTCGGGGGCTTCGGATTGTTCTTGCGGCGTTCCTCGGCCCAGCCCTCTTTGACCGTCTGCCGAGAGCGAGCAACTCCCAAGGCATTGGCCGGGACGTCGTCAGTAATCACGCTTCCCGTCGCGATATAGGCCCCGGCGCCCACCGACACCGGTGCGACCAGCGCCGAGTTGACGCCGATGAAAGCCCCTGCCCCTATCTCGGTCCGTTGCTTGCGGACGCCGTCGTAGTTACAGGTGATCGCTCCGGCACCGATGTTCGCGTCGGCCCCCACGCTGGCATCGCCGACATAGGCGAGATGGTTGACCTTCACATCGCGATCGAGAACGGCGTTCTTGATCTCGACAAAGTTGCCGATCCGGGTGTGGTCGCCAAGCGAGGCGCCGGGGCGCAACCGAGAAAACGGACCGATGGTCACATCCCTGCCAATATGCGCGCCTTCAACGTGGCAATAGGCGCGGATCGTCGCGCCGTCCTCAACCGTCACGCCCGGCCCGAAAAAGACATTCGGCTCGATCAGTACGTCGCGGCCGAGCACGGTATCGACAGCAAAAAAGACGGTTTCCGGGGCAATCAGGGTTGCTCCTTCGCGCATCGCATGTTCGCGCAAACGCTTCTGAAACGCCGCTTCCACAGCGGCGAGTTGCGCGCGTGTATTGACCCCCTGCACTTCGCTCTCTTCGGCCATGAGCGCAACCGTCTTGAGCGCTGCTTCACGTGCGAGCCCGACGATGTCGGTCAGGTAGAACTCACGGCTTGCATTGTCGTTGGTAACGCCGTCGAGGAGTTCGAGCGCGTGTGCTCCCGAAATGGCCATTAGTCCGGCATTGCAGAAGCCGATTTTCTTTTCATCCGCGCTGGCATCCTTTTCCTCGCGGATGGCTGCAAGCTCACCGTCTTTGACGATGAGGCGCCCGTAGCCGGTGGGATCGGCCGGTTCGAAACCCAGCACGGCAACGGTCGCGCCATCGGACAGAGCCGCGCGCATCCTCTTCAGGGTCTCGGCGCGGATCAGCGGCGTATCGCCGAACAGGATCAGAATATCGTCCGAAGGCCGTTCGAGCGCAGCGCGCGCTGCCAGAACCGCATGTGCCGTGCCCTTGCGTTCCGCCTGTATGAAGACCTGCGCTTCAGGTGCATGTTCGGCCGCTTCGGCAGCGACATCCTCGCGGGATGGACCAACGACCACCGCGAGCCGTTCGGCACCCGCCTCCCGCGCTGCGGATATGGCATGACCGACAAGCGTCCGCCCTGCCGTGCGATGCAGAACCTTCGGCAACGCGGATTTCATGCGCGTCCCCTCGCCCGCAGCCAGAACCAGGGTGAGGCAGGTCCTTGAGGTCATGTTCCGAATATCTCCTGTGGCCAGAGGCGCGACTCCGGCGAATCATCACGTCTTGGGTTAAATTCCAAGTGTGCCGGGGGAATCTATCGCTGTGTCCAAGGAAACTGCCCAAGGTAAGTTTGCACCCGCGCTTTTCGAGCGCGCGCCAGCCGCCGATATTTCGTCATCCACCTATGTGATGTGGGGCTTCTTCGCACTCGCCGCATTCATGGCGGCTGTGGCCATCTGCTTCACGCCGGGCGCCGAGCGCCGGTTTTCGGCGGCTATCAGCCTGCCGCCCGCGCTCGCGCCGGCGCCCGTTGCCCAGCTTGAAACGTCACGCCCAATCCCCCCGCCGTCGCAGCAGTTGCAGAAGGCCGAGAATGACGCGCTGACGGAACGCCTGAAATCCCTCGAGCAACAGATCGACCTGCTGACGACGGGTTCCATTCCATCCATTTCTCGCGAGGCCGCGCCGGAGCCCAAACCCGCCGCATCCGATGTTACGCCTGCGGCAGCGGAAGCCCGGCCTTTCCCGGTCACATCATCGTCCGAAGTTCGCCCCACCGATCCGGCGACGAGCCAGACAACGTTTGGGATCGACCTCGGCGCGGAGCCGTCCTTCGGTGCGTTGCGGACCCGGTGGGATGGGCTGCGACGTCAACATCCTGAACTTGCCCGCTTTTCGCCGCGCGTGTCCGCGCGCGACAAGAGCGGCCGCGTTGAACTGCGCTTGATTGCCGGTCCTTTCGAGAATGCTGCCGATGCAGCCAAGGCCTGTGCGTCTTTGCTGGCCAAGGGCACTCTGTGTGACGGCAGCCTGTTCGACGGCCAACGCCTGCCCGCAAGCTGAGACTTCCCCAAGTGACTGAGCCCGTCTAAAAAGCCGGCGATGAAACATTCCAAAGCCTTCCGTCCGAGCCGGGGCGCGGTCCTGGCTCTGCTCGCCGCCGGTGCACTTGGCGTCGGTGTCGGGGCCTATATGCGCTATCAGGTCGTGGAGCCGTCGGTGGTGGGGCTCGCCTGTCAGGCTGGCGCCCAGACCACCACATGCGCGGTGCGGCGGGTTTTCATCGGCATTTTCACGCATTACGGCTTTGGCCTGACGGCCCTCGCGGCTGCCGTTCTCGCGCTCGTTCGGCCGTCGAGCTTGCTGATTGCGGTCTCGCTTTTTGCCGGATTGATCGGTGTCGTGCTTTACAACACCCAGCTCAGTGCGCTGGCGCTGGCGCTGCTGCCGGTCGTTTTTGCGCGCCCGGCACCCCCCAAAGAGTTCCAGCCAGAATAAGCAGAGCGAGCGCAAAGCAAAGCGCTTCCCAGTTCGAGATGCGCTCCTGCAGAACAATCGCAACAGCTGACGCCGTGAGTACGGCCGCGAAGATACGCTCGGCCAGTCGCTCGCCGACAGCCCTTCCGGACAACAGACTTGCCAGCGCAAAACCGGCCACAGGCCCGATCAACGTGCTCGTCGCAAATTCCCGGTAACGCGGGTCGAACACGAGGCCCAGGGCAAGATAAGTCGCAAGAACCGCCGTTAGCACCCCGACAATGGCCAGCCAACGTGACGGGCCCGGCGGCGTATGGCCCTTTGCGAAAAGCTGGGAGAGTGAAACCGGCCCGATGCCGCGAACAAGTCCGACGGCGGCGATAAGCGGAGCGAAAGCCGACAGCGCGATATAGCCAGAGGTCTGTCCCAACTCGACCGGCGTCCGCGCTCCAACGGCATGCATATGAACGGCAAGGCCGATGGCCGAGCCCGAAATCATGGTCAAAACGGCGACCGAGATCCATCGCCGCGCAGGCACATCCTCACCCCGAGCCGACGTCAATGAAGCCGCAAAAATCAGTACGGCGAGAGCGCTTCCAAGCACGGCCCATTGTGACCACGCGGGATAATTGGAAATGGGCGCGCCCCATTGGAATTTCGGCTCGCGCGTGTCGGCGTCGAGAAGCCCCCAATAGCCTCCCACAGTGCCTTCGAGTATCCGTTTCCACGGCTGGTCGAAGGCTTCGATCAGATTGACCTCGTAGCCTTTGGTCCGCTGCAGAGCCACGATGTCATGCAAAGCCAGCGCTTGATCGGCGGGCGTTGCGCGTGCTCCCCATCGCATGCGGCCTTCGCTTGGCCAGCCGGTTTCGCCGATAAGAATGGGTTTGCCTGCGAACACCTCGCCGACATGCGCCCGGATATCGGCAATGTGCTGCCCGGCCTGCGCTGCCGGCACGGGATGGTCCTCCCAATAGGGAAGGATGTGAACGGTCACGACGTCCACAAGGTCTGCCAGCGCCTTGTGACGTACCCAGAACTCCCACACATCGGCGTAGGTGACGGGCACCGGCACGCTCGATTTGACCTTTTTGATAATACCGCCGAGATCGGCTTCCGAGATCTCGCCGCGCAGCAGCGCTTCATTGCCGACAACGACCATGCGCAGAACGTCGGGATTTGCCTTGGCGAGGCGGATCGCGGTCTCCACCTGCAGAGCGTTTTTCGGAGCCTCCCGCCCGAGCCAGATCCCCATGATGACCTGGAGCCCGTGCTTGCGGGCGAGAGCCGGAACATTCTCCAGCCCCTGATCGACCGCGTAGGTCCGCACGCAGTTCGTCACGGTCGCCAGATGCGCGAAATCATCGTCGATCTGTTCTGCGGAGATGACGATGTCTTCCTGAAAGGGAGACTGCCCGCGGCGGAACGGCGCATAGGACACGCACGGGATCTTGTCGCCCACCGCGAGCGGCGAAGGCGGCATGGAGACCGGACGCCCCATTCCCCACCAGAACGCCCATATAACGGCAATCGAAAAGGCAAGCAGCGCGATCGGCAAACGGAGGGGCAAAGATCGATCCTCGGATTTTTTCGTGCGATAACTGCAATCTACCCGATTGCCAAGGGGCCAAGGCTGTGGCGACATGTGCCGTGAAAGCGTCACTTTATTTGCTAGAGTGCCTCCCGATCCTCTTACTCGATTCCAGTGCCCCATGCGCCGCTTGTCATTTGCGTACCTGTTTGCCGCGTTCCCGCTCCTCCTTCCCATTTCCCATTTTGAAGCTGCCCGAGCGCAGGAGCCCGGCCTTGAAACCCTGATGGCCCAGGCCAAACAGGCTGTTCCGGATGCCAAGGCTGCCGCCGCGACGGAAGATCGATCGCGGCGCGCCGAATGCTCATGGCTTGGCCAGAGAGTCATCAGCCTGCTCTGGCGGGACGACGTCAACACCGCCCGGGAACAGACCCGTTTCTACGAAATGTTCGGCTGCCCGACGGAGCATCTTTCGATCGCATTTCGGTGCGTCATCGAGCAAAGTCAGAGCCAGCCGGACCAGAACGATCTCAATGCACGGGCCTATTCGTGCTGGATGTCGCCTTCAACCGGGCAAACCCAAGAATAAAAACGCGTTTTGGGGCTCGGACAGGCCGTTCCGGCATAATTCCGCTACAATTTGTCAGTGAATTCCCCGCATAACTTCTTCGGCTTGGACTTCCCAGGGGTGGGTTCCTTTACATGCGCGCCGTATTCGCTGCACTCGCACTGGTCGCAGGTGTACATGCAAGCCTGTGGCTCTGGTCGCGGGAGACCGTTGAAGCTCCGGCCGCTCCCAATCGCTTCGTAAGCCTTTCCTTCGCGCCGTTTGCCCAGAAGGACGACGCGGAAGACACCAACGCCAATGTCGAGCAGATCAAGGCCGACCTTGATGCGATAGCGCCCTATACGGAATCGATCCGCACCTATTCGTCGACCATGGGTCTCGAAGTGGTGCCGAAGCTGGCTGCCGAGGACGGGATCAAGGTTTCCCTCGGTATCTGGATCGATACGGACGAGGAGCGGAACCGTCGGGAAATCGACTCGGCCGTCGATCTGGCCGCAAAAAACCCCAATGTCCGTGGGCTCGTCGTCGGCAACGAGGTGGTGCTTCGCGGCGAAAAGGACGTTTCCGAGATGATCTCGCTCATCCGCGAGGTCAAGGCACGGACGAACGTTCCCGTCACCACCGGCGAAATCTGGAACACCTGGCTTGACAACCCGGAGCTGGCCTCGGCGGTTGATTTCCTGGCGGTTCATATCCTTCCTTACTGGGAAGGCATTCCCGCGGATCAGGCGGTCAATTACACGCTCGACATCTACGAACGCCTGCGCAAGGCGTTTCCCGGCAAGCATATCGTGATCGCCGAATTCGGATGGCCCTCATCCGGCTTCAACCGCCGCGCGGCAACCACCGGCGAGATGACCCAGGCCGAACTCATCCGTGAATTCACGAGCCGCGCGCACGCCCGTGGCATCGACTACAACATCGTCGAGGCCTTCGATCAGCCGTGGAAGGGTGCGCTCGAAGGCAGCGTCGGCGCGTATTGGGGCATCTTCGACGCAAACCGCGCCCCGAAATTCAACTTCTCCGGACCGATCCAGGAACGCACATGGAGCCAGCGCATGATTGTTGCGCTGCTGATCGGCTTCCTGCTGTCCCTGCCGATCCTGCGTATTCGCAGCGCAACCGTTCCGCAGATCCTGCTGCTGGCGGCCGCCGGCAATGCGGTCGGCGCCTGGGTCGCGGTCATGCTGGATTTCTGGCTGACGCATTATTTCGTGCTGGGCGCACAGATCGCGATGGGCATCGGCTCGGTTCTTCTGGTGCCTCTGATCATCGTGATCCTGTCCCGGATCGAGGAAATCTCGGCCATCGCATTCGGGCATGCGCCCCGCCGGCTGATTTCCGCGGCGGTGCCCGCCACGTCGGATCAGCCGAAAGTGTCGATCCATGTTCCGGCGTACCGCGAACCGCCGGAGATGCTGATCCAGACGCTGAACAGCGTCGCGGCTCTGGATTACCCAAACTTCGAATGCGTCGTGATCGTCAACAACACGCCGGACCCAGCCTTCTGGGTGCCGATCAAGGAGCATTGCGAGAAGCTCGGCGAGCACTTCAAGTTCCTGAATGCCGAACGGCTCGAAGGCTTCAAGGCGGGTGCCCTACGCCTCGCGATGCAGCACACCGCTGACGACGCATCCATCATCGGCGTGATCGATGCCGACTATGTCGTCGCGTCCAACTGGCTGAAGGACCTTGTGCCCGCGTTTGCGGACCAGCGCGTCGGCATCGTGCAGGCGCCGCAGGACCATCGCGACGGCGAGCGAAGCGTGCTGCACAATTTCATGAACAGCGAATATGCCGGATTCTTCGATATCGGCATGGTCGAGCGGAACGAGCAGAACGCCATCATCATCCACGGCACGATGTGCCTGATGCGCCGTGCTGCGATGGACGACGTCGGCGGCTGGTCGTCCGATACGATCTGCGAGGATTCCGATCTCGGTCTCGCCATTCTCAATCGCGGCTGGCACGCCCATTACACCCGTACGCGTTATGGGTGGGGTCTCCTGCCGAACGACTACAATGGGTTCCGCAAACAGCGTCACCGCTGGGCCTTTGGCGGCATGCAGATCGTCGCGAAGCATCTCGGCGCGATCCTTCGCGGCGGCACGCTCACCGCAGAGCAGCGCAATGTCTATCTGGTCGGCTGGCTGAACTGGATGGGTGCGGAAACGGTCGGCGTCGTCATCGCGGTTCTCAACCTGATCTGGGTGCCGATCGTCGTTTTCGCCGAAGTCACCGTTCCGGAAGCTGTCCTCACACTTCCGATCCTCATCGGCTTCGTCGTCTACATCGTCCACTTCCTGTCGCTGTACCGCCTCCGCGTGAAGCATTCTCTGGTCTCGACCATCGGCGCCGCTTTCGCAGCGATGGCTCTCCAGCTCACGGTCGCGCGGGCCGTCGGTGAATGGGCCGTCAAGCAGCACATGCCCTTCATCCGCACGGCCAAGGGCGGCAAGGCCTCGGAAAATGCCTTCCCTGCGTTCTGGGAGGCCATTCTCGGCTGCCTCCTGCTCGGCGGTGCGACGCTCGTCTACATGACGAACTACGAAGTGGTGTTTGAGATCTATCTCTTTGCTCTCGTGCTGTTCGTGCAGTCGCTGCCGTTCCTGTCGGCTGCGGTTCTCGCAACGCTTGAGCGCACGCCCGTCAACGATCTGGCGTTCTCCCGTCGGCTCGCGGCTCGGCTGGCAACACTTGTCGAACGCAAAGTTCCGGTGTCCGCTCCGGCTCCAAGCCTTGCGGTTGTCGAGAGCGCGCCCGCTCCGCGCCCCATGGACGATCTTCCGGCGACCTGATCCACGGCCGGGAACGCCTTCAAATTTTCAGACGTTTTCCTTCCGGCTGTTCTTCTGAACCAGCCGGGAGGCCATCATGAGAAGTCTGCTGATCGCGGTCCTCGCTGTTCTGGCCATCGCAACGTCCGTCGGCGCGCTGGTGGTCTCTTGGGAATACGGACCGACTCCAAAAATGGCGCAAATGCCCGTGCAGGAAGGTCGTGCCGCGCTGTCTACCGATCCGGAGCGCCCGGATTTCTGAGCGGCAGCTTGCTCGGGTCCCGGCATGTCTCTAAGCAAGCCCGGTCGGCGATTGCCGGGGCCAGCCGGGACATGACGTGAAACTCAACGCTGCCACGCTTATGCGATCGCTCGTCACAGCAGGTGTGTTCATCGCTGTCTGGCACATTCTCGTTGTGCTGTTTCAGCCCGCTCCCTTCATTCTGCCCGGGCCGTTGCGGGTTCTGAACGCTCTGGTCTCGAACTGGAGCTACCTGCTTTCCAATGCGTTCGTGACGGGTTCGGAGATCCTGCTGGGGCTGCTGATCGGGTCGCTGCTCGGAGTCGCATCGGCACTGGCGATTGCATCATCGGCGGTTGCGCGCCGCTGGCTGTTGCCTCTTCTTGTCATGTCTCAGGCCCTGCCCGTCTTCGCCATCGCGCCGCTTCTGGTGGTCTGGTTCGGATACGGACTGGGCTCGAAGATCGTGATGACGACGATCATCATCTTCTTTCCTGTGGCATCGGCCTTTCAGGATGGCCTTCGCCGCACCGATCCCGGACTGCTCGACCTCGCCCGGATGGCTGGCGCGTCACGCCTGCAGACGCTTCGGCTGCTCCGGGTGCCCGCCGCTTTGCCTTCGCTCGCCTCAGGGCTGCGCGTTGCTGCTGCCGTCGCACCCATCGGCGCGGTCGTGGGCGAATGGGTTGGCGCGTCTTCCGGTCTTGGCTATGTGATGCTTCACGCGAATGCGCGCTCCCAGGTGGATATCGTGTTCGCAGCGCTTGTGATTTTGGGCTGCCTGGCTGCCCTTGTTTGGTTTTCGGTTGACCGGCTGGTCGCCCGAGCAATTCCGTGGGCTCGGGAAACCCGGCCCATCTGATGGGAGAATGTATGATCCGCTTTTTCGCCGCTGCGCTGCTTGTTGCGCTTTCAGCCGGGTCGGCTGCCGCTTCCGAGAAGCTGACGGTCCTGCTCGATTGGTTCATGAACCCGGATCACGCACCGCTCGTTATCGCCAAGCAGGGCGGCTTCTTCGAAAAGCACGGTGTGGATGTCGAGCTCATCGAGCCGGCCGATCCCAATGCGCCGCCGAAACTCGTCGCGGCCAAGCAGGCTGACATCGCCGTCACCTATCAGCCGAACCTCTATCTGCAGATTTCCGAAGGACTTCCGCTTGTACGTATCGGCGGCGTTGTCGATACACCGCTGAACGCCCTCGTGGTTCTGGAAGACGGACCGGTGAAATCGGTCGCCGATCTCAAGGGCAAGAAGATCGGTTATTCGATTTCCGGTTTCGAAGACGCGCTGCTTGGCGTCATGCTGGAGAACAACGGCCTAAAGGCGTCGGACGTCGAGATGATCAACGTCAATTTCGCGCTGACGCAGGCTTTGATGAGCAAGCAGGTGGATGGCGTGATCGGTGCCTTTCGCAATTTCGAACTCACCCAGATCAAGATCGCCGGCGGCAAGGGCGTTGCCTTCTTTCCGGAAGAGCATGGTGTGCCGCTCTATGACGAACTGATCTATGTCGCGCACAAGGATCGCGCGACGGATCCGAACATCAAGAAGTTCCTCGGTGCGGTGCAGGAGGCCACCATCTTCCTCATCAATCATCCGGACGAAAGCTGGGCGCAGTTCATCAAGGCCTATCCGAAACTGGACGACGAGCTGAACAAAACGGCGTGGCAGCACACCTTGCCGCGGTTTGCCAAAACGCCCGCCGCGCTCGACCGGGTGCGCTACGACACGTTCGGAAAGTTCATGCTCGATCGCGGTCTTATCAAATCGGTTCCGCAGCTCGATACCTACGCAACAGAGATCCGGTAAGCGTCATGCCGACTGTTCAGAGAGACGGAACCGAGCTTTTCTACACGCTCGACGGCCCCGAAGACGCTCCTGCGCTGATGCTGTCGAATTCGCTCGGCACCACGCACCGGATGTGGGAGCCGCAGATCGCGGCGTTCAGCGAGACTTACCGGGTCATCCGCTATGACCGCCGGGGCCACGGCCAATCGTCGTCGCCGCCGGGCCCCTACTCTATCGAGGATCTCGGCGCCGATGCGCTTGCCATCATGGATGCGGCTGGCGTGAAGAGCGTTCGCTGGTGCGGCCTTTCGATGGGCGCGATGACGGGGCTCTGGCTTGCGAGCCACGCTCCGGAACGGATCGAAAAGCTGGTTGCGGTGAGCGCCGCGACGTTCATGCCGCCGCCGGAACTGTGGAACGGCCGCATCAAGACGGCGCAGGACAAGGGCATCGAGGTTCTGGTCGCGCCGACCATGCAGCGCTGGTTCACGGCCGGGTTCCTCAAAGGCAGTCAAGACAAGGTCGCCTTCATCCGCGAACAATTTCTGCAGACAAGTGTCGAGGGATTTTGCGGCTGTGCCGCCGCCATGCGGGACATGGACCAGCGCGAGAGCGTGCGCGAGATCAAGGCGCCGACACTTGTCATTGTCGGTTCGGACGATCAGGGCACGACGCCCGCCGAGGCCGGATTCATCGTCAATCGGATTCCGGATGCGCGCGGCGTCATTCTGAAGGGCTCGCACATCGTGAATGTCGAGCAGCCGGAAGCGTTCACGAAGGCTGTGCTGGATTTCCTCGCGTGAGATGTTCCGGGCGCCCGACAAGGGTGCCCGGACATTGTCTCATTCGCCGGCTTCGTTCTTGCCGTAATACATGACGCCGAGCTGGATCGGCTCACGACCTCGCTCGCGGCGCGAGACATTGGTGTCGCGCAGGGAATAGACGCAGCCGCAATATTCCTGCTGGTAGAATTCCTCGCGCTTGGAAATCTCGATCATGCGGGACGAGCCGCCGCCCTTGCGCCAATTGTATTCCCAGTAGCTGAGGCCTTCATAACGCGCTGCGGCGCGGCGGCCGCAGCCATTGATCTGGTTCATGTCCTTCCAGCGCGAAATGCCGAGCGAGGACGTAATGACCGGAAATCCATTCTCGTGGGCATACAGCGCCGTGTGCTCGAAGCGCATGTCGAAGCACATCGTGCAGCGAACGCCCCTCTCCGGCTCCCATTCCATGCCGCGGGCGCGTGCGTACCAGTTTTCCTTGTCGTAATCGGCATCGACAAAGGGCACGCCGTGCTTTTCGGCGAAGCGGACATTCTCGTCCTTGCGCAGGAGATATTCCCGCTCCGGATGGATGTTCGGATTGTAGAAGAAGATCGTGTAATCGATCCCGGAAGCGAGCATGGCCTCCATTACCTCGCCCGAGCATGGGGCGCAGCAGGAGTGCAGCAGCACTTTCTTTTCGCCGCCCGGCGGGACGAGTTCCGGCCGCTCAATATCTGTGACCACAGGTTTCATGCGCGCGAAATAGCACAGGGAGCCCATGCCGGGCAAAGCCTACCTGCGCCGGAATACGGGCGCACGCGATTGATGTCCGTGAAGGAGAGATGCGAGGCGCAGGGCCTCCGAACTGGAGGGATGCGCGGAGCCGGCGGCGCCTCCCGCCTTCCGCGGGGCGGAAACGGAAAGCGCAAAGAAAGTCCACGAAACGCGGCGGCAAGCCGCCAGCTCCGCGCACGGTGTTCTTCGCTCTCGGGCGCGCCTCCCGTGAGCACCCTCTTTCAAGGCGCCCACAACGGCTTCATCCGGCAAGGGTTTCGTCATCGGAGACCTACGCCCTTGCCGCCGACGTGTTGCACGGCCTTCGACCTGGCCGGGACACGCACCCGCAGCTTCCGAAGAAGTGAGGGCCGTTACCCCCTCGCCTCTTCGGCCACCGCATTCTTCCTCACGATCAGAACGGTCCGGACCGCCCCTCCAAAGGAAGAACAAGTCCGGCATATTCGAAATAGGAATTTATGTCAAGGAATAAGTTCTTGTCGAGACACCCCGACCGCTTACCCGAAGCGGCCGGTGATGTAATCCTGCGTCCGCTTTTCCTGCGGGTTGGTGAAGATGTCGTCCGTCGTACCCTCTTCGACCAGGATGCCGAGATGGAAAAAGGCGGTGCGCTGCGACACGCGCGCCGCCTGCTGCATGGAGTGCGTCACGATGACGATCGTGAAGTTTTCACGCAGTTCGGCGATCAGTTCTTCGATGCGTGCCGTGGCGATCGGGTCGAGTGCCGAGCACGGTTCGTCCATCAGGATGACTTCCGGACTGACGGCAATGGCGCGGGCAATGCACAGACGCTGCTGCTGCCCCCCGGAAAGCCCGGTTCCGGATTCATGGAGGCGGTCCTTGACCTCCTCGAAGAGGCCGGCCTTGCGCAGGCTCGACACCACGATCTCTTCCATGTCCGGCTTCGCGTGTGCGAGGCCATGAATGCGCGGTCCATAGGCCACGTTTTCAAAGATCGACTTGGGGAACGGATTGGGTTTCTGGAACACCATTCCGACGCGCGCACGGAGCTGCACGGGATCAAGGTCCGGATCATAAATGTCCTGATCGTCGATCTGGATCGAGCCGACGACGCGAGCCCCGTCAACCGTGTCGTTCATCCGGTTGAAGCAACGCAGGAAGGTCGACTTGCCGCAACCGGACGGGCCGATGAAAGCCGTGACCGCGCGCTCGGGAATGTTGACGGACACATTCTTCAGAGCGTGCTTGTCGCCGTAGTAAACGTTGACGTCCTTCGCAACGACCTTCGGCTTCGTCTGAACGGACATTCGCTCCTCGGTGAGTTGGTCTTTCGGCGGAATATACATCGTATTACTTCCCGGGAATGAGGATCACCAGCGCCGTTCGAAGCGGCGGCGCAAAACAAGGGCGAAAGCGTTGAGCATCATCATCATGGCCAGCAGCAGGATGATTGCCGCCGAGGTGCGCGCTTCGAAGAAGTTGCGGGCCTCGTTTGCCTGCCAGAGGTAGATCTGGACCGGCAAGGCCGTGGACTGCTCGAACGGTGTCGTTGCCACATTGGCGACGAACGCGCTCATGCCGATCAGAAGAAGCGGCGCCGTCTCCCCCAGCGCCTGGGCGACGCCGATAATCGTGGCCGTCAGGATGCCCGGCCGCGCCAGAGGCAGCACATGGTGGAACACCGATTGGGAGCGCGATGCACCGAGGCCGAGAGCCGCCTGCCGGATGGACGGCGGGACCGCCTTGAGCGCTGCACGGGTGGCGATGATGATCGTCGGCAATGTCATAAGTGTCAGCACGAGACCGCCGACGATGGGAGCCGACAGCGGCAGCTTCATCCAGTTGATGAAGACCGCGGCGCCGAGCAGACCGAACACGATCGAGGGGACGGCCGCGAGGTTGTTGATGTTCACCTCGATCAGATCCGTCAAGCGGTTCTTCGGTGCGAATTCCTCAAGGTAGATCGCGGCAAGGACGCCGATCGGAACCGCGACGAGAATAACAATCAGCATCATGAACAACGAGCCGATCATCGCGCCGAGAAGACCGGCGGATGCGGGCGAGGAGCGCGAGTCCACATTGGTGAACAGCGACGTCGCGAACGCCATACGTATGACGCCCTGTTCGTACAATTGGTCGGACCATGCGCGCTGATCCGGCGACAACAGATATTGATTGTCGGCCAGATCCCTGTCGATATTGCCCTTCAGCCACACGTCCACATTGGCATCCGCCAGAAGATCGACCGTGACCGTCTGGCCGACCAGATTGGGGTCGGCAAGAACCATGTCGCGCAGGCGGAAGCGTTCACCGCTGGACACGAGCGCACGCAGGCGGCTCGCGGGCTTCGCGTCGGGCAGATACTTTTGCAGCGATGTCTGGATGAGGCCGTTCCAGTTCGCCATCGTGACCTGGTTCTGCCACTCGTACAAAGTCTGCTGGAAGGCAGCCATCGACTGCCCCTCCTCGCGCACCGGCCGCGTGGGCAGGTTTAGCGCCGCAGCATCGAACGTGACGTCCAGGCGAAAGGTCGACTGCCAGAAGGCCGGCAAGCCCTTGTTCAGGATCGTTCCGAACATGAGCAGAACGAAGCCGATGCCAATGGCGACGGCCGCAATGCCGTACATGCGAAAGCGCTTTTCCTTGGCGCGGCGTTTTACCAGCGACTTCGCAACAACGTCCGCGATGCGCGTGGGAGAGCCGGTAACCAGACCGTCGGCGGTGATATCACTCATATTGCTCACGATATTTGCGCACGATGTAGAGAGCGACCACGTTGAGGCCGAGCGTAATGACGAACAAGGTCAGGCCCAGCGCGAAGCCGACAAGAGACTGAGGACTTGCGAAATCGAGATCGCCCGTCAGCTGGTTCACGATCGAAACCGTCACCGTCGCGACGGCCTCGAACGGGTTAGCATGAAGGACGGGGCTGTTGCCGGCCGCCATGACGACGATCATGGTCTCGCCGATGGCACGGCTGACGGCGAGGAGAAACGCACCGACGATGCCCGGGAGAGCCGCAGGCAGGATGACCTTCTTGATCGTCTCCGACCGGGTCGAGCCAAGCGCGAGCGAACCGTCGCGCATGGCGCCTGGAACCTGCGTGATGATGTCGTCCGACAGCGAGGAGATGAAGGGGATGATCATCATGCCCATCACAACGCCGGCCGTCAGGGCGCTTGTCGCGCGGATCTGGAGCCCGAAAAGGGCTCCAAAATCCGACAGGAACGGACCGACCGCCGTCAGCGCGAAAAAGCCAAACACAATCGTCGGGATGCCGGCGAGAAGCTCGATCACGGGTTTGGCGATCGTACGGACCGTCGGATGAGCGTATTCTGCAAGATAAATCGCGATCATCAGGCCGACCGGAACCGCGACGAGCATCGCGATGACCGTGATCATGATCGTGCCTGCGAGCAGCGGGATCAGCCCGAAATCGCCCGAACCGCCTCCGGTGGACGAGAACCGGGGGTTCCAGTTGAGGCCGAAGAAGAAATCGATGGGGTTGACGAAGCTGAAGAAGCGGATCGTCTCGCCGAACATCGACATGACAATGCCGACCGTCGTGAGGATCGCGACCGTCGAGCAGAGGATCAGGACGATCCGGATGACGCCCTCGACTTCGTTGCGCGCACGCAGCTGCGGCGTGATGCGGCGGAGCGCGAACACAAGACCGCCAACAGCAAGACAGGCCGCGACGACGATCTTCGCAAGCGACACGATGTTGAGGAAATTCGAAAGGCGGCCCGCGGCCTCGCGCTCGAAGGCCGACGCCGTGTCGCTGACGCCATAACCCGAGGCGATCGACGTTACGCGGCCGATGAGCTGATTGAGGTCTGGACCCGACAGAGCTGCGATATCGGGCGGGGCACCGGACTTGACGACCCAGGCCACGAAGATCGGCTGCAGGAAGGACCAGAGGATCAGAAACCCGAACGCGGGAATGCCACAGGCGAGAGCGACCATCGCTCCATAATGCGAGGGCAGCGAGTGCAGATGTTTCGCGCTGGCCTTGGAAACCGCACGCGAGCGGCGGGCACCGTACTGATAGGCAACGCCCATCAGGATCAAGAGACCGCCTATCAGAAGGTAGTTCGACATCCGCCACCCGAGCGAGTTAGCTCACAAATCACGGCGAGCGCCGCGATCACATCCGCAGAACATCAGACAGAAGAGACATAGGCGCCGTGTGGCGCCTATGTCTTTATCGGACTTACGAGCCCTGAGCGACGGTGCGGGCCTTGACGGCCTTGAGCACTTCGGCGCGCTTGGCGTCGTCGAGCGGGATCAGGCCGGCTTCGACCAGCGGGCTGCCCGAGCCGGAGATGTCGGCATTGAGGAAGTACGCGGCGTACTCTTCAAGACCGGGGACCTTACCGATGTGCTCGCCCTTCACGTAGAAGAACAGCGGACGGGAGACCGGGTACTTGCCTTCGGCGATCGTCTCGAGCGACGGCGTGACGCCGCCAACGGTCGCGACCTGGAGCTTGTCCTTGTTCTGGTCGTAGAAGCTCAGACCGAACACGCCAACCGCATCGTTCTGGGCAGCGAGGCGAGCGAGCGTCTCGGTGTAGTCACCGGCGATCTCGATCACGCGGCCGTCCTGACGGAAGCCAAGGATGGCCTTCTTCTGCTCGTCGCCCTTCAGAGCCTTGATCTCCGGATAGGAGACGGCGCCCGGATGGATGACCTTCTCTTCGAACACTTCACGGGTGCCGTGGTTCGAAGCCGGGATCACGAGAACGATTTCCTGGTCGGGCAGGCTCTTATCGACCTGCGACCACTTCGTGTAGGGGTTGGCGACCATCTTGCCGTCGACCGGAACCTGCGCCGCGATGGCGGCGTAAACATGCTTCGGCTCGAGAGCGAACTGGGCCTTGCCGGTCGCCGAAGCAAAGACGATGCCGTCGAAGCCGAACTGCACTTCGACGATCTGCTTCACGCCGTTCTTGTTGCAGGCTTCAACTTCGGCCTTCTTGATGGCGCGCGACGCGTTGGCGATGTCGATGGTGTTGTCACCGGTGCCTTCGCAGAACTGCTTCAGACCACCGCCGGTGCCGCCGGAACCGACGACCGGAGCCTTGAAGTTCGAGAAGGCGTTGCCGAATTCCTCGGCAACGATCGAGGCGAACGGCAGGACCGTCGAAGAGCCTGCGATCTGGATGGTGTCGCGTCCCTGCGCCGAAGCAGGCGCGGTGAAGGCGACAACGGAAAGAGCAAGCGCGCTGGCGCTCGCGAGAGTGGCGAATTTCACGGGGTAGTCTCCCTGTCGATGACGTTCGCCACATCATGGCGAACCGGGCTTTGATGAAACGGCGTATCCGTCTCGCGGGTCACCTCTATGGGTGCTAGATGACACGTATGTGACAGCGGCTAGCCCGGAAGCGCTGCCCGCTCCAGTTGCCGCTGGATCGCCTTCGCTGCGGCGATGCCATCGCTCATGGCTGTGACGACGCAAGGGTGGCGGCCTGCTGTCACCTCCCCTATGGCGAACACGCCCGGCGCGCTGGTTTCGCAGGTCTGGAAATCGGTCAGGAAGAAGCCTGCCGGGTTTCGATCGAGGGTGAAACCCGTCTCGAAAAAAGATGCCGGCTCCCAGCCGAACATCACCAAGATCACGTCATATATGCGCCCGTTGACGCGCACATCCTCGTGATCGGCCTCGAAGGGGCCGGTGCTGATGTCGGCTTCGGGCACCTGGGCCGCGAAAACGCCCGAGGCGCGAACCGTGCGTGCGTAGATGTGGACCTCGCGCGCGCCTGCGCGCTTCACGAACCCATGATTTTCGAACGCATTGTCGCCGCCGCCGAGAATCGCGACCGACTTGCCCGCATAATCGTAGGTTGCAGCCCGGTGGCCGGGGCCGATGATGACACGCTCGGAAGCGCGAAACGGCCCGGAACGCGGCTGAACGCCCGTGGCGATGACCAGCCGGGCGGCGTCGATCTCGCGAACCCGGTCGTTCGGCAGATCGAAAGTGACGCGAAAGCCATCCCCGAACCGTTCGGCTTTTCGCGCCCGTGCACCGAGCAGCATGGGCACGCCGGCGGCCGCGAGCGACAGGCCGATTCCTTCGGAAAGATCGATTCCCGTCACGCCGGGCTGCGTCACGATCCAGTCGTTGCGGTAGGGACTGTCATTGAGCAAGCCACCCGCATGGCCGCGCGCCTCTGCGAGCAGGCACGAGAAGCCGAGGCGCTCCAGCCAGAGGGCGCAAGAAGCCCCCGCCGGCCCCGCTCCGATAACGAGCGCGTCCTTCATTTCCGACATAAGTGGCAGCACCCTCCCCGTCGCGAAGCGTCGGGAAGTCATATGTCATTTCAGGCCGGAAATGCTGCTTTTCTTCGGGCGCTCAGGCCGCTTTCACGGCCTTTTTGGCGCGCGGCTTTTTCGGCTTGAAGGTCTTCAGCAGTTCCTTGTCGACCTGCTGTTCGGCCTCGAACCAATGGTCCCAATCGGCGCCGTGGGGGTAGCCCTTGCCGGCCCAGATTTCATAGGCCGTTTGCTGGATTCTCACATCTCGATCGAACATCGTCGTTCTCCCTCATGAGGCAACCATGATGAACCCGACAGATCGAGTCGCGCCCGCAGGTTGCACATGACAGGCATGTCCGATTCGCATGACGCGTGGATTGCGCCAGACCGCCCTCGAATCGCGGTGTGTGGAATTCGGATCATTGTTGCCGCTGTCGCCAGCGAACGTGCTAATCCGCGCGCGGGAGGCAATGCGCGCGATGTGGATCAGGAGAGCATGGGAGAGAACCAAGGGGCATCCTGAACGGGTTGCCAGACGGCGCGGCGTTCTTTCGGAGCCTGCAATGGCCGAGGAACCTGTCGCGACGCCGCCGGCACCTTCTCCGTCCCGCGTGACGCCGCTCGCAGCACCCCCGCCTGCCGGACGTGCCGATTTCCATTACTCCCACATCGACCCGTTCGACGCCGAAGAGCCCATCCGCCAGCTCTACGACACCAGCATCGGCGCCGCACAGAACGGGCACGGCGACAACATCTACAAGCAGATGCGGTATTTCGTGCTCGCCCAGCTCGCGCAGCAGGCCGCAGAGCAATTTCCCGCTCTCGATTTTGCCGAGTGCGGATGCTTCCACGGGCATTCGACGCACATGATCTCGACCCTGCTGGATGCATCCTCATTTGCGGGACGCTTCCATGTCTTCGACTCGTTCGAGGGGCTTTCCGAGTTTCAGGCCGAAGACCTGTCGGCCTTCAAGCCGACCGACGAAATTCGCAATACATACCGCAAAAGATTTGCTTCCGACTTCGACAAGGTGTCGGCCACCCTCGCATCGTTCGATTTTGTCCGTCTCTACAAGGGCTGGATACCCGCCCGGTTCGACGAGGTGAGCGAATGCCGGTTCGCGTTCGTTTCGATCGATGTCGACATGTACCAGCCGACCTACGACAGCATCGCCTTCTTCTATCCGCGCCTCGCGCCGGGCGGGATCATGTTCTTCGACGATTACGGCTACAAGGACTTTCCGGGCGCTCGCAAAGCGGTGGACGATTACCTGGCGACGCAGCCGAAGCCGGGCCTCTTCGTGCGCTTGCCCTACGCCTCCGCGTTCCTCAAGAAGTGAGAGCGAGGCGGGATCGGAAGCGCGTTGGAGCACGCGACGAACGCATTTTCGCGCCTCGCGGGTTCGCTATCTTATTTGATTGGAAAAGCTTGAGTCGCTGGTGAGCCGGGAGGGGATCGAACCCTCGACCACATGATTAAAAGTCACGTGCTCTACCGCTGAGCTACCGGCCCCCTGCGACGGGCGGAACCTACGGACGGGGGTCCGCCGGGTCAAGGGAAGAAACCCCTATCCTCAAGCCACTTCGCCGCGCTGCCAGCCTTCCCGCACGCCCGATGCGTAATCCGCGAACCGGCCCTCCCGGATGGCCTCGCGGGCACTTGCCATGAGCTGCTGGTAATAGGCGAGATTCGCCCATGTCAGCAGCGTCATGCCGAGGATCTCGCCGCTGCGGACGAGGTGGTGGAGGTAGGCGCGCGAATAATCCCGCGCGGCCGGGCATGCGCTTTCGGGGTCGAGCGGCATCGTGTCGGTGGCGTGCCGGGCGTTCTTCATGTTGAGGCGGCCGAAACGAGTGTAGGCCTGCCCATGCCGCCCGGCGCGGGTCGGCATCACGCAGTCGAACATGTCCACGCCCCGCTCGATCGAGCGCAGCAGATCGTCCGGCGTTCCCACGCCCATCAGATAGCGCGGCTTGGTCTCGGGGAGTTCGGGGACTGTTTCCTCCAGCATGCGCAGCATGACCTCCTGCGGCTCGCCGACAGCAAGGCCGCCGATCGCGTAGCCGGGGAAGTTCATGGCAACCAGCGCCCGTGCCGATTGCTTGCGCAGATCCGCCTGATCGCCGCCCTGGACGATGGCGAATGGTGCCTGCCCCGGCCCGCCCCGGAACGCGGCCTTCGAGCGCTCGGCCCAGCGCAGGGACAGCTGCATGGCGCGGTCGATTTCCGCGCGCGTGTTCGGCAGCTCCACGCATTCATCGAACTGCATCTGGATGTCCGAGCCGAGCAGTGCCTGGATTTCCATGCTGCGCTCGGGCGTCAACAGATGCTTCGAGCCGTCGATGTGGGACTGGAAGGCGACGCCCTGCTCCGTCACCTTGCGCAGTTTGGCCAGCGACATGACCTGAAAGCCGCCGCTGTCCGTCAGAATCGTGTGCGGCCAGTTCGAGAAGGCGTGCAGGCCGCCAAGCTCCGCCACGCGCTCGGCGCCCGGACGCAGCATCAGATGGTAGGTGTTGCCGAGAACGACATCGGTGCCGGCCTCGCGCACGTCGCGCATCTGCATGGCCTTGACCGTCGCGGCCGTACCCACAGCCATGAAGGCGGGCGTTGCGACGGTGCCGTGCGCCGTCGTGATGGTGCCGGTGCGGGCCGCGCCGTCCTGAGCGTGAAGGGCAAAGGAGAATTCAGTCATCGCGCCCCGGAAACAGAAGGCTGCCATCGCCGTAGGAATAGAACCGATATCCGGAAGCGATGGCGTGCGCGTAGGCGCGCTTCATGCGGTTCAAGCCCGAAAACGCTGAAACCAGCATGAAAAGCGTTGATTTCGGCAGGTGAAAGTTCGTCAGCAGCGCATCGACACCCCGGAATTCATAGCCCGGCGTGATGAAGATGTCCGTATCTCCGCTCCATGCCGAAATGCGGCCGGTTGCGCGTGCGGAGGTCTCGAGCGTGCGAAGCGCCGTCGTGCCGATGGCGACAACGCGCCCGCCCTTGTCTCGGACCTCGTTCAGCGCCGCCGCCGTTTCAAGCGACAGGCTGGCCCATTCGGAGTGCATCTTGTGGTCGTTCGTGTCGTCGGCCTTCATCGGCAGGAAGGTGCCCGCGCCGACATGAAGCGTGACACGGTGGATGGAAATGCCGCGCGCCGAAAGAGCCTCGAGAAGCTGCGGCGTGAAATGCAGGCCCGCGGTCGGCGCGGCCACGGCGCCCTCCTGCTGAGCGAAGAGCGTCTGGTAGTCCGTACGGTCCCGGTCGTCGGCGGCGCGCTTTCCCGCGATGTAGGGTGGCAGGGGCATCGCGCCTTGCGCGGCGATGGCGTCGTCGAGCGCGGGGCCCGAGAAATCGAACGACAAGGCCACCTCGCCGCCGTCGTTCTTCGCGCTGATGCGGGCTTTCAGCTCTCCGAGGGAACAGGTTTCGGACGTCGCGCCGAAGCGGACGCAATCCCCGACCGCAAGCTTGCGCCCGGGTTTTGCGAAGGCAAGCCATGTATTGGCATCCATGCGCTTGTGAAGTGTCGCCTCGATGCGTGGCTCGACATCGCCACGCCCGATGCGGACACCGAAGAGCTGTGCGGGAATGACCCGCGTGTCGTTGACGACAAGTGCATCGCCCGGATTGAGGAGATCGGGAAGATCGCGGACGATCCGGTCGTCGAACGATTGTTCCGGCTTCACGACAAGCAGGCGCGCTGCATCCCGCGGCTCGGCCGGCCGCAGCGCAATACGTTCTTCCGGGAGATCGAAATCGAATTCCGAAACCTTCATGGCGCCGTGCGCCCCCGCTCAGGTCAGCCGGACGAGCAGAGCACCCGCAAAAAGCATGACGATGCCTACAATACGCCAAAGGCCGACTTCGTGGATAGGCACGCCGAAAAGGCCGAAATGATCGATCAGCGCCGCGACCGCCAACTGGCCCGCAATGACGAAGGCCGCGAGGGCCGCGATGCCGATGCGCGGCACGAGGTACAGGCTGCCGAAGACGATACCCGCACCGAGAATGCCGCCGCTCAGCCACATCCAGATGGGCACGTCGCGCGCGCTTGCGGCCACCTGGAACTGTCCCGTGGCAAGAGCGAGCGCCATGAGCGTGATCGTGCCGACCCCGAACGAAGTCAGGGCGGCGAGAATGGAAGAACCAATGCCGCGCGCGAGCCCGGCATTGATACTTGTCTGCACAGCGAAGCTCGCCCCTATGGCCATGGCGACCAATGAAAATCCGAGCTTCAGCAGCATGTGATCAGATGTCCGCCTTGACCTTGGCGGAGACGATCTTGTCCGGATCCTGCACGGGCTCGCCGCGCTTGATCTGGTCGACATTCTCCATGCCGGAAACGACCTCGCCCCACACGGTGTACTGACCGTCGAGGAAACCCGCGTCGTCGAAGCAGATAAAGAACTGGCTGTCCGCCGAATCCGGATGCTGCGCGCGAGCCATCGAGGTCGTGCCGCGCTTATGCTTGCCGGTGTTGAACTCGGCGTTCAGCTTCTGGCCGGAGCCGCCCATGCCGGTGCCCGTCGGATCGCCGGTCTGGGCCATGAAGCCGTCGATGACGCGGTGGAACACGACGCCATCATAGAAGCCCTGCCGCGCCAGTTCCTTGATGCGCGCGACATGGTTCGGCGCGAGGTCGGGGCGCAGAGCGATTTCCACCGTGCCCTTCGTCGTTTCAAGGACGAGGGTGTCTTCGGGTTCGGCCATATTCTTTCTCCTTAACGAACGGTGGCTTTGACGATCTTGTCCGGGTTCTGAACCGGTTCGCCCCGCTTGATCTTGTCGACGTTTTCCATACCGGAAACCACTTCGCCGACAACCGTGTATTTGCCGTTCAGGAACGATCCTTCGCCAAACATGATGAAAAACTGGCTGTTGGCGCTGTTGGGGCTGGACGAGCGGGCCATGCCGACCGTGCCGCGGACGAACGGCGTCTGGGAAAACTCGGCCTTCAGATCCGGATAATCGGACCCGCCGGTGCCGGTGCCCGTCGGATCGCCGGTCTGGGCCATGAAACCGTCGATGACGCGGTGGAACACAACGCCATTGTAGAAGCCCTCATTGGCAAGCTTTGCCATGCGCTCGGCATGGCCGGGAGCCAAATCCGATCGAAGACGGATCGTCACCGGGCCCTTTGTCGTCTCAAGAACGAGGGTCGGGGATGTCTGGGCGTGAGAGGTGGTCAGGCTCGCGAAAAGTAACGCGACGACAGAAAAAAATCGCAACAAGGTCAAACTCCTTAACGGCCAGCCTTGAATTTTAGGGCAAGTTTCTCGGCAACGAGGGGCGGCACGAAGGCCGAAACGTCGCCTCCCATGCTCGCCACTTGCCGCACCAGAGTGGCGGTGATGGGGCGAACGGCCGTCGAAGCGGGCAGAAAAACCGTCTGGAGGTCCGGCGCCATCTGGGCGTTCATGCCGGCGATCTGCATCTCATAGTCGAGATCGGTGCCGTCGCGCAGGCCACGAAGAAGAATGCTCGCTCCCGCCCTTCGCGCAGCTTCGACCGTGAGATCGTCAAACGTGACGATTTCCAGAGCGCAGTCGCTCTCTTTTGCCACCGGCGCAAAGACGTTCTGAAGCAGGTGCGTGCGCTCTTCGGCCGTGAAGAGCGGCTCCTTGCCCGGATGCGTTCCGATCGCGATCACAAGGCGATCCAGCAGGCGGCACGCATTGCGCACCACGTCCACATGCCCGTTGGTCACCGGGTCGAACGAGCCTGCATAGAATGCGGTGCGGATCATGCCCGGGCTTTAGCCTGAGGAGAGGGCCGCCGCAAGGGTGGGCTTCACGGTGTCGTGTTACCGACAATCCTTGAATTGAAACATTCGAGGAAACATTTTGGACATCGAGGCGTTGTAAATTCGAGATCAAGGAATGACACGGGAGCGCAAACATGCTGCGCGGTTTTATAACAACTTTTGGAATTGTCTCGGCAGTCACTTTGGCTGCCTGGGCCTACACCGATCAGAGCCGGATGGCTGGCGCGACACCTGCGGAGATGACTCCGTCGGCGAGCTCGCCCACGACCAACTCGAATCGCGCGGCCAAAGGTGACCGTCTCGACATCGGCATGATCCAGACCGCCGGAATTAATGCCGATGGCGCGATGGACCGTATCGTGGGTGCCCACGCCAAGGCTCTCGAAGCTGCGGCCGACGGCTCCTTCATGACCGTCGAGGTCCCCAGCGGCCACAACGAAAGCACTCTTGTGCGGGTTCCGATCCGGGACTAGAGACCCCTCCCGGATATCGAGACCCTCCATGAAATAAGGCGCCGCTCAGGGCGCCTTATTTGTTTGTAAAGCCGGGAGATGGACCGGCGAGATTCAGGCCTCGCCGCTCTCCTCGTCTTCGGCGCCGCTTTCATCCTCGTCGCTGATGCGCTCGACCGAGACGACTTTCTCGCCTTCAGAGGTGCGGAACACCGTTACGCCCTGCGTGCCGCGGCCGGTGATGCGGATATCGTCGACGGGGATGCGGATCGTCTGCCCGCCATCAGTGATCAGCATCAACTGATCGGTGTGGTCCACCGGGAAGCTTGCGACCAGTTTGCCGTTTCGCGAATTGACGGCCATCGCCACGATGCCTTTGCCGCCGCGACCGGTGATGCGGTATTCGAACGAAGAGGACCGCTTGCCGAAGCCGCGTTCGGAAATGGTGAGGATGAACTCCTCCGCCGCGCTCATCTGGGCGTAGCGTTCCTGGCTCAATTCGACGGTGTCGACATTGTCTTCGGCGTCCGCGGCGACTTCCTCTTCGCCATTGGCGCCGCGACGCACCGCGCTCGCCAGCTTCAGATAGGATGCGCGTTCTTCGGCGGTCGCCTCGATGTGGTGGATGATTGCCATCGAGATGACGCGGGCATCTCCATCAAGCCGGATGCCGCGCACGCCGACCGAATCCCGGCCCTTGAAGACGCGAACGTCCTCGACCGGGAAGCGGATGCAATTTCCGCCATCCGTCGTCAGAAGCACGTCGTCGTGCGGCCCGCACAGCGCGACACCCGCGATGGCCTCGCCCTCGTCGAGCTTCATCGCGATCTTGCCGTTGCGGTTGATGCTCGTGAAATCGGCGAGCGCGTTGCGGCGCACCGTTCCGCCGGTCGTTGCAAACATGAGTTCGGTGCGCTCGAACGTTCCGGCATCCTCCGGCAGGACGATGACCGAGGTGATGCGCTCGTTCGGATCGAGCGGCAGGAGATTGACGAAGGCCTTGCCGCGCGCCTGGGGCGCTGCGAGCGGCAGACGCCACACCTTCATCTTGTAGACCTGCCCCGCCGAGGAGAAGAACAGAACTTCGGCATGGGTCGAGGCCACGAACAGGCGGGTGACGAAATCTTCTTCCTTCGTCGCCATGCCCGAACGGCCTTTGCCGCCTCGGCGCTGCGCACGATAGGTCGCAAGCGGCACGCGCTTCACATAGCCCGAATGCGAGACCGTGATGACCATGTCCTCGCGGGCGATGAGGTCTTCGTCGTCCATATCGCCTTCGGAATCGACGATTTCCGTCTTCCGGGGCGTCGCGTGTGCATTGCGAACCTCGAGAAGCTCATCGCGCACGATGGCGAGCACGCGGGCACGCGAGCGCAGGATGTCGAGATAGTCCGAAATTTCCAGGCCGAGCTTGTTCAGTTCGTCCGCGATTTCGTCGCGTCCGAGCGCCGTGAGGCGCTGGAGGCGCAAGTCGAGGATGGCGCGTGCCTGTTCGGCGGACAGCCGATATGTGCCGCGCTCCGACACACGATGGCGCGGATCGTCGATCAGGGCGATGAGCGGCGCGACATCTTCGGCGGGCCAGTCACGCGACATCAACTGGTCTCGTGCCGTCTGCGGGTCCGGCGCCGTACGGATCAGGCGGATCACTTCGTCGATGTTGGCGACGGCGATGGCGAGGCCGACCAAGACATGCGCGCGGTCGCGTGCCTTACGAAGGCGGAAACGCGTGCGGCGGCCGATGACTTCTTCGCGGAAGCTGAGGAATGCGGACAGCAGATCCTTGAGGTTCATGACCTCCGGACGTCCGCCGTTCAGCGCGACCATATTGGCGCCGAAGGTCGATTGCAGCGGCGTGAAGCGGTAAAGCTGATTGAGGACGACGTCGCCGACGGCGTCGCGCTTCAGCTCGATCACGATGCGCATGCCGTTGCGGTCGGACTCGTCGCGCAGTTCGGAGATGCCCTCGACGCGCTTCTCGCGCACGAGCTCTGCAATCTTCTCGACCAGCGAGGCCTTGTTCACCTGATAGGGAATTTCGGTGATGATGATCGCTTCGCGGTCCTTGCGCAGTTCCTCGACGGTCGCGCGGCCGCGCATGACGATCGAGCCGCGGCCCGTTGCGTAGGCGGAGCGGATGCCGGAGCGGCCGAGAATCATGGCACCGGTCGGGAAATCGGGACCGGGAACGATCTCGTTCAACTGCTCGACGTCGAGTTCCGGATTTTCGATCAGCGCCAGAGCGGCGTCGATGATCTCGCCCATATTGTGCGGCGGAATGTTGGTCGCCATGCCGACCGCGATCCCGCCCGCGCCGTTGACCAGAAGGTTGGGAAAGCGCGCCGGCAGAACCTTCGGTTCCTGCTCGGAATTGTCGTAGTTTTCCTGAAAGTCGACGGTGTCTTCGTCGATGTCCGCAAGCAGCGCGAGCGCGGGCTTTGCAAGCCGCACTTCGGTGTAACGCATGGCGGCCGGAGGATCGCCGTCAACCGAGCCGAAATTGCCCTGCCCGTCGACCAGCATGACGCGCAGGGAGAACTCCTGCGCCATACGTACAAGCGCATCGTAGACCGACTGGTCGCCGTGCGGATGGTACTTACCGATCACGTCACCGACGACGCGCGCCGACTTGCGATAGGCCTTGTCCGGCGTATAGCCGTTCTCGCTCATCGAGAAGAGAATGCGGCGGTGCACCGGCTTCAGCCCGTCGCGCGCATCCGGAAGGGCGCGGCTCACGATCACGCTCATCGCGTAATCGAGATAGGACTTCCTCATCTCGTCGGAGATGGAGATTGGCTTGATGTCGAATGCGGGGCCGCCGCCCGGCGGAGTTTCGTTGTCGGACACGATCAGATGCAGCTTTCTTGAAGAATGCCTGAGATTAGGCGATTCCGCTGCTCAAACCAAGTGAAACGGGCAACTTGCGCGGGTTTGCCACGTTTTCCGACCGCCGGATATTCAACTGAAAAATCAGCGCCTTATAACGCGGCGCTCACAGGAGGTCAGACGCAGGGTCTCATCTGTCCGCTGTAGCTCTTATACATCCCCGTTTCCGGATCGAAGCTTCTGAATTTCTTGGCGCATTCGGCGTTCCATTCCGCGCTGCCCTTGGCAGGCTCACCTGGCTTGGTTGCGGAAACGGGAGCCGGGGGAGCGGCGGGAACGGGCGCGATGGACTCGGCCGCCGAGCGGCCGCCCGGCACCTCGGGGCAGACCATGTCCTGTATATTTTCGGCCCATCGGCAATCGAGATGATTGAGCGGCTGTGTTTGCGCAAAAGCCGGCACCACGCACGCGGCCGCAAAGAGACCCACAAGAACTGAACGCATATCCCCTCCACCAATCATTAACTCCTGTGGCGAAAAGGAGTGGCGGATTTGAGGACGGAAAGCGGCGGGCGCGAGGAAAACAAAAGCCCGGCCATTCGCGACCGGGCAGGAATCTTCTGGGAGAGAAAGATTACTCTCTTTCTACCATCTGACCCGATAAATGTCTGTGCCTTTGCCGCAACGGTGTTGCGTATTAAGTCACGGCGCAACCCTCCTGCGCCGGATCGTGTTCACAATGGTCATCGCGATCATTGCGCCGATCAGCAGCAGAAGGGCGAGCGAGATCGGCCGCTGGATGAAGATGTCCAGGCTGCCGAACGACAAAAGCAGTGTCTGCCGGACCGACATCTCGACCAATTGCGCGAGTACGAGCGCAAGCACGAGCGGCGGGCGCGGAATTTCGAACCGGATCATCAGCCAGCCCAGAACGCCGAAGAACAGGCACATCCAGACCGTGCCCATATCCAGGGTGGCCGCGTAGGCGCCGACGAGCGACAGCACGAGAATTCCCGGAGCCAGATAGACATAGCGCACGCGCAGCAGCGCCGCGAAGGCCGGGGCAAGCGGCAGGTTGATGATGAGAAGAAAGACGTTTCCGACGAACATGGAAGCAATCAGACCCCAGACGAGCGTGGCTTCCGTCGTCATCAGGCGAGGCCCCGGCTGGATGCCGTGAAGAATGAGAGCCGCGAGCAGAACCGCCGTGCTGCCCGACCCCGGTATCCCGAGCGCGAGCATCGGTATCAGCGCCCCATGCGCCGCCGAATTGTTGGCCGCCTCCGCAGCGGCGACTCCGTCGATTGCGCCTTTGCCGAACCGCTCCGGATGGCGGCTGAACTTCCGCTCGTTGAGATAGGCCAGGAGCGAGGCGACCGATGCGCCCGCCCCCGGCATGATGCCGACGAACAGCCCGATCAGGCCGCCGCGCGCAATCGCAAGCCGGCTCTGCGCCCATTCCTCCGAGGTCAGCCACATGTCGCGCAGGCGGGTGCGGATCGGAGCGACCTCATCCGACCGCTCCAGCGACGACAACACTTCCGCAATGCCGAACACGCCGATCGCCACCGGGATGAAATCGATGCCTTCGTACAGTGCCGGCATGTCGAAGTTCAGCCGGGGGGCGCCGGTGAGCGGATCCGTGCCGACAAGGCCGATCATGAGGCCGAGCACGGCTGCGATCAGCGCCCGGATGGGAGACGACCCCAGACTTGCCGCCGCAACGAGCCCCAGCACGCCCAGAAGGAAATATTCGGGCGCATTGAAACGCAGGGCAAACCCCGACAGAAGCGGAGTGACGAACGCGACCGCAAGGCAGGCCGAGATGCCGGCAAGGAACGAGCCGATCGCGGCGATGCTGAGAGCGGCCCCGGCGCGCCCTGCCCGCGCCATCTGATGGCCGTCGATGGCTGTCATGACGCTCGACGCCTCGCCGGGGACATTGATCAGGACCGATGTCAGCGTGCCGCCGTACTGACCGCCATACATGATTCCGGCCAGCATCATGATCGCCGTCACCGGCTCCAGCCCGAAGGTCAGGGGCAGCAGCAGGGCCATGCCTGCGGCGGGGCCGACCCCCGGCAAAGCGCCGACAATCTGACCGATAAGAACCCCAAGGAAAATGAAGGAGAGGTTTTCGAGCGTGAAGCAGGTCGCAAAGCCCTGCATGAGCATATCGAGGACCATGTCAGGTTCCGCCGCTTAAAGTGTAAGTGCAAAGCCGGGCAGAGAGACACCCAGCCAGCGGACGAAGATGAGTTCTATTCCGACCGCCACGACGACGACGGTGAGAAGACTCGGCAAGAACCTCTGACGCAGCACGAACAGAAGCAGATAGGACATGAAGACGGCCGACCCGAACACCATGCCGACATGCGGCACGATGATCGCAAGGCATACGAGCCCAACGACGGTGAGCAGGACCCTGACGACAGACGCGCGCTCGGGAGCCTCCAGAACCACCGGGTCGGTTCCCCGCACCACCTGAACGAGGAAAAGGGCAGACAGAAAAAGGCCAATTCCTGCGAGCCAGACGGGGAAGAACCGCGCCCCCGGCGTCGTCTCGACCCAGTAAGGCAGGTCGCTTGTGCCCAGGAGGATCATGGCTGACAGCCCGATCATGAAAACAGCCGGAACGGCATTGATCATTCTCATGGCTGCCAGCCTTCCCCGATTACTTCTTTGCCAGACCGACCGAGGTCAGAAGTTCCCGGAACGTATCCTGCTCGCGCTTGAAGTACGTACCCGCATCGTCGAGACCATGGAACTCGGTGATCTGCATCGTCTTCGTCAGGTACTCCTTCCACTCCGGAGTTTCGGTCGCCTGCTTGAACTTGTCAGCCCACCATGCGGCGAGAGCCGGGTCCATCTTCGGCGGACCGCCGATGCCCCAGAACTGCAAATAGACAACGTCTACCCCCTGCTCCTTCGCCGTCGGGACATCCTTGATGACGTCTTCCGGGCGGCGCTTCTCGGACAGGATCGCAAGGCCGCGTGCATCGCCGGACTGGATGACGGCAAGACCTTCCGACAGGGTGCCGAAATGGCCCTCGACATTGCCGCCGAGGAAGGTGGCCCGCGCGGCGCCGCCGCTTTCATGCGGAACATAGGTCAGCTTGATCCCGGCCTTCTGCTCAAGCAGCGCCGTCACGAGATGATCGTTTCCGCCCGAGGCACCGCCCGCGATGCGGATGCGTCCGGGATTTTCCTTCGCGGCGGCAATGAAGTCCTGAAGCGTCTTGTAAGGGCTGTTGGCGGGCGTCAACAGAACAAGCTCGGACTGGACCAGAGTGGCAATTGGAACCGTCTGGTCGATCACCGAGGGCGTGCCCTGAACGATCGGCGTGGTGAACACCGGCGAGGCCAAAGTCAGAAGCGTGTTCTGATCTCCCGGCTTGCCGAGAACGTAATTATACGCATTCGAATGCCCTCCGCCGGTGCGGTTCTGCACCACGATCGGATTTTCGACGATCTTGTTTTCGTTCATGATCTTGGAAATCGTGCGCACGATGACATCGGGCGAGCCGCCCGCACCGGCGCCGACGGTGATTTCGATCGGTCCCGTCGGTGCTTTCGCATCCTGCGCGACGGCTCCGAATGTCAGAGCCAGAAAAGCGCCGCCCATAAGGGCCATGTTTCGACTGTTCATCCTGTTTCCTCCCACGTTTTATTTTTATGTGTTCAGATGAATTTGTACGCGACTGGCAGGTCTCCTGTTCAGGTGTCGAGAACGGATGGATGGAAAAGGTCTTCCGGCGCGACGAGGCTGCCGGAAAGATGCTGCTCGACCGAATAGCGGCTGGCGGTCGCGAGTTCGTCCCGCGCGGCCTTGAAGCCGTACGGCCAGTAGTTTTCGCCCATGGATGAGCGGGTGAATTCCATCGCCAGGTTGAGCCACGGCAGGCTCATACGGTTTGCCGATCCGAGCCACACATCGCGCAGACGCGCAAGCGCCAGATCGCGCGAGGCAACGCACGCATCGTAAAGACGCCGAGGCAGTTCGGGGTGTTGCTCCACGAGGCTGCGGCGGATGGCGACGATGTGCATGATCGGGAAGAAGCCCGTGCGGGCGAAATAATCGCGCTCGGCTTCATGGAAATCGGGAAAGACGCGCTCGATCCGCGGGTCGCCGTCCAGAAACGCCTTTGGCGGATTGGGCGCGAGAAGACCGTCGATCTCTCCGGATAGCAGGAGATCCTGAAGTGTCTGGCCTTCGGAGATGGGATCGATCACCAGTTCCGGCGGCGGCGCGAGCGCGAGCCGTTCGCGGCGTATGCCGCTGTCGAGCGCGCCGGTGCGCCAGCGGATGTCGGTGGCCTTGATGCCGAAATCGTCGCTCAGAATGCCGCGCATCCAGAGAGCGGCCGTCATCTGGTATTCCGGGACGCCGATCGCGCGGCCACGAAAATCCGACAATGTCCGGATGCCGGAGCCGGCGCGGCGGAAGAAGCCGTTGTGCCGGAACGAGCGCGCGATGAAGGCCGGGATGGCCGTGTACTGGCTGGTGCCGCGCGACACCTGGAGCATGTAGCTCGACAGGGAAAGCTCGGTGATGTCGAATCGCGCTTCCTGAACCGCAAGCGGAAACAGCTGCCCCGTCGGCAGGATATGCGGAACAAGCTGAAAGCCGGGAACGACCACATCGCCCGTGACCAGGCCAAGCATCCGATCGTGATCCCAGCAGCCTAATGTGAGTTCTGGCTCGACCATCAGGGCTTCTGCCGGATTGGTTCTGCATCTGGTTTAATGCAGAAACAAAAAAACTCCTGCTTAATCATAGCCTTCATGCGAAAGCGTTCCCCCAGAGTTCTTATTGTTGAGATCAATGTAGACCAATTGCGATTGGTTAGCAGCCCTAAAACGACGAGCGCGCCCGATTTCGGGTGTCGGGCCCGAAATGGCGGCGAGAAAAGGCGTTTGGCGCGGAGAGATCGCGGGGAATTCTTGTGTGTCTGCGCCGAACATGGCATTCCCATCCTCACTGGACATTCGGGGCGTAGCGCAGTCTGGTAGCGCATCTGGTTTGGGACCAGAGGGTCGCTGGTTCGAATCCGGCCGCCCCGACCACCAGTAAACCGAAGCTTGACCGAGGACGATCATGACTGCCCGGATCTATCAGCCCGCCCGCAACGCCATGCAGTCCGGCAGGGGCAAGTCGGATCATTGGGTGCTGGATTTCGAGCCGGCGACGGCCCGCAGCATCGAGCCCCTGATGGGCTGGACCTCGTCGGACGACACGCAGAAGCAGGTGCGCCTTTCCTTCGACACCAAGGAAGAAGCCATCGCCTACGCGCAGAAGGCCGGCATTCCCTATGTCGTGTCCGAGCCCAAGAAGCCCACCCGCAAGATCATGGCCTATTCCGACAACTTCAAATGGAGTCGCGTCGGCCAGTGGACGCACTGACGCGCCGGATTTCCGATCCGGCCCGGTTGGCCCCGTAGCTCAGCTGGACAGAGCAGCAGCCTTCTAAGCTGTTGGTCGCAGGTTCGAATCCTGCCGGGGTCGCCATTCTCAGACGATCTGGCATCGTGCCGCCCGGATCAGAATTTCCTTCTGCCTGAAGCGCGCTTGGCGCTTGCCCCGAAGGGCCTGCGGCCCTTATCTGCGCGGCATGGCTCCCCCTCTCCTTCAGCTTCAAAACATCGCCCTCACCTTCGGCGGCACGCCGCTCCTTGAATCCGCGGACCTGTCGGTCTCGGCGGGAGAACGAATCTGCCTGATCGGCCGCAACGGCTCGGGCAAGTCCACGCTTCTGAAAATCGCCGCCGGGCGGATCGAGGCGACCGGCGGCACGCGCTTTCTGCAGCCCGGAACGACGGTTCAATATCTGGCGCAGGAGCCGGATTTCGACGGTGCGCCCACCGTCATGGCCTATGTCGAGAAAGGCCTTCCTCCCGGATCGGACACCTATGAGGTGGAATGGCTCCTTCAGGATCTCGGGCTGACGGGCGCCGAAGATCCGTCCCGACTTTCGGGCGGCGAGGCGCGGCGTGCGGCTCTGGCGCGGGCCATTATCTCCGAGCCCGATCTTCTTCTGCTCGACGAGCCGACCAACCATCTCGATCTTCCGATCATCGAATGGCTGGAATCGAAGCTTTCGGGGCTGCGGTCCGCGATCGTGCTCATCAGCCATGACCGGCGGTTTCTGGAAAACCTGTCGCGGGCGACGGTTTGGCTCGACCGGGGCAAAACGCGGCGTCTCGAACAGGGGTTTTCCGCCTTCGAAGCCTGGCGCGACGACATTCTGGAGCAGGAAGAACGCGACCACCACAAGCTCAGCCGCAAAATCGCCGACGAGGAGCATTGGCTGCGCTACGGCGTCACCGCCCGCCGCAAGCGCAATGTGCGTCGCCTCGGCGATCTCGGCACGCTGCGCACGGACTACCGCGAGCATCGCAAGGCGCAGGGCGATGTGAAGCTCACCGTCACGGAAGGATCGGTGTCGGGCAAGCTCGTCATCGAGGCGAAGAAGATTTCGAAAAGCTGGAGCGACGTTCCGGTCGTCGATGATTTCTCGATCCGCATCGCGCGCGGCGACCGGCTCGGCCTTGTCGGGCCGAACGGCGCGGGCAAGACGACGCTCATCAATCTGCTCACGGCCGAGCTTGCGCCGGATTCGGGCAGCGTGCGTCTGGGCGCCAATCTCGAAATCGCCGGTATGGACCAGAAGCGCACCAGCCTCGATCCGGAATGGACCTTGCGCGAGGCGCTGACCGGCGGGCGCGGCGACACCGTGTTCGTCGGCGGGCAGACCAAGCATGTCATGTCCTACATGAAGGACTTCCTGTTCACGCCGCAGCAGGCCAACACCGAGATTTCCCGCCTGTCGGGCGGAGAGCGCGGGCGCCTTCAGCTTGCCCGCGCGCTGGCACAGCCTTCGAACCTCCTCGTGCTCGACGAGCCGACAAACGATCTCGACCTCGAAACGCTGGATCTGCTGCAGGAGATGGTCGCCGATTATCCCGGCACGGTCATCCTCGTGAGCCATGACCGCGACTTTCTCGACCGGACGGTGACGTCCGTTGTGGTCTCGGAAGGTCAAGGCCGCTGGGTCGAATATGCGGGCGGCTATACGGATATGCTGGCGCAGCGCGGCAAGGGCGTGGAGGCGAAGGCGGTTCGCAAGGAGAGCGTTGCGCGCGAGCGTAATGACGAGGCCCCTGCCCGCGCGCCTTCGAAGCGCAAAATGTCATTCAACGACCAGCACGCGCTGAAAACGCTGCCGCAGAAAATCGGCAAGCTTGAAAGCGAGATCGCCCGCCTTCAGGGCGTTCTCGCTGACCCCGCGCTCTATACCAAGGACCCGGCAGGTTTCGCCAAGGCGAGCGGGCAGCTCAGCGCTGCCGAGGCGGACCGGGCCTCGGCCGAGGAAGAATGGCTGCGGCTCGAAATCCTCCGGGAGGAGATGGAACAAACAGGCTGACGTGCGGCTTCTTCTCCAGAGGAAGCTCCATGTATGACGCCATCATAGTCGGAGGCGGCCCTGCGGGCCTGAACGCGGCACTCGTTCTCGGCCGCTGCCGGCGCTGGGTTCTCCTGTGCGACGAGGAACAGCCGCGCAATTCCGTCTCGCGCGGCGTGAACGGCTTCATCACGCGCGATGGAATTCTCCCCGATGAGCTTCGCCGCGCCGCGCGCGAGGAACTCAAGCATTACCCCAGCGTCGAAATTCGCGACGGCGCCGTGGTCGAGGATGTCCGCTTCTGCGAGGACGGCGGTTTCGAAGTCATCCTTGCCGACGGCTCCCGGGCAACCGCCCACAAACTGCTTCTGGCCACCGGGTCCGACGACAATCTTCCGGACATTCCCGGCTTTCGCGAGTTCTACGGGCACGGCGTCTATAATTGTCCCTACTGCGAAGGATGGGAGACGCAGGATCGCAGCATTGCGGTCTACGCGCAGGAAGATCGCGGCAAGACATTCGCTTTGCAGCTCACCACATGGACGCGCGATATCGTGCTCTGCACGGATGGGCCCGCGACGCTCGAGGCCGAAGACCGGGAGCGCCTGGAACGCAACGGCATAAAAATTCGCGAGGAAAAAATCGCGCGGATTGAGGGCGGCGACGGAAAGCTATCGATGGTCCATTTCGAGACGGGCGATGCCGTTCCGCGCGAGGCGCTTTTCTTCATCACCGGTGGAAGACCCGATTGCGGCCTGGCTACAAAACTCGGCTGCCATCTGACCGAGCGCGGCTATGTCCGTACCGTCGGCAATGAGGAAACGAATGTCCCCGGCCTGTTCGTGGCCGGAGACGCATCGCAGGGCGTCCAGTTCGCGGTCGTCGCGGCTGCCGAAGGGGCGCTTGCCGCGTTCGAGATCAACAGCGAACTCGTCGAGGAATACCTCGCCTAGAGCGCCTTCACGAGATCCCAACCCTCGTCCGGCTCGAACCGCGGCCCATGTTTTGCCGCCAGCGCGCGAAGCGTGTCCCTCACATCGCCAAGTCCGCGTTCGCGTGCGTAATGGAGCGGGCCGCCGCGGAACGGTGCAAAGCCGGTGCCGAAGATCATGGCCCCGTCGATGATGTCGACGCTCTCGGCGACGCGTTCGCGAAGGATCGCGACGCAGGTGTTCACCATCGGCAAGATGAGACGGTCGGTCAGTTCGGGGGCCGGTTCGGGAACCTCGGTGGCCTTGACCGCCTCGCCCTTCTCCCAGGTGTAGATGCCCTTGCCCGTCTTCGCGCCGAGATCACCGGCGGCAACCTTGTCCCGCAGCCATTTCGGAGCGTCCGGCATCTGCCACTTCAGGGCGTCTTTCAGCACTTCCGAAACGTGCAGGCAGATATCGAGCCCGACCTGATCGGCAAGCTCGATCGGACCCATCGGCATGCCGAAATCGGTTGCGGCCTTGTCGATGGTTTCGGCCTTCACGCCCTCATCGAGCAGAACCATCGCTTCCAGCATGTACGGCAGAAGCGCGCGGTTCACCACAAAACCGGGCGCACTCTTCACGGGCGCCGGCAAGCGGTCGATCTGGCCGACAAAGGCCCGCGCGGCGGCCAGCACGTCCTGCGACGTGCCGTCGTGGCTGACCACCTCGACGAGTTGCATGCGCGACACCGGATTGAAGAAATGGATGCCGACGAGCCGCTCCGGCCGCGCCAGACCTTCGCGCAGCTCTTCGAGCGGTATGGACGATGTGTTCGTCGCCAGAATGGCCGTTTCCTTCATCCGCTGCTCGGCCGCGGAAAAAATCTTCTTCTTCAGTTCGAGATTTTCAGGGACCGCCTCGATCAGAAGGTCGGCGCGCGCGATGCCGTCGCCGTGCAGGTCCGGGATCAGCCGGTCGAGCGCATCGCGTGTCAGCGCGCCTTTCTTGCCGATCTTGCCGAACAGGCTTGCGCCCTTTCCGATGGCCTTTGCCAGCGGCTTGGCCTGCATGTCCGCGAGGCTGACGGTGACGCCCTGCCAGGCGCACCACGCCGCGATGTCTCCGCCCATCGCTCCGGCGCCGATGACATGCACGTGTTTCAGCGGCTCGGCCTTGCCCGCGAGTTTCTTCATGGTCTCGCGCAGGAAGAAAACGCGCACGAGATTCTTCGCGGTCGGGCCGACGAGCAGTCTGGCAAAGCTCGCGACCTCCGCCTCCTTCATCTCGCGCGGATCGCCGCCAAGGTCTTCCCACAGATCGATCAGTGCGTACGGCGCCGGGTAATGCTTGCTCGGGGCCTTTTTCTCGGCCTCCGAACGCATCTTCTTTGCGAACATGCGCCGCCCGAAGCTCGTCGACGCTGCAAAGCCTATGGCACGCTGCGGAAACGCTGGTTTCGGCAAGCGCAGCGAGCCATCCACGGCGGCCTTGACCGCGTTCAAAACATGGCGCTCTTCCGTGACGGCATCGACCAGCCCGGTCGCTTTCGCACCGCGCGCATTGACTGTACGTCCGGTCAGCATGAGCGACATGGCTTCAACCGGATTGATCAGCTTGGTCGAGCGCCACGTGCCGCCGAGGCCCGGATGAAGCCCGAGCAGGACTTCCGGGAAACCGAAGCGCGCGCCCTCGATGGCAATGCGCCGGTCGCAGGCGAGAACGAGTTCCAGCCCGCCACCGAGGCAGAAGCCGTGCACGACCGCAATTGTCGTGAACGGCAGGGCGTCGAGGCGGTCGAGAATCCGGTTTCCTTCGCCCAGCATTTTCACGACGGCGTCCTCGTCCGTCATGACGCCGAATTCGGTGATGTCGGCGCCCGCGACAAAACCGGAGGGTTTTGCGGAGCGGATGACCAGAGCGCGCGCGGGGTTCACCTCAAGCCCGGCAATGACATCGCTCAGCTCGCCGAGCACGTCCATCGACAGGATGTTGGCGGACGAGCCCTGCTTGTCGAGGATGAGCCAGGCGACATCGTCGGCATCGCGCGTGATGCGCCAATGCCGCCATGTGCTTTCGCCCAGAGGCTGCGGGCCGAGTTCGAGATCGCGTTCCTTCAGAACGCCCATCGCAATGCCTGTCATGTCAAAGAGCCTCGATCAGCATGGCACCACCCTGCCCGCCGCCGATGCATTCGGTGGCGACGCCGCGCTTCTTGCCGAGGCGCTTCAGTGCATTGACGAGATGAAGAACGATGCGGTTTCCGGACGCGCCGACCGGATGGCCGAGGCTGATCGCCCCGCCGTCCACATTCAGCATCTGCCGGTCGATCTTGCCGAAGGCGCCATCGAGGCCGAGCACCTCTTTCGAGAATGTCTCATCCTCCCAGGCGCCGAGGCAGCCGAGAACCTGCGCGGCGAAAGCCTCGTTCAGCTCCCACACGTCGATGTCGTCTTTCGTGAATCCGTTGCGCGTCACGACAGGTGTCGAGCAGATCACCGGCCCGAGGCCCATGATCTCGGGATCGAGCGCGGCCCAATGGCTGTCCACGATGACGGCCTTCGGCGTCAGCCCATGCTTTTCGACGGCATCTTCCGACGCAAGGATGAGCCAACTCGCGCCGTCCGTGATCTGCGAGGAATTGCCCGCCGTGACCTTGCCCCACGGACGCTCGAATGCGGGGCTGAGCTTCGCCAGTTTGTCGACGCTCGAATCCGCACGCACGCCATCATCGAGTTCGTAGACTTTTCCGTCGCGTGCGAAGGCCGGCTCCACCTCACCCGCGAACCAGCCCTCGGCCTGCGCCCGGGCGGTTCGCAGATGGCTCTCGACCGCGTATTGATCGGCCTCCTGCCGCGTGACGTTGAAGAGATGCGCGACGAGTTCCGCCGTCTGCCCCATTCCGAGTTCGGTGATGGGGTCGGTGAGGCCCTGAACGAGACCGATGACCGGCTTGAAGAAATCCGGACGCCAGCTCGCCATCGCCTTCGCACGGGCGCCGAAGGTGCGCGCACCGTTCAGAGCCGCAAACCATTCGACCGCGCCCTTGTTGTACAGCAGCGCCGAATGGCTGAGCGATTCCGCGCCGCCCGCGAGGATGAGATCGTCGCCGCCGTCGCGTATGTATCGGAACGCAGTGTCGATCGACTGCATGCCCGAACCGCAATTGATTTGCACGGAAAAGGCAGGCATTTCCTCGCCCATGCCGAGCCGCAGCGCGGCGACGCGCGCCGGGTTCATCTCGTTGGCGACGACATTCACGCAGCCGAGGATGACGCGGTCAAAATCGGTCGGAGCAAGCGGCTGGCGCAGAAGAAGTGGCCTGCCGCATTGAACCGCCAGATCGACCGGCGTGAAAGGCCCGAGATTCCCACGCGCGCGCAGGAAAGGCGTACGTGCGCCGTCGACGATGTAGACCGGGCGCCCGCTCACTCCGCGGCGGCCTTGGCCCGTCGCTGCCGTGGCTTTTGTGGCGATGATGTGCCTCCCCTGGCATGTTGTTTGTAAAGTGCGGAAACGTCTTCCGGCGCAAAGTCGTCGACGGCCACCACCGCGGATACGGCTTCGGCCGTTTTCTGCATGGTGTCGTATTCGTCGTCTGTGATGAGCCCACGCTCGAACGCCAAAGCCGCATCGCGCACGCCGAGAGCTTTCATCTTGGCGCGGATGGGCTCTGTCGTGCCGATCATATCGAAGGCGCGTGACAGACGCTTGAGGCCCTCGTTCTCCGCGTCCCGGGCGATGCCGGTCGTCAGGCGTTCGCGCGTTGCCGACGGTGCGAGCAGAAGATCGGCTGCCGCTTGCGTGACCGCATCCGAGGGGCCGCGACGGCGGATGCCGAGCGGCAGCACGAAGAAGCGAACCAGCCACGACAAAGGCCTGTTCGGCAGATTGGCGAGGATTTCATCCAGCCTCTGCTCGATGGTCAGGAAACCCGTCTGCATGGCGTAATCCAGCACGGGAAGATCGGCGTCGTTACGACCCTCGTCGTGCCAGCGCTTGAGCGCGGCCGACAGCAGGAAAAGCTCCGAGAGGATGTCGCCATAGCGTGCGGACAGCATTTCACGCCGCTTGAGGTTCCCGCCCAGCGAGAGCAGCGCCATATCGGCCGCGAGGAGAAACGCCGAGGAATAGCGCGACAGCTGACGGAAATATTTCGAAGCCAGTCCAGCGTCGGGCGCGGGCGCGAGAAGCCCGCCCGTCCATGCCCGTCCCCAGGCGCGGAAAAGGTTGACGGTTGCAAGGCCGACATGGGCCCAGAAGGCCTTGTCGAAATGCGTCAGCGCCCGGTCCTTGTTGCGATGGCCGAGCGCCAGCATTTCGCTGAGAAGGTAGGGATGGCTTCGGATTGCGCCCTGACCGAAGATAATGAGGCTGCGCGTCAAGATGTTCGCGCCCTCGACCGTGATCCCGATGGGAATCCCGCGATAGATCTGCGTCAGGTAATTCAGCGGCCCGTCGATGACGGCTTTGCCTGCATGAATGTCCATCGCATCGTTGATCGCCGTGCGCATGCGCTCGGTGGCGTGGTATTTCATGATGGCGGAGATGACCGCCGGCTTCTTGCCCATGTCGAGGCCCGCGCATGTCAGGCGCCGGGCGCCGTCGATCACATATGCCGAGCCCGCAAGCCGCGCGAGGCGTTCCTGCACGCCTTCGAATTTTCCGATCGGCACGTTGAACTGCTGGCGGATGGCCGCGTAGGCGCCCGTCGTATGTGCGGACATGACGATTCCGGCCGCCGAGAGCGACGGCAGCGAAATGCCGCGTCCGGCGGCAAGCGCGCTCATCAGCATCTGCCAGCCGTGGCCAACGCGCTCCTGCCCGCCGATCACCGCATCCATCGGTACGAAGACATCATGCCCCTGGTTCGGGCCGTTCTGGAATGCCTGTCCGGACGGGCGGTGCCGGCGGCCGATTTCCACGCCGTCCGTGTCTGTCGGCACGAGGGCGACGGTAATGCCGATGTCCTCGCCCTTGCCGAGCAGATTGTCGGGATCTTTCAGCTTGAAGGCCAGGCCGAGCACGCTCGCGACCGGGCCGAGCGTGATGTAGCGTTTGCTCCAGTTGAGGCGGATGCCGAGGACATTGCCCTTCTTGCCCGGACCCATCGTCACGACGCCCGTATCGGTCATCGAGGCGGCGTCGGAGCCCGCTTCAGGACTGGTGAGGCCGAAACACGGAATTTCGCGGCCATCGGCGAGGCGCGGCAGCCAGTGTTCCTGCTGCTCCTTCGTGCCGAACTGATGCAGAAGCTCACCCGGCCCGAGCGAATTTGGAACCATCACGGTGACGGCGGCAGTGATCGAGCGCGTCGAAACTTTTCGCACGACTTCGGAATGCGCGTAGGCCGAAAAGCCGAGGCCGCCATATTCCTTCGGAATGATCATGCCGAAGAAGCGGCGCGATTTCAGAAAGGCCCAGACTTCCGGCGGAAGATCGCCGAGCTCGTGCGTGATCTTCCAGTCGTCGAGCATGTCGCACAGCTCTTCGACCGGACCGTTCAGGAACGCGGTTTCGTCCCCGGAGAGTTTGGCCGGGGGAAAGGCGAGCAGCTTGTCCCAATCGGGATTGCCCGCGAACAGATCGGCGTCCCACCAGACATCGCCAGCTTCGATCGCCGCGCGTTCGGTTTCGGACATGCTCGGCAGGGCTTTCTGCGCCCAGCCGAAGATCGGCTTCGTGATCCAGTCCCGGCGCCATGCACTCATGTCAGCGTTCCTCGCCAGCCTCTTTCGGGCATCATATGCCCGCTAGGGTTTAGACAGGTTGAACGCAACGAACGATTACGCGATCAGTCCAGATAGAATTTGCCCATTTCGCGGTGTTCGGCGCGGATGCGGCGCACCGTTCCGGTTGCGGAGCGGTACACCACCGTCTCTGTCTCGATGTAATCAGGCCCGAAATGCACGCCTGTGACGAGCGGGCCCGTCGTGACGCCGGTCGCCGCGACGATGACGTCGCCGGAGGCAAGGTCCGTCACTTCGTAGAGGCGATTCGGATCGCTCACGCCCATCTTTGCGGCGCGTTCGATCTTTTCCGGCGTGTCGAGCACGAGGCGCGCCTGCATCTGGCCGCCGACGCAGCGCAGGGCCGAAGCGGCAAGCACGCCTTCCGGCGCCGCGCCGATGCCCATGTAAAGATCGATCCCCGTTTCCGAAGGCCGCGTCGTGTAGATGACGCCCGCGACGTCGCCGTCGGTGATGAGGCGCACGCGCGCTCCTGTCGCGCGCACCTTTTCGATCATGTCGTAATGGCGCGGACGGTCCAGCAGCAGAACGCCGATCTCGCTGGGCTTCACGCCCTTGGCCTTCGCAAGCGACAGCACGTTCACGTCGGCCGGCGCGTCGAGATCGACCGTGCCCGGCGCGTAGCCCGGGCCGATGGCGATCTTCTGCATGTAAGCGTCCGGCGCGTGCAGCAGCGTGCCGCCTTCGGCCATCGCCATCACGCAGATCGCGCCGGGCGTGTCGTCCGCACAGAGCGCCGTGCCTTCGAGCGGATCGACCGCGATGTCGACCTTCGGGCCCTTCTTTGTGCCGATTTCCTCGCCGATGAAGAGCATGGGCGCCTCATCGCGCTCGCCTTCGCCGATGACGACCGTGCCGTCGATTTCAAGTTTGGCGAGTTCGCGGCGCATGGCATCGACGGCCGCTTGATCGGCGGCGTTCTTGTCGCCGCGCCCGCGCCAGCGCGCGGAAGCCACGGCGGCACGTTCGGTCACGCGCACCAGTTCGAGCGTCAGAAGACGTTCGATGACCCTGCCATGTTCGACGGTGATTTCGGACAAGCTATTGATCCTTTTCGATGCGGATGACCTGCGGGGTGCCATCAATGTGCCTATCGGCAAGAACCGCGTCGAGAGCCTTGCGCACCGCAGCCTCTGTCGTGGCGTGGGTAATAAGAACGAGTGGAACTGTTTTGTGTTCCGGATCAACGGCTTCGATGGACTTTTTGTCGCGCGGCTTGCGCTGGAGAATGCTGTCCAAGGAAATCTGCTGTTCGGCCATGCGGGTGGCGATGGAGGCGGCCGTACCGGGCTCGTCAACAACATCGAGGCGGATGTAATAGCCGCCTTCATGGGTCTGGATCGGCGCGCGTTTCATCTTTTCAAGCCTCGACACCGGCACGCCGAAGGGCGCACGGCTGGCACCGCGGGCGACATCGACGATGTCCGCGATCACCGCCGATGCTGTGGCATCGCCGCCGGCTCCCGGACCGACAAGCGTGATCTCGCTCGCGGAGCCGGAAATCGTCACCGCATTGGTGACGCCCATGACCTGCGCCAAAGGCGCAGATTTCGGCACCATCGCCAGATGCACGCGCTGTTCGACGCCCTGCTCGGTGCGCGTTGCCACGCCGAGAAGCTTGATGCGGTAGCCGAGCTCTTCGGCAATCGCGAGGTCGAGCGGCGAAATGCTCTCGATGCCTTCGATGTAGATCGCGTCCGCATCGATCTGCACGCCGAAGGCGAGGCTCGTCAGGATCGCCAGTTTGTGCGCGGCGTCGAAGCCGCCGATGTCGAAGGTCGGGTCCGCTTCGGCATAACCGAGCCTCTGCGCCTCCGAGAGCGCGGCGGCGAAGGGCAGCCCCTCCTCCTCCATCTGCGTCAGGATGTAGTTGCAGGTGCCGTTGAGGATGCCCGACACGCGGTCGAGCCTGCTGCCGGGCAAAGCTTCGCGCAGGGTCTTGATGATCGGGATGCCACCCGCGACCGCCGCCTCAAAAGCCAGCGCGACGTTCTTTTCTTCCGCCAGCGCCGCCAGTGCGAGGCCGTGCGCGGCAAGCAGCGCCTTGTTGGCGGTGACGACCGGCTTCCCGGCCTTCAAGGCGGCTTCGACCGTCTCGCGCGCCTTGCCGTCCGCGCCGCCGATCAGTTCGACGACGAGATCGACATTCCCATCGGCCGCGAGATCGGCCGGGCTGTCGTGCCAGCGGATATTGCTCAGATCGATGCCGCGATCCTTCGTGCGGTCGCGCGCGCAGACGGCCGTGACCTGAATCGGACGGCCGCTCGCGGCGGAAAGCGCATCACGGCGCTCGCCGATAATGCGAAGGACAGACGCGCCGACAGTGCCGAGACCGGCGACACCTACTCTCAAAGCTGAAGCCATAAACGTTCCCGGGCGGGCTTCCACGACTCGTCAGCGAGCCGCAGCAAGCGGGATCACGTTGTGCAATGTCTCGTCCGAAGTTTCAAGGAAACGGCGGATGTTGCGCGCGGCCTGGCGGATGCGGTGCTCGTTCTCGACGAGTGCAATGCGCACGTAATCGTCGCCATGTTCGCCAAAGCCCGCGCCCGGCGAAACCGCCACATCGGCCTTCTCGACCAGCAGCTTGGCGAATTCGACACTGCCCATGCTGCGGAACTTGTCCGGGATCGGCACCCAGGCAAACATCGAGGCCTTGGGCGCCGGAATGTCCCAGCCCGCTTTGGTGAAGCTGTCCACGAGCACATCGCGGCGGCTGCGGTAGATCGCGCGCATTTCCTCGACGCAATCCTGCGGGCCGTTGAGGGCCGCCGTCGCCGCCACCTGGATCGGCGTGAAAGCCCCGTAATCGAGATAGGACTTCACCCGCGCCAGAGCGCCGATCAGATGTTCGTTGCCGACGGCGAAACCGACGCGCCAGCCGGGCATGGAATAGGTCTTCGACATGGAGGTGAATTCGACCGCGACATCGAACGCGCCCGGCACCTGAAGGATCGAGGGCGGGACTTCGTCGAAATAGATTTCCGAGTAGGCGATGTCCGACAGCACCCAGATTTCGTGCTTCTTCGCGAAGGCAACGAGATCCTTGTAGAAATCGAGGCTCGCGACTTCGGCCGTCGGGTTCGACGGGAAACACACGACGACGGCCAGCGGCTTCGGAATCGAATGCTGGATGGCGCGCTCGAGCGCGACGAAATAATCCGGCCCGGGCGTCGAGGGCACGTTGCGGATGACGCCGCCGGCCATCAGGAAGCCGAAGGCGTGGATCGGATAGCTCGGATTGGGAACGAGAATGACATCGCCCGGCGCGGTGATGGCCTGCGCCATGTTCGCGAAGCCCTCTTTCGAGCCCAGCGTGGAGACGACCTGCGTTTCCGGATTCAGCCGCACGCCGAAGCGGCGCTCGTAATAATTCGCCTGCGCCTTGCGAAGGCCCGGAATGCCCTTCGATGCCGAATAGCGGTTCGTGCGCGGCTTCGTGGCGTTTTCGCAGAGCTTTGCCGTGATGTGCTCGGGGGTCGGCAGATCGGGATTGCCCATGCCGAGATCGATGATGTCGGCGCCCTGCTTGCGTGCGGCGGCCTTCACCCGGTTCACCTGCTCGAAGACGTAAGGCGGCAGACGGCGGATCGAGTGAAAGTCCTTTTGCATGTTCAGTCCTGACAGGGGTTCTGGTGTCTCAATAATATAGCACGTTCTGGCGCGAAAGCGGCGGATTCACGTCAGTTGGCGGCCGGACTTTGCGTTTTGGGCCTTTTCCCGGCCTGTCTCTGCAGTTCGGCTTCCTCGGCATCGCGCTGCTGCGGCGTCAGCACCGGCTGCGACGACTTCACCGTCGGATCCAGATTGATGTTCGGATATGCGCCCGACTTTTCGGGCGGCGCCAGCCCGTAGCGCTCGCTCGGTGTCGAGCAGGCGGCAACGCCCAGACCCAGCACCAGAACTGCAATCCGTTTCGCTCGCTGCACAGCCTGCTCCACACCGACTCTCCGCCCCCGTTCAATTTTATCGATAGACCTGAATGAGTGGTGAAGCGAGACCGGATCACTCATACGAAGAGATAATAAGCTAGCTTATTATCAATTACCTTATCATTGCCTATATGGGTTCTCATGAAACCCTATTCGCCCCAGCTCCAGTTCGGCTTTCTCCTCTCCGAGACCGCACGGATCACGCGCCGCGTCATCGACAAGCGCGCCCGCTCCATCGGCCTGTCACGCGCCCAATGGGTCGTGCTGAGCCGAATTTCCCGGAACGAAGGCCAACGCCAGGTCGATCTCGCGGTCGATATGGAAATGGAGCCGATCAGCATCGCCCGCCACATCGACAAGCTCGAACAGGCGGGACTTGTCGAACGCCGCGCAGACCCAGCCGACCGGCGGGCCTATCGTCTTTATCTGCTCCCGGCGGCCGCGCCCGTTCTCGAACAGGTGCGTGCCGTCGCCCAGAGCGTGCTTGAGCCCGCTCTGGCTCACCTCACTCCCGAAACCCTCGAAACGCTGACGCGCGCTCTCGACGAGCTGCGCGCCCAACTTCTCGCTTCCGAAAATGCAGGCACCGAAAATGCTGGACAGAACACAACAGACTCCGCTGCTTGAGGCGGACCTTCCCGAGCCGCCCAGGAAGAGCCTCCTCGCGCGCCTCGGCACGCGCAGGCTCTTGATGATCGGCGGGCCGCTGCTGATTGCCGGGAGCGCCGCCGCCTACTGGTTTTCCGGTGGCCAATATGTCGAAACCGATAATGCCTATGTCGGTGCGGACACGGTTGTCGTGATGCCGCAGGTGACGGGCAATGTGACGGATGTGAATGTCCGCGAAGGGCAGATCGTTGCCGCAGGTGATGTGCTGTTTCGCATCGATGCCGAGCCGTATCGCATCGCTCGCGACACCGCCCATGCCAATATGGAGGCCGCGCGCCTTCAGCTCGATGCGCTGAAGCAGTCGCATTCAAGGGCGCAGCGGGACATCATGACCGCGCAGACGCAGCTCGATTACCAGAAGACCAATTTCGAGCGCATCGCCACGCTCGCCGCGAACAAGTTTTCCGCGCAGGCCGATCTCGACAAGGCCCGCGCCGCGCTCAATCAGGCCGAAGGCACGCTCGCTGCCGATCAGGAGATGGAGCGCGAAGTTCTGGCCCAGCTCGGCGGCGACACGAACCTGCCGCTCGAAAAATATCCGGCCTATATGCAGGCCAAGGCGCAGCTCGATCAGGCCGAGCGCAATCTGCGCCTCACGGAGCTTCGCGCGCCCATCGGCGGCGTCGTTACGCAGTCCTCGACCCTCCTGTCCGGCCGCTACCTCGCGCCCGGAACGGCGGCGCTTGCGCTGGTCGATGTCGCGCATGTCTGGGTCGATGCCAACCCGAAGGAAACGGACCTCGAAAAGATAAGGCCCGGCGAAAAGGTCGACGTGACCGTCGACGCCTATCCGAACCACAGTTTTACCGGTGAGGTGGATTCGATCAGCCCCGGCACCGGCGCGCAGTTCGCGCTTCTTCCGGCGCAGAATTCCAGCGGCAACTGGGTCAAGGTCGTCCAGCGCATCCCCGTCCGCATTCGTATTGACCTCCAGCCCGACGATCCTGTCCTGCGCGCCGGCATGAGCGCCAATGTGAGCATCGACACGGGCGTGTGAGGTCCGTCAAAGCCATGAGCATTTCACCGGAAATCCTGCGCGTCCGACCGATCATCGTGGCCTGCGCCATGATGGCGACCATCATGCAGGCGCTCGACACGACGATCGCCAACGTCGCTCTGCCCTATATGCAGGGATCGCTCGGCGCGACGCAGGACCAGATCACCTGGGTGCTGACCTCCTACATCGTCGCGGCCGCCATCATGACGCCGCCGGTCGGCTGGCTCACCTCCCGCTTCGGCCGCAAGACGGTGTTTCTGGCAGGTGTCGGCGGTTTCACCATCGCCAGCATGCTGTGCGGCGTCGCTTCCTCGCTCGAAACCATGGTGTTCTATCGCCTGCTGCAGGGCGTGTTCGGCGCGGCGCTCGTCCCGCTGTCGCAGGCGGTGATGTTCGACCTTTACCCGGAAGAGCAGCGCGGCTCGGCCATGGCGATGTGGGGCATGGGGGTGATGCTCGGCCCTATCCTCGGCCCGACGCTCGGCGGCTGGCTGACGGAAACCTACAACTGGCGCTGGGTGTTCTTCGTCAACCTGCCCTTCGGCGTGCTGACATTCCTCGGATTTCTGTTCGTTCTCCCGGCGGCGGAGCGCGTGCGAAATCTGAAATTCGACTGGTTCGGCTTCGGCATGCTCAGCATCGGCATCGGCGCGCTGCAGATGATGCTCGACCGGGGAGAACAGGTCGCGTGGTTCGAATCCGGCGAGATCTGGCTGTATGCGGTTCTCAGCGTGATCGGCTTCTATCTGTTCATCGTCCATACCGCGACCGGCGACAAGCCATTCATCAATCCCAGCCTGTTCCGCGACCGCAATCTGGTCTCCGGCCTTGTGATGATGTTCGTCGTCGGCATCGTGCTTCTGGCGACGCTCGCCCTGCTGACGCCTTATCTTCAGAACCTGATGGGCTATCCCGTCATGACGGCCGGTTTCGTGCTCGCGCCGCGCGGCATGGGAACCATGGTTGCGATGATGGTCGTCGGCCGCCTCGTGCAAAGATTCGATCCGCGCATGCTGATGCTGATCGGCTTCACGCTCACGGCGTTCGTGCTGCACGAAATGACCAAATTCACGCCCGATGTCTCGCAGTTCACCCTGATCTGGACGGGTGTCGTGCAGGGCTTCGGCCTCGGCTTCCTGTTCGTGCCCATCCAGACGATTGCGTTCGCCACCCTGCCCGCCCATCAGCGCACGGACGGCGCCGCGCTCATCTCGCTGACGCGCAACATCGGAAGCGCGGTCGGCATTTCGGTGGTGACGTTCCTCCTGATCCAGAACACCTCCGTCGCCCATTCGGAACTGGTGCAGCACGTCTCGCCGTTCGCGTGGGCGGTGCAGGGGCTTGCCGGAACCGCGATGGATTCATCGACGCTCGCGGGCAAGGCCGTGCTGAACCAGCTCGCCAATCGCGAGGCGGCCGTCATCGCCTATGCGGACGATTTCCTGCTGATGATGTGGGTCGCCATTCTGGCAATGCCCATCGTCTTCCTGATGAAGCGTCCGGCGCCCGTCGCGGGGCAAGGCGCCCCGCACGCCGCGATGGATTAGGGAAACAAAGCCGGGCCCGCGAGACCCGAGGTTTCCGGCAGCCCGAAGACAAGGTTGAAGTTCTGCACGGCCTGTCCGGACGCGCCCTTCATCAGATTGTCCGTCGTCGAAATGACGATGGCGCGACCGGGCAGACGGTCCGCCACGACGCCGATCTGGCAAGTGTTCGAGCCGCGCACATGCCGCGAATGCGGGACCTGGCCGAATTTCAGCACCTGCACGAAAGGCTCGTTCGCATAGGCTTTCGCAAGCGCGGCATGCAGGTCTTCCGCCTTGGCGCCATTGGCCGTCCGCACATAGACCGTCGCGTAGATGCCCCGGTTCATCGGCGCGAGGACCGGCGTGAACATGGCGAAGACGTCGCGCCCCGCCGCCTTGCCGTATTCCTGATCGAGTTCGGATGTGTGCCGGTGCTTGCCGACGCCATAGGCGTGAATGCCCTCGGACACTTCGGAGAACAGCATCGCCTCATTGGCGGCACGCCCGGCGCCGGACATGCCGGTCTTCGAATCGATGACGATATTGTCCGGATCGATGACCCCCGCTTTCAGCAGCGGCACGACCGGCAGGATGGACGTCGTCGAATGGCAGCCGGGATTGGCGACAAGCCGCGCCGTCTTGATCGCCTCCCGGTAATGCTCGGTGAGGCCGAACACCGCTTCCTTCTGCAAATCGAGCGCGTGATGCTCGTGCCCATACCAGGTCGCGTAAGCCGCCGGATCGCCGAGACGGAAATCGGCGGAAAGATCCACGATCTTCAGTTTCGGATTGCTCTTGAAAGCATCCGAAATCACCGTCTGCGTCGTGCCGTGCGGCAGCGCCGTGAACAGCGCGTCGACCGTCGAGAGGTCCGCCTCGTCGATCTTGGTGAGGACCGGAAGGTCGAGGCCGGTGAACTGCGGAAACACGTCCGCCATGTTCAGCCCGGCCTTGCGGTCGGCGGTCAGCAGCTTCAGTTCGACATGCGGATGCGGCACCAGCAGGCGCAGAAGTTCGGCGCCCGTATACCCGGAGGCTCCGAAAATCCCGACCTTCACCTTGCCGCTCATGGCCCGCTCCTGATCTGTGCGCCGGGAAACACCCTCACGCCTGAGAAAACGTCGCGGCGACATGTATCAAGCATCCCGAAATACGCCAGAGCCGCAGGCGTGTTTTTTGCGACAGCCTCTTCAAAAGAAGGCCAGACCGGCGTATATGTCATGTGTCCGACAAGATCGGACCAAGCCGCCGGCGCGTGCGTCGGCTTTTATAAGAACCCTGATATGCTCAAAATGAGTATAATGGGAGGACACAATGGCCCTTCAGTCCGCCGTTCTTGAACGCCCCCGCCCGCCGGTCTTTCGTCCGCTGACGGCCGCCGAACGGTTCGGCGTTCTGCCCATGCCCGATCTCGACTTCACGCCTGACATTGCGCGGGAGACCGCGCATCTCTACGAGCGCGTGAAGCACGTCATTCCCGCAGTGGAATGGCCGGTCCACGCGCCGTATGTGAAGGCCATCAACGACCTGAAAAAGGTGCGCAACGCGGTCATTCTCGCGCACAATTATCAGACGCCCGAAATCTACAATTGCGTGGCCGATGTCGTCGGCGACAGCTTTGCGCTGGCCCGCGAAGCCACGAAGACGCATGCCGAGATCATCGTGCAGGGCGGCGTGCACTTCATGGCCGAGACCTCCAAGCTGCTGAACCCCGACAAGACGGTCCTCATCCCGGACATGAAAGCGGGCTGCTCGCTGGCGGAATCGATCACCGCCGCCGATGTGCGTGCGCTGCGGCAAAAGCATCCGGGCGTGCCGGTGGCGGTTTACGTCAATACGTCCGCGGAAGTGAAGGCCGAGGCCGATATCTGCCTCACCTCCGGTAATGCCGTCGAGGTCGTGGAATCGCTCGGCGTGCCGGAAGTGCTTGTGCTGCCCGATCAATACCTCGCGGCCTGGATTGCGACGCAAACCAAGGTGAAAATCATCACCTGGAACGGCGCCTGCGAAGTGCATGAGCGCTTCACGGGCGAAGAAATTCGCCGCCTGCGCGAAGACGATCCGGATGTCACCGTCATCGCCCATCCCGAATGCCCGCCGGATGTCATCCGCGAGGCCGATTTCGCGGGCTCGACGGCGAAGATGGCCGAATATGTCAAGACGCACAAACCCAAGCGCGTCGTGATGATCACGGAATGCTCGATGGCCGACAACATCGCCGCGCTCTCGCCGGAGACGGAGTTCATGCGGCCCTGCAATCTGTGCCCGCACATGAAACGCATCACGCTGCCGAAGATCCTCGACAGCCTGCTGACCATGCGCGAGGAGATCATCATCGACCCGGTCGTTGCCGCACGTGCGCGCATCTCGGTCGAGCGCATGGTCAATCTCAAAATCTGACGACGCCGGGCGCTCCCCTCACAGGGAGCGCTCCATGGAGGGCCAGATGGCCACTTTCGCTTCGGTGTCCCAGGAAACAGACGGCATCGTCATCGTCGGCGGCGGTCTCGCCGGGCTGTTCTGCGCCCTGAAACTGTCTCCCCTGCCCGTTACCGTCATGACGGCAACGCCGCTCGGCGAAGGCGCTTCCGCCTGGGCGCAAGGCGGCATCGCGGCGGCCATCGGCGAAGGCGACACGGTCGAGGATCATGTCGCCGACACGCTTGCGGCAGGTGCCGGCCTTGTCGATGAGCAGATCGCGCATCTCCTCGCCTCCGAAGCCGCGGACCGTATCCACGATCTTCTCGCCTACGGCGTGCCGTTCGATCGCGATCTGGAAGGCAAGCTCAAACTCTCCCGCGAGGCCGCGCATCGTGCGCGGCGCATCGTCCGTGTCGGCGGCGATCTCGCCGGCAAGGCGATCATGCAGGCCCTCGCATCGGCTGTACGGGCAACGCCGTCGATCCGTGTCATCGAAGGTTTCTCCCTGGCGGACCTGAAAACCCGCGAAGGCCGCATCACCGGCGTTGTCGGGCGCGACACGGACGGCCATCGGGTTTCGGTTGCCGCATCCGCCGTCGTTCTGGCGACGGGCGGCATCGGGCATCTTTATGCCGTCACCACAAATCCTGTCGGCTCGCGCGGCGATGGTCTCGCCGCCGCCGCTCGCGCAGGGGCCGTCATCGCGGACCCGGAATTCGTGCAGTTCCACCCGACCGGCATCGATATCGGGCGGGACCCGGCCCCGCTTGCAACCGAAGCCCTGCGCGGCGACGGAGCCATTCTGGTCAACGCATCCGGCGTGCGTTTCATGACCGCGCTTCACCCGGATGCAGAACTGGCCCCGCGCGATATCGTGGCGCGCGGCGTCTTCTCCGAAATTACGGCCGGACGCGGCGCCTTTCTCGATGCACGGGCGGCCATCGGCGCGCATTTCCCGGACATGTTCCCGACCGTCTATGCGACCTGCCGGGCTGCCGGCATCGATCCCGTGTCCGAGCCGATCCCGGTCGCCCCCGCAGCCCATTACCATATGGGCGGCGTATGGACGGACGCGAACGGCCGGACGTCGCTGGAAGGCTTGTGGGCGTGCGGCGAGGTCGCATCGACCGGCGCGCACGGCGCAAACCGTCTTGCCTCGAATTCATTGCTGGAAGCTGTCGTTTTCGGTGCGCGCGTGGCGGCCGATCTGCAAAACCGCCCTGCGCCAGCGGAGCATCCGCTCGTGGACGTGTCTGCGTCGATTTCGACCAAACCCGCCGACACCGCGCGCATCCGCGACCTGCGCCAGGTCATGAGCCGTAACGTCGGCGTGCTGCGCGAGGCCGACGGCCTCTCCCATGCGCTCGCCTATCTGCGCGGGCTTGACCGCGATGCGTCGGTCTCGCACGATCTGAAAAGCATGGCCGAGGTCGGCCTTCTCATCGCCGCATCCGCCCTCGCGCGCACCGAAAGCCGCGGCGGGCATGAGCGCATGGATCATCCGGGCACGGACGCGAAACAGGCTGTCCGCACAAAGATCACGCTCGAAGATGCACGGCAAATGGCCGACAAGGTCGCAACTTCTGTTCTGGAGCCCGCGCTGTGATGCTTCTCGATCCCATCTCCGTGGAACGCGCCGTGGCCGCGGCGCTGACCGAAGATCTCGGCCGCGCCGGTGACATAACCACCAACTCGATCATTCCCGACGGCGCCACGGCCAAGGCCGCGATCGTTGCGCGCAAATCCGGCGTGATTGCCGGCCTGCCGCTTGCGCGCGAGGCATTCCGGCGGCTGGACGCCTCGGTCGATTTCGTGTGCGAGCTTGCGGATGGCGATGAAGTCGAGCCTGCGACGGTCGTCGCACGCATTTCCGGCCCTGCCCGCGCCATTCTTTCGGGTGAGCGCGTGGCGCTGAATTATCTCGGGCGCCTGTCCGGCGTTGCGACGGCCACGAACACGTTCGCCAAGCTGATTGCCCATACGAAAGCGAAAATCGTCGACACGCGCAAGACGACGCCCGGCCTGCGCGTCTTCGAGAAATATGCCGTTCTGTGCGGTGGCGGCGCCAATCACCGGTTTGGCCTCGACGATGCAGTTCTCATCAAGGACAACCACATTGCCGTCGCGGGCGGCATTGCGGCGGCGCTTCGCAGCGCCAAGGCGCATGTCGGGCATCTGGTGAAGATCGAGATCGAAGTGGACACGCTCGATCAGCTCGACGAAGTCCTCGCCGAGGGCGCGGATGCGGTGCTTCTCGACAATATGGAGCCGGAGCAGTTGAGCGTCGCCGTTGCAAAGATCGGCGGCCGCATGATCGCCGAGGCATCGGGCGGGGTAACGCCCGACAGCGTGGTCGCGATTGCCGAAAGCGGCGTCGACCTGATCTCGACCGGCTGGATCACGCATTCCGCGCCGGTGCTCGATCTCGGTCTCGACATCGTCATCGATTAGGGCGTCAAAGGCCGGTCGGGAAAACGCACGCCGGCCGTTGCGCCCTCCTGTCGCGTCAGGTGACAGCGCCGCCGGATCGATTCGTTGCCGGTGATTTCCAGCATGAATTCGTGCGGCAGCGGATGCGGGGTGTCGAGCAGCACAAGCGCCCCGGTTTCGGAAACATCGCCGATCTCGCACGGCAAGCGAAGCCCGTCCGGTGTCAGCACAATTGCCGTCATCCGGATTTCGCGGCGCACAAAGCGTCGGGTGTCCTTGCGGGAAGTTTTGTTGGCCATGGCGTCCTCGCGCCCCGGAAACAATCGGCGCGTGTGAAGATTTTAGCTTTTGACGAGAGGGGATCAGCGATTGGGAAACCGGACCCCGACCCTTCGTCCATCCTGCCTTACGACATAACAGGTTCGCCTTACCGTCCCGTTATTTCCGAACTCCAGCGTGAAATCGAACGGCATCTCGATCTCGTTCGACAGCATCAGAAGTGCGCCGCTTTCCGATATGTCCTTGATCCTGCAGATCAACTTGCAGCCGTCCGCAAAGGTGATGTTACCGTCGGCTGAAACCTTGCGGCGCGGATGGCGGCGAAGCTCGCGTCCCGTCTGAGGCATGGCAGTTCTCCCGTAACGCAGCTTTGAAGGCCCCGCACGTAGTCGTCGCGCAGCCGGGGAATCGCCCCCGCATCGCGACTTGCCACCAGTATTTACGTTCCCGCAGAAGTTGCAAGCCGGAGGTTAAGGAACGAGCGACTTACCCACAAGCTTCCGGTTTGCGAGAAGGGCAAGATAGTAATGGGCCAGAGTCGCGCCCGCGAGCGCGGTGATCCCCGCATGGTCGTAAGGCGGCGACACCTCGACCACGTCGAACCCCTTGAGATTGAGCGAGCCGAGCTCTTTCAGGATCGCAAGCGCTTCCCGGCTCGAGAGCCCACCGTTGACCGGCGTCCCCGTCCCCGGGGCAAAGGCCGGATCGAGCGCGTCGATGTCGAACGTGATGTAGACGGGCATACCCCCGACACGCTCCTGGATGCGCTGGGCCACGGATGCCGCGCCGAACTCGGCGGCATCGAAACCGTCGATGATCGCGATGCCGTAATCGGCGGGCGCGTGGGTACGTATGCCGATCTGGATCGAGTGTTCCGGCGCGATCAGCCCGTCCTTCACGGCCCGGGTGATGAACGTGCCGTGGTCGATCCGGCCGTCTTCGTCGTCCCATGTGTCCTGATGCGCGTCGAACTGGACGAGTGCCACCGGCCCGCCGATCTTCTTCGTCAACGCCTTGAGGATCGGATAGGTGATGAAATGATCGCCCCCGAGCGTCACAAGATGCGTGCCCGTTGCGAGCCTCTGTGCTGCCTGGGCCTCGATGGCTGCGGGCACTTCCGTCGGATAACCGTAATCGAACACGGCATCGCCCGTGTCGCAAACCGACATGTCCTCGAAAATATCGAGGCCGAACGGATAGACGGGATCGCCGTCGAGGATCGTCGACGCATCGCGCAGCGCACGCGGCCCGAAACGCGTGCCCGGCCGGTTGGAAACGGATGTGTCGAGAGGCACGCCCCAGACGGCGACATCGAAGCCCGAAGGGTCGCGCCGGTAGACGCGGCGCAGGAAGGACACCACGCCCGAATAATTCGGTTCCATACTCTGGCCGTGCCGGAAATCGGGATCGAGCGCCCGATCGACGGGACGTGGCGTGAGCGGGTCGTGTGACATGAAAACCTCAAGAGCGAACGCATCATCGTGCGCGACGTTCCGGCACTTTACCGAATCGTAGGACGGCAGGGACACTCTTTGTGTGTCTAAACTTGATGCGGGGGAACTGACATGAACCCGACCCAGGCGCAAAGGCGCCTTCTGACGGTCCTTGAAAACGCAAGGGGACGCTGGGTACCGATGCGCTGGCTCGATACCACGCCTTTACTTCACGAAGATGACTTCCCGGTGATACCCAGCCTGGTCGAGAATGGATGGGCGGCTCACAAGCTGCGCTCCATCCAGATCACGGCATCCGGGGTGGCGGCGCTGAGTGATGTCCGGGGTGAAACCCGGTCCGAAAGGTAGAAACGAAAAAAGGCGGGCATCGAGCCCGCCTTTTCGTTTCTGGTATCGAAGATCAGCGCTTCGAGAACTGGAAGCTGCGGCGGGCCTTGGCGCGACCGTACTTCTTACGCTCGACGACACGCGAGTCGCGGGTCAGGAAGCCTTCCTTCTTGAGCACGCCGCGCAGCTCGGGTTCGTAGTACGTCAGCGCCTTGGAGAGGCCATGACGGACCGCGCCGGCCTGGCCCGAAAGGCCGCCGCCGGCGACCGTGACGCGGATGTCGTACTGGCCGTTGCGATTGGCGACGGCGAGCGGCTGCTGCAGGATCATGCGAAGAACCGGACGCGCGAAGTAAACTTCGATGTCGCGGTCGTTGATCGTGATCTTGCCCGAACCGGGCTTCACCCACACGCGGGCAACGGCGTCCTTGCGCTTGCCGGTCGCATAGGCGCGGCCCTGGGCATCGAGCTTCTGCTCGTAACGCGGTGCTTCGGAGACCGAACCACCAAGAGCGCCGCCAAGATCTCCAAGCGACTGAATGTTATCGGTCATGGCGATCAGCTCCGGACGTTCTTCTTGTTCAGCACCGCGACGTCGAACGTCTCCGGCTGCTGAGCGGTGTGAGGATGTTCCGCGCCGGCGTAGACGCGGAGATTGCCAAGCTGCTTGCGGCCGAGCGGGCCGCGCGGAAGCATGCGCTCCACGGCCTTTTCGATGATGCGGTTGGGGAAGCGGCCGTCGAGGATCTTCTCGGCCTTGCGCTCCTTGATGCCACCCGGATACCCGGTGTGCCAGAAGTAGCTCTTGTCCTTGCGCTTGTTGCCCGTGAACACGACCTTCTCGGCGTTGATCACGATGATGTTGTCGCCCGTGTCGACATGGGGCGTGAAGGTGGCGCGATGCTTGCCGCGCAGGCGAAGCGCGATGATCGAGGCAAGGCGGCCGACAACGAGCCCGGAGGCGTCGATGATGACCCACTTCTTCTCAACATCGGCTGGCTTGGCCGAAAAGGTAGACATGGAATATTCCCTGAAAAAGGCACGGGCCGCTCCACGCGACCGTTCGGGATGTGTCTACAGAACGGGCATCAGGAAATCAACGCCACATCGCGCCATATTATATAGCGATATCAATCGTTTAAAAAAATGGTATTAAAATACCCCCTCTGGAAGCGCTGATTTTAGCGGCTTTCGCGCTCGAGAACGCCCCATTCTTCTTTCCAGATGTTCTCGTTGTCGATCACACCGACGACCCCGCCATGATCGGACGCAATCTCGATTGCCGAGGCAAGCGCCTGATGCGCGCCCAGCATTCCGTCATGATCGGCCTCCGCCGCCGTGTGTGTGCCCTCAAGGCCGCCAGGCGCGCTCACTGTGCCAAGGACGGCCCCCGCATCGTGATAAAGGCGCACGGTCACTTCGCCCGGATTGGGTTCGCTGCGAAGAATGAAGGTCACGGACATAGACATCTCCTTATTACCGGGAAACGCACAGAAGATCGCAGCGTTCCGCAGAATGGGAGGGTTGCCCGAAATCCGCCGCTGGGCCATGAAGTTCCGGGGTGGTGAATCTGATTGGCACATTGCGGATTTAAAATGCCTGTCTCTGCATTCGCCTTCCTTCTCGCGCTGGGCTGGCTTGCGCCGGCTGCCGCGCAGACAACCCTTCCCGCATCGGTCGGCTGGGAAACAACCGAACGTGCGGACACCCGTCCCTCGCAGATCCCGCTGACCCCGGAGCGCATCGAGCGCTTTCTGTCCAGCGTTCCGCCGATGCTGGCCTTCGCGCGCCAGATCGACCTCACCGGCGAGCGGCCACCGGACAACGACCTCTCGCTGCTTTTCGCCGCTCTTCTTCGCGATCCCGCTCATGAAGCACAGGCCGAAGCCCTTGTTTCGCAGTTCGGCTTTTCTACCTATGGCGACTGGGCGAGAACGAGCCACACGATTTCGCTGGTTCTCGCCGGGGCCGACATCACGGGGTCTCTCGATCTCGCGAGTCACGAAAAGGGTGCCCTGCGCGACATAGAGCGCAACGCCGCCCTCAGCGCCGATGAGAAGGTCCGGGCGCTGGACGAACTGAAGAGACAGTTCTCCGCTCTGGCGGAGTTTGAGCCCCTGCCGGGAAACCGGGAGATCGCGGCTCCTTATATAGAAGACCTGCGCGCCGCGATCGGCCGCTAACACAAGGATGCGTAATGTCGAATGACGGTCTGAGCGACGCCGATATCCGCTCAATATTTGAGAAAGTGCGTGTCATTGCCCTGATCGGCGCGAGCACGAACCCGGAAAAGCCGTCCAATTATGTCGGCGCCTTTCTGCAGCAGAAGGGATATCGGGTGATCCCGATCAACCCCGGCGCCGCCGGTCAGGAGATCAACGGCGAGACGGTGTATGCGTCGCTGGCGGACATTCCCGAGAAGATCGACATGGTCGATGTCTTCCGCCCCGCCGACGCGGCGCCCGGGATCGTCGACGAGGTTCTCGCCCTTAAGGATCGTCCCTCGGTGATCTGGCTCCAGCTGGGCATCGTCAACGACGAAGCCGCCGAAAAGGCCCGCGCGGCTGGCGTCACCTTCGTTCAGGATCGATGCCCGCGGGTGGAAATGCCCCGGCTCGGGCTCTGATCCGAAAACAAAAAAGGCGCCCCGAGGGCGCCTTTTTCACACGGAGACCGGCGCTCAGCAGGGCCGGTTGGCAACGCGAGTGACTTCGCCGTTCGGATATTCGTAGAAGCAGCGGCCGCGCGAATTGAAATAGAAGCCTTCGCGACGTGAGCGATAACGGCGACGATCGGACTCGCTGCCGATGATGGCGCCCGTCGCGCCGCCGATGATCGCACCGGCCGCCGCCCCGCCGGCTTTGCCCGTGATCGCGCCGCCGAGAACGGCGCCTGCGCCCGCCCCCAGAAGACCGCCGACAAGGCCGTCCTGAGCTGAAGCCTGCGATGTAAAGCCCGCGGCGAACAGCGCGGTGCTGAGAGCAAGAATTCGGATCATGGATTTCCCCTTAGAGTTAGTCAGCTACCCTCAAGCCAGCCTTTTCCGCATCAATCGCGGCAATTTGCGGACATGACCGCCGGATGGCGCCGTTTTCAGGCGGCAGCGTCGACGTCGCCGCCACGAATCGCCTTCTTCACCCGTCCGGGAGCAGTTTCCCGCACAGGATGCAGCGCCGCAATCAGGTTGAGAAACAGCGGCCCGGGCAGTGGCGGAGAGAACACATAGCCCTGCGCCGCGTGAACGCCGTGTTCGCGCAGATAGGCAACCTGTTCGAACGTCTCCACGCCCTCGGCCACGAACTCGATGTTGAGGTCGGCCGCAAGCTTCACCAGCGTGTCGATGATGGCCGTGGAATAACGGTCGGTGCCGATCGCGTCGACGAACAGCTTGTCCATCTTCATCTGGTCGACGCCGAGCTTGAGCAGATAGGACATGCCGCCATGGCCCGTCCCGACGTCGTCCAGCGCAATGCGCGCGCCCAATTCCTGAAGTTTGGCAATGATGACACGCGCCGATGCAAGGTTCGGAAGCGGCTGGCGCTCCGTAACCTCAAGGACGATCTGGTTCGTCTTGACCTGTGCGCCCTCGAATATCTCGCTCAAATCGGAGACGATCTGTTCGTCGTCGAAATGCGCGGCGACCAGGTTGAACGAGACCTTGAGATTGGGACGCGCGGAGTAATACGGCCCGAGTTCGTCCCGCGCCTGCACCATCATGCTGCGGGTGATCTCGAAAATCTGCCCCGTCGCCTCCACCAACGGAATGAACGAGCCGGGCGAATCGACCGAGCCGTCGGCCCGTTTGCGCCGCACCAGCACCTCGCATCCGAGCAGCTTGCCGGTATGGATGTCCATGACGGGCTGGTAATAGGGAATGAACTCACCCCGCCGCAGCGAATTCTCGATCTGGCGCGCGGGACCTTCCATCTGGCGGTTCACCGCGAAAGCGCCGGCAATGATCAACAGTGCCAGCACGGCACCGCCGGCATTGCCCCACAAAAACAGTTCCCGGTAGCTGTCCCACAGCGCAGACGATGGCACCGACACCGACATCGAGACGGGGTAACGGCTGGAGACGGTCCTCACCTCGAACGCCGCGATGCCTTCAGCCGACATCGTGTCCCGCGAGAGCTGGGCGGCGACATGGGAGCCATCGACGAGCTTCACCTGAGCGACAAAATCCGCCTGCAGACGGCCCAAGACGACTGCCGGCAGAAGCCTTTCTCCGGGAATCAGGAAGGAAACGCTCCACCCGTCCGGCAGGCGCCACAGAAACTGGATCGAGCGCGCGCCGCCATCGGCTCCGAAATCGACCAGAAAGAACTTCACATCCTTGTTGGCTGTGTCGTTCGCCGGTGAAACCGCTCGGATCACACGCGGATTTCCGCTCGGGGAGCAGACCGGCGTCCCGGCCTGGTTCATGACCGTGATATCGCTGATGGTCGGCGCCTTGACGATGGCCTGCCCAAGCAGCTCCATGACATCATGCGAACAGGAAGCATCCTCAAGCTTCATGGAAACGGCCACGAGCTGTGTCATCGCCGTGTCCAGCTGCGCTTCCGCCTGCCCGAGCATGCGCTCGGCGGCATATTCGATATCCACCCGGCCATTGGCCGTAATGTTCAGCCAAAGCAGCAGATTCAGGCCAATAAGAGGGGTTACTGCGAGGGCAGCGGCAAGAAGGGCAAACTTCCACCTGTTGGATTGGCGCCGCAAAACGTTAGTGCCCTCGAAAAACTCAACACGCACTAAGCCTCAAAGGACGTTAATTGCAGCTAAATAAATCGCCGCGGGAATTACTTACATGGCGATCTCGCGGATCATCGGAGGGGAAGAATGCAGGCGCTTTTCATCGGCCATACCTATATCGACATCACCTTCGTCTGCGACCACATCCCCACCGGCGACGAGAAGACGCTGGCCGATGATTACGCGGTCAGCTTCGGCGGCAATGCCGTTACGGCCGCATTCTGCTGCGCCAAGCTGGGCATCGTGCCCGATCTTCTGACCACTCTGGGCGACGACTGGCTGTCGCGCATGTTCCGCGACATGGCCTCGCGTTACTCAATTCCGCTGCATTCGCGCAAAGTGCGGGAGGCCTCCCTGTCCTTCATCATGCCGAACGACGGCAAACGCGCCATCGTCCGGTGTCGGGACGACGATCACCTGCACCCCTTCCCTGTTCTGAACCTGAACGGCTGCCGCGCTTTGCACCTCGACGGGCATCAGCCGGACGCCGCTTTGCACTACGCCCGCGCATGCCGTGAAGCGGGCATCTTCACCTCGCTCGACGGCGGGGGAGTTCGCGAGAACACCGAGGAGCTTCTGCACTTCATCGACGCGGCGGTCGTGTCGGAGCGCATGTGCGAGCAGATGAAGCTGACGCCCTACGAAATGCTCGACTATCTGAAGCAGCGCGGCTGCAAGATCGGCGCCGTGACGCTCGGTGAGCGCGGTGTGGTCTGGTACGACGAAAAGGGCTTGGCGCAGGAAATGCCTGCTCTGGCGATCCCGTCCGAGCGCGTCATCGACACCAACGGCGCGGGCGACATCTTCCACGGCGCCTACATGTATTCCTGGCTGTCGAAGCCCTATGCGATCTGGGCGGACCATTTCCGCTTCGCACGGGCGGCGTCCGCCTATTCGGTCCAGCACCTCGGCATCGAGGACAGCCTCCCGATCGTGCAGGACGTCGAATATACGACCCGCATGGTCCGGGAAGCCGTGCAGAAGGCGGGCTGACCCGCCTTCCCTTGCCTTGTCAGAGCGTGACGTGACCGCTCTGCGCTTCCGACACCGCAAATGCCGTCACGTTGACGAGGCCGCGCGGTGTCGTCGTCGAGGTCACGATCTGCGCCGGACGCGCCGCGCCGACGAGGATCGGGCCGATCGGCAGCGAGCCATCCATTGCGGAGACGAGCTGTGCGGAAATCTTCGCCGCATCGAGATCGGGCATGATGAGCAGATTGGCATCGCCACGCAGCCGCGAGGACGGAAGAACGCGGTCGCGCAGTTCCTGCGAGAGCGCCAGATCGGCGTTCATCTCACCATCGACTTCAAGGTCCGGATAGTCGCGATGCACGATCTCGAGCGCCTCGCGCATCTTGCGCGAGGAGGCCGAACCGCGCGAACCGAAATTGGCATGGCTGAGAAGCGCGATCTTCGGTTCGAGGCCGAAACGGCGGACGACCGAGGCGCCAAGGCGCACCTTTTCCACGATCTGCGCCGCCGTCGGCTCAAGGCTCACATAGGTGTCCCCGATGAACAGCGCGCCACGGCTCGTGATGAGCAGCGAAATCGCCGCATAATCGGAGACGCCCGGCAGCCTGCCGATGACGTCGTTGATCGTCTCCAGATGGCTCGGATAACGGCCTTCCAGACCGCAGATCATCGCGTCCGCATCGCCGCGCAGAACCGAAAGCGCCGCGATAACCGTGGAATCCGTACGCACGATGGTGCGGGCCAGATCCGGCGTTACGCCGCGGCGGCCGGCGCGTTCGAGGTAAAGGGCGACGTAATCGCGGTAACGCGGATCGTCTTCCGGGTTGACCACGTCGAAATCGGTGCCCATCCGTACCGACAGGCCGAACCTCTTCAGGCGGGTCTCGATAACCTGCGGACGGCCGATCAGGATCGGCTGGGCAACGCCCTCCTCGATCACGATCTGGGCGGCGCGCAACGTGCGCTCGTCCTCGCCTTCGGCATAGATCACGCGGCGCGGGCTTTCCTTGGCCGCGGCGAAAATCGGCTTCATCACAAAGCCCGAGCGATAGACGAAGCGGTGGAGGCTGTCCTTGTAGGCTTCGAAATCCGCGATCGGCTTCGTCGCGACACCCGATTCCATGGCCGCCTTCGCAACCGCAGGCGCTATACGCAGGATGAGGCGCGGGTCGAACGCGTTGGGGATCAGGCTTTCGGGCCCGAAGCTGGCAAACTCGCCGCCATAGGTGCGCGCCACCACGTCGGACGAGGCCTCGCGCGCGAGAAGCGCAATGGCGTTCACGGCTGCCTGCTTCATCTCTTCATTGATCGTCGTCGCGCCCGCATCGAGCGCGCCGCGGAAGATGAAGGGGAAGCAGAGGACGTTGTTGACCTGGTTCGGGAAATCGGACCGGCCGGTGCAGATCATCGCATCCGGACGCACGGCGCGGGCGAGATCGGGCATGATTTCAGGCGTCGGATTGGCAAGAGCCATAATGAGCGGCCGCGCAGCCATGCCCTTCAGCATCTCCTGCTTCAGCACCCCGCCCGCCGACACGCCGAGGAAAATGTCGGCGTCGTCGATGACGTCCGCGAGCGTGCGCGCCTTGGTCTTCTGCGCGTACACCGAGGTCCACTTGTTCATCAGCGTGTTGCGGCCTTCATAGACCACGCCGTCGATGTCGGTGACCCAGATGTTCTCGCGTTTCGCGCCCATGGACACGAGAAGATTGAGGCTGGCGGTTGCCGCCGCACCCGCACCGGACGTCACGATCTTCACATCGGACAGCTTCTTTCCGGCGAGTTCCAGCGCATTGACGATGGCAGCCGCGACGATGATCGCGGTGCCGTGCTGGTCGTCGTGGAAGACCGGAATTTTCATCCGTTCTTTCAGCTTCTCCTCGACCTCGAAGCATTCCGGCGCCTTGATGTCTTCAAGGTTGATGCCGCCGAACGTCGGCTCCAGAGCCGCGACCACATTGACGAGGCGCTCCGGGTCGGTTTCCGCGACCTCGATGTCGAACACGTCGATGCCCGCGAACTTCTTGAAGAGAACGGCCTTGCCCTCCATCACCGGCTTCGAGGCCAGCGGACCGATGTTTCCGAGGCCGAGAACCGCCGTGCCGTTCGTAATGACGCCGACGAGGTTCTGGCGGCCGGTCAGCGACGCGGCCTCTTCCGGATTTTCGGCAATCGTCTCGCAGACGGCCGCAACGCCCGGCGTGTAGGCCAGCGCGAGATCGCGCTGCGTGCTGAGCGGCTTCGAGGGCACCACTTCAAGCTTGCCCGGGCGCGGCAGCCGATGGAACGCCAGTGCCGCTTTTTTCAGATCGTCGGAAACGTTGGAGGCCATGAACTCAACCCGCTTTCGGTTCGGGGGTATTGACGCGAATATGCAGTTCGCGAAGCTGTTTCGGGCTCGCCGGAGCCGGCGCTCCCATCAGGATGTCCTCGGCGCGCTGGTTCATCGGGAACAGCGCGATCTCGCGCACGCTCTGCGCCCCGCAGACGAGCATCACCATGCGGTCAACGCCCGCCGCCATGCCGCCATGCGGCGGCGCGCCGTACTGGAAGGCACGGTACATGCCGCCGAACCGCTCCATCACCGTCTCCTCGCCATAGCCCGCAAGCTCGAACGCCTTGATCATGGCCTCCGGGCGATGGTTGCGGATGCCGCCCGAGGCAATCTCATACCCGTTGCAGACGACATCGTATTGAAACGCCTTGATGGTCAGCGGCTCCTGCGAATTGAGCGCATCGAGACCGCCCTGCGGCATGGAGAAGGGGTTGTGCGAGAAATCGACTTTCTTCTCTTCCTCGTTCCATTCGTAGAACGGGAAATCGACGATCCAGGCGAGTTCGAAGCGGTCCTTGTCGACGAGCCCCAGTTCCTCGCCGACGCGAAGGCGCGCATTGCCTGCCAGCTTGGCCGCCTTGTCTTCCGCGCCCGCCGAGAAGAACAGCGCATCGCCCGCACCCACGCCCGCCGCGCTGGCGAGAGCCGCCTGTGCCTCGGCCGGAATGAATTTCGCAATCGGACCCTTGCCCGTCAGCGTGCCGCTCTCGTCGTCGAACACGATGTAGCCGAGCCCCGGAGCGCCCTCGCCGCGCGCCCAGTCGTTCAGCTTGTCGAAGAACGAACGCGGCTGGGAGCCCGCTCCCGGCGCCGGAATGGCGCGGACGACGCCGCCGCCCCCGACGACGTTCTTGAACGCGTTGAACGTCACGTCTTCACGCGTAAAGACCGAGCTGACATCGACGATGACCAGCGGGTTGCGCAGATCCGGCTTGTCCGAGCCATATTTCAGCATGGCCTCGGCGTAGGGAATGCGTGGGAAGTCCTGCGTGACCGGCTTGCCCTCCGCGAATTCCTCGAAGATGCCGCGGATCACCGGCTCCATGGTCGAGAACACGTCTTCCTGCTCGACAAAGCTCATTTCCAGATCGAGCTGGTAGAACTCGCCCGGCAGGCGGTCGGCACGCGGATCTTCGTCGCGGAAGCACGGCGCGATCTGGAAGTAGCGGTCGAAGCCCGCCACCATCAGAAGCTGCTTGTACTGCTGCGGAGCCTGCGGCAGCGCGTAGAAATTGCCGGGATGAATGCGCGAGGGCACGAGGAAATCGCGCGCGCCTTCCGGCGAGGAGGCTGTCAGGATCGGCGTCGCGAACTCGGTAAAGCCCGCCTCCGTCATCCGCCGCCGCATGGAGGAGACGACCTTGGTGCGGGTCATGATGTTCTTGTGCAGCGTCTCGCGGCGCAGATCGATGAAGCGATAGCGCAGGCGGATGTCTTCGGGATAATCGGGCTCGCCGAAGACGGGCAGCGGCAGTTCGGCCGCGGGACCGAGCACTTCAACGCCGCCGATGAACAGTTCGATCTGCCCGGTCGGCAGTTCGGTGTTCTCCGTGCCTGGCGGACGCTTGCGGACCTGTCCCTCGAAACGCACCACCCATTCGGAGCGCACCTTCTCGACATCCTTGAAGGCGGCCGAATCCGGGTCGGCCACGCATTGCGTCAGGCCGTAATGGTCGCGCAGGTCGATGAAAAGCACGCCGCCATGATCGCGTATGCGGTGCACCCAGCCCGAAATCCGGACATTCTGGCCAATGTGCTCTTCTCGGAGCTGGCCGCAGGTGTGGGTGCGGTAGCGGTGCATCGTCTTGAAAATCCTGATGAAGCGGCCGTTTCGCCCAGGCTGTCCAAGCGTCACGGTCAAAGCGTTCTAAGGGGCGGACAAACCGCACGGCAATTGAACGTTTGTCAACTCGCCGTCACCCTTGCCCGCGTCAAATTAGTCCGCGTCTAATATCGTGCGGGGCCACCGAGTCGGGTATATGGCGGGGATGATCCTTACCAACACTGCGGAAGTAGAGGCAGCCTGCGAACGGCTTGCCCGCTCCGAATTCGTCACTGTCGATACTGAGTTTCTTCGCGAAACGACCTTCTGGCCGAAGCTTTGCGTCATCCAGCTTGCGGACGACGAAGGCGCGGTGGCCATCGACGCGTTGGCGCCCGGGATGGATCTGAAGCCGGTTTTCGACCTTATGGCGAATGAATCGGTGCTCAAGGTCTTTCATGCGGGCCGGCAGGACATCGAGATCATGTGGCATCTCGCCAAGATGATCCCGCATCCGGTTTTCGACAGCCAGGTCGCGGCGATGGTGCTCGGCTATGGCGAGAGCGTTTCCTACGACCAGCTGGTGCAGCGCATCACGGGCGTGCAGCTCGACAAATCCTCCCGCTTCACCGACTGGAGCCGCAGGCCGCTCACCGATGCACAGGTGTCCTATGCCCTTGCGGACGTCACCCATCTGCGCGACGTCTACCGGCGGCTTGCCGAAGATCTGGAAAAACGCGGCCGCGCCGGCTGGCTCGTCGATGAGATGGCCGTCCTCACCTCCGCCGAAACCTACCGCCAGGCCCCCGAAGACGCCTGGAAGCGCGTCAAGGCGCGGCTGCGCAAGCCGAAGGAAATCGGCGTCCTGATGGACATCGCCGCCTGGCGCGAAACAGAAGCGCAGACGCGCAACGTGCCGCGCTCGCGCATCCTGAAAGACGAGATCCTGGCCGAAATCGCCATGCGCGGCCCGACAACGGCCGAGGCTCTCGGCAGCCTGCGCGGCCTGCCGAACGGTTTCGAGCGGTCGAAGGCCGGAGGCGACATTATCGTTGCCGTCAAACAGGGCCTTGCGCGTGATCCCTCCACCCTGCCCCGCGTCGAGCGCGACCGTCCGCCGCCGCCAAGCGCAAGCGCAACGGTTGAGCTTCTGCGCGTGCTGCTGAAAATGGTGGCCGAGAAGGAAGGCGTGGCGCCGAAGATTCTCGCGACGACCGAAGACCTCGAAAAGATCGCAACCGATGACAACGCGGACGTTCCCGCCCTTCACGGCTGGCGGCGCGAACTGTTCGGAGAAAAGGCGCTCGGCCTCAAGCGCGGAGAGCTCGCGCTCGGCGTCCGCAAAGGCCGCGTCAGCACGGTCGAGGTGAAGACCTGAGCGCCGAAAGGACGAATTCGACGCGTCCGTCGACGTTCTCCCTCGGCAGTTCGAGCAGCGTGTATCCAAGCTCCGAATAGACGCGCTTCATCGTCAGATATGTGCGTTCCGCTTCGTGCGGATCCTGCTTGCGCTCTTTGTCCTGCGCGTAGATTTCGCGCCAGAACGGCGCGATGAAGACCGGATCGGCATACCGGCACTCTGAAATCGCCGCCGAGACGTTCACCGGCACATCCAGTCCGCACAAAGTCAGATATCCGGCGATGTCAGGCACGCCACGGTCGAAGAAGACCGGGCTGCGGGCATCTGCAAACCGCACATATGAGGCTATGTCGCGCGCAAGCATCTCCTGCGCGAAGGCTTCACGGTCAGCCCAGGGCAAGGCGTTTCCGCCTGCGGCCACCTGCTCACGAATGATTGCGCGACCGGCTTCTTCTGCAACGGCAAAGCCGCGCGCTTCAAGCGCCGCAAGGAGCGTGCTCTTGCCGGAACCGGGCCCGCCGGTCACCACAAAACGCGTTGTCGGCATGATCGCTTACATGGGTATTTAGACGTCACTCGCCGGGACTTCGTTTCAGACCTCAGCCGGCGAACTGCACAGCCGCGCCTGTCCGGCGCGGCTGTGTTTCATGTGTGTCAGGCCGCTTCCATCGTCGACAGGAAGGACTGGATTTCGGAGCGGAGTTCACCCGAAGATCGGGCGAGTTCGCGGGCCGAGGCCAGAACCTGTGTTGCCGAGGAACCCGTGCGCGAGGCCGCTTCGCTGACCAGATCGACGCTCTGGCCGACACTGTCGGTGCCCTTCGCCGCCTGCGACACGCTGCGGGCGATTTCCTGCGTCGCCGATTGCTGCTCCTCCGCAGCTGCGGCGATCGTGTTGGCGATCTCGTCGACCTGTTCGATGGTCCGGCCGATCGACTGGATCGCGCCGACGGCGCCGCCGGTTGCCTGCTGAAGCTGGCGGATCTGTTCGGTGATCTCGTCGGTCGCCTTGATCGTCTGGTTCGCGAGATCCTTCACTTCCTGCGCAACGACCGCAAAGCCCCGACCGGCATCACCGGCACGAGCCGCCTCGATCGTCGCATTGAGCGCGAGGAGATTGGTGCGCGCCGCAATGTCGTTGATGAGGCCGACCACGGTCTCGATCTTCTCGGCGCTGGCCGAGAGAGCCTGAACGGTCAGGTCCGTTTTCCGGACATCCTCGACCGCCTTGCGTGTACGTTCGGCGGTGCTGGAAATCTGCAAGCCGATCTCGTTGGCGGAGGACGCAAGCTCTTCCGTCGCCGCAGCGACTGTCTGGACGCTCGCACCGGTTTCGCGGGACGATTCGGCCAGAACCGAAGACTGCTCGTTTGTCCGCTCGGCGGTGGATGTCATGTCGTTCGCCGTCGATTCGAGCTGACCTGCCGCGGCAACCAGCGTGTCCACGAGGCTTCCAACGCGCTGGTTGAAGCCGTGGGCGAGATCGGCCATCGCCTTTTTCTTCTCGGCTTCGGTGCTCACCTTGAGGCTTTCAGCGTCCTGTTCCATCCGCTTCTGCTCGATCGCGCCGCGCTTGAACACTTCGACCGCTGTGGCCATCGAGCCGATCTCGTCGGTACGGTCGGCGCCGGGAATTGCGACATCGAGATTGCCCGAAGCAAGGCTGCGCATGGCATCCGTCATCTCGGCAATGGGTTTGGTGATACGGAGGTGCACGACCACGAAGCCGGCTGCGCCGAGCATCATGACGCCGAACAGCATGGCGCCGCCGACGATCATGGACTGCCGGGCATTGGCATGCAGTTCTTCCGCATGTTCCTTCGTCAGGCGCATCGCTGCATTGGGGATGGCCGTCATGGCTTCCAGAGCCTCGATGCCATCGCCGTTGAGCCGGTCGTTCGAGACCGTGTAGGTCTCCTGCCGCGCTTCGACTTCCTTGTAAGCTGTGTTGCGGAGCGCCTCGTATTCCGTAAACACTTTTGCATCCGCAGCCTTGACCAGACCGACGATCTCGGCGGAGACGCCGGGACGCGCGACCAGTTCCTTGACGACGGACCAGTTGGAAAGGGCACGTCCGCGCAGATCGGACATCTTGCGGTCAAGAGCGGGTGTGATCTCCTTCAAACGCCGCGCATCGGTGAGCGCCGTTCGGTCGAGGCCGACACCATCGCGCGAGAGCCATGCGGCCTGTTTGATCGCCATCAGTTCGGCAATCGTCGTATCGACCATGCGCACCTGCTCGCCGAGCGCGACCGACATGGCTTCCAGGCGGTCGACGACGTCGGTCGCCGCGGCGTTGTATGCCTTGGAGATGCCTGCCGGACGCTCCGCGAGAGGCACGCCGAGCGCTTTGTCGGACGCGGCACGAAGTTCGATGTATTTTTCGAGGCTGGCCGGAAGCCCCTCGAAAATGGCCTTGTCCTGACCGCTGCAATTGATGTCGGCGCAAAGCTCGACAACCTTTTGAACAGCCGGATCGGCCACGGCGCGGGCGGCGATGTTGCCGTCCATGAATGCCTTGCTGGCGGGAGCCTCAGCCTCAAGCGCCACACGCGTCGGTCCGCGTTGCACACGGACATTCTGCAGCGCCGCGAAAACCTCGCTGCCGGCCTCTGCGATCGTAACCGTCTTGCGGCTCTGATTGAACTTGTTCAACTCGCCGTACATCGGAACGGCAAGAGCCGCGATCGCGACAATGCCAATCGCGCCGAACAGGACGCGCAGAACCGTACTCATCGTAAGCGTTGGAATGCCCATCGTCGAAATGCCCCTGGAATCACGGAAAAAGTCCGCCAGCCCACGGCACTTTGACGCAGAAGAGATAAACAAAGAGCTTAAGCCGAAGGTTCAATTACGAATTTCGGCCTACAGCGATCAGCTGCGTTTACTGGATTTCGACCTGCGGTTCCTTGCCGATCAGGCGCGCCATCTGCCGCACGCGATTGGCAAGGCGATCTCCGGCAAGATCCTTAAGATTTTCCGGAAGCGTCAATACAAGACGCTCGCCGTTGAGCTTGAGGCTCGTGCGCGGAAGCACGCCCGGCATCGAGGCCGAAACGAGATAGGCAACGCGCATGGCCGCCCCCAGAAGACGAGCGCGCGCGATGATCGCAGGCGCCGTGATCTCCCGTATGCGCGGGCTGACCAGATCCTCGCGCAGACCTTCGTGGCGGAACAGGTTTGTCAGCGCGAGATAGCAGCGCCCGGGATGGTCGATGCCGACAAAGGCGGCGTTTGCGATGATGCTGAAGCCCTGTTCCCCGCGATAATCGGGGTGGGCCCGCCAGCCGATATCCGCCAGATGGCAGGCGGCGTGACGTAGCCGCCGGTCATATTCATCTTCGGGCAAAGCCATGCTGCCGACGAGCGAATCGGTCCATTCGACGAGTTCGTGGCCATGCCGGGGCGAGCGCGAGCGCAGCAGCCCGAGTTCGACGGAGGCGACGATGAGCGGGTCCTGCTCCTTCGTTTCGTCGTCCAGCAATTCGTACAGGAGCCCTTCGCGCACGCCGAGGGCCGATGTCACGACATTGCGCGCCTTGATCGCCTTGATGACGTTTTCCAGCACCAGCGCGCCGTAAGGCAGCAGCGGGCGACGGTCGGACGGCACGAATTCGATGCCCTTGATGGTCTCGAGCGGACCACGCTGGATGCGGCGGCACAGCGTGAGCGCCTCTTTTGCGGGGAGCGTATAACCATGCATCACGCGCAGCGGATAATTCTTCTGCGCCATATGCAGGCGCACGAGCGCACGCCAGGTGCCACCAACCGCATAGAAATCGCTGCCTTCGAACGCTTTCAGATCGGGCACGCCTGCGAGGGCCGTCTTCACGACCTTCTGCGCCTTCTTCAGCGATCCCTCGGACAAATCCTGCAGAGCAAGGCCACCAAGCGGAAGCGTGACGCCCTGCCCGATTTCCGATCCCTTGATGCTGACAAGTTCGAGACTGCCGCCACCCAGATCGCCGACAAGCCCGGCCGGCTTCCAGAACCCGGAATACACACCGAGGGCGGACAAATGCGCCTCTCGCCCGCCGGAGAGCAGTTCGATGTCCGCGCGGCAAATCTTGCGCGCCGTGTCGAGAAATTCTTCGCCGTTCGAGGCATCGCGCGCGGCGGCGGTGGCGAGCACCTTCACCTCGCCGACCTTCATCACATCGCACAACGCCCGAAAGCGCCGGATCGCCGCCAAAGCCTTTGTGACCGCGCCCGCGGTCAGCTTACCCGTCGTCGCGACCGAGCGGCCGAGACCGCACAGCACCTTTTCGTTGAAGATTGCCGTCGGGCTGCGGGAAATGCCGTCATAGACGACCAGACGAACCGAGTTCGAGCCGATGTCGATGACCGCCATGGGCGGCCCGTTCCGAAGTCTCCCGCGCGCTTCTTCTTCCTGCCCGAACAAATTCAGCACGTTACCCCCGTTTCGCCAGGCGACGCGGCGAACTCTTTTTCAGCGACTTCCCGCGCCCGGAGAGGCTTGGATTGGTCATGAAATAGCGATGCGCGTTGAACGGCTCATCGCCGTCCGCCAGCGTGATCCTCTCCGAGGTTCCGTCCGGCAGCACGCGCCAGCTTTGCTGATTGTCTTTCAGATTCGCGACCATGATCTGATCCAGAACCTGCTCGTGAACGGTAGGGTTCAGGATCGGAATCATCGCCTCGACCCGGCGGTCGAGATTGCGCGGCATCAGATCCGCCGATGCGATGTAGACGGCGGCATCCGGGCTCGGGAGGCCGTGGCCATTGCCGAAGCAGTAAATACGCGAATGCTCGAGAAACCGGCCGACGATGGATTTGACGCGAATGGTTTCCGACAGTCCGGGAACACCTGGACGCAGGCAGCAGATGCCGCGCACGACGAGATCGACCTCAACTCCGGCACGGCCCGCATCGTAAAGGGCATCGATGATGACGCTGTCCACGAGCGAGTTCATCTTCAACCAGATCGCAGCCGGGCGTCCCGCTTTCGCGTGCTCGACTTCCTGGGCAATGGAGCTGAGGATCTTGCGGCGCAGGCTGAACGGCGAAACCGCCATCGCTTCCAGCTCGACGGGCTCCGCGTATCCCGTGATGAAGTTGAAGACGCGCGTGACATCGCGGCCTAGAACCGGGTCTGCCGTGAAGAACGACAGGTCGGTATAAACCTTTGCCGTTACAGGGTGATAATTGCCCGTACCGACATGGCAATAGGTCACGAGCGCGCCGCCCTCGCGCCGCACGACCAGCGATAGCTTGGAATGCGTCTTCAGCTCAAGGAAGCCGTAAACCACCTGCACTCCGGCCTTTTCGAGGTCGCGCGCCCAGCGGATATTGGCTTCCTCGTCGAAACGCGCCTTCAGTTCGACAAGCGCCGTCACCGACTTTCCGGCCTCGGCCGCCTCCGCCAGTGCTTTGACGATCGGGCTGTCCTTCGAGGTCCGGTACAGGGTCTGCTTGATCGCAACGACGTTCGGATCGCGCGCGGCCTGGTTCAGAAACTGCACCACGGCATCGAAGCTCTCGAACGGATGATGGACGACAATGTCCTTCTGCTTGATGGCCGCGAAGCAATCGCCGCCATGCTCGCGGATGCGCTCGGGGAACCGCGGATTGTAGGGAATGAATTTCAGTTCGGGACGGTCGACGGACACGATCTGCGAAAGCTCGTTGAGCGCGATGAGGCCATCGACGAGGAAGATTTCGTCGTCGACCACATCGAGCGCGGAGGCAACAAAGGCCCTCAATTCCGGCGGGGTCTGCGTCTGTATTTCCAGGCGGATGACCGAGCCGCGTTTGCGCTGTTTCAGCGCGGATTCGAACAAACGGACGAGATCCTCCGCCTCTTCCTCGACTTCGAGATCGCTGTCGCGGATGACACGGAAGGCACCCTGCCCGTTCACGATGTAGCCGGGGAACAGGCGGTTGATGAACAGGCCGATCACGTCTTCCAGCAGCACGAAGCGCGCGATGCCCGGTTCGCTTTCCGGAATGCGGATGAAACGGTCGATCGAGGCCGGCACGCGCACGAGCGCGTTGAGCGGACGGCCATCGCTCTGCCGCTGGAGCTGGAGGGCCAGCGAAAAGCCGAGATTGGGAATGAAGGGGAACGGATGTGCCGGATCGATCGCCAAAGGCGTCAAGACGGGGAAGATGTAATTGAGGAAATTCTCATCGAGAAATTTGAGCTCGGAGGATTTGAGATCGTCCTTGCCGACGACCTCGATGCTCACCTTCGCGAGATCCTTCTGCAGCTCCAGCCAGCGCATCTGCTGGTCGCGCGCAAGATCGCCGACGACAAGATTGATCGCGTGAAGCTGCTCCAGAGGCGTGCGGCCATCCGGGCTGACCACGGTCACACCCGTACGCACCTGCCCCTTCAGGCCCGCGACACGCACCATGAAGAATTCATCGAGATTGTTGGCCGAAATCGACAGGAATCGGACCTGCTCCAGCAACGGATGCTGCGGGTTCGCGGCTTCCTCCATCACCCGCCGGTTGAACTGCAGCCAGGAAAGCTCACGATTGATGAACCGTTCCGGCGAATGGCGCACATCGAGAACCGGCGCTTTCTTCGTCCTGGTCTTGTCCGAATCCATCTGAGTGTCGGTCATGGCATGTTCATCCTGCGCTCGCATCTGGCGCGGTGTACGACGGCTTCGTGACGGTGGAGCGACGGTCAAAATCTCAATCCACTTCGGAGGTAAGACGCGCCAGCACGGCTGAGGCGACAGGTCTGGTGACGCGCCGCCCAAGCGCGAGGGCTTCTTCGTCGAGCGCAGCAACGATTTCCCGTGCCGCGCCAAGCGAACGCACCATCCGCCGGGCGATATAGTCGATCACCTCGGCATCGACGGCAAGCTGGCGGTCGTCGAAGAGCTTGATGAGGACGGCACGGACGAGGCCGTCATCGGGAGGCTGCAATTCGGCCAGCGGAATTTGTCGCAGCCGGGACGCAAGATCGGGAAGTTGCGGCCAGAGGGGGCCCGGGCTCTGGGACGCGGTCAACAGCAGCCAGTTTCCCTGCTCGCGCACCGTGTTCATGAGATGAAAGAGCGTCGTTTCGGAAACCGCCGGCAAATCGATGTTCTCAACCACCACGGCCGCGCCCTCTTCGAGTGCCGCGACCTTGTCATCCGTCAACGCCTCGGCCTCGACGGCCTCTGCCTCCGCCCGGTCTGCCCAGATCGCTGCGAGATGGCTTTTTCCGCTGCCGGCCGGACCGCTGAGCAGAAGCCCGCGCGCCGGCCATTCCGGCCATGCCTCGATGATGGCATGCGCGGTGGCATTTGCCGGCGCGGGCAGGAAATCGTCAGCCGTCAGCTTCGCCGAATGCTCAAGAGGAAACGTCAATTGCCGGGGCATTTACGCCTTGCGCTTGGAGACGGGCTTATCGGGCGGCACCACCCCCCTGTAGATCGCGCTTTCCTTGTAGCGGACAAGTGCAAAGCGAATGAGAACGCCGATGGCGGCCGCAAGCGGCACGGCAAGAAGAAGGCCGACAAACCCGAACAACGATCCAAAGGCCAGCAGCGCGAACATCAGCCAGACGGGATGAAGCCCGACCTGCCGCCCCACAAGGTTCGGCTGAAGAATGTTGCCCTCGACGAACTGGCCCACGGCAAAAACAGCCAGCACGGCACCAATGCTGAAATAATCCGGCCAGAACTGCGCGATGGCGACGCCCGTGCCGATCAGAAGGCCCGTCAGCGTACCGACATAGGGTATGAACCCGATAATGCCCGCGATAAGACCGATGAGAAGGCCGAAATTCAGCCCCACGAGCGTCAGTCCGATCGCATACATGATGCCGAGCAGAATGCAGACGATGGACTGTCCGCGAATGAACCCTGCGACCGCCATGTTCATGTCGCGCGCCAGTGCGCGCACCGTGTCCCGGCTTTGCAGCGGCAGCCCGCTGTCGATGGTTTTGACCATGCGGTCCCAGTCGACCAGCATGTAGAAGGCAACGACCGGCGTAACGACAAGAAGGCTCGCGACCGAGATCAACGCCGAGCCGCCAGCCAGAAGGCCGCCCAGCGCCGTCATGACCCAGCTCGCGCCCTGCGAAACGATCTCGCCGACGGAGCCCTGAACATCCGGCAATTGCCCGCCCATCATGCCGCGCAGCCAGCCGAGCTGTTCCGTCACCACAACCTGGATCCGGTCGATATAGCCCGGCAGGTCGCGCATGAGCTGGTTGAACTGCTCCGCCAGCAGCGGCGCCAAAGTCGCGAAGATGACGATGAGCAGAATCGTAAAGCCGACGAGGATGATGAGCGCGGCCCATGTGCGGCCGATGCCGAGCTTTGTCAGGCGGTCGGCCAGAGGGTCGAGCAGATAGGCAAGGGCAAAACCGGCCACGAAAGGCAGCAGCACATCCTTCAGAACCAGCAGGATGGCGAGGAGAACAAGCGCGCCGCCGCTCCAGAACAGGACTTGCCGCTGCAGCGATATCTCCGGGCGGGAGCTTTCCATGGTCAATCGGCTCCCTCGGCCATGTGGCGCATCCACGCCGCGAAATAGGCAGCAGCAGACAGAACCGTCAAGACGCCCGTGACATAGGCCACGAGCAGAAGAACGTCCGGTGCCTCGATCCCGAATCCGGCCGAGCCGAGCGCAAAGGCGGCAAAAGCGATCTGCAGCACCGTGTTCACCTTGGAGATCATCAATGGCCGGATCGTGACCGGATGATCGAGCAGCCAGGACAGGATGACCGCCCCGACGATCATCAGATCGCGTGAAACCACGGCAATCGCGATCCAGATCGGGATGAACTGGATGATGGCAAGCGTGATGAAGATGGAAACGAGCAGCGACTTGTCGGCGATCGGATCGAGATAGGCCCCGAGCTTGGTGCGCTGGTCCCAGGCCCGTGCCAGATAGCCGTCGATGCCGTCGGAAATGCCCGCCGCCAGAAAGACCCAGAACGCCGCCTGAAGATATCCGGCCAGAATGAGATAGACGACCACGGGAACGGCGACGATGCGCAGGACCGTGATCGTGTTCGGCAGGTTCATCGTCGACATGGCGCGAGCTTAGAGCAGTGCGGCAATTTGGAAAGCCGCACCTCTGCGCCTGGTTTCGCACCCCGTCTGTGCGCGAGCGCAACAAAAAAGGCCGCCCTGTTGGGCGGCCTCTTTGTTTGCGCGTTGACCTCAGTCGTTGCCGCGCTCCGAAATGTCGAAGTAGGACGGCTCGGCGCTCGGTTTTGCGTCCACGGTGTAGGGCGCGGGGGAAACCACCGCCGCACGGCCTTCAAGAAGCTCGACCTGGGCCGAATTCAGCTCATTCGAGGTATTCACGCCATCACGATCCTGAATTCCCTGATGACCGTCGCCCGCAAGAGCGGCACTCGAACCAAGAGCAAAGGCGGAGGCAAGAACAAGAGCACGATAATTCATGACATTCTCCATATAATACTTTTGGCGTAGATCCTGATTTCTTGTTTTCTACGTCGAAAGACTTCTCGTTGATCAGGACGCCGCTTGATCGCCGCGTTCTGTAACGATCCATCTATATATCGAACGCGCTGAAACGAGCCCCAGCGAAGCAATGCAGTTATTGCAATTTTGCATGGAACAAATGTTGCAATCGGCCTGGGTAGAAACCATGCACTGACAGGCGCCTATCCGTTGAAACCGGGAGCGCGGCGGGCTAAGCCGGTTCGCAATCGGAGAATTCGATGTCGAACACGGAAAAGGGCCTGACCTACCGCGATGCGGGGGTCGATATCGACGCGGGCAATGCGCTGGTGGAGGCCATCAAGCCGCTGGTTCGCGCGACGCGGCGTCCCGGGGCGGATGCGGAGATCGGCGGCTTCGGCGGCGTGTTCGACCTCAAGGCCACGGGCTACAAGGATCCCGTCCTCGTCGCGGCGACGGACGGCGTCGGCACGAAGCTCAAGATCGCCATCGAAACCGGCATTCACGATTCGATCGGCATCGACCTGGTGGCGATGAGCGTCAACGATCTGGTCGTTCAGGGCGCCGAGCCTCTGTTCTTTCTCGATTATTTCGCCTGCGGAAAACTGGCGCCGCAGACCGGTGTCGATGTCGTCAAGGGCATCGCGGCGGGGTGCGTCGAGGCCGGTTGCGCGCTTATCGGCGGCGAGACGGCGGAAATGCCCGGAATGTATGCCGAGGGCGATTACGATCTCGGCGGCTTTGCGGTCGGCGCGGCGGAACGCGGCACGTTGCTGCCACGCGGCATTGCGGCAGGGGATGTGCTGCTCGGCCTGTCCTCCTCGGGCGTGCATTCCAACGGCTATTCGCTGGTGCGCCGCATCCGCGAGAAGTCCGGCCTTGTTTGGGATGCCCCTGCCCCGTTCGCACCGGCCGTCAGCCTCGGCCGCGCGCTTCTGGCGCCCACGCGCATCTACGTGAAGTCGATCCTCGGCGTTCTGAAGCAGACCTCCGCGCTCAAGGGGCTCGTGCACATCACGGGCGGCGGCTTCCCCGACAATATTCCGCGCATCCTGCCGGAAGGCCTCGGCGTGAAGCTCGACCTTCACGCCATCGACACGCCCGGCGTGTTCCGCTGGCTGGCCGCGACCGGCAATGTTGCTGAAGCTGAAATGCTCCGCACCTTCAACTGCGGCATCGGCATGATCGCCGTCGTTACGGCCAGTGAGGCCGATGAAGTCGCGCAGATGTTCCGCACGGCAGGCGAAACCGTCATCTGCCTCGGCGAGGTCGTTCCCTCGGCAACGAGCGCGGTCGAAACCTCCGGCACGCTCGACCTCGCCTTCTGATGGCGAAAGTGCGTACCGCGATCCTGATTTCGGGCGGCGGCTCCAACATGGAAGCGCTCATCGCCGCGAGCCGCAGGCCCGATTATCCGGCCGAGATCGTTCTCGTCGTCGCGAGCAATCATAAGGCAGGCGGCATCGCCAAAGCGAAGGCCGCAGGCATTGCGGCCATCTCGTTCGATCACAAGGCCCATGACCGCGAGGGTCTTGAGCGCGCCGTAAATGCCGAACTGGAAAAGGCCAGTATCGAGCTTGTGTGCCTGGCGGGCTGGATGCGGCTGCTCTCGCCCTACCTCATCGGCCAGTGGCACAACAGGATGATCAACATCCACCCTTCGCTGCTGCCGGACTTCAAGGGCCTGCACACCCACCGGCGCGCGCTGGAGGCGGGCAAGAGCGAGCACGGCTGCACGGTGCATTTCGTGCGTCAGGACGTTGATTCAGGCCCGATCATCGGTCAGGCCAAGGTCCCGGTCCTACCTGGCGACACCGAGGAGACACTGGCCGCGCGTGTCCTCTTGGAAGAGCACAAGCTCTACCCGCACGCACTCGAACTCGTCGCCTCCGGCCGCGTGCGGGTCGAGGGCGATGAGATCGTAAGGGCCTGACTTACTTGCAGCCTGCGAAGATCGTCTGGGACTGGTCGGCGAGACGCTTGGGCAGCGATTTCCTGTAGCCGGCCACTTCCTCGTCCGTCAGCGCCTTGGACATAGCACGGGCATAGCAGCCGCATTTCGGCCCGGCGCCCTCTGCCGCGAGCTTGCCCGATTGCGTCAGGACGCACTGGTCGAGAATGGCGAGACGTATCTTGTCGCGCGTCGGCCCTGCCGCCGGAGCCTTCTGGGCCATTGCCGGCATCGCCACGAGCATCGCACCAAGCACCAATCCAAACCGCATCATCGAACAGCCTCCCGCCACAACAAAAAAGCGGGTAGCCCGAAGGCTACCCGCTCGCAAGATGCACACACGCGGTGTTGATCAAACCGCCTGTGGATTGTCAGTGCACGCTTTCGACGGCGCGCTGCTTGCGCAGGCGCACGATCGCGTAACCGACAGCCACCACGCCGACCGCGAACAGGATGCCGAGCGGCAGTTCCCACGCGTGCTGGAATTCCTCGCCGAAGCGGCTCGCAATGGCGACGTCCGAGATCAACATCTCGCCCGCGACGAAGCCGAGGAGTGCCGCGCCCGCCCATACGATGACGGGGAAGCGGTCGATCAGCGCCAGGATAATCGCGGAACCCGCGATGATCATCGGAATCGAGATCACAAGGCCCAGAATGATGAGCGTCCAGTTGCCGTTCGCAACGCCTGCAATGGCAATGACGTTGTCGAGGCTCATCACCACGTCCGCGAGCGCGATCGTTCCGACCGCCTTGAGCAGCGTTTCGGAGGATTTCACCGACGAATCGTCACCGTGGTCTTTCGGCAGCACGAGATCGAGAGCAATCCAGAGCAGCGCCGCCGCACCGATGATCTTCAGGTACGGAATGCCGAGCAGATAGACGATGATGATGGTGAAGAAGATACGGAGCACGATGGCGGCCCCGGCACCGAAAAACATGCCGAGCTTGCGCTGCTGATCAGGCAAGCCACGGCATGCAAGTGCGATAACAACGGCGTTGTCGCCGGAGAGAAGCGCGTTGATCCAGATGATCTGGCCCAACGCGATCCAGAATTGTGCCGACGTGAAGTCGACGGCCCAATGACCTTCCATGAAACTCTAGCCTCCCGATATATGCCCACCCAGGGCATGCGTTTCCGATATCGCCGAGGTTCAGAGCTTCATGACGAAGCTCAGCCCACGATCTCGTTGTCGTTAAAGAAGAACTTGATCTCGGTCTGCGCCGCTTCCGGCGAGTCCGAACCGTGCACTGAATTGGCTTCGATGCTCTCGGCGAAATCCTTGCGGATCGTGCCGGCATCGGCATTGGCCGGGTTGGTCGCGCCCATCACATCGCGGTATTTCGCGATGGCGTTCTCGCCCTCGAGAACCTGGACGACGACAGGGCCGGAAATCATGAACTCGACGAGCTCACCGAAGAACGAACGCTCCTTGTGGGCGCCGTAGAATTCTTCGGCCTGCGCGCGGCTCATATGAAGACGCTTCGATGCAATGACACGCAGACCGGAGCTTTCGATCCGATCGATGACCTTGCCGGTGATGTTGCGACGCGTCGCATCGGGCTTGATGATCGAAAACGTACGTTCCAGAGCCATTTTTAACGTCCTGAATGCTGCTTGTGGGAGAGGGGCGCCTTATACACAGCGCCCTCCAACCGTCGCAACAGAAACCGGACGGGGAACAGCTATCGGTACTTCTACCACGGTATATTCAGGGATCAACCGGTTTGTTGCCGTGACGGCGCGCAACAGCCACACGAAGGCGCGGCGCGACGCCGCATCCGGGAGAGACCTGAGCTGGAAGCTCCTTCGAAAATGGACGTGAAATCTCGCGTGCGGTTGGCTGGAATTCTTAGCCTCTCGAGGGGCTAACGCCCGCGTCCGCCCCCACCGCCCCGGCCTCCGCCGTCGCCCTTGCCACCCCGGCCTCCGCCGCCTCGACCGGAATGGCTGCCGCCATCCTTGCTGCCTGAAGCGCCATGGCCGCCCCGGCCTTCCCCGCCCCGGCCATCACCTCCCCGCCCCTCGCCTCCTCGTCCGGCAGATCCGTGGCCGCGGCCATCGGCATGGCCGCCACCTTTTCCGGCTCCACGGCCATGATCGCCTTTTCCACTCCGGTCGCCACCACGCGCACCATGCCGGCCATCGCGACCCTCATCGTCGCCGCGCCGTCCATGTTCTCCAGTTCGATGCCCGCGCCGGTTGTCCGCATGCTGCCCATGCCTGCGTCCATCATCGTGGCGGGCGTGATGACGGTCATGACGATCCTTGTGCTTGCTGTGATGATGGTGGTGATGGCCCTTGTGCGGCTTCGAGGGCTTGGGGTCGGGCTCCGGTTCCGGCTCGGCGGGCGGCATGGCAGCCGCCCTGAAGCTGGCCTTTTGCGGCGCGCCCTTTGCGGGCGGGCTGCCCTGGGGGGTGCCGCACCCTCCCGTATTGACCTTGAAGCCGCGCCGCAGCGCACTCTGGTTTCGCGCCATCGGGAAGGACGCGTTAATCAGCGCGCTGCGGTCGAGGCGCGAATTCGGAACCGAAACGCCGCCGCCCGGCGCGACACGCGCGGCGGAACAAGAGCTGTCGATGATGACGCATTGGCCGCTCGCGCGGCTGCAAACCTCGACGGCCCCCTCATAGACGACGACCGCGGTGCCGGATTTCCCGCCCACGGAAATGTCGATCTCGGTGCCGCGAATGCCGACCGTCGCGGTGGGCGTCTGCAGCCGGTAATTCGAACTCGCACCGGACCCGGTGATAAACCGGAACGTGCCTTTCGCAAACCGGATGCTGGCGCCCGAAGCCGATGTGTCGGCGGCAAGCACGAAGCGGTCGATGACGACATGAGAATTCGGGCCGACCACCAGCCGCGTCTCGTCGCGGAAGCGGATTTGGGCCAGCCCGGCACCGCCGGTGGAGATCGTGTCCCCGCTGTAGACGGGCTGGGTTTCGGCCAACATGCGCGTGCCGCCGGGCCCTGCGGCCGATGTCGCCTGCACGACGGCGACGGCTTCTCCGGAGCTTTCGAGCGCGAAACAGGGGCTCGCGCCAAACGACGCGAGTAGAATCAGCCCTGCGAACAGCCTGCCCCCGACGCACATTAGCGCCTCGCCGTCAAAGTTATTAACAAGATGTTAACAGGGTTATTCACACAATGACAGGCTGCTGACGGCCCAAGATTCTCCACGCGGTTGCGTGACTTGTGTGCGACGGAAAACCCGGCCAAAACACGCCCCATGCTTCAGGTTACAGATCTCACCCTCCGCATTGCGGGCCGCACCCTCGTGGACCACGCCTCCGTCATGATCCCGGAAGGCGCGCGCGTCGGCATCGTCGGCCGCAACGGCACCGGCAAGACGACGTTCTTCAAGGCCGTGGCCGGCGATATCGGGCCGGACGACGGCGACATCTATCTGCCGAAAGGTGCTCGCTTCGGCCGCGTCGCGCAGGAAGCGCCGTCCGGGCCGGACAGCCTTCTGGACCGTGTGCTCGCGGCAGACACCGAACGCACGGCGCTTCTGGCCGAGGCCGAGACCGCGACCGATCCCGAGCGCATCGGCGACATCCACATGCGCCTCGTCGACATCGACGCCCACACGGCGCCCTCGCGTGCCGCGCGCATTCTCTCGGGTCTCGGTTTCGATGCCGAGGCGCAGCAGCGCCCGTGTTCCTCGTTCTCGGGCGGCTGGCGCATGCGCGTTGCGCTGGCGGCGGTTCTGTTCGCGGAGCCCGATCTGCTTCTGCTCGACGAGCCAACAAACCATCTCGACCTCGAAGGCACGCTCTGGCTTCAGGATTATCTCGCGCGTTATCCGCGCACCGTTCTCGTCATCAGCCATGACCGCGACCTGCTCGACGCGTCCGTCGATCACATCCTGCATTTCGATCAGAGCAAGTTCGTCCTGTACCGCGGCAACTTCACGAGCTTCGACCGCCAGCGCCGCGAAAAGCTCGCGCTCGATGTAAAGGCAAAGAAGAAGCAGGACGACGAGAAGGAAAAGCTGCAGGTCTTCATCAACCGCTTCAAGGCCAAGGCCTCGAAGGCCAAGCAGGCGCAGTCGCGCGTCAAGCGCCTCGAAAAGATGGAAACGATTTCCGTGTCCATCGAAAACGACGTGCCGCCGTTCTACATCCCGCCCTACGACAAGCCGCTCGCGCCGCCGCTGGTGGCGCTCGATCGTGTGTCAACGGGCTACGGCGACAAGATCATCCTGAAAAAGCTCAGCCTCTCGCTCGCACCTGACGAGCGCATCGGGCTTCTGGGCGCGAACGGCAACGGCAAGTCGACATTGTCGAAGCTGCTGGCCGGCGAGCTTCAGGCCATGGAAGGCACGATGACGGCATCCTCGCGCATGAAGGTCGGTTATTTCGCGCAGCATACGGTCGAAGGGCTGAAACTCGACGAAACGCCTTATCAGCACATTCGCACGCGCATGCCCTCGACCGCCGGCGAGGCGCAGGTGCGCGGCCGCGTGGCGCGCATCGGCTTTTCAGGCGCGCGTGCCGACGTGCCCGTGAAATCGCTGTCGGGTGGCGAAAAGGCACGTCTTGCGATGGGTCTTGCGGTGTTCGAGGCCCCTCACCTCCTCATCCTCGACGAGCCGACCAACCATTTGGACATCGACAGCCGCGCCGCGCTTGTGGACGCGCTCAACGAGTTCGAAGGCGCCGTCATTCTGGTCAGCCATGACCGGCATCTCCTCGACGCCTGTGCGGACGAATTGTGGCTGGTGCAGCACGGCACGGTAAAGCCGTTCGACGGAACTTTGGAGGATTACCAGAAGATCGTTCTTCGCGCCGCGCGCGGCGACCCGGAGCCGAAAACGGCGGCGGCCCCCAGCACGGCGAAGCGCGTGTCGCCATCGACCCTTCGCCACAAGCTGAAAGAGATCGAAACCCTGATGGCGAAGCTGGAGCCGGAGCTCTCCCGCCTCGATACGGAACTCGCCGATCCCGGCCTGTATGCACGCGATCCGGACAAAGCCGCCAAGCTCGCCAAAAAGCGCGCCGATCTCGGCCAGGCCCACGGCGAGGCCGAAGAATTGTGGCTCGAAGTCAGCCAAAGCCTCGCAAGTGCCGAGGCGGCTCAATAAACATTTTTTAAATGTTATTATACACCGTATTACTACGTTAAATCGTTTTTATTATTGACCGGACGGATCGACAATGTGAAAACTCCTTCATGGCAGCGGCTGGTGCTGCCTTCGGGAGGATTAGATGTCTCTGAAATCTTGGCTGGGCGGAGCCGTTCTCGCCCTCTCCGCAAGCGTTCCGGCTCTCGCAGCCGATGGCCCGCTGGTTTCGGCGGATTGGGTTCAAAAGAACCTCGACAATCCCAAGGTCCGCATCTTCGAAGTGAGCGTCGATCCCGGCGTTTACGAGCGCGGCCACATCCCCGGCGCGGTGAACATCCGCTGGCACACCGATCTCGTCGATCCGGTCCGCCGCGACATCGCCTCGGAAGAAAATTTTGAAAAGCTTCTCGGCGCGGCCGGCGTCGACAAGGACACCACCATCGTTCTGTACGGCGACAACAACAACTGGTTCGCCGCCTGGGGTGCCTGGATATTCGACGTCTATGGGCAGGGCGACCGGGTGAAGCTGCTCGACGGCGGACGCAAGCTCTGGGAGGCGAAGGGCCTGCCGCTCGACAGCTCCGTTCCCTCCCACAAGGAGACCAAGGTGGATGTCCCGGCGGCTGATACCTCGCTGCGCGCCCGCTTCCCCGATGTGCTGAAAGTCGCCGAAGGCGAAGACAAGGCCACCAAGCTCGTCGACATCCGCGGCCCCAAGGAATTCAGCGGTGAAATCCTTGCGCCGGAAGGCATCAAGGAATTGTCTGTTCGCGCCGGCCACATCCCGACGGCCGTGAACTTCCCCTGGGGCAAGGCCGTCAACGAGGACGGTACGTTCAAGTCGAAGGAAGACCTGCAGAAGGCCTTCGCCGAAATCGGAATCGACGGCAAGCAGCCGGTCATCACCTATTGCCGCATCGGCGAGCGTTCCAGCCACACCTGGTTCGCCCTCGCCAAGATCCTCGGCTACGACGTGAAAAACTACGATGGCTCGTGGACCGAATATGGAAACGCCGTCGGCGTGCCGATCACCAATCTTGCCGGCACGGTCTGGCAAGGAAAGTAAGCGCCTGAGTGTTTGTCTTAATCTTCCTGTCTCGACTTCGGGCGCGTCTTCGGACGCGCCCCTTTTCGTTCGTTGGGCTATAAGGGCACGATGAGTCTCCCGCTGCGAATTCTGCTCCCGGGCCTGCTTTTCGGAGGCCTTGCTTTCCTTGCCCTTCGTATGGACGCCGAGGGCGGGCCAAGCCGCCAGCTCGCGTTTGCGCTGCTCACGGGAGCGGCGCTCGGCATCGTGCTTCAGCGCGCGCGCTTCTGCTTTCTGTGCAATCTGCGCGATCTCGTCGAGGCGCGCGACCCGCGCGGCGTGCTGTCGATCCTCGCGGCGCTCGCGGCGGGGCTTGTCGGCTATTTCGTCATCTTCGGCATGTGGCTTCCGGTCCCGGCCGCAGACCGCCTCCCCCCGACAGCCCATATCGGCCCCGTCAGTGCGGCCCTTGCCATCGGCGCCCTCGCTTTCGGCGTCGGCATGGCCATTGCGGGCTCGTGCATTTCCGCGCACATCTACCGTCTCGGCGAGGGAAATCTTGCTTCCGTCTTTGCGCTGGGCGGGGCCTTCATCGGCTTCATTCTCGGCTTTTTGAGCTGGAACAACCTGTTCCTCGCGGACCTCGCGACAGGCCCGGTCATCTGGCTTCCGCATCATCTGGGTTATGCGGGCGCACTCGCGGTCTCGCTCACGGCGCTGGCCGCGCTCGCTCTCCTTGCGCTCTGGTACGGGCGTGCCACACCGGCGCAGCCCGTGCATCAGGCGGGCGCCGGTGCGGCGTTGAAGTCCCTCTTAGTCACCCGCTGGCCGCCCATCGTCGGCGGTGTCCTCGTGGGCGTGATCGGCACATTCGCCTATCTGCGGTTCGCGCCGCTCGGCGTCACCTCACAGCTCGGAAGCTGGGCCCGCAAAGCCGCCAGCAACGCGCAAGTTCTCCCCGACACGCTGTACAGCCTCGACACGTTTCGCGGCTGCGCCACGGCGATTGGAGAGGCGCTCCTGTCTCCGAACGGCTACCTCATTTCCGGCCTTGTCCTCGGCAGCCTCGCAGCGGCTCTGGCGTCCGGCCAGTTCGCGCTTGCCGTGCCGTCCCTCGGACAGATCGCGCGCAATGTCGTCGGCGGAATATTGATGGGCTGGGGCGCGATGATCGCGCTGGGCTGCACAATCGGCGTTCTTCTGTCCGGCATTCAGGCCGGTGCACTGGCCGGATGGGTGTTTCTTGTCGTCTGCACGACAGGCGCTGTCATCACCCTGTTCGTGCGCCGCAGGCTGAGCGCCTGATTTTCAGGCCTTCTTCGCCCAGCGGCCAGCTTCGTCCTGTTGCCAGTACGTCACCTGATGCCCGGCGGCTTTCAGAACCTTCCAGCGCTCCCGCTCATAGGCGACAGCCTCGTCGTTGTTGCCGTCGAACAGAACGAGCGCCCGCGCATAAGCCGAGAGATCGCCCGACGGCGCGCTGTCGACGAGCACCCGCACCTCCGCTCCGGCCGGATTGATGTCGTCCGTCGTCAGCAGGATCGGCTGCGTCTCCGTTGCGCCATCGGCTTCGGTGCCATGCGGCAGGAAGCTGTCATCGGCAAAGGTCCACAGCGCCTCGTCGAGCGCGCGCACGCGTTCCGGGCTGTCGGCCTGCACGACGACCTTCCAACCGCGCTCAAGGCATTTGCCGAGAAGAACCGGCAGAACGCGCTCCAGCGGCTGGTTTTGCAGGTGGTAGAAGAAGACTTCAGCCATCCGTTTCCTGTCATCCCGGACGGCTAAAGGCCGATCCGGGATCGTTGTCGGCCGGGTCAAATGCGATCCCGGATCATCGCGATGCGATGTCCGGGAGGACGATCATCCCTCGTAATGATCCGCGACCAGCCGGTCGAGGAGGCGCACGCCCCAGCCCGAACCCCAGCTCTTGTTGATGTCGTTCTGCAGCGAGCCCATGCCCGTACCGGCGATGTCGAGATGCGCCCACGGCGTGCCGTTGACGTGGCGTTGCAGGAACTGCGCGGCGGTGATCGAGCCGCCATGACGCCCGCCGGTGTTCTTCATGTCGGCGAATTTGGAATCGATCATCTTGTCGTAGGCCGGATCGAGCGGCAGGCGCCAGACGCGCTCGCCGGTGGCAACACCGGCCGCCGTCAGCCGGTCCGAAAGCTCGTTGTTGTTCGAGAACAGGCCAGCATATTCCTGGCCGAGAGCAACGAGCACCGCGCCTGTCAAGGTTGCGAGATTGACCATGAATTGCGGCTTGTACTTATCCTGCGTGTACCACAGCACATCGCCGAGAACGAGGCGGCCCTCGGCATCCGTGTTGATGATCTCGATTGTCTGTCCGGACAGCGAGGTGACGATGTCGCCCGGCCGCTGCGCTTTGCCGTCCGGCATGTTCTCGGCGAGGCCGATGACGCCGATGGCATTCACCTTGGCCTTGCGGACCGCGAGCGTGTGCATGAGGCCGACGACGCAGGCCGCGCCCGCCATGTCGCCCTTCATGTCTTCCATGCTGCCCGCAGGCTTGATCGAGATGCCGCCGGTGTCGAAGGTTACGCCCTTGCCGATGAAGGCGACCGGCTTGTCGTTCTTCTTGCCGCCGTTCCAGCGCATCACGACGACGCGGCTTTCCTTCTCGGAGCCCTGCCCCACACCGAGCAGCGCGCCCATGCCGATCTTCCTCAGCGCCTTCTCGTCGAGGATTTCGACTTCGACGTCGTTGTCGACGAGCCTCGCCGCACGCTTGGCGAATTCTTCCGGGTAAAGAACGTTCGACGGCTCATTGACGAGATCGCGCGCGATATCGACGCCCTCGGCCAGGGCTTCATGCGCCTTCCAGGCTTTCTTTGCGTCGCTGTCCTTGTCGAGAAGATAGCTCAGCGCGCCCGCGCAATCGCCGTTGTCGTCCTCGGATTTCTTCTTGGTCTTGTAGCGGTCGAATGTGTACGCACGAAGCCGCGCGCCGAGCGCCATGTCCACGGCCGCCTTGACCGGATCGTCGTCCAGTCCCGGCGGGACATCGACCAGGATGGCCGCCTTTTCAGCCGCGCCGATCTTGCCGAGCACCTGCCCGCCCGTCTTCACCCATTCCGTCGCAGGATCGCCTTCGCCGCGGCCGAGCCCGAACACGATCAGGCGGTCGATGTCGGTGCCGTGCGGCGCGGGAATGCTGAGCGCGCTGCCGGCCTTGCCCGTGAACTTCGCAGCCTTGGTGATGCGCTCGAAATTCTTGATCTTGCCGATCAGCTTCTTCGCATTGCCGGAAAAACCGAGGCGGCTGTCGGTCAGCACCACCACCGTGCCGCTATCCGGCAGGGAGGTTTTCGAAAAGGCGATTTTCGGTATGGAGGTCATTCGGCTATAAGCTCCTGTGCGAACCTGCGTGAGGCGGATTCGTCTTCGTTCGGCCCGTTTTGTAGAACAGGCCACACTTTACGCAAAGATGGTCGGGTAGATCTGCGGCAGCATGGGCGCCCTGCAACGCTATATTTTGAAATCATCGGCCATAGCTTTTCTGGCCAGTCTTTTTGCCATCACCGGTATCGTCTGGGTAACTCAGGCACTTCGAGAGATCGAACTTATCACGGCTCAGGGCCAGTCCTTTTGGACTTTTGCGGCCATGACGTTCCTCGGCGTGCCGCTGTTCATTGTGATCGTTGCGCCTTTTGCGCTGTTCGGCGCCGTGATGTTCGTGCTGAACCGCCTCAACGCGGACTCCGAACTCGCCGCCATCAACGCCGCCGGGATATCACCGGGCCTCGTCCTCCGCCCGTTTTTGATTCTTGCGATCCTGGTGAGCCTTGTGCTCAGCGTCCTCAGCCTGTCGCTCATCCCGAAAAGCCTGCGCCTTGTCCGTGAAATGATCACCGAGATCCGCGCCGACGTCATCGTGAATGTGCTGCGCGAAGGCGAATTCACAAATCTCGACAAGGTGACGATCCATGTCCGCCGTCGCGAAGCCGGTGCCGCTCTGCTCGGCCTGTTCATCGAGGACAACCGCAGCGAGGCCGAGAACCTCGTCTACACGGCCGAGCGCGGGCAGGTGCTGAGAACGGACGAAGGCTCTTTTCTCGTGCTCGACAAGGGCGCCGTCCAGCGCAAAAGCGCGGGCGACGAAGACGCCGCGATCGTTCTTTTCGACCGCTACGCCTTCGACCTGTCACCCTTCTCGGCCAAGGACATCGAGATCACCTACCGCCCCCGCGAATTCCGCTTCTCCGAGCTGTGGAAGCCTCGGGCGGGCGACCCTTCGCGCACGCCGGTTCGCCTGATGGCGGAGTTCAACGAGCGCATTCTCAACGCGATCTATCCGTTTGTTTTCATGGCGATAGCCTTTGCCGTCATGGCCACCCCGCGCTCGACACGGCAGGGGCGGTTCGCCGCCGTCGTGGTTGCGGTGGGCACGGCCTTCGCGGTCCGTGTGGCCGGCCTGGCGCTGGTCAACCTGTCCAAGACGAATGCCTGGGCCACCCCTGCGATCTATGTGATCATGGCCGTCGTGCTCATCGGCTCGTTCGGCTATGCATTCCGCGGCTCGTTCCCCCTGCTGCGCCGCGTCACGACGCGCCGCCTGGCCCAAGCCTGATCCATGCCCGGCACGCTCTACCTCTACATCGTCCGCCGGGTGCTGATCTCCATCGGGGTCACGTTCCTAATCCTGTTCTCGATTATCTATCTGATCGACTTCGTGGAACAGCTCCAGCGCGCGGCCAGCACGGCGACCCTCGGCCAGATCGCTCTTCTCGTCTTCCAGCGCACGCCGATCATCGCCGAGGAGGTCTTTCCGTTCATCGTCCTGTTCGGATCGATTGCCGCCTTTGTCGGGCTGTCGCGTCGGATGGAGCTCGTCATCGCGCGCGCGACCGGCGTCTCGATCTGGCAGATGGTCGCTCCAGCCCTCTTCGGCGCGGCCTTGCTGGGAATTTTGGTCACCACGCTCTACAACCCGCTCTCGGCCTATCTGAAGGAAAGCTCTGTCGAGTTTCAGGCCATCGTTTTTGGCCGCACGCTGTCCAACACCGGGGGTCTGTGGCTACGGCAGCGCAGCGAGGACGACCAGTCGATCATCCGGGCGCTCGAATCCCGCGACAAGGGCCGGGCACTCTCCGGGGTGACAGCCTTCATCTTCACGGAGGAAGGCAGCCTCAAGGAGCGGGTCGATTCGGCGGCGGCCGTTTTGCGGAACGGATATTGGGAAATGTCGTCCGCGCGGGTCGTCCAGCCGGGTTCTCCACCCCAATCACACGACGTTTACCGGGTGCAGACTAACCTCACTCCAGACCAGGTCGCCGAGACCATCGCGACACCCGAAACGATCTCGTTTTGGGAACTGCCGAGGGTGATTAGGCAATGGGATGAAGCGGGTATACGGACCGAGAAGTTCCGCCTTCGATTTCAGGAGCTTATGGCCCGTCCCCTCACCTATTCGACTATGGTCTTGATTGCCGCGACAGTGTCGCTCGGGTTCGCCCGTTTCGGCGGTCTCGGGAAGGCGATTCTGGGTGGCGTGATCGCGGGGTTCATGCTTTATGTCGGTGGCGAAATGGCAGGGGATTTGGGGGCTGCGGGATTCATCATTCCGCTTGTTGCTGCCTGGGTTCCTCCAGCCATCGGCGTGTTGCTGAGTGTAACGGTGTTATTGTGCCAGGAGGATGGGTGAAGGTCCTTAACCTTCGTGCCCGGGGGATTGCGGCTGTACAGGCAGGGGCCTTTGCAGCGACGGTCGCTCTTTGCCTTTTTACGGCACCCGTCCAGGCCCAGCCCGCGGCCGACGGCACCAAGCAGATGTATGTGACCGCCGACGAGATGGTCTATGACGAGGTCCGCAAGACCTCGTCCGCCGTCGGCTCGGTCAAGCTCTATTACGGCGACTCCACCCTCGAAGCTGACCGCGTCGTCTACGACCAGGGCACGGGGCAGGTCTTCGCCTACGGAAATGTCCGCCTGAACGATCAGGGCTCCGTCTACCAAGCCGACCACATGGTCCTCAGCGAGGATTTCCGCGACGGTTTCGTCCAGTCGCTCCTCGTCGAAGGTCCAGACCGCACGCGCTTTGCGGCCAACCGGGCGACCCGCACGAACGAAGGCAATGTCGTCGTGTTCGATCAGGGCGTCTACACGGCCTGCGCCGCCTGCGCCGAGAACCCGGGAAAGCCGCCGCTTTGGCAGGTCAAGGCCGCCCGCATCATTCACGATCAGGGCACCAAGACGATCCATTACGAAGACGCGCGGCTCGAGTTTTTCGGCAAGCCGATCGCCTGGCTGCCCTTCTTCTCGCATGCCGACGGCAGCGTGAAGCGCAAGTCCGGCTTCCTGGCGCCGAGCTACATGAACTCGACCGAGTACGGCGTCGGCGCTCGCATTCCCTATTATTGGGCGCTGCGCCCGAATATGGACGTCACGGCCTCGGCAAACATTTTCTCGCAGCAGGGCGTGATGCCGGAAGTCGAGTTCCGCCATCGCACGATGGAAGGCGCCTATTCGATCCGCGCGGCGGGCATCTTCCAGCAAAGCCCGGAGGACTTTCCGAGCTACAATCCGGGACAGCAGGACGAGTTTCGCGGCGCCGTCACCTCAAAGGGTGAGTTCCGCATCAACGACTTCTGGACATGGGGCTGGAACGCCAACCTCATCAGCGACAAATGGTTCCTCGACGATTACGATCTGTGGGGCGCAACCTGGACCGAAGCCGTGAACACCGCGCATCTGACCGGCATCGGCGAGCGCAATTACTTCGAACTGCGCGGCTATCACTTCTACGGTCTGTCCGCGGACGACAATCAGGAACAGCTGCCGATCGTCGGCGTCTGGGACTATAATTACGTCCACGACAAGCCGATCCTCGGTGGCGAATGGGCGTTCAACGTCAATCTGACCAACACCTGGCGCAAAGAAACAGACTACGAGCCTCTCTCGGCGGCGAACGCCATCGGCTCGCGCGGCGAGAACCTGACTTGCGTCAGCCTGCTCGATGACTGCGCGGTTCGCGGTGTCGGCGGCAATTACACGCGTCTGTCCGTGGACACGAGCTGGCGCCGTCAATTCATCGACCCGATCGGGCAGGTCTGGACGCCGTTCGCCTATGCGCGCGGCGATGTGATGCATCGTAACTCGGACGATACGATCCCCGATGCGCTCCTGAACGACGACGAGGAAACCCTCGGTCGCGGCATGGTCGGCCTCGGCCTCGAATATCGCTTTCCCTTCGTTGCGACATCGAGCATCGGCACCCACATCCTCGAACCGATCGCACAGATCATCCTGCGTCCGGACGAGCAGAACATCGGCCATATGCCGAACGAAGACGCGCAGAGCCTCTTCTTCGACACATCAACCCTGTTCTCGTGGGACAAGTTCTCCGGTTATGACCGCGTCGAAGGCGGAACGCGCGCGAATGTCGGCCTGCAATACACGCTCAACCTCAACAGCGGCGGCTTCGTGCAGGTGCTGCTCGGCCAGTCCTACCACCTGTTCGGGCTCAACTCCTTCGCAGCCGACGATCTGACCGAGACAGGGCGCTCGACGGGTCTCGAAGAAGACACATCGGACTTTGTCGCAAGTGCATACTGGAAGGTTTCGCAGCGCATCGCCTTCTCGTCCCGGTTCCGTCTGGACAAGGAAGATCTCGAGCCGAACGCAATCGAGCTTGAAACGACCTTCAAGCAGGGCCCGGTTCAGGCCGGCATCACCTACGGCCGTTACGAAGCCCAGCCGCAGTTCGGATTCGAGCGGGCCGAAGGCATTGTCGGCAGCACGAAGCTTCAGGTGACCGACAATCATTACGTGACCGCCGCGGCCCGCTACAACATCGAGACGGACAAGTTCGACCGCACCATGGTCGGCGTCGGCTATCTCGACGAGTGCTTCGCGCTGGGCCTCAACTACGCGGTCGACTTCCACGAGAACGGCAACGAAGATCCGGTCCACAAGGTCTTCTTCCGCCTCACGCTGCGGACTTTGGGCGAATACAATTCGTCGATCAATGTCTCGAACCTCATCAACACCGAAGACGACACGTTTGCGACGCCCTGAACGGCGCTGAACTCCGCTTGGGTAAGAAAGGCCCGCCATGAGCGCGCTTGCCGTCACGATGGGAGAGCCGGCGGGCATCGGCCCCGAAATCGCCCTTCAGGCCTGGATGCAGCGTAAGGCGCGCGACCTCCCGCCCTTCTTTCTGATCGCCGATCCCGACCACATCGCCCATCTCGCCGAGCGTCTTGGCTATGCGGTGCCGATCGTCGCAACCGAACCGGAGCGCGCCGCCGAGATGTTTCCGCTTGCGTTGCCGGTCCTGCCCATCGGAACGGCCGTCATCGCGGAGCCGGGCAAGCCCAATCCGGCGGACAGTCCCGCCGTCATCCACGCCATCCGCCTCGGCGTCGAACTCGTGCACGAAAAGCGCGCCGCGGCACTTGTCACGAACCCGATCTCGAAAGCGCCACTGATGCGCGCGGGTTTTCCCCATCCGGGTCACACCGAATTTCTCGGCGCTCTCGCCGAGCAGCACACCGGCACGCCCGCGCGCCCCGTCATGATGCTCTGGAGCGAGGAACTCGCGGTCGTGCCGGTCACGGTGCACATACCGCTCGCCGAAGTCGCCCATGCCTTGACGGCAGAACTCCTTGCCGAGACCGCGCGGATCGTCGCCCGTGACATGCGCGCCCGCTTCGGCGTCCAGACACCCCGCCTCGCTGTCGCGGGCCTCAATCCCCATGCTGGCGAAGACGGCGAACTCGGCCGCGAGGAGATCGACATCATATCGCCCGTGCTCGACGAACTGCGTGCCGAGGGATTGAGCATTACAGGCCCCCTGCCCGCCGACACGATGTTCCATTCCGAGGCACGCACCGGATACGACGCAGCGCTGTGCATGTACCACGATCAGGCCCTGATCCCGATCAAGACTTTGGCCTTCGACCGCGCGGTGAATGTGACGCTCGGACTGCCATTCGTGCGCACATCGCCCGATCACGGCACAGCCTTCGGCATTGCAGGAACCGGCACGGCCAGCCCCGCGAGCCTCATCGCCGCCATCAAGCTGGCTGCGCGTCTGTCGGGACTTCCCGCGTGAGCGCGCTCGACGATCTGCCGCCGCTGCGCGATGTCATCCGCCGCCACGATCTATCGGCGCGCAAAAGCCTCGGCCAGAATTTCCTGCTGGATCTCAATCTCACGGCCCGCATCGCCCGCGCATCCGGTCCGCTCGAAGGCGTCGATGTCATCGAAGTCGGCCCCGGCCCCGGCGGCCTGACGCGCGCGCTTCTGGCGCTTGGCGCGGCCCGCGTCGTTGCGATCGAGAAGGACACGCGCGCCATCGCCGCGTTGTCCGAGGTCGCCGCGCATTATCCCGGTCGGCTGAACGTCATCGAAGGCGATGCCCTCGACACGGATTTCAGCTCGCTTCTGTCCGGCGGCCCGGTGCGAATTGTCGCCAATCTGCCCTACAATGTCGGCACAGCGCTTCTCGTCGGCTGGCTGACATCCGAAACATGGCCGCCGTATTGGCAGTCCCTCACGCTGCTGTTCCAGCGCGAGGTCGCGGAGCGCATCGTCGCCGCGCCCGGCAGCGACGCCTATGGTCGCCTCGGGGTTCTTGCCGGTTGGCGCACCGACGCGAAGATCATGTTCGACGTCGCGCCGTCGGCCTTCGTGCCGCCGCCGAAAGTGACGTCCTCGCTTGTCCATCTCGTGCCGCGTGCGAACCCCGAACCGTGTACGTCGCGGACACTTGAAGCGGTCACGCAGGCCGCTTTCGGACAGCGCCGAAAGATGCTGCGCCAGAGTCTGAAAGGCATATTCCGCGATCCGGTGGCAGCCCTTGAATCCGTCGGCATCGAACCGACGCGCCGCGCCGAGGAAGTGGATGTGCCGGGTTTTGCCGCGCTCGCCCGCGCGCTCGCCGCCGAACGCGCCTGATCAGCGCGCGGCCCGCACGAGGCCGCTTCGTTCCAGCCGCCGTCTCAGCGTCAGAAGGGCCACCTCCGGCGGGGTCATGTCCTCGATGGCATCGACCGTTCGCCGCGCCAGAATGGGCTCATCCGTAATGACATTCGCCGCACCGTCCAGAACCGCGCCCGCGACTGCCATTTCGGAATCCACGCCCCAGACATGCGTCTGTCTTTCGCGCAGCCGCGCCCGGCGGATGAAATCCGGCGTCGCAATCCGCGCGGCGAGCGAGAAGAAATCGATATCGAGCGCAAGCATGTTCCCGATCCCGGTCGAGGCGATGTAGCCGATCTTTACATCGGGCGAGAGACGGCGCGTTTGGGCAAGAAGCCCAAGATCGAGCGATGTCAGGACCGCATGTTCCAGAACCCCGGTTTCCTTCAGGATGGCAAGCGTACGGGCCGCAAGATCCTGCCCGTGCCGGTTCTCCTTCAGCTCGACGTTGAGACGAATGCGCCCGCGCGACCGTTCGGCGAATTCCCGCAAGGTCGGTATCCGCTCGTCCCGAAACTCCTCGCCGAACCACGCACCCGCATCGAGTTCCTGAATGCCCGCCAGATCGAGATCCCAGACATTGCGGGCAAGGCCCGCCACCCGGCGGAAATCGGTGTCGTGCACGACGACGACCTCGCCGTCCCGCGTCTCCTGCACGTCGATCTCCGCGAAATCGGCTCCCGCAGCAATAGCGCGCTCGAGAGCCGCCAGCGTGTTCTCGGGCGCCGCATGGCTTCCCGCCCGGTGCGCGGTCACTAGAACGGGCTCGTCCATATCGAATTCTTCGAGCGTCCATGCGGATTGGCCCAAGGCGAGAAACGGCAGGACGAGGCACGCGGCCCAGACGCGCCAGCCGGGCGCGCCCGACCGGGCGTCTTGTGTCCGCGACATGTCTTCGGTGCCGCCGATGTCCGCGTAGTGCGCCGTGCAGATCACGGCGACAAGCGAGCGTCCCGCGCCCGAAACAAGCGCGACGATGAACGTCGCCCCCAGCGCAAAGGCCAGCAGCAGCAGAGACGCCGTGCGCAAGCCCTGCCCCGGCCAGAATATGCGGTCGAAGACAAATGTCAGCGCAGCAGTCGCGGCGCCTGTCAGAACGAGCGTGAAAACCCCCGCGGCTGCGAGCCGGACAAACAGCACGCCGCCGCGTCCCTTCCCGCTCTCGGCCGACACGCGAAGAGCGTCCCGTGCCGTCCTGCCGCCAATGACACAAAACGGAACGGCTAGAATCCAGCGCAGTGCGGCGGCAAGCGCCAAGCCCGCGCAGACGAGTGCAACTGTCCCGACAAGACCGAGCGCGTAATAGAATTCCGGAGGGCGGGTCGAGACGTAAAAGTAGATATCGCCGCCCGAAAGCCACAGCCGCTTTGCCGCAAGAGTGCCAAGTCCCACCGGAACGAGAAGCATGGCACCAACCGCAACGCCGAAAGCGGCAAGAACGAGGAGCTGCGGCAACCGCCGCGCCAGAATGAAAGCGTTCTGCCACACATTCGGCGCGCGTCCCTGACGGCCGCTCCATGCGATCAGCGTCAGTCCGCCGAACTGCACGGCCCCGAGAAAGATTGCCGATCCGGCAAGAACGATTGCCGTCAATACTCCAGGTATCGAGGAGAGAAACGGCACAAGGTCGAAGTTCCCGGCGAACGGCTCGCCGCCGAGCGCGATCAGGAACTGCGCGAGGGCAAGGATCAGCGGGTTGAGAACAGCGAGCGAGAGCAGCCCCATGCCCGCCGCGAATGCCGTCAGCGGCAGAATGATCCGCCCGACCCAGCGCCAACCTTTGAACATCCGCCTCGCCATGTTCGGCTCCGAGAACGGAAGGCGCGTGCGATCAGCGGCGAACGTCCCTCAGGAACCGACATCCTTGAGTTCGGCGAGCAGCTTCTCAACGAACGCCTTCACATTGTCCGGCTGTACGCGTTTCAGCCGTTCGCTCTGCAGGATCGAGCGAAGGCGCAGAAAACTTTTGTCCAGATCCCGGTTCACGAGAACATAATCGTATTCGTTCCAGTGCGGAATTTCCTCGGCAGCATTCCGCAGGCGCCGGTGAATGACCTCTGGCGGATCTTCGGCCCTGCGCTCGAGCCGGGCTTTCAGTTCTGCGGCGGAAGGCGGCAAAACGAACACGGTCACGACGTCCGGAGCGAGTGCGCTTTCTTTCAGTTGCTGCGTGCCCTGCCAGTCGATGTCGAAAAGAACATCCTTGCCGGACGCCAGAGCCGCTTCCACAGCGTCCTTCGGCGTGCCGTAGCAATTGTCGTGAACGGTGGCCCATTCCAGGAGTTCGCCGCTCTCACGCATGCGGTCGAACTGCTTCTGCGTCTTGAAAAAGTAGTGAACGCCCTCGATCTCGCTGCCACGCTTGGGCCGTGTCGTGACGGAAACGGACATCACGACGTCCTCTTCTTCCTGCAGCAGGTTGCGCGTCAGCGTCGTCTTGCCCGCGCCGGAAGGCGAGGACACGACGAGCATGATGCCCCGGCGATCGATCTCGTTTGGCGTGCTGCTCATTCGACGTTCTGTACCTGCTCGCGGAACTGTTCCACGGTGGATTTGAGGTCGAGCCCGACGGCTGTAAGGCTCACATGGTTGGATTTCGAAACAATCGTGTTCGACTCGCGGCCAAACTCCTGCGAGAGGAAATCGAGCCGGCGGCCGACCGCCTTGCCCTCGGCCAGAAGCTCGCGCGCCGCGCCGACATGCGCGGACAGACGGTCCAGTTCCTCGCGCACATCGGCCTTCGTCGCCAGAAGAACGGCTTCCTGATGCAGCCGGTCGGCGTCGAGCATGGGAGAGGCGTCGAGCAGCGCCGCGACCTGTTCGCGGAGTTTCTCGCGAATGGCTTCCGCCGTGCGCGCCGGATGCGCCTCCAGAACCTTCGTCAGCTTCTCGATCGTGTCGAGCCGCTCGTTCAGCACGCGCTCCAGCGCATCGCCCTCGCGCCGCCGCGTGGCTTCGAGCTGGTCGAGCGCGACATCGAGCGATTTCAGGATGGCCGCAGCCTCGGCCGCTCGCGCTGCCTCGTCCTGCTCGGGCTCGGCGATTTCGACCACGCCCCGCACATTCAGAAGTCCGTCGAGCGAAGGCGCGGTCGCGTCGATCCGGCCCTTCAGCACGTCGAGCGCCGCGACGAGCGATGCCAGAACCGGCTCATTGATCTTCACGAGGGGCTGTGCGCCGTCGCGCGTCAGCACGAGATTGGCATTGCAGGTTCCACGCACGAGCCGCGCCGAGATGGCCGCGCGCGCGGCCGCATCGAGCGCATCCATGCCGGCGGGAACGCGCACCCGCACATCGAGCCCGCGCCCATTGACGGTCTTGAGTTCCCAGGTCCAGCGCGCGCCCTGGAGCGACCCGTCGCTGCGGGCGAACCCGGTCATGCTCGCAAGACCCATCTCAACTCTGCCTGTAAGAACCACTGGAAAAGGTGCGCGACCATAACGGCGCGCACGCCCGCTCTCAACCGCCCGCGGGCAAAGCCCGGGGATTTATGCGAACACGCTCTTAATTGGTGCCCGTCGCCGGGCGGTTCCGCGGCGCTGCCGGGGCCGATGCGGGTGCGCCGGCGGGCGGCTGCGCGGCATCCACCGGCGCCCGGTCGTTGTCGGCGGCGCGCTGCAGCTGGCGCCAGCGGGCGACATTGCGGTTGTGCCCCTCAAGCGTTTCGGCGAAGGCATGCCCGCCCGAGCCGTCCGCGACGAAGTAAAGATCGCTGGTCTTTTCCGGGCTCGCGACGGCTTCGAGGCTCGCGCGGCCGGGATTGGCGATCGGGCCCGGCGGCAGCGCCGGGATCGTGTAGGTGTTGTAGGGCGTCGGCTTCGTGATCTCGCTGCGCAGGATCGGGCGGCCGAGCGTTCCCGCCCCCTGAACCAGCCCGTAGATGATCGTCGGGTCCGATTGCAGGCGCATCTTCTTGTTAAGCCGGTTGACGAAAACGGAGGCGACGCGCGGCCGCTCGCTTGCCACGCCGGTTTCCTTTTCGACGATGGAGGCCAGCGTCACCAGCTCGAGCGGCGATTTCACCGGCACGGACGTGTCGCGCTTTTTCCAGATGGCGTCGAGCAGCTTCTTCTGTTCCGCCGCCATGCGGTCGAGCAGCGCCTGCCGGTCCGTACCGCGCGTGATCTGATAGGTCTCGGGCAGAAGCGTGCCTTCGGGCGGCACATCGGCGACCGTTCCCGACAGGATGGTTTCTTCCAGAAGGCGGTTGACGATCTGCCGGGACGTCAGTCCTTCGGGGATCGTCACCGTATGGGCAATCACATCGCCCTTGGCGATCATGGCCACGATCTGGCTCATGCTGGCATGTGCCGGAATGCGGTATTCGCCCGCTTTCAGCAGCCCGCGATTGCCGGACACCTGCACGCCCGCGAGGAACACGGTCGAATTTTCGATGGCTCCCGCCTGCTGCAGCCGCTCGCCGATGTCGCGCGGGCCGGAGCCGCGAGGGATCACGACATCGGTCTCGGCCTGGAGCGGCCCGGGCTCGTTGTAGGTCTTGATGCCGTAATGCACGGCCGCCGCGGCGCCGAACAGAACAAGCAGCAGGATGGTGAAGGCCGCATTGGCCCCGGCGATGAAGGGACTGCGCGAGCGCTCGGCGCGCGAGCGTTTCTTGTTGCCGGGTGGCGGCGGAGGCGGCGGGCTTGCGGCCCGCTGCGGTGCGGGCTTCGACTTGCGGCCGAACCAGCCGCGCTTTTCCGGCTGTGCGGCAACGCTGCGCTCGGCGGCCGAATCGTATCCCGGCGGAAACGCCGCCGTGCCGGGCCGGACCTCGGAGGCTCCGATGTCCGGAAAGCCGGTATTGTCCAGGTGGTGCGGCCGACGAGGATCGCCGGTCTCGGCCGTTCCCGGCTCATATTCAGCAGGAAGCGTATCGCGCGGCGCGTCGTGGAAGGGGTTGCGCGGCGGCGGCGCATTCGAAAACGGGCCCGCGGGCTCGCGGCCGGAAGAGGCCGGATCGGGGCGGATGCCCGGCGGATTGCCTTTTCCCGTCGGATCGTAATCGGTCATGCGCTCTGCGAATCCTCAGCTTCAGCCAGTTTACGCATTATCGGGCGCGAATGCGGCAAAAGCCGAGCGCCCGATACTCAGGCGACGTAGCGGCGGAAGATCAGGCTCGCATTGGTGCCGCCGAAGCCGAACGAGTTCGACAGGACAACATTGATCTCGCGCTCGCGCTTCTCGTGCGGCACCAGATCGAGCGCAGTCTCGACGGAGGGATTGTCGAGATTGAGCGTCGGCGGAGCCACATTGTCCCGCATGGCCAGAAGCGAGAAGATAGCCTCGACGGCACCGGCCGCACCGAGCAGATGCCCGACCGCCGATTTCGTGGAAGACATCGAGACCTTGCCCGCCGCATTGCCGATGATGCGCTCGACGGCCCGCAGTTCGATCTCGTCGCCGAGCGGCGTCGAGGTGCCGTGTGCGTTGATGTAGTCGATTTCGGACGGCTGGATTCCCGCGCGCTTCACGGCGGCGGCCATGGCGCGGTACGCACCGTCGCCATCTTCGGACGGCGCGGTGACATGATAGGCATCGCCCGACATGCCGTAGCCGATGACTTCGCCGTAGATCTTGGCGCCGCGCGCCAGAGCGTGTTCGAGTTCTTCCAGAACGACCACGCCCGCGCCCTCGCCCATGACGAAACCGTCACGGTCCTTGTCGTAGGGACGCGAGGCCTTTTCCGGCGTGTCGTTGAAGCCGGTGGAGAGCGCGCGGCAGGCGCAGAACCCGGCAAAGCCGAGGCGCGTGATCGAGGCTTCCGCCCCGCCCGCGACCATCACATCCGCATCGCCCAGCGCAACGATGCGCGCCGCATCGCCGATGGCGTGCGAGCCGGTCGAGCAGGCCGTAACGACGGAGGAGTTGGGGCCCTTGAGCTGGTGCTTGATCGACACATAGCCGGAGGCGAGATTGATCAGCAGGCCCGGAATGAAGAACGGGCCCATCTTGCGCGGGCCCTTCTCGACGATGAGCTGGGAGCCTTCGTCGAGCTGTTTCAGGCCGCCGATGCCGGAGCCCAGATAGGTGCCGGCCGCGATCTGCTTTTCATAGGTGTCGAAGACGAGGCCGCTGTCGGCGATCGCCTGATCGGCCGCCGCGACGCCAAAGGTGATGAAGTTGTCGACGCGGCGCTGGTCCTTCGGGTCCATCCACTGGTCTGGATTGAAGGTTCCGTCGGTGCCGTCGCCGCGCTTGACCGTGCAGGCGATCTTCGCAGGGAGATCGGAGACATCGAAATGCTCGATCTTCGACGCCCCGCTTTTGCCTTCCAGCAAACGTTGCCAGGTCAGTTCCGCCCCTGTTGCCAGCGGCGAAACCATGCCTATCCCGGTCACGACGACGCGTCTCATGCCCTGTTCCTCTGCGCCAAAACGCCCCCATTGGGGGCGTTCCGTGTCGTATCATATCACTGAAAAACGGCCGCTCAGGCGGCGTTCTTTTCCAGGAACTTCGTCGCGTCGCCGACCGTCAGGATGGTCTCGGCCGCGTCGTCCGGGATCTCGACGCCGAACTCTTCTTCGAAGGCCATGACGAGTTCCACCGTGTCCAGGCTGTCAGCGCCCAGATCGTCGATGAAGCTGGCCTTTTCGGTGACCTTGTCGGCATCCACGCCCAGATGCTCGATCACGATTTTCTTTACCCGTTCGGCAATGTCGCTCATCGCTCGGTTCCTCGGTACAAATGTTGCTGATTTCAACTGCTGGATGAGTCGCCGAAAAGACGCCCCGCCCCGCTGTGATTCGTGCCCTTGATAAGGCCGCTGCCTCTTAGAGAATAACGGCCCCCACCCCTCGGGCACCCCTCGGGTTCACGGTCGATTAACACACTTATTCCGGCTTGGCCACAAGCCCGAAAGTGGGCCTGTGAGGGGCCGGAACTGGCTCAGATCATGGCCATTCCGCCATTCACGTGAAGGGTCTGGCCGGTCATATAAGCGGCCTCGTCGCTGGCGAGATAAACGACCGATGCGGCCACGTCCCCGCCGGTGCCGAGCCGTCCGGCCGGCACGCGCTGGATGATGGCTTCTTTCTGCTTGTCGTTCAGCGCATGGGTCATGGGCGTCTCGATGAAGCCCGGAGCGACGGTGTTGACGGTCACGTTGCGGCTCGCGACTTCCTGCGCCAGCGCCTTCGACATGCCGATGAGGCCGGCCTTGGAGGCGGCATAATTGCCCTGCCCCGGATTGCCGGTCACGCCGACGACGGAGGTGATGCCGATCAGGCGGCCGGAGCGCTGCTTCATCATTCCGCGCAGCGCCGAACGGTAAAGCCGGAAGCCCGCCGTGAGGTTCACGGCCAGCACCTCGTCCCATTCCTCGTTCTTCATGCGCATGAAGAGGTTGTCGCGCGTGATGCCGGCATTGTGGACGAGGATGTCGAGACCGCCGAGCGCCGCTTCCGCCTGGCCGACCAGCGCGTCCACCTGCGCGGTGTCGGAGAGATTGCAGATCAGGGTGTGCGTACGCTCTTTCAGCTCGCCCGCAACGGCGTCGAGCGCCTCCTTGCGGGTGCCCGAAAGCGCAACGCTCGCGCCCTGTTTGTGCAGCGCCCGGGCGATATCGCCGCCGATGCCGCCGGATGCGCCGGTCACCAGCGCGCGCTTGCCTGTAAGGTCGAACATATGGATCTCCTGCATCTACGCGCTCTCACCTCTCCCCTTGTGGGAGAGGTCGGCACATCGCGAAGCGATGGCCGGGTGAGGGGTCGCTGACGTCGTTACCCCTCACCCGGTCTGCTTCGCAGACTCGGCCTCTCCCACAAGGGGAGAGGCGAAAAACTCACGACGTAAACGCCGCGATATCGTCCGGCGTGCCGACGCTCTGTGCTTCGGCGCCGTCGGCGATGCGCTTCACGAGCCCGGCGAGCACCTTGCCCGAGCCGAGTTCGAGAAAGCGCGTCACGCCCTGCGCGCTCATATAGCCTACGCTTTCGCGCCAGCGCACGGTGCCCGTCACCTGCGCGACGAGAAGCTTCTTGATCTCCTCGGGGTCGGTCACGGGCGCGGCGGTCATGTTGGCGATGACGGGGATCACCGGCGCCTGAACGGCAACGCCCGCCAGCGCCTCGCGCATGGCCTCGGCGGCCGGGGCCATCAGCGGCGAATGGAACGGCGCGGAAACGGAAAGCGGCAGCGCGCGCTTCACGCCCTTGGCCTTGGCGATGTCGATGGCGCGGTCGGCGGCGGCTTTCGTGCCGGACACGACGACCTGCCCGCCGCCATTGTCGTTGGCGACGGTGAGCACATCGCTGCCCGCCGCTTCCGCAGCGATGTCGGCGGCCTGTTCCGGCGTCGTGCCGATGAGGGCCGTCATGCCGCCCTGCCCCACGGGCACGGCCGCCTGCATGGCGTTGCCGCGAATGCGCAGAAGCCGCGCGGCGTCGAACAGGGTCAGCGCGCCGGTGGCGCACAGCGCCGAATATTCACCCAGCGAATGCCCCGCCGCGAACTGCCCGTCCGTCAGGCGCAGGCCGCGCTCGGCCTCGAGCACGCGCACGACCGCGATGGAAACCGCCAGAAGCGCCGGCTGGGTGTTGGCCGTCAGGGTCAGTTGATCCTCGGGGCCGTCCCACATGATCGCGGAAAGCTTCTCGCCGAGCGCCGCATCCACTTCGTCGAACACGGCCTTCGCCGCCGGAAACTGCTCGGCCAGGGCCTTGCCCATGCCGACCTGCTGGCTCCCCTGCCCCGGAAAGACGAATGCCGTCCCCATAAGCGCGCTCCTCGTTCGCCTGTTTCTGAAGTTGCGCGGAGAGACACGAGGGGATGGGTGGGAGTCAAGGTTCGACTGATCGGCGCGGAATAACGCCCCATGAACTCATGATCGAGCGGTCCAGCGATACCCGGCTTAATCGCGCCCGTTATGTGCCGCTTTTTTGGGTGGCACCTTTGGAGCTTCGCGCTGGAAGTGAATACCGCAATTCTTCTGGATGCTGGCCTGCTCGACGGCGTCCATTTCACCTTTTAGACGGCCGACCTCAGCCGCTGTCGTGCCATCGCCTTTGATGAAGAACAAAGTCGGCCAGAACAGAATAACGCCGACGCCCATCTTCACAGCGTCGCTGGAAGCTTTTTTGTCCTGAACGCCAGAAATCTCAGCGGCGCGCGAAGAAATTCTTTGCGCTTCCATTTGAAGCTGCTCGCACGAATAGCTCTGATACATGAGTGGTGACACGTAACTTGCCGGAATGTCTTTGGCGCTAGATGCGCAACCGGCCAGTAGAAGCGCAATCGCGCAAAGGCTGACGCCGTCTTTTGTTTTCATTTTTGCCCCCGTTCCCCGGGAGACACTTCATCCAACGCGCGCAACCGAGTCAAACATCAACCGCTGATTTCGAGCCGGTTGTGCGTCCGAATGCGATCTGCTGTGTCCCGGGTGCCACTTGAGGTCAAAGTTCGAGAGCAATCTGAGGTAAATTCAGCTGGTCGCACGCCTTGATGTTCTACCTACTAGTAGGTAATTGTCGGATATGAACGCCACCAACACCTCCGACGAAATCCTCCGCTCCGCGCTCTCCCTCATCATTGCGGGCGGGTATAACGGCTTCAGCTATGCCGACATTTCCAAGGTGGTCGGCATCCGCAACGCCAGCATCCACCATCATTTCCCGAGCAAGGCCGATCTCGTCCGCGCGCTCGTTGTCCGCTACCGCGAGCAGGCCGATGCGGGGATCGCCGCGCTGGAACAGAACGTCCCCGATCCGGCCGACCAGCTCCGCGCCTATCTCGGCTATTGGCAGGCCTGCATCGCCGATGAGAGCGCCCCGTTCTGCGCCTGCGCCCTGCTCGCCACCCAGATCCCCGTTCTTCCCGAGGAGGTCGTCGTCGAGGTGCGCGCCCATTTCCGGGCGCTGTCGTCCTGGCTGACTTCGGTTCTGGAACGCGGCGAAGCGCAAGGCAGCCTCCATTTGGCGGGCCCGGCCAAAGCCGAGGCCGAGGCTTTCATGGCCACCGTCCACGGCGCCATGCTTTCCGCGCGCGCCTATGGCGACGCCGAAATGTTCGGTGTCATTACCGCTCCCCTGTTGCAGCGCCTCGCCGCGCGCGCCTGAAACCGGAAGCCAAGGCACGCACACGCACACGCACACGCACACGCACACGCACACTCCTTCAGCCTACCGATTGATAGGTAGCCACCACTTTCTTCGTCGATGAAAGGACGTCAAATGTTCGGAATTTCGCCCCTCGGTTGGGTACATACGATCGGCAGCCTGCCCGCCATTCCCGTCGCCGTCTACATGTTCGCCCGTTACGGCCGGATCGTGCCGGGGTCTGTGGCGGGAGCCGTCTATTTCGTGTCCATGCTGGTGGGCGCCACGACGGTCTTTCTCGTGGCCCATGCCCCGGTCAGCTACGTCATCGGAGGCCTGACGCTCGTCCTGCTGTTCGTGGGGTATGGCGTCGGGCGGTTCTCGGTTCTCGGGCGCGCGGCCGAATATCTGGAAACGATCAGCCTGAGCCTGACCGCGTTCCTCCTGATGCTGCCCACCGTCACCGAGATCCTGCGCCGCGTGCCGGACGGCCATCCGCTGGTCACCGACCTCGCCTCGCCGCTTCTCCTCGGCTCGCAGGCCAGCCTTCTCGTCATGCTCATTGTCGGACTGACGGCCCAGATCATCCATCTGCGCCGGCAGGGCCGGATGGCTGCGGGCTGAGGCCGTACGCCGCCGCCAGATCTCGCACCTCCAGACACACAAAAGGCCCCTGACGGGGCCTTTTGTACATCCGCGCACCTCAAGCGCGCGGAGATTTCGGATCGGATCAGCGGCCGAAGCGAACGGCCGTTGCGATGTCCGGGCGGCTCACACCGATATCCTTGAGATCGCGATCGGACATTTCCAGAAGCTTGGCCTCGGCGGCCTTGCGCTCCAGATAGGTCTTCATCGATTTCAAAACGTAAGCGATCAACATTGTCTTATCTCCTAGGCGCAGAGAGATAATTGATCGCGAACCTTTCAGTGAGGGCATGGCTCGCAAACCGGCTATGCGCTGGCTTGGCCCATGGCCACGCCGCCGCCGCAATTTCTTAGACCTTCGTTAGGATTCGCCCGAATTTCGCGGCTTTCCGGCCAGTTTCGGGCAAGCTCGCCGCCATCACCACAAAAACCGACCTTGCCGGGGCTGTCCCGGCAAGGTCGGTCGAATCGCTCCGTCAGCGCTTACTGCGCGCTCGGCGTCGAGGCCCGTCCCTCGCTGGCGCCGAAAGCGTCCTTGAGGTTTGCCGCGACGCGCGCCTGCGCGTCCTTCGCGTCGGCCACGACATTTCCAAGCCCGAAGAATTCATGCGTCACACCCGCATAATCGCGTGCATCGACCTTCACGCCCGCCTCCTTCAGCTTCTTCGCAAGCTCCTGCCCCTCGGTGTTGAGCGGGTCGATTTCCGCCGTGATGACGGTCGCGGGCGGCAGGTTCTTCAGGTCGGCCTTGCCCACGAGGTCGATCCTCTTGTCCTGCACGGCGGCTTCGTTCGCAAAGGTCTGGCCGACAAACCACTGCATCATCGGCCGGTTGAGCGGCACCGAACTGTCGTTCTCCTCATAGGACGCGGTCTGCATGTTCGAGCCCGCCAGCGGATAGATCAGCACCTGATGCACGGCGGCCTGCAGGTTCTGGTCGCGCGCGGCAATGGCCACATTGATCGCGAGATTGCCGCCGGCGCTTTCGCCCATCACCGCGACCTTCGAGGCATCGCCGCCCCAGCTCCCGGCGTTGTCGAGAACCCATTTGTAGGCCGCGACGGCATCCTCATGCGCCGCCGGAAACGGATATTCGGGTGCCTGGCTGTAATGCGCCGAAACGACGATGGCGCCGCTCTGCTGCGCAATGGCGCGCGGGCTCGCATCGTAGGTGTCGAGGTCGGCGATCACGAAGCCGCCGCCGTGGAAATACAGAACGACGGGAGCGTTTGAAGAAGCGTTCGCGGGCTTGTAAATACGCACCGGAACATCGCCGTTGGCGCCCTTGTAGGTCGTGTCCTGCGCGGTCACATCGCTCGGCTGCGTGCCCTTGCCTTCTTCCTTCATCACCAGCGCGGCCGCATCTGCAATGGTCGGCTGCGTGCGCGCCTCCTTGGCCGTTATGGCGCCGATGATCGGCCTCGGCTTCAGCGTCGCAAGCGTGTCGAGCACGCGCTTCATGTCGAGATCGACATTCGCCATCGGGCTGCCGACCGCTTCGAGCACGGTGCGGTCGAACTTGTCTTTCAGCGTGGGCTCTTCCGCCGGAGGTGTCTGTGCAAACACGGGAGCGGAAATGAGGGTTGTCGCAAGCAAGAGCGTGCGGAGGGCCTTGTTTGGCATAAGTCTCTCCTGAAAATGAAACTGCACGCCGCGCGCGCATCCATTGGGCTAACGTCGCGCACCAACGGGTGTTCCACTTTCGACGCGCCGAGAGACTATATTCCTTGACTTTTGAGCAAGGATAATGTTCCTTGTGGAATGGTTCGCCCGCACGGGACGCGATGATGTTGTTGTTGATGGCAGCGGCCCCTCCGCCCCACCTTCAACATCATCGCACCATCGTCAGCTCGGCCGGATGTCGTCGTCCTTACGCATGCCGATTGCGGTGGCGATTTCCGAAAAACTCTTCGGCTCGCTGGCCGCATTGGCCGCCCGCAGATAGCGGAACGGAAACAGGATCGCCTCCAGATTCGCCGCCGGCAATTCCGTGCGCCGGCAGCTCGCATTGAGCTTCTCGGCCCTGGCCAGGCAGGTGTCGATCTCCTCCTGCGACAGCACATCCTTTTCGCGCAGCGCTCCCATCAGCGCGGAAACGGCGGCGTAAAGTCCTTCGAGCTGCAGATTTGCGGTGTTCATGCGGTCCTCCCTTAAGTCTGGCCCAATGTTCACCCACTGAGGAAAGTTCCTCCATGCGTGCAGTCATGCTAGGTCGGCTGCATGCCCGCGCCAATCCTCCGTGTCGAAGAGCTTGCCCCCCTCCTGCCCGCACGCGGCTCGCTGCTGGGTATGGACCCCGGCACGAAGACAATCGGGCTTGCCGTCTCGGACGATGGCCGTCGCGTCTCGACGCCCTTCAAGACTGTGCGCCGCACCAAGTTCACCGCCGACGCGGAGGAAATCCTGAGGCTCTCGGCCGAGCGCCGCATCGCCGCCTTCGTCATCGGCCTGCCGGTCAATATGGACGGCACCGAGGGCCCCCGCGCCCAGGCCAGCCGCGCCTTCGCCCGCAATCTCGCAAGGCTCACGGATCTGCCGATCGCGCTGTGGGACGAGCGGCTGTCCACGGCGGCCGTCGAGCGCGAACTCATCGCGCAGGATGTGTCCCGCGCCCGCCGCGCCGAAGTCATCGACAGCCACGCCGCCGCCTTCATCCTGCAGGGCGCGCTCGACCGGCTGCGCCACCTTTCGGACAACTGAAAAAGAAAAGGGCGCCCGAAGGCGCCCTCAAGGTCGTGCGGACAGGAGGTCAGCACTGATCCGTGGGATAATTGTTAGGCCGGTCCGAGCAATTCCCGATTCCGGGGGAATAGACCGGGCCGCTGCGATAGGCCGGTCCCTGGGCGTAATACCCGTCGTCGTAATATCCATCGTCGTAGTAGCGGTCGCGCGAGTTTGCGATTGCGGCGCCCGCAGCAAGGCCGCCGATGACGCCGATGGCCGCCGCAGCACCCGGGTTGATGCCACCCCGGCGGTATCCGCCGCGATAGCCGCCCCGGTAATAGCGTCGCTGGACCTGCTCGAGCTGCGGGCTCGACGCTTCCTGCGCGCGCGACGCGGACCAGATGTTCAACGGCGCCGCCTGGGCTGCACCTGTCAGAGCCGTTGCAGCGATAAGACCCGCAACAAGGCTGCGGCTGACGATCGGTTTCATTGTAAATCCTTCCCTAACGCGCGGGCTCACCACCCGAACACTTCGAAACTACAACGTTCGAGTGAACAGGAGGTTCCGGGAACAAGGGCGCAGAACGCCCTTCTCAGTAATAACGATACCGGTGACGCGGCGCATAATAGCGCGGAGCATAGTATCGCGGAGCGTAATAGCCCCGGCGGTAATACCTGCGGCCGCAATAGTCATAATAGGGATCGCAGTAATAGCGGTCACGGGCGGCGGCACTTGCTGCGATCCCGCCGATCACTCCCATGGCACCCAAAGCAAAAGCCGCTCCGGCTGCATTGCCCCGGCGATAATGGCCACCGCGATAATAGCGGCGGTGGACAAGTTCGAGATTTGCGGTGCTTCCGTTAGCAACCTCGGTAGCCTTGGACGCCGAAAAGATGTTCATAGGCCCGGCCTGCGCCGCACCCGCAAAGCCCATCAGGAGCGCGAGTGCCGTGATGGTGATACGTCTAGCCGACATGACGACGGCCTCCTCTTATTGCCTTCCGCTGCCGGACTCCGGCTTACGTTAACAACAACTCGGGCTTGCGCCCGGTTCCAAACCTGCCTAAGAGATCGACTTCGGATGACCGCACCAGCGCAGCCGAAACTTCCCTACCCGCATCGCCACTTGCTTGGAATCGAAGGGCTATCGCCCCTCGAAATGCAGGCTCTGCTGGATATGGCGGACGAGACCGCCGAAGCGAACCGGCAGGCGGGCAAGAGGCGCGACACCCTTCACGGGCGTACCCAGATCAATCTCTTCTTCGAAAATTCGACCCGTACCCAGTCTTCGTTCGAGATCGCGGGCAAGAGGCTCGGCGCCGACGTGATGAACATGGCGGTGGCCTCGTCCTCGATCAAAAAGGGCGAAACGCTGCTGGACACGGCCGCAACGCTGAACGCCATGCGCCCCGATCTGATCGTTATCCGCCATCAGGCAGCCGGCGCCGTCCACCTTCTCGCACGCAAGGTCGATTGTGCCGTCATCAATGCGGGAGACGGCTCGCACGAGCACCCCACACAGGCGCTGCTCGACGCTCTCACCATTCGCCGCAACAAAGGCCGCATTCAGGGATTGATCGTGGCGATCTGCGGAGACGTGCTTCACAGCCGTGTCGCCCGCTCGAACATCATTCTGCTTCAGGCGCTCGGCGCGCGGGTCCGGGTCATCGGCCCGTCGACACTCTTGCCGCGCGGCATCGACCGCTTCGGTGTCGAAGTCTTCCGCGACATGCGCGAGGGCCTGAAGGACGCCGATATCGTGATGATGCTGCGCCTCCAGCTCGAGCGCATGAACGGAAGCTTCGTACCGTCCGTGCGCGAATATTTCCGCTTCTATGGTCTTGATGCGGAAAAACTGTCCTGGGCCAAGCCGGACGCGCTCGTCATGCATCCTGGACCGATGAATCGCGGCGTCGAAATTGATTCTGAAATCGCGGACGGCGCACAATCCCTGATCCGTGAACAGGTCGAAATGGGCGTCGCGGTGCGCATGGCCGTGCTCGAAGCCCTCGCCCGCAACCTGCCGAACGGGTGAGCCGATGAACCGCCCTCTCCTCCTGAAAAACGCGCGCCTTATCGATCCAGCTGCCGGCACCGACACGCGTGGCGCGCTGCTCGTCAAAGACGGCTCGATTGCCGATCTCGGCACCGATCTGAACTCGGCCCCCGACGGGGCCGAAATCGTCGACTGCGGCGGCAAGGTTCTCGCGCCCGGCCTCATCGACATGCGCGCCTTTCTTGGCGAGCCGGGTGCCGAACATCGCGAAAGCATCGCTTCGGGCAGCCTTGCAGCGGCCGCCGGTGGCGTGACGACGATTGTCTGCACGCCCGAAACCTCGCCCATTATCGATGATCCGGCCATCGTGGATTATCTGCTGCGCCGGGCGCGCGACACGGCTGTGGTCAATGTGCTGACATCGGCGGCGCTGACGAAAGGCCTGCGCGGCGAAGAGATGACGGAAATCGGCCTTCTGAAACAGGCCGGCGCCGTCTTCTTCACCGACGGCGCACATTCCATCGCCAATGCGCGCGTGCTTCTGCGGGCGTTGACCTATGCGCGCGACTTCGATGCGCTGATCGTCCATCACACCGAGGACCGCGATCTCGCCGGAAACGGTGTGATGAATTCCGGCGAATATGCGAGCCGCCTCGGTCTGTCGGGACGTCCGATCGAAGCCGAGACGATCATCCTTGAACGCGACGCGCGCCTCGCCCGGATGACGAACAGCCGCTACCATGCCGCGACGGTCACAAACCGGGATTCCCTGGACATCGTGCGCCGCGCCAAGGATCAGGGGCTGAAATTCACCTGCAGCACCTCGATCAATCATTTGTCGTTCAACGAGACGGACATCGGCGATTACCGCACCTTCTACAAAGTATCCCCGCCGCTCCGCTCCGAAGAGGACCGTCTGGCGCTCGCCGAAGCGGTCTCCAGCGGCCTGATCGACGTCATCGTGTCGGATCACAATCCGCAGGACGTCGAACAGAAGCGCCAGCCTTTCGCGGAAGCTGCCGATGGCGCGCTGGGCATCGAGACCCTGCTCGCCGCGGGCCTGCGCCTTCATCACGCCGGACACATGTCGCTTCCCGTTCTTCTGCGTGCACTTTCGACGCGCCCCGCCGAACTTCTCGATCTGCCGGGCGGCCGTCTGCAAAAGGGCGCACCCGCCGATCTCATTGTGTTCGATCCGGACGATCCTTTCATGCTCGATCCCGCCACGCTGCACTCAAAATCTAAGAACACGCCCTTCGATGAAGCGCGTCTGCAGGGCCGCGTCCTTCGCACGCTCGTGGCCGGCAAAACCGTGTATGATTGCACACGCACGGACGCAAAGAAGTGATCGAGAGCTCCGCACTCATTTCGCTGCTCATCGGCTATCTGCTCGGCTCGATCCCGTTCGGCCTTCTTTTCACGCGGGCGGCCGGACTTGGCGACATACGCGCCATCGGCTCAAAGAATATCGGCGCAACCAACGTGCTGCGCACCGGCCGCAAGGACATCGCACTGGCGACGCTTCTTGCCGATGCGCTCAAGGGAACGGCAGCGGTTCTGATCGCGCGTTATGCGTTCGGCAGCGACATCGCCGCCCTCGCCGCCGGGTTCGCAGCCTTTATCGGGCACATCTTTCCGGTTTGGCTCGGCTTCAAGGGCGGCAAGGGTGTCGCGACCTATATCGGAGTTCTGATCGGCCTCTTCTGGCCCATTGCGTTCGTTTTCGGCGCAATCTGGCTGCTCGTCGCCTTCATCAGTAAATACTCATCTCTGTCGGCGCTGGTCGCGGCAGCGGTTTCGCCGCTCGTTCTTCTCTGGACGTCGGGACCGATGTTCGGAATCGTACTGGCCGTGATGTCCGCCATCCTGATCGCCAAGCATCACGCAAACATCCGGCGTCTGCTCGACGGCACGGAGACGAAAATCGGCAGCAAGTCCAAATCTCAGGACGGCGGCAGCGCGGCGTGAGCGTGCCGCGCCATCTGACCGACGCGGAGAGGCTCGCCTGGCTGCGCCTTATCCGTACGGAGAACATCGGTCCGCGCACCTTCGCCGGGCTGATGCAGCGGTTTGGGACCGCCAACGCCGCGCTCGACGCCATTCCCGCTTTGGCGCGCAAAGGCGGCGGCGCACCACGGATTTGCAGCATCGCCGATGCGGAGCGCGAATTTCAGGCGCTCGGGCGCCTCGGCGGGCGTCTCATAGCTCTTGGCGAGGCCGATTACCCTCTGGCTTTGGCGTCGGCCGACGCACCGCCCCCTCTCCTGACGGTGCTCGGCGCGAGCGATTGTCTGACCAGGCCGATGATCGGGATTGTCGGGGCCCGCAACGCTTCGGCTGCGGGGCGGACATTCGCGACTCGCCTTGCACAGGAGCTTGGCGAAACCGGTCTGGTGATCGCGTCGGGCCTTGCGCGTGGGATCGACACGGCAGCCCATCAGGCGAGCCTGACGACCGGCACCGTGGCGGTTCTCGCCGGAGGCCTGACCCGAATCTATCCCGCCGAGAACGAATCCCTGCTTCGCGAAATCGTTGCCACCGGCGGTGCCGCCGTTTCGGAAATGCCGCTTGGCTGGGAGCCGCGGGCACGCGATTTTCCGCGCCGCAACCGCATCATTGCGGGTCTTTCACGCGGTGTTGTCGTCGTTGAGGCTGCGCTGCGCTCCGGCTCACTTATTACTGCGCGGCTTGCCAATGAGATGGGACGCGAGGTGATGGCGGCGCCCGGCTCCCCGCTCGACCCGCGCTGCGAAGGTTCGAATCGCCTTCTGCGCGATGGCGCGACGTTGATCACGTCGTCCGAACATGTGCTCGAGGCGATCGAGCCTTCCTTGCGATGGTCGCAGCCAAGCCTTGATCTGTTTCCGCTGGCCGAAGAAGCCGAGCCATCCGCCGAATCAGGTGGCGAAGATGCCGTCCGCGCGCAAATCCTGGATCTGCTCGGGCCCTCTCCAGCACATGTCGATTCGATTGTTCGTCTGTCCAAAGCTCCCGCGCGAAGCGTCCAGCTTGTCCTGCTGGAGCTAGAACTTGCCGGCCGTCTCGAACGGCATGCCGGAGGCCGCGTCAGCCTTATGTGAGTTCGCCCTTCTGGGCGGTGTCCTCGGCTTCAAGCCGGGCAAGCTCCAGCAGATAGGCAATGATTTCCAGATCGGCGCGTTTGGCCATAAGGGACATTTGTTGTGTCATTTCAGCGATGTACCGCGCGGTTTCTGTCTTGCCCGCGTTAGGAGTTGCCGTGTCGCCGTGCCCGCCCGAATCCATGTCCAGCCCCAAAAATCCCGTTTCCTGAGTGGGATGGCTTCGCATCCCTTTTCCACCATTTCCGGTTGTCCGCTTAGCCCATATATATCTTAGATTGCAACGATAGATGCAACACAACCATGAGAGGTGGCGGGCCTTGTGGAACCGTCGCCGTTTGACAGCGCGGCTGCGCTTCACCATGTTCCGCCCTCTCCACGGGCTCGCCCGGCTTTGCTTTTGAAACCGAGAAACGCATGGACGTCGTCATCGTCGAGTCGCCTGCAAAGGCCAAGACGATCAACAAATATCTGGGCTCCGGCTACGAGGTTCTGGCCTCGTATGGGCACGTCCGCGACCTTCCGGCCAAGGACGGCTCGGTCGACCCCGATGCGGACTTCCACATGCTTTGGGAAGTCGATGCCAAAGCCCAGAAGCGTATCTCGGACATCGCCAGGGCCGTCAAAGGCGCGGACCGTCTGATCCTCGCAACCGACCCCGATCGTGAGGGGGAAGCGATTTCCTGGCATGTTCTGGAAATCCTGCGGGACAAGAAAGTCCTCAAGGACCAGAAAATCGAGCGCGTCGTTTTCAACGCCATCACCAAGCAATCGGTGCTGGAAGCGATGAAGAACCCGCGCGAGATCGATGCTGCGCTGGTGGATGCCTATCTGGCACGGCGTGCGCTCGATTATCTTGTGGGTTTCACGCTGTCGCCGGTGCTTTGGCGCAAACTGCCGGGGTCGCGCTCGGCGGGTCGCGTGCAATCGGTCGCTCTGCGCCTGATCTGCGACCGCGAACTCGAAATCGAGAGTTTTGTCACTCAGGAATACTGGTCGCTGGTCGCCGCGCTTGCGACGAAGAAGGGCGAAACCTTCGACGCCCGGCTGGTCGGCGCCGACGGCAAGAAGATCACGCGCCTCGATGTCGGCACCCGCGAAGAAGCCGAAGCCTTCAAGCGCGCGCTCGATTTTGCAAAGTTCACCGTTGCTTCGGTCGAATCGAAACCCGGCAAGCGCCATCCCTGGCCGCCCTTCACGACGTCGACGCTGCAGCAGGAAGCCTCCCGCAAGCTCGGAATGTCCGCCACAAATACGATGCGGACGGCCCAGCGCCTCTATGAAGGCATCGATATCGGCGGCGAGACGGTCGGTCTCATCACCTATATGCGAACCGACGGCGTGCAGATCGCGCCTGAGGCCGTTTCGGCGGTGCGCGGCTATATCGGCCGCAATTACGACAGTCGCTACCTTCCCGCCGTACCGCGTCTTTACAAGACAAAAGCGAAGAACGCGCAGGAGGCCCATGAAGCCATCCGGCCGACCGATGTCACGCGCCGCCCCGCGGACGTGAAACGCATGCTCGATCCCGACCAGTTCGCGCTCTACGAACTGATCTGGAAGCGCACGGTCGCAAGCCAGATGGAATCGGCCGAAGTCGAACGCACGACCGCCGACATCGTCGCCCATGCGGCCGGGCGCGGTCTGGAACTGCGCGCGACCGGCACGGTCATGACATTCGACGGCTTCCTCGCGCTTTATCAGGAAAGCCAGGACGAGGATTCGGACGACGAGGACAGTCGCCGCCTGCCACCGCTCGCGGCCCATGACGACCTCGACCGCCGCGAGATCAAGGCGACGCAGCATTTCACCGAGCCGCCGCCGCGCTACACCGAAGCAAGCCTCGTCAAGAAGATGGAAGAGCTCGGCATCGGCCGCCCGTCCACCTACGCATCGACGCTCGGCGTGCTGCGCGACCGCGACTATGTCGTCTTCGACAAGAAGCGCCTCGTCCCGCAGGACAAGGGCCGCATCGTCGTCGCCTTCCTCGAAAGTTTCTTCCGTCGTTACGTCGAATACGATTTCACGGCGGGCCTCGAAGAAAAGCTCGATCTGATTTCCAACAACGAGCTAGACTGGAAAGAGGTCCTGCGCGACTTCTGGCGCGATTTCCACGCCGCCATTTCCGGCACGAAGGATCTGCGCACCTCCGAAGTTCTTGAAGCGCTGAACGAGCTTCTCGGACCGCACATCTTCCCGGCGCGTGCCGATGGCGGCGATCCGCGCCAGTGTCAGGTGTGCGGAACCGGACGCCTGTCGCTGAAGACCGGCAAATTCGGCGCCTTCATCGGCTGCTCGAATTACCCAGAATGCCGCTACACCCGCCAGCTTGCGACGCCGGCAAACGGCGCGGAAGACCAGGCCGGTGTCGGCGGTGATGGCGTGCGTGTGCTCGGACCGGACCCGGAAACGGGTCTCGATGTCTCCGTGCGCGACGGACGCTTCGGCGCCTATATCCAGCTCGGCGAAGCCGTGGAGAAGGGCGACAAGCCCAAACGCTCCTCGATTCCGAAGGGCTGGCCGCCGGCCGAGATCGATCTTGAAAAAGCTCTTTCTCTCCTCGCACTGCCACGCGAGGTCGGGCTGCACCCGGAAAGCGGAAAGCCGATTGTTGCGGGCATCGGCCGCTACGGACCCTACGTCGCGCATGACGGCACATACGCGAACCTTCAGTCCGACGACGAAGTGTTCGAGGTCGGCCTCAACCGCGCCGTGACCGTGATCGCCGAAAAGAAGGCCGGCGGCGCACGCGGACGCTTCGGCGCGCCCGCCAAGGTTCTCGGCGATCACCCCGATGGCGGTCCCATCTCACTGCGCGCGGGCCGGTTCGGTCCCTACGTCACGCATGGCAAGATCAACGCCACGATTCCCCGCAGCCGCGATGCCGACACGCTGACGCTTGAGGAAGCGATTTCGCTCATCGCGGCGAAGGCAGAGGCCGGACCGTCCGCAAAACGCGGCAAGGTGGCGAAAGCGAAGCCTGCAGCAGCTGCGAAAAAGCCCGCTGCCAAGAAGAAGGCTCCGGCGAAAAAAGCAGCTGCAAAAAAGCCCCCGGCGAAGAAGTCCGCCAAAGCCAGCGCCGCGACCTGACGGACAACTTATTTGGCAGCCCCGAAAAAAAGCCCCGAACTACCCTCGAAGGAAGATATCGCGGCCTTCATTGCCAGCCAGTCGGGCAAGGTCGGCAAGCGAGAAATCGGCAAGGCCTTCAACATCAAGGGCGGCGCGGCGAAGATCGCGCTGAAGGCGCTGTTGAAAGAGATGGAGCAGGAAGGCTCCGTCAGCCGCAAAAACCGCCGTATGCACAAGCCTGGGCATGTGCCTCCCGTTGTGCTGGCCGACATCCAGTCCCGCGACGACGATGGCGACCTCATCGCCATTCCAACCGAATGGAACGAGGACGAATTCGGTGCGCCGCCGCGCATTCTCGTCGTCATTCCGCGCCGGGGAAAGAAGCCGGAATTTGCGCCGGGCGTCGGCGACCGTGCGCTGCTGCGCACGGAGCGTAACAACGATGAAGGGCCCGATTACCTTGGCCGCGTCATCAAGGTTCTGACCCGCGAAAGCGAGCGGCAACTTGGCATTTTCCGTCCGCGGCGCGGCGGAGGCGGCTTCATTGAGCCCGTCGACAAGAAGAAGCTCGGACGCACGCTTGAAATCGCGCCCGGCGAGGAAGGCGGCGCAGACGACGGCGATCTCGTTTCCGTCGATATTCTCAAGCAGGGCCGCTACGGCGCTCCGACCGCGCGCGTGCGCGAAAAGCTCGGCTCGCTGACAAGCGAAAAGGCGATCAGCCTCGTCGCCATCCACGCGCACAGCATTCCGAACGTGTTTCCCAAAGAGGTGCTGGCGGAGGCCGATGCCGCCAAACCCGCGACGCTCGGCACCCGCGAGGACTGGCGGTCGCTGCCGCTGGTGACCATCGATCCCGCCGACGCGAAGGACCACGACGACGCGGTCCATGCCGAACCGGACACCGCTGCGGACAATCCCGGCGGTTTCATCGTTACCGTCGCCATTGCAGACGTGTCGGGCTATGTGCAGCCCGGAACAGCGCTCGACCGCGAAGCCTATCTGCGCGGCAATTCGGTTTATTTCCCGGACCGCGTCGTGCCGATGCTGCCGGAACGGATCTCGAACGATCTGTGTTCGCTGCGCGCGCATGAAGACCGCCCGGCCCTTGCCGTACGCATGATTTTCGATGCGAACGGCAAGAAGAAGGGACATAGTTTTCACCGCGTTCTCATGCGCTCGGCGGCCAAGCTCGCTTATCCGCAAGCGCAAGCCGCGATCGACGGCGTGCCCGACGACGTAACAGGCCCCATCCTCGACACCGTCCTGAAGCCTCTTTGGGCCGCCTACAAGGCGCTGGGCGGCGCGCGCGATGCACGCGGTCCTCTCGATCTCGATTTGCCGGAGCGGAAGATCCTGCTGGACGAGAACAGCGCGGTGTCGCGGGTTATCGTGCCGCCGCGGCTGGACGCGCATCGCCTCATCGAAGAGTTCATGATCCAGGCGAACGTGGCCGCAGCCGAAACGCTGGTCGCGAAGCGAACGCCGCTGATTTTCCGTGTCCATGACGCACCTTCGCTCGAGAAAGCCGTCGCGCTGCGGGAATTCCTCGAAAGCCTCGACATCCCGTTCGCTCCGTCCGAGACGTTGAAGCCGGCGCATTTCAACCGCGTGCTGAAGCAGGTCGAGGGCACCGAGCACCAGCAGATCGTCAACGAGGTCATTCTTCGCTCGCAGGCGCAGGCCGAATATTCCGCCGAGAATTACGGCCATTTCGGCCTGAACCTCAAAAAGTACGCACATTTCACGTCGCCGATCCGCCGCTATGCGGACCTGATCGTCCATCGCGCCTTGATCCGCGCGCACGATTTCGGTGAAGACGGCCTGCCCGCGACGACGACGCCTGCCCAGCTTGCGGAAATCAGCGCGTCGATCTCTGCGGCCGAGCGCCGAGCGATGGCGGCGGAGCGCGAGACCGTGGACCGCCTCATTGCCCATCACCTCGCCGACCGCGTGGGCGCCAAATTCGCGGGACGAATCTCAGGCGTCACGCGCTCGGGGCTGTTTGTTTCTCTCGCCGAGACCGGCGCTTCGGGATTTATCCCCGCCTCCACCATCGGCACGGATTATTACGTCCACGACGAGGCGCAGCACGCGCTGATCGGCGAGCGGACAGGCGAAGGCTTCCGCCTTGGTGACGAGGTCGAGGTGCGGCTGGTTGAAGCGGCGCCCGTGGCTGGTGCCCTGCGCTTCGAAATCCTATCTAAGGGGCGCAAGATGAAGCCTCCGGGACGCGGAAAACGCGGCCAAAGGCGCAGCCGGGCTGATGAGCGCCCAAAACGCCCAGGCCAGAGGACAAGACGCTGATGGCATCGAGCAGCGACGAGACCACCCCTCGCAAAATTTCGGCGGCTGTCGGCCGTGGACTGCGGCTGCGCTGCCCGAAATGCGGAGAAGGAAAGGCTTTTCGTGCCTTCCTAAAGGTGAACAATCACTGCCCGGCCTGCGGCGAGGCGCTCTATCATCATCGCGCCGACGACGCCCCGCCCTATGTGGTCATCACCATCGTCGGCCACATCCTCGTCGGCCTCGTTCTGGTGATAGAAAAGAACTATCCGCTCGATCTCTACCTGCAGGCCGCCATCTGGCTGCCGCTGACTGCGGCTCTTTGCCTTCTTCTGCTGCCGCCCGTGAAAGGCGCGCTGATCGGCCTTCAATGGGCGCTGAAGATGCACGGTTTCGATCCGAACTCACCCGAGGCGCTCGAACCCGCGCCCGAACTTAAGCCGGTTGCCGGAACTTGAACCTCGCTCAGAACTGGCTTGTTTCGGACATGAATCCGGGACTGACGGATCAGCCCCGCCCGGCCTTCCACCCCTCGCAGCGCCACCCGCGCGACGCCGCAACGCTTATTCTTGTCGATCGGTCGGGGGCCGAACCGCGCATCCTGCTCGGGCAGCGCCATCGGAATCTGGCGTTCATGCCAGGCTATTTCGTGTTTCCGGGAGGTAAGGTCGAGGCCTACGATTCCCGCGTTTTGGCTCTGGGCCGCCTGAGCGGCCATGTCGAAGCGCACCTTCAGCGTGCCGTATCCCGGCCGTCCCCGGCCCGTGCGCGTGCCTATGCACTTGCCGCCATCCGCGAACTCGCGGAGGAGACCGGCCTGATGGTTGGCGAATTGACCCCGCCCAAGGGCCCTTTGCAGGGAGACTGGTCCTTGTTCGCCGAGAAAAGCGTCACGCCGACCCTCGACGATATCTGGCTGGTTGCGCGCTCGGTGACACCGCCCGGCCTCTCACGCCGCTACGACACCCGGTTCTTTGCCGCCGATGCCTCGCGGGTGTGCCTCAGCTTCGAGGGCACGATCCATCCGGATGCGGAACTCGTCGATCTGCGCTGGGCGACTTTTGAGGAAACGCGGGAGATGAACCTCCACGCGATCACCCGCATCGTCCTCGATGAATTGCAGCTGCGGCTTGAAACGGGGATCGATTCCGATGCGCCGGTGCCGTTCTTCCGCTCGCGCGGCGGCGTGCTCCATCGCCTCGAAATCTAGCGCTTTCCGGGACTTTGTGGCCCCTCAGCCTTGACTTGCCGCCCGCGATGCGTAGGTTGCGCGCTTCCGATTTGCTCCGTGCGCCCTTGGGCGCCAGCCGAGGTTTTATACGATGGCAAAGTCCGCCATGATCAAGATCAAGCTCATCAGCTCGGCTGACACGGGCTTCTTTTACGTTACCAAGAAGAACGCGCGCACGATGACCGACAAGCTCGTGCTCAAGAAGTACGATCCGGTTGCGCGCAAGCACGTGGAATTCCGCGAAGCGAAGATCAAGTAATCCGGCCAAGGCCCGATTATTGAAACAAAAAAGCCGGTGCTCAGCACCGGCTTTTTTGTTGGGAAATTGGGGGTCGGGGGAGCGGCCATCAGTTTGAGGCCACCAGACCACTCCCACCGACCAACCTCACGCAACACAGGAGATGCGGCGGACCTGTTTGTTCCGTGAAGTCCATCAGGTGCCGGACAAGTCCGGCCCTGAATGCACCCTAAGATTATAGTTTAATCAATTTCGCGCAATGGAATTAGCGAATTAGTAGAGCAGCACGCTTGTAAACCTAAAAATTTAAGCTTACCGCGGCAAGCATCTTGCTGTCATGCTGCAGCAGTGACGACCCTATTCCGGCCCGAACGCTTGGCCCGATACAAGGCCTCGTCTGCCCTCTTCAGGATCATCTCGGGCCGGTCGCCATCGAGACGCGTCGAAACGCCAACGGATATTGTGACATCCAGTCGGGTTTCGCCGTTCGACACGAGGAAAGGCGCCGCGGCAACGTAGGCGCGCAGACGCTCGCCGACGGCCTGCGCCGTAGCGATGTCCGCATCGGGCATGACGATCACGAATTCTTCCCCGCCGAAACGGCAAGCGAGATCGATGCCCCGGAGATTGTGCTGGATACGCAGCGCGAATTCACGCAGCACCTCGTCGCCTGCGTCATGGCCGTAAGTATCGTTGACCGGCTTGAAGTGGTCGATGTCGAGCATCACGAGGCTGAACGGGCGGTGGCTCTGCCGGGCGCGCTCGGCCAAGGTCTCGATATGCGTTTCCATGTAACGGCGATTGTACAGGCCGGTCAGCGGGTCGGTCAGAGCGAGTTCAAGACTCTGCTGGTAGTTGGTGCGCAAGCGGTCGGCGTAACGCTTGCGCCGGATCTGCGTCATGACACGGGCGATGAGCTCGTTCGGATCGATCGGGCGCAGCACATAATCGTTCACGCCCATATCGAGACCGCGAAGCACCCTGCCCGTGTCCTCCTGCTCGGCAATGAGCAGGATCGGCAGGTGACGCGTTTTCTCCATTGACCGAAGCTGGCTGCACAGACGCAGCGCATCGAATTCGGCGAAGGCAAGGCTGACGATCAGCAGATCGTATTCGTCTTCCGTAGCGCGAAAAAGCGCCTCCTCCGGTGAGGCTTCGAACTCGACATTCTGCCGGTCGCGCAGCGCGCGCTCGATGCGTTCGCGGGATGCGGCCTTGTCGTCGACCACCAGAACACGTCCGTTCAAACCGTCGTCGAGGATCGTGTCGGCGGCGACCGCCTCCATCCCGATCTGATGGCCGGAGACCGCGCGCATGCGCAGTTCGTCCGTCATCATTTTCAGACGCGTCAGGCTGCGCACCCGCGCAAACAGCGCCACATCCGAAACCGGCTTGGTCAGGAAGTCGTCGGCCCCTGCCTCAAGCCCCTCTATGCGATCTGCCGGCTGGTCGAGCGCGGTGATGATGACGATGGGAACGTGATGCGTCGCGGGGTCGGCCTTGAGGCGGCGGCACACCTCGAACCCGTCCATACCGGGCATCATGACATCGAGAAGGACGATATCGCACTGCGTCCGGGCACAGACATCAAGGGCCTCGGGGCCGCTCATGGCCGTCACCACGTCGAAATATTCGGCGGAAAGCCGCGCCTCGAGCAATTTTACATTGGCGAGGATATCATCGACCACCAGTACGCGCGCGGGCATGGATCAATCCGGAAGAAAGTGGCGTACGGTTTCAAGAAACTTGGCGATGGAGATCGGCTTCGAAAGATAGGCCTCGCACCCGCCTTCACGGATGCGCTCCTCGTCGCCCTTCATGGCAAAGGCTGTAATAGCCACGACGGGGATCGCCTTCAGGTCGGGATCTTCCTTGAGCCAGCGCGTGACCTCGAGGCCCGACACTTCGGGAAGCTGAATGTCCATGAGAATGAGGTTCGGACGATGCTGGCGCGCCAGGGCGACCGCTTCGACGCCGTTGCGGGTCTGGATCACGCTGTAGCCATTGGCTTCGAGGAGATCGTTGAAGAGCTTCATATTGAGCTCATTGTCCTCCACGATGAGAACAGTCTTCGCCATAGATCCCCCGATCGCTCCCAGCCGGTGAATCGACCGGGTCGGAGCGAATTCGTTGCTGTTGAAGAAAATACTACAGGCTATTTGTTTATGAACCGCGAATCCCCAGCATGAAACTTGACAGACAAATGAAAGAATCAAGTCAAGCCAATGAGATAGCTATCGGTGCTCTCACATTCCTTGCGCAGGACATGGAACGCCTCGGGCGCTTCCTCGCGTTGACCGGGATCGACCCGCAGACGATTCGGCTGGCGGCGCAGGAGCCGGGCTTTCTCGCGGGCGTGCTCGACCACATTCTGGGCGACGAAAACCTGCTGCTCGCCTTTGCCGCCGAGGCACGTCTCAAACCCGATGCCATCGCCAGGGCCCGGCACGCGCTGGCAGGCCCGTCGCCGGACTGACGCCAATGCCGGGCTTCTGTCGGGACTGCCTTGCAGACGTCGGCGACGGCCCGCGCTGCCTGTCCTGCGGCGGCCCTCGGCTGCTTCGGCATGCCGAACTCGACACGCTTTCGATCGCGCATATCGATTGCGATGCGTTTTACGCCTCCGTCGAAAAGCGCGACGACCCGGACTTGCGCGACCGGCCGGTGATCATCGGCGGCGGCAAACGGGGGGTGGTCTCGACCGCCTGCTACATCGCGCGGATCAGCGGGGTGCGCTCGGCCATGCCGATGTTCAAGGCCCTGAAGCTTTGCCCGGATGCGGTCGTCATCAAACCGAATTTCACGAAATATTCCGCGGTCGGCCGTCAGGTGAAAACAATGATGCGCGATCTGACGCCGCTGGTGGAATCGCTTTCCATCGACGAGGCTTTTCTCGATCTTTCCGGCACCGAGCGCGTGCATGGAATGTCACCGGCGCGTGTATTGGCACGTCTTGCAAACCGCATCGTCTCAGAAATCGGAATCAGCGTTTCTGTAGGCCTCGCTCCGAACAAGTTTCTGGCCAAGATTGCCTCCAATCTCGACAAACCCCGAGGATTTGCCGCCATCGGCCGTCAGGACGCTGTTTCCTTTCTCGACAGCAAGCCGGTCGGCATCCTGCCCGGCGTCGGAGCCGCAGCGCGCACCCGGCTCGAAAGCGAAGGTCTTTACACCGTCGGCGACATCCGCCGCGCGGATCCGAAACAGCTCGGCCGGACGCATGGCGGCTTCGGGCTTCACCTCTGGAAACTCGCGCATGGCGAGGACATGCGCCCCGTGCGCTCCGAGCGCGAGACGAAAAGCGTCAGCGCCGAAACAACCTTCAACCAGGACATCTCGGACGCGCGGGAATTGACCGAAATTCTCTGGCGCCTGTCGGAGCGTGTGTCCGCACGGCTCAAGGCCGGGGAGTTTTCCGGCACGCGCGTGACCTTGAAACTCAAAACATCCGATTTCCGGACCCGCACGCGCTCGCGAACACTTGACAGCCCGACCCGCCTCGCCGGGCGCATTTTCGACACCGGGCGCGACATGCTGCTGCCGGAAGCGCAGGGCGAGCGTTTCCGCCTTATCGGCATCGGTGTCGAGGATCTCCATCCCATCGTCGAAGCCGATCCGCCCGACCTCATCGATCCCGACCTCAAGCGCCGCATCGCCGCTGAAGATGCAATCGACCGCATCCGAAGCAAGTTCGGCGTGGAAAGCGTCGGACGCGGCATCGGCTTCCGAAACAAAGGCTGACTTGCGTCCAAAGCTGGACTGGGCGATGACAGCCGCCGGGAATTGTGGAGGGAATCTATGACCGGCCAGATCGACAAGCGCCTTTCCGAACTTGGCATCTCGCTGCCGACGCCTGCAGCGCCGGTCGCGAACTACGTGCCGGCCGTGGTCACGGGCAATTATCTCTACATTTCCGGCCAGCTCCCGATGAAGGATGGCAAGCCGAGCCTCACAGGCACCCTCGGCAACGGCCCCTCGGTGGAAGAAGCCGCTGACGCGGCCCGCCTGTGCGCCGTGAACGTGCTCGCCCAGGCGCGCGCCGCTCTCGACGGCGATCTCGACCGGATCGTGCAGCTTGTGAAGGTCGTCGGCTTCGTCGCGGCCACGCCGACCTTCGGCGAGCACCCCAAGGTCGTAAACGGTGCATCCGACTTCTTTGTCGAAGCGCTGGGAGAACTGGGCCGCCATGCGCGCTCCGCCGTCGGCGTCGCCTCCCTGCCCTTCAACGCCAGCGTCGAAGTCGAAGCGGTTTTCGAGATTTCCTGAGCATGGACCTCGCACGGTTGTTCGAGCGCCCGATCGCCCATCGCGGTCTGCACGATGCAAGCGCGGGGGTGATCGAAAACTCGCGCACTGCCGTCTTGCGGGCCGTCGATGCGGGATACAGTTTCGAAGTCGATGTACAGATCACGTCCGATGGAGAGGCGGTCGTCTTCCATGACGACAATCTCGACCGGCTGACGGGCGACACGGGTGCCGTCAAGACACGCACGGCCGCCGAGCTGACGCAGATCGTGCTTGCCAACAGCGGTTACGGCGACCGTCTATGGACTTTGAGCGAGCTTCTCGCGGTGGTCGATGGCCGCGTTCCAGCGATCATCGAGATCAAGACGCATTGGGACGGCGACACGCGGCTCGCCCGTCGCGTCGCGGAGCTTCTGGCCTCCTATCAGGGGACGGTCGCGGCAAAGAGCTTCGATCCGGACATGGTGACGGCCGTGCGCGCCGCTGCGCCGGATCTGCCACGCGGGATCATCGGTTATGCCTATGACGACGCGGAGGCGAAGCCGCTGCCGCCGCTGAAGCGGTTTGCGCTGCGCAATCTGCTGCACTGGCCGCGTACGAAGCCCCATTTCATTTCGTGGCACGTCCACGATCTTCCGCGCCGCTCCGTCGATGTTGCCAGCCGTTTCACCGGCGCCCCGATCATGACCTGGACGGTGCGCACGCCGCCCGAACAGGCCCGTGCCGGCCTTTGCGCCGACCAGATGATCTTCGAGGGCTTCCTACCGTGAACGTGCGGCCCTTGGCGCGGCGCGATTGAGGCTTAAGTTGGAGCCATGCCCGACACGGCCGACACCACGGCGAAACTCCGCTTAAAGCTGATCCACGACATGAACGCCTTTCCCGCGGAGGCGTGGAATGCGTGCGCCAATCCCGCCGAGAGCGCCTTCAATCCATTTCTCGCCCACGAATTTCTGGTGGCGCTTGAGCAATCAGGCTCTGCAACCGCCGAAACAGGCTGGGCGCCCGCGCATCTGGCCGTCGAGGCAGACGACGGGGAGCTTCTGGGCGCCGCAACCGCCTATGTGAAATCGCACTCGCAGGGCGAATACGTCTTCGACCACGCCTTCGCCGATGCTCTTGAGCGGGCGGGAGGCCGCTACTACCCGAAGATACAAGTATCCGTGCCCTTCACGCCCGCGACCGGCCAGCGCCTTCTCGTCAAACCCGGCCCCCACGCCGAGCAGGTGCGTCTGATGCTCGCACAGGGGCTGATCGGTCTGATGCGGACGATCGAGGCGTCATCCGTCCATGTGACGTTCACCACCGAGGACGAACAGGCCTTTCTGGCCTCCTCCGAGCTTGGCTTTCTGGCGCGCTCGGACATCCAGTTCCACTGGGAGAACGATGAAGGCTGGGCGACCTTCGACGATTTTCTCGCCTCCCTCGCCTCCCGCAAGCGCAAGAACGTCAAGCGCGAGAGACGGGATGCGCTGGCCGACGGGCTCACGGTCCAATGGGTGACGGGCGCCGACATCACCGAGACGCACTGGGACGTCTTCTGGGAATTTTATCAGGACACCGGGGCCCGCAAATGGGGCACCCCCTATCTGAGGCGCGAATTCTTCAGCCAGATCGGGCAGAGCATGCCCGAAAGCATTCTCCTCATTTTCGCCATGCGCGACGGGCACCCCATCGCCGGTGCGCTCAACTTTATCGGCGGGGACACATTGTTCGGCCGATACTGGGGCTGTACTGAAGAACACGCATTCCTTCATTTCGAGGTTTGCTATTATCAGGCCGTGGATTTCGCGCTCTCGCGCGGGCTGAAGCGGGTCGAAGCCGGAGCGCAGGGCGGGCACAAGCTGGCCCGGGGTTACCGCCCGGTCATTACACGGTCGGTGCATGCCTTCGCCCATCCCGGGCTTGAGCGTGCGGCGGCCGACTATCTGAAGCGCGAGCGGCGGCAGATCGAGTTCGCCCGCGAGGAACTGGACGCGGAGTCTCCCTACAAATCCGCGAACGAAGACGAATGAGAAACTTCGAGGAACAAATGGCCGACTACGATCCCAACAATCCCTTCGCGAAGATCCTGTCCGGCGAACTGCCGTCGCACAAAGTGTACGAAGATGCGAAGGTTTTGGCCTTCATGGACATCATGCCCCGCGCCGATGGCCACATCCTCGTCATCCCCAAGGCACGGGCGCGCAACATTCTGGATGCCACGCCGGAAGATCTTGGCTATCTCGTCGGCGTCGTACAGACGCTCGCCAAGGCCGTGAAGAAAGCGATGAAGTGCGACGGCCTCACCGTCCAGCAGTTCAACGAGGAAGCCGGCGGACAGGTCGTTTTCCACCTGCATTTCCACATCGTTCCGCGCATGGCAGGGGTGCCGCTGCGCCCGCAGACCGGGGAAATGGAAAAGCCCGAAGTGCTGACCGCCAATGCCGAAAAGATCCGCGCGGCGCTCGGGGCGTAAGGACGAAACGCTTTAGAGCAGCGCCCACATCCTCATCCTGAGGAGGCGAAGCGCCGTCTCGGATGAAGCCTTACTCTGCCGCTTTGCGCATTCCGTAGGTGTGTTCCGGCGCCGGGAAAGAGCGCTGGCGCACGTCGTCGGCATAGCCCTTGATCGCGCCGTGGATGTGATCCTTCAGCGAGCCGTATTTTTTCACGAATTTCGGCACGCGGTCGTTCAGGCCGAGCATGTCTTCCATGACAAGAATCTGGCCGTCGCAGGCGGCCGATGCGCCGATGCCGATGGTCGGAGCCTTGACGATTTCGGTGATGCGGGCCGCCAAAGGTTCGGCCACGGCCTCCACGACGATGGAGAACGCGCCCGCCTCATCGACCGCGCGGGCATCGGCCAGGATGCTCTCCCAATCCTTCTCGTCGCGGCCCTGCGCCTTGAAGCCGCCGAGAGTCAGCACCGATTGCGGCGTCAGGCCGATATGGCCCATCACCGGCACGCCGCGTTCGGTGAGAAAGCGAATGGTCTCGGCCATGCGCACGCCGCCTTCCAGCTTCACGCCGCCGGCGCCCGTCTCCTTCAGAAGGTGCACACAGTTCCGGAACGCTTCCGCCGGGCTCGCTTCGTAGGAGCCGAACGGCATGTCGACCACGACCATCGCGCGCTGGGAGCCGCGCACAACAGCCCTGCCCTGGCTGATCATCATGTCCAGCGTGACCGGCACGGTGGTTTCCAGGCCGTGCATGACCATGCCCAGCGAATCGCCGACCAGGAGGAGTTCGACCAGTTCGTCCGCGATCGCCGCCGTGTGGGCGTGATACGCCGTAAGGGTGACGATGGGCTCGCCGCCTTTGCGTGACGCGATTTCGGGGGCCGTAATGCGCCGAACCGGGGCTTGAACCGACATGGCATTCCTCCTCTTGCGGCTTCAGCAGAAGCATGTCCCGGAGCCGCCCGCAATCAGATCGTCACGCGTGCATTAATTCGCAAGATGTCGTGTTTAGGCTCATGGGCTTGCACCGCAGGTCACGATCAGTAGACTTGATGGCAACTGTACTCGTTGGAAGCTGGCGCGGCCGAAAGGTCTTGCTGCCCTTCCCGAAGGATAAAAGGTGGACGACCGTGCTCCGCGCCAATCGGCGGCGGCGCTGCCTGCTGGCGCGCCCCCGATGAGGCGGCCCGAGGTTCTTTATGCCGCTCTGGACCTCGGCACCAACAATTGCCGGCTTCTCATCGCGCGCCCGGTCTGGGACGGATTTCGTGTGGTCGACGCCTTCTCGCGCATTGTGCGGCTCGGCGAAGGTCTCGGCAGTTCCGGCCGCCTCTCCCACGAAGCCATCACGCGCGCCGTCGAAGCCCTCAAGATTTGCCGCGACAAGATCGCGGCACGCGGCGTCAAGCGCGCGCGCCTGATCGCGACCGAAGCCTGCCGCTCCGCAGAAAACGGCCATGATTTCTCCGCCCGCGTCCGCGACGAGACCGGCCTTGAGCTGGAAATCATCGACCGCGCCACCGAAGCGCGCCTTGCCGCACTCGGCTGCTCGCCCCTGGCCGATCCGAACGCCGACGGGGTTCTGCTGTTCGACATCGGCGGCGGCTCCTCCGAACTCGTCTGGCTCGACCGCCCGAAAGGCGGCCTGACCGGCGAGCCGCGCATCCGCTCCTGGATCTCGCTGCCGGTCGGTGTCGTGACGCTTGCCGAACGTCACGGCGGCGTCGATGTGAGCGAAGAGATTTTCGAGGCCATGGTCCAGGACGTCGTGCCCATGCTGGCCGACTTCCCCGAGCGTGAGCATCTGGAGGCCGCGCTTCCGCGTCTGCACATGCTCGGAACCTCCGGCACCGTGACGACCCTTGCGGGCGTACATATGAACCTGCCGCGCTACGATCGCCGCCGTGTCGACGGCGCCTGGCTGGAATGTGCCCAGATCGATCACGTGGTCGGACAATTGCGCGGCATGAGCTACGACGAGCGTGTCGCCAATCCCTGCATCGGGCGCGAACGGGCCGATCTCGTCCTGGCCGGATGCGCCATTCTTGAAGCCTTCCGCCGCACCTTCCCCTGCACGCGCCTTCGCGTGGCGGACCGGGGCCTGCGCGAAGGAATGCTGATCGATCTCATGCGCGCCGACGGCATGTGGCGCGGAAAGAGGGCCTCATGAGCCGGGCCGGAGCCGCGGGCGGCGGCAGCGGGCGCGACCTGACCAAGCGCCTCAAGACCGCGAAAAAGCGCACGACATCCCAACAGCAATGGCTGCAGCGGCAGATCAACGATCCGTATGTCTCGCGCGCCAAGCGCGAGGGCTATCGTTCGCGCGCGGCCTACAAGCTCATGGAAATCGACGAAAAGCACAAAATTCTGAAAACCGGCGACCGGGTGGTCGATCTCGGGGCAGCGCCCGGCGGCTGGAGCCAGGTTGCTGTGGCGAAAGTCGGCATCCCCGCGCGCGGCAAAGTCGTCGGCATCGATATCCTCGATATGGACAGCGTCCCGGGTATGGATTTCGCGAAACTCGACTTCCTCGATCCCGATGCCCCGGACAAATTGAAAGCCATGCTGGGGGGGCCGGCCGATGTCGTTCTCTCCGACATGGCTGCAAACACGACCGGCCACAAACAGACCGACCATCTGCGCACGATGAATCTCGTGGAAGCCGCGGTCGAGTTTGCGTGCGAGGTTCTCGCCCCCAATGGCCGCTTCCTCGCCAAGGTGCTTGCAGGCGGAACAGAGACCCAGCTTCTGATGCAGCTCAAGAAAAACTTCCGGGACGTGAAGCACGTGAAGCCTCCCGCCAGCCGCAGCGGCTCCTCGGAGCTTTATGTGCTGGCGAGCGGGTTTCGCGGCGGCGGCGAAGACAGCGCCGCGTAACGTCTCGGCACGGCCGGATGATCGACCGAATTATACAGCTCCTCTCTGTTTTATTGGGCGCCCCCGCGCTCGTTTTCCCTGCGCAAGCCGCGAATGCCTCGGACAACTGGCTTTTCGAGGTCGCGGAGCCCGTTAGGTCATCGCATCGACAAATTTCTTGTGTCTCAGATGCAGCAGCAACCGGTCTGAGCACACAGGTGTGAACCCTGCTCCCTAAAGACGGGTTCACGGCGCCTGTTGTTGACCTTAGATTGCACGCCGAAACGATGCAAAAGATTGCCCATCAGGACAATGTTCCGGGCGCCAGACGAGGACACATGACCGGAAAACGAGGTTTGAACGCTTTTGCCTGCGGGCTTCTGGGGACTGCAGCACTCTCGGCTTCCTGGCTCTTGTTCGGCACATCGAGCGGATTTTCGGCTCCCGAGAACCAGGAGCCGGTCAACAGCCCGCTCGTGGCCGAGACGGTCTACAATCTGAACAGGACGAAAATCCTTCAGAGCAACACTTCGTCGCTGCGCCCCGGCTCGGTCTACGACGTCATTACATATTTCGAATCGCTCGTGCGCTTTCCGCTGCCGGGCTATAATTACGAGTTCATCGACAGCGGCCTTGGCGCGACCGAGCCGCTTTATCCGATGTACCAGAAGGGCAATCAGGGCGGCTACTCGCAGCTCATCCCAGCGGCCATCTGGGAAGATTCGCGCCATATCGACCATCGTTCGTCGCTGGAAACGCCGGAAGGCTGCAAGGTCGACAGCGCCTACCTGCTGCGCCACATCAGCGAATATCCCGACACGATGTTCCAGAAGGAACGCAAGGAAGGCTACAACCGCGTCGTGGTGCGCCTCGAGCATTACACCAAGCTGCGGCCCGATGCCGAGTGCGGGCGCCACATCGCACACGATCCCGATCCGAATTTCGATCCGATGAAGTTCATGTGGGACAATCGCGATGCCATGACGCTCGAGGATTTCCCCCAGGAAGAATTGCACCGTTTCGAAGCCAAGCTTTCCGTCAACTATCCGATGAAGGAAGAACGCGGCTACGAGCGCACGCCGTTCGATCTCAACGATCTGAAGCGCAATTCGCTCTGGTATTACCCGGACGGCCATGCCTTCGATTACAGCATCGACAAGCCGCGCCCGCAGCAGGGGCTGAGCCATTTCAACCTGCCGCGTCACACCGTGGTGGATTCGACGGAACAGATGCGGGCGGATTACCCGCTGAACGGCCTTCTGAAGACATCCGAATTCGGCATGCTGCTCGATTACCTGAACGGCAAGCCGACGCCCGACTTCGACCCGGAAAGCGAGCCGGGTAATGACGTCTTGCGGCTTTCGGATGTCACGTCCACGAACATCTACACCCACGGGCGCGATCTTCAGCCAATCAAGAACGTGGTGGCTGATGTGTCCAATACGGACAATTTCAAGCTCGTCGGCATGACGATCAAGCCGCAGGAGGCGCAGCTCGATCATGACTGGGAGGGCGAGCGCATCGTGCCCCAGATCCGCTTCGTCTATCAGATGATGAACCCCGAAAAGCCGGACACGCCGGTCGAGCAGCTGTTTCTGCATCTGAAATTCGACGTCGTTGACCGCACCGCGGACGAGAAGACGCGCGAGGAACAGAAGAGCTATTTCCTCGCCCGCGCCGATCAGGTGACGAAAGCCCGCGAAAGCGGTAGCGGCGACGAGGAAACCGAAAAGTTCATCGAGGAATTCACCAAGGCGCGGCCGGTGCACAGCGTGCAGTTTTCATCGACGCTGACGGGCGTGTGGATTTTCGGCAATCTGGAGCGTGAAAACACCACCCGCGAAATGCGCGCCGTGCGTACGGTGCGCCACGGCGTGGATTATGGCTTCTATTCGTCGGTCTATGACATGGACCAGTTGCGCGATGCAGCGTCTTCCGCCAGTGGCGCGCGCAAGCAGGAGCTTGAAGCGGCGATCGATGCGCTGACGCCGGAAACCTTCCGCGATCCGAAACGCATGGATGCGAAAGCGCTGCAATTCACCAGCGTCACCTGCGCCCAGTGTCACCAGATGTCCGGGCGCGACGGGATCCATATGTCGTTCAATGACGGCATCAATTCCAGGATCAAGACGCCCAGCATCGTCTCGGAATATTACTTCCGTGAGGCCGACGCGCAGCTCCGCGGCGATGTCGAGAAATGGCTCGCTTCCGCACAGTGAGCAAAACCGAGAGGCGGTCTGGGATGGTCCAGACCCCTCGCGATGTCTGCGTCAACGGGACTGGCGGGTTTCACGGCGTGTTGTGTGACGGGCAACCTTCTTGGCGACCCAGATCATGAAGGCAGCTTTCAGCAGACGTCGGATCATGGCTTGGTCCTCCCGCGTCAAGAACCGGCGGCTGTGAAATAAGTTCCTCAGCCTCGGTCCTGCATGTTCGAAACGGGGTCAGGCGCCACGAATTTGTGGCCCGAGACCTCCGCACCGGCATTCGGCTTCAACCGCAGGAACGCGATGAAGGACAGCGCCGAAACCACGCCGACAAGGGCGAACGCCCAGCGGAAATCGGCGGCGATGAGCTCCGTTCCGCCCCGCGCTTTCATGGCCGCTTCGAGCGTCAGCGCGCCGATCGCAACGCCGATCGACAGCGCCACCTGTTGCGCCACGCTGATGAAGCTCGTGGCACGGCTCATCCGGCGCTGATCCACATCGGAATAGCCGAGCGCATTCACGCTCGTGAACTGGAGCGAGCGGAAAAACCCGCCGAGCAGCAACAGCGCCAGAATGACCGCATGCGGCGTGCCGGGCTCGAACCAGCCGGGCACCACGACGAGTGCCGCGCTCAGGATTGCATTCAGTACCAGGACCTGCCGGAAGCCGAACCGGCGCAGGATGGGCGCCGCGCTCGCCTTCATCGTGAAGGCGCCGACCGCGGCGACGAATGTGAGCAGTCCCGATTGAAAGGCCGTCAGCCCGAACCCGACCTGAAACAGCAGCGGCAATAGGAAAGGCTGTGCACCGACGCCGACGCGAAAGAGCGACCCGCCGATGACACTGGCGCGGAATGTGGGAATGCGCAGCAGGCGCAGATCGATAATGGGCAAGCGCGTGCGCCGCGCATGGATCACATAACCCACGCATGCCGCGACTCCGCAGCCGAGAATGGCGAGCGTTGCGCTGAGCGGCAGCACGTCGAGCCCGATGGCCGTCGCGCCCGTAACAAGAGAGGCCAGCCCGAGCCCCGACAGGATGAAGCCCACGCTGTCGAATTTCGATTTCTGCTCCCCCTTGAAATCGGGGATGTACATCGTCGCCAGGATAAGGCCGAGAACGCCGATGGGGATGTTGATCCAGAATATCCAGCGCCAGTGGTAATAGGTTGTGATGAAACCTCCGAGCGGAGGACCGACTACAGGGCCGATCAGCGCCGGCATCGTCAGCCAGGCAAGCGAGCCGACCATTTCTGCTTTCGGCACCGAGCGCAGCACGACGAGCCGGCCGACCGGCACCATCATCGCGCCGCCCATGCCCTGAACCACACGCGCCAGAACCAAATGTTCGATGCTCTGCGACAGGCCGCAGAGAATGGAGCCCAGCATGAAAACGCAAATGGCGAGGCGGAAGATGATCCGCGCGCCGAACCGGTCCGCAACCCAGCCGGACGCCGGAATGAACACGGCAAGGCTGAGAAGATAGGATGTCAGGGCCAGCTTCAGATGGATCGGATCGGAATTGAGATCCTTCGCGATGGCGGGGAGCGAGGTCGCGAGAACCGTCGAATCGAGGTTCTCCATGAACAGCGCGCAGGCAACGATCAGCGGAACGAGGGTGCGCGAAGGAAGCATGAACCTTCTATAGGGCCGATTCCCGCCTTCTCCCAGTAGCCAAACGGCGCGCGACGGCCATCAACATGTCGTGCCTTCGTAGGATAACCCACACAAGGGGGCGTGATGGGACTTCCCCCCGGCGGGGGCACATGCTAAGCACCCTCGCCAACTCCCCGGACGGTCGCGACCGGCGCTTTAGGCGCAAGCCCGTCCGCATATCCGACACACAAGGAATGTTGGCATGGCCCGCCTGATCACTTCAGCTTTTGGCCCCGAAGCTCTCACCTTCGACGATGTTCTCCTGCGCCCGGGCCTTTCCGAGGTGATGCCGAACCAGGTCGACATCCGCTCGCGGGTGACGAAGACGATCTCCATCAATCTGCCCATCCTCTCCTCGGCCATGGACACCGTGACCGAGGCGCGCCTCGCCATCGCCATGGCACAGGCCGGCGGCATGGGCGTCATCCACCGCAACCTGACGCCTGAAGAACAGGCCGACAATGTGCGCGCCGTGAAGAAGTTCGAAAGCGGCATGGTGGTGAACCCCGTCACCATCCACCCCGACCAGACGCTGGCCGAAGCCTTCGAGCTGATGACGCGCTATTCGATCTCGGGCATCCCGGTGGTCGAACGCGGCCCCAACGGCCGCGCCGGAAAGCTTGTCGGTATCCTCACCAACCGCGATGTGCGCTTCGCCACCAACCCCGCCCAGCCCGTCGCCGAGTTGATGACGCAGGAACGCCTCGTCACCGTGACCGAAAGCGTGAATCAGGCCGAGGCCAAGAAGCTTCTGCACCAGTACCGGATCGAAAAGCTGCTCGTGGTCGATGGCGATTACCGCTGCACCGGCCTCATCACGGTCAAGGACATCGAGAAGGCCGTCAACAACCCGCTCGCCAACAAGGACGACCAGGGCCGCCTGCGCGTCGCCGCGGCCTCCACCGTCGGCGACAAGGGCTTCGAGCGCACCGAAATGCTGATCGATGCAGGGGTCGATCTCGTCGTCATCGACACCGCGCACGGCCATTCGCAGCACGTGCTCGATCAGGTCGCGCGCGTGAAGAAGCTGTCGAACTCGGTTCAGGTCATGGCCGGAAACGTGGCGACCGCTTCCGCGACCAAGGCGCTCATCGATTCCGGCGCGGACGCGATCAAGGTCGGCATCGGCCCGGGCTCGATCTGCACGACGCGCATCGTGGCCGGCGTCGGTGTTCCGCAGCTCACCGCGGTAATGGATTGCGCCGAGGAAGCCCACAAGCACGACGTCCCCGTCGTTGCCGATGGCGGCATCAAATATTCGGGCGATCTGGCCAAGGCCATCGCCTCCGGCGCCGATGTCGCAATGGTCGGCTCGCTTCTCGCGGGCACGGAAGAAAGCCCCGGCGAGACGTTCCTCTATCAGGGCCGCAGCTACAAATCCTATCGCGGCATGGGCTCGGTCGGCGCGATGAGCCAGGGATCGGCGGACCGCTACTTCCAGCAGGACATCAAGGACAGCCACAAGCTCGTTCCGGAAGGCATCGAGGCGCAGGTGCCCTACAAGGGCCCGCTCGGCAGCGTCCTGCACCAGCTTGCGGGCGGCTTGCGCGCCTCGATGGGCTATGTCGGCGCGAAGGATTTGAAAGAGTTTCAGGAGAAGGCGGAGTTCGTACGCATCTCCGGCGCGGGCCTGCGTGAAAGCCATGTCCATGACGTGACGATCACACGCGAGAGCCCCAATTATCCGAGCAGGGTGTAACCACACATGACGCCACAGACCGTGCTGCTGCCTGTGTTCGCACAGGTTGCCCTCACCTTCTTTCTGATGGTGTGGATGGGGCGGTCGCGGTTTGCGGCGGTTCGCAAGGGACAGGTTTCGGCCTCCGAGCTGAAACGCAACTGGACCGGCTGGCCGGAGCGCCCGACGCAGATCGCGGCGGCGTTCCACAACCAGTTCCAGCTGCCCGTTCTCTTTTATGTGCTGGTGCTGATCGCCTTCATCACCACGCAGGCCGATTTTCTGTTCGTCGTCCTCTCCTGGCTGTTCGTCGTCATGCGCGCGATCCACGCCTATGTGCATACGGGCCGCAATGATCTTCATGCACGCTTTCGGGCTTTCTTCATCGGTGCGGTGATCCTCATGATCATGTGGGTCTATGTGCTGCTGAAACTGTTTGTTGGTCTATGAAGCCCGCCGCGCACGCACAGGCTGCCATCGAAATTCTCGCCGATCTCGACGCGCGCCGCCGCCCGGTGACCGATGCCCTGAAGGATTGGGGGCTGTCGCATCGCTTCGCCGGGTCGAAGGACCGTGCAGGCATTGCAAGCCTTGTCTATGACGTGCTGCGCAAGCGCGCCTCGCTCGCCTGGCGCATGGGTGCGGAGACGCCGCACGCGCTCGTTCTAGGCGCCCTCGCCTTTACGCGCGGCCTCGATGCGGATGTCATCGCGTCCAGCTTTGCCGACAGCCCGCATGCCCCTCCCGCGCTCTCGGACGCGGAACGGCGCGCGATTGCCGGAGGCACGCTCGAGGGCGCGCCCGAGTGGGTGCGGGGGGATTACCCCGAATGGCTGGACGAACATCTCCTCGGCACGTTCGGCGACACGCGGGCCGACGAAGGCGCGGCGCTGGCCGAGCGCGCGCCGCTCGACATGCGCGTCAATGCGCTGAAGGGCACGCGCGCGGAAGCGCTGGCCGAGCTGTCGCATCTCGGCGCCGAGGCGACGCCGTTTGCACCTTTCGGCATCCGCATTCCGCTCCTCGCGGACGGGCGCGGACCGCCGGTGCAATCCGAGCCCGCTTTTCTGAAGGGCCTTGTCGAAGTGCAGGATGAGGGCTCGCAGATCGCGGCGCTCGTCGCAGGCGCGAAACCCGGCGAGCAGGTGATCGATCTGTGCGCCGGCGCGGGCGGCAAGACCCTGGCGCTCGCCGCCAGCATGGACAACAAGGGCCAGCTTTTCGCCCACGACCGCGACATCCGCCGCCTCGCACCGCTGCACGAACGCGCCCAGCGCGCGGGCGTCAGCAATCTCCAGATCCGCAGTCCGCGCGGCAAGGAAGATGTGCTGTCCGACCTCGAACGCCGCGCCGATCTTGTTGTCGTCGACGCTCCCTGCACCGGCACAGGCACCTGGCGCCGCAACCCCGATGCCAAATGGCGGCTGCGCCCGAACGCGCTCGAAATGCGCCGAGGCGAGCAGGCCGCCGTGCTCGCAGAAGCGGCCCGGCTGGTGAAACCCGGCGGAAGGCTCGCTTACATCACCTGCTCGATCCTGCCCGAGGAGAACGAGAAGCAGATCGACGCCTTCCGCACAGCTCACCCGGATTTCACGGCCGTTCCCGCGGCAACAGCGGCCGAGGCCGCCGGGCTCGGCGCTCTTGCCGCCCACGCGACGGCCGACAATTCCGCCCTTCTTCTCACCCCGCACCGCAGCGGCACAGACGGCTTTTTCGTCGCGCTGCTGGAGCGCTCTTGACCTGCCCTTCCTCGCCTCGCACAAACGGACCGCAATGACCGCCGAAGCTTCTCACGACCGCATCCTCATCGTGGATTTCGGGTCCCAGGTGACCCAGCTGATCGCCCGCCGCGTGCGCGAACAGGGCGTCTACTGCGAGGTCGTGCCGTCGCAGAAAGCTGAAGAGGCGTTCAAGAGCTTCAATCCGAAGGGTGTCATTCTCTCGGGCGGCCCAGCCTCGGTGACCGAACTCGACACGCCGCGCGCGCCGCAGAGCGTGTTCGATGCGGATATTCCGGTTCTCGGCATCTGTTATGGCGAGCAGACCATGATGTCGCAGCTCGGCGGACAGGTGGAAGCGGGCCACGAACGCGAATTTGGGCGCGCCGAAATCGAGGTCGTCGCCGAGAGCCATCTGTTCGATGGCGTCTGGCAGACCGGCCACAAATATCCCGTCTGGATGAGCCACGGAGACCGCGTCACAGCGCTGCCGCAGGGCTTCAAGGTCATCGCGGTCTCGGAAGGTGCCCCCTTCGCCGCCGTGGCCGACGAGGCGCGGCGCTACTACGCCGTGCAGTTCCATCCGGAAGTCGTCCACACCCCGGACGGCGCGCGGCTCATCCGCAACTTCGTGCGCGAGATCGTCGGCGCGAAGGGCGACTGGACGATGGCGGCCTATCGCGACGAAGCGATCCGCAAGATCCGCGAACAGGTCGGAACCGGCCGGGTCATCTGCGGACTTTCGGGAGGCGTCGACTCGTCGGTCGCCGCTCTCCTCATTCATGAGGCGATCGGCGATCAGCTCACCTGCGTGTTCGTGGACCACGGGCTTCTGCGCAAGGACGAGGCGGAGCAGGTCGTGACCCTGTTCCGCAATCATTACAACATACCGCTCGTTCACGTGGATGCGTCGGACACGTTCCTGACGGAACTCGACGGCGTTTCGGACCCCGAGCAGAAACGCAAGACGATCGGCCGGCTCTTCATCGACGTGTTCGATGCGGAAGCGAAAAAGATCGGCGGCGCGGATTTCCTCGCACAGGGAACGCTCTATCCGGACGTCATCGAAAGCGTCTCGTTCCACGGCGGACCGTCGGTCACCATCAAGTCGCACCACAATGTCGGCGGCCTTCCCGCGCGTATGAAGATGAAGCTGGTCGAGCCGCTGCGTGAACTCTTCAAGGACGAAGTGCGGGCGCTGGGCCGCGAACTGGGCCTTCCGGAGGCCTTTGTCGGCCGCCACCCCTTCCCCGGCCCCGGTCTTGCGATCCGCATTCCCGGCACCATCACGCGCGAAAAGATCGACATTCTGCAGAAGGCGGACGCGATCTATCTGGATGAAATCCGCAAAGCCGGTCTGTACGATGTGATCTGGCAGGCCTTCGCGGTGCTGCTGCCGGTGCGCACGGTCGGCGTTATGGGCGACGGCCGTACCTACGATCACGTTCTGGCCCTGCGCGCCGTGACCTCGGTCGACGGCATGACCGCCGATTTCTACCCCTTCGACATGAACTTCCTCGGGCGCGCCGCCACACGCATCATCAACGAAGTGCGCGGCATCAACCGTGTCGTCTACGACGTCACGTCAAAGCCGCCCGGCACGATCGAGTGGGAATGAGGGATGCGGGCGGAGGCGGAGCGTAGGTTCGGCGGTCGTTTCGCTGTTGCTCAGTCGCCGTCCACGTCCATCTCGCTCCCGTTATGCTGGCCTGCTCCATTTTGTCTCGCGGGGATCGATGCAGACCGACAGAGGTTGCCGATAGCATCCGGCAGCAATGCCGCTTCCTCCTTCCGCGACCCGCAGCGGACGCAGGGGCGATAACCTCAAACGGTCCGAACGGTGCCGCCGTCGATGACGAACTCGGCGCCATGGATGGCAGCGGCGCGCTCCGAGGCCAGGTAGGCAATGAGGTCGGCCACCTCGTAAGACTCCGCCGCACGCCCGATCGGAATTCCGCCGAGACTGTCGAGGACAACCTGCCGCGCTTCGTCGATCGTCCCGCCATTGGCGGCCTGCAGACGCTTCAGCAGGTGTTCAGACGAGTCCGTCATGATCCAGCCAGGTGAGACGGAATTTACCCGCACGCCCTTCGGTCCCAGCTCCTTTGAGATCGACTTGCTGTAGGTCCTAAGCGCTGCCTTGGCGGCGGCGTAGGCGGTGGTCGACTCGGGAAGCGGCAAGACCGACTGGATGGAGAACCACCGCGCCAGTGCCCCGTTCGATCATCTGCGGCACCAGAAGGCGATCAAGGCGGACCGTGGCCAGAAGATTGAGGTTCAATTCCGCAAGCCAGTGGTCATCCGTCAAAGCGGCAAAGCCGCCGCCGGGTGAAGCCGACCCTCCGATCACGTGAGCGAGGATGTCGATACCGCCCAAGCGCTCGAGCGCAGCCTTGGCCAGAGTTTCCCCGCCCTCGGCCGTTGTCAGGTCCGCCTGCACGAACTCAACACCGTTGAGCGGCTCCACGGAACCGCGGGCGGCGGTGATCACATGGGCGCCGCCGGCCAGGAAGCGGTCGACGCTCGCGCGGCCCAGCCCCTTGGTGCCGCCGCTGACGAGCACACGCTTTCCCGCGAACTCGCTCGGATCAGCCCTGAAGTTCATAGCGTGATCTCCAGGACTTTGATCGCGTCGCGTTCAAGCGTGAAGCGATAGGTGAAGCGGATCGGACTGCCCTTGAAGTCGCCATGGGCAGGGCCTTCGGCCACGACCTGACCATCCTCTTGGCGAACGGTATCCGGCGTGAAGATCGCCCTGACGGGGACCACTTCGTCTTCGAACAATTTCCGCAGTTCAGCTTGGCCCTCGAACCGCTTTCCGTTGTCGAGGACCACCGCGTCGCGGGTGAAGGGTTTCAACATGCCGTCCACATCGAGACGGGCGTTCGCGTCGACATAGTCTGCGATGGGCATGGGCAATTTGATGGGCATTGGTCGGCTCCTCGAGTGTGACCAGGCCAATCTAGGGATAGACATCGAGCGCGATAATCGGGACAAATCAGCATGCAGTATTGCGAAAGGCAGGACAGTGTCGCGGCAATCCTTGATCGAACTTGAGGCCGTGCTCGCCATCGTGCGGCGCGGGTCGTTCCGGGCCGCGGCGCTCGATCTCGGCGTGTCGACCACGGCACTCAGCAATGCGATCGGCAAGCTTGAGCGGCAGCTTGGCATCCGGCTGTTCAATCGCACCACGCGCAGCGTCTCACTCACCGATGCCGGACGAACCTTTGTCGATCAGGTCGGCCCCGCGCTCGATGCCATTCATGAAGCGATGAACACGGCGCGCGCGCAGCAGGAGACGCCCTCCGGCACCTTGCGAATCAACGCCTTTGCAACGGCGGCACGCGAAATTCTGGAGCCGCTCATCCTGGCGTTCCTGCGACGCTATCCCCAAGTCCATGTCGACCTCGTCACCGAAGGACGGCTGGTGGATGTCGTGGCGGCCGGGTTCGATCTCGGCGTGCGCGGTGCGGACCTCGTCCCAAGCGACACTATTGCAGTTCCTTTAGGCCCGCCACGGCGCTTCGCGGTTGTGGCGTCCCCAGCCTATTTCGGCAGCAATGGCGTGCCGCAGGTCCCCCAGGATCTCCTTGGGCACCCCTGCATTCGCGTACGCCTGCCCAACGGCGCGCTTTACCGATGGCCGTTCGAGAAGGCCGGAGAAACAACGCAGATCGACGTGCAGGGCCCGATCACGCTTGATGAGGCCAGCCTCTCACGACTCGCGGTGCTGAACGGTGTGGGGATCGGCTACTTCATGGAGGCGGATGTCCGCGAAGACATCGCGGCCGGCAAGCTTGTCCGCATTCTGGAGGACTGGACTCCGCCGCTTGCACCGCTGTGCCTTTACTATCCGAACCGACGAAATTCCTCAGCGGCATTCCAAGCCTTTATTGCCGCGGCGCGCGACTTCGCGGCGGCGGCCAGAAGTGGTCAAGCCTAGATAGGCAATGTGTAGACGGCGCGATCAGTCGGAATTCATCCCTTCGGATCGACCGTTTCCAGGCCAAAATTCAGACATTGACCGCGCGTCTCCACCTCGTGGACGCTGAGTAGGTATGTATTCTCGCAAGAGCTCAACGGCATTCGAAGCTTTGGTGCTCCGGCTCTTTATGCTATCCCGTTGAATGTGATTGGGGATGTGTTCAGACATGGTCAGCGGCGGGCGTCGCATGTCCTTCTCCTTACGGTTGCAGCGACGTTTGCGGTAAGTCTGACCGCGAACGACGCCGCAGCCAGCAATCGCTCTTTGCTTGATCGCCTGACCGGCCTTTTTTCATCTTCCGAACCGGATGAGCCACCTGCCGCCGACGCGGTGGCCTATTCCCTCGACATCCGCATCACGGGCAACGACGACGTCGAATCCGCTGTCGAAGACGCATCCAATCTCGAACGTCTGAAAACAAGCGCGCCGTCCGGCGCCGCAGGTCTTGTTCAGCGCGCGCTCGCAGACGAAGAGCGGATCATGGCCGCTCTGTACAGCGAAGCGCATTATGCGGGCACCGTTGCGATCCGCGTCGCCGGCGTTTCACCGCGCGATCCACAGGCGTTTGCGGCCGTCGAGGCGGCACAACGATCCGGCCCGGTTCCGGTCGAGATCGATGTCACGACAGGACAAACCTTTACCTTCGGTGGCATCCGCGTCGTTGACGGCACAAACCGGGATCTGACCGCGACGCTGGATCTCGACGATGTCGATCTGGAATCCGGTGAGGACGCCCGCGCGGGACGCATTACATCCGGCGAGCGCGTGATCGTCGAGGCGCTCCGCAATCAGGGTTATGCACTGGCGCGCATCGTCGACAAGGATGTGGTCGCCGATCACGCGACCGGAAGGCTCGACGTGTCCTACGTGGTCGAGCCCGGAGCGCCTGCCCGTTTCGGCTCCTTCACCGTGTCCGGCACATCCGGCCTCAAGCCGGAGTTCATTGCCGAGCGCATCGATATCCGCCCCGGCGAGCCTTATTCCGCGGAACGCCTCGCCAAAGTCCGCAAGCGGCTCAGCGAATACGAGGCCATGGGTTCGGTGCGTTTTCGCGAGGCGGACACGCTGAACCCGGATGGCACATTGCCGATTCACGTCGAGGTCAGCGAGCGCGATCCGCGGTATGTCGGCTTCGGGACGCTCTATTCGACAACGGAAGGCGTCAACGCCAACACGTTCTGGGGCCACCGCAATCTCTTCGGCGGCGGAGAAACGCTGCGTCTCGACGCGCAGGTGTCATGGTTCGGCGACGACATCGAGTCCGTGCCGGACGCCGATCCGTTCGGCTACAAGCTCGCCGCGCGTTTCACCAAGCCGGGCATCTACACCCCGGCCCAGGATCTTGTTGCCGAAGCTGCGGTGTTGCGCGAGGTCACGAACGCCTATGTCCGCGATGCCGCGACTTTCCTCGGCGGCGTGCGTCATCGCTTCGACGATGAAATGAATGTCCAGGTGGGTCTCGATCTCGAGCAATCGCAGATCGAAGACGCGGACGGTTATCGCGACGACACGATCGTCGGCGTCCCCGTCTCGCTGACCTACGACACGACGGATTCGCTTCTCGATCCATCCCGCGGCGTGCGCCTCAATGCGAAGGTCGAACCGTTCGCCTATCTTGGCCAGAGCGGGGCCGGTCCGGTGCTGCTCGACACCAGCATTTCCGCCTATCGTGCGCTCGATGAGGACAATAAGTACATCTTCGCGGCCAAGCTCTCTTCCGGGACAATCTTCGGCAGCGATCTCCTCGATATCCCGACACAGCGCCGCTTCTATGTCGGTGGCGGCGGCTCGTTGCGCGGCTTCGACTATCAGTCCGCCAGCCCGCGCAACGCCGACGGCGACATCATCGGCGGCCGGAGTTACTTCGCGGCCTCCTTCGAAGCGCGCGTCAAGCTGACCGACACGATCGGCATCGTCCCCTTTGTCGACATGGGTTCGGCCTTTGCGTCCGAAGTTCCGGATTTCGAAGACATGCGCTATGCGGCCGGTCTCGGCCTGCGTTATTACACCGGCATCGGCCCCGTCCGCCTCGACGTCGCTTTCCCGCTCAATCCGGGACCGGACGATTCCGACTATGGGATCTATGTCAGCGTGGGGCAGGCCTTCTGATGCGGCGCACCCGACGCATCCTGCGCTTCGGTGTCCTCGCATTCTCGCTCCTGTTTCTCGGCCTCGGCGCGCTGTTCGGCGTTCTGCAGACCGGCTGGGGCAAGAGCCGCCTCGCCTCGCTGGCAGGCACGCTCGCTTCCTCCGAGGATCTCACAATCGAGATTTCCGGCATCGAGGGTTTCGTGCCGTCCGATATGAGGATCGGGCGGATTACGGCATCAGATAGCAGCGGGGCTTTCGCGGAGGTTGATGACGTCCACCTCACCTGGAGCCCCCTCGCCCTCCTCGGTGGTGAAATCTCGGTGCGCTCGGCCGGCGCCGCACGCGTTTCACTCTCGCGCAAGCCCGATCTGCCGCCGTCCCAATCCGACAGCGATGGCGGCCTGCCCGGTCTGCGCATCGCGGTGGACGATCTGTCCTTGCCGCAGATCGAACTCGGGACGGATGTCCTCGGCACGTCGGCAAAACTCGCACTTTCGGGTTCGGCAGCCCTGCGTGAACCCGAGCGCGGCCTTTCCGCACAGCTCGACATCCGCCGCCTCGATGGCGATGGCCTCGTCACGAGCCACCTGTCCTACGTCCCCACCTCGCGCATGCTCGTGCTCGACGTCGCGGCGCGGGAATCGACAGGAGGCCTGATCGCCCGGCTTCTTGAGATCGAGGACCTCCCACCGGTCGAGTTGAAAATCGCGGGCGAAGGCACGCTCGATGCGTTCCGCGCCGACATCGCGGCCTCCGCCGGGGAACGCGGATCGCTGTCCGGCATCGTCCGGACCGAGGCCGACGGCAACCGCACCCGCGTGCTCGGAGAGCTGCGCGGCGACATTGCGCGCCTCGTCCCCGACAAGTTCGCAGCCTTTGTCGATGGCATATCCGAGATCGACACCGATCTTCGGATCGCGGAAGACCTGAGCACGGAGGTCACTGTCCTGACGCTGCGCACCGCAGGTGTCGGCGTTTCCGTCGCCGGCGATATCGCGCAGAAGGATGATCGCCTGAACCTCGCAGCGAAGATTCACGCGGCCGAGCCGTCTGTTTTCGCCGCCCTCTTGCCGGATGTCGCCTGGAGCGATCTGAGTGCCGACGTCCGCATAAGCGGCGCGCCAGGGCAACCGGAGATTTCGGCTGACATCGCGGCCGAGGACCTCATAGCGAAGGGCCGCCGTCTCAGTCGTGTCTCCCTCGCCGCAGCTTCCCGGTTCGGAGCGGATGGAGCGCTCGCGGTCTCGCTCGATGGCCGCGGACGCGACGCAGGCCGCAAGACATTTGCCCTCAAGGGCGCGCTCGGGCGGGAAAGCGATGGCGGCCTGTCCGTGCGCGATCTGAACCTGTCCGCGTTCGGAGCCGCTGTTCGGGTCAATGGCCGCATCGCCGCGTCTGTCGCCGATCTTACAGCCGACATCAGCGCGGACCTCGCGCAGTTCGACGAACGCCTTGCCGGCCGCGCAGAGGGCACGGCCAAGTTCTCGGGCGGCCTCGACAACCTCGATCTCGCATCGAAGATCACCATCGCGGATGGAACGGCGATGGGCGAGCCGATCCAGAATCTTTCGCTGGACGTCAACGCGCGCGATCTTACGGCGCGTCTTGCGGCGACCGCGGCGCTCACCGGCTTTGTCGGCGGCCGGCCCGTCGATGGCAAGGCCGTCCTGACATCGCCGGACGACGTGCGGCGCCATCTCGAAAGCCTCACGCTGGAGATCGGTTCGTCGCGCATCGACGGAACCCTTGCGCTGAACCCAGCCGCGCCGGTCACCGGCGAGATCCGCATCGACGCGCCCGACCTCTCGGAGCTTTCGGCCTTTGCGCTGAAAAAGCTCGGCGGCACGCTGAAATCGCGCATCCTGCTCACGGACGAAGCGGGCGTTCAGACCGTCGAGCTGAACGCCGACGCGGCCGACATCGCAGCCGACGATATCCGGGTCGCAAGCGCGCGTGCCGCGCTTCGTCTGCACGATCCGCAAAACCTCGCCGACATCCAGGGGTCTGCGGACATCGTCGGCGTCGCGGCAGGCTCGACCACGGTGGAATCGGCCAGCCTCACCGCAAGCCCCGGCGCAGGCGGTACGGACATTACCCTGAAAGCGCGGGCGCAAGGCGCCGATATTTCCGCGGGCGGGCTGCTCGAGAGTGACGGAGAGACACGCAGTCTCACGCTCAACGCGCTCAAGATCGCCAAGCCGGGCAATGCCATCACGCTCAAGGAACCGGCGCGTTTCGTTCTGGATGCCAACGGAATCGTCATCGACAACCTTCTCGTGTCCGCCGGTAGCGGCTCGATCAAGGTTCTCGGACATGCCGGTCAGGACATGGATTTGACTGTCGAGCTATCGTCGCTGCCCCTGTCTCTCGCCCAGCTTGTCGATCCATCCCTGCCGCTGACAGGATCGCTGTCCGGCAAAGCCGAGATCAAAGGCCCAGCAAACGCCCCGGAAGGCTCTTATCGCCTCACAGTCTCGCGCCTGTCCCTGCCGGACCTCGCACGCTCCGGCGTCGGACCGCTCGACATCAAAGCGGAGGGCCAATTGACAGGGGGCCGTGCCGGTCTCGATCTCGCCGTCAGCGGCCCGTCCTTGTCGGGCGTTTCGGTCAAGGGTTCCGTCCCGATCGCGGATGGCCAGATCGACCTCGCGGCCAAGGGCACGGTCGGGCTCGGGCTCGCCAATGCCACGCTCGCGGCATCGGGTGCGCGCCTGTCCGGTTCCGCTGTGCTCGACATACGGATCGGCGGCACGAAGACCGACCCACGCATCGCGGGCACGGTCCGTGTCGCGGACGGCAAATTCGAGGACACGGTCAACGGTATCACGCTCGATCGCATTGCAGCGCTCGCGGAAGGCGACGGCAAGAGGCTGACGCTGTCCAGCCTCACCGCGCATACGCGCGACGGCGGCACCATCGCGGTCGAGGGCCAGGCGGAAGTCGATCCCGCGCGCGGTTTCCCCGGTTCCTTCTCCATTCGCTTCACCAATGCCACCCTGATACAGAGCGAATTCCTGCGCTTCGTGACGGACGGCACTCTGTCCCTGGAAGGTGAGCTTGCCAGCCGCCCCCGGGTCAACGGCCGCCTCGACGTGCGTACAATCGATTTTATCATTCCCGAGCGCATGCCCGGAGGGCTGGACAATCTGGAGGTCCGGCACGTCAACGCGCCGGACCGGCAGAAACGGGCCGCCGCGAAGACGGCGCCGAAATCGGCCGGGAGCCCATCGGCGTTCACGGCCGATCTCGATCTTGTCGTCTCGGCGCCGAACAATGTCTTCGTGCGCGGCATGGGCATGGAGTCGGAGCTCGGCGGCGAGATCCGTATTTCGGGCACGAGCGCCAACCCGACACCCCTCGGCGCCTTCGACATGCGGCGCGGGCGGTTCGACGTGATGGGCAAGAGGCTCGATTTCACCCGCGGCAAGGTCGATTTCACCGGCACGCTCGATCCCAGTCTCGATTTCGTCGCCTCGACCGCCGCGAACGACGTCACCGCCAACATCGTGGTGGGTGGCCTCGCCTCGGCCCCGGAGATCAGCTTCACCTCCACACCGGCCCTGCCGCAGGACGAGGTCATCGCGCGCCTGATGTTCGGGCGCTCGTCAGCCCAGCTCACCGCCGGCCAGGCCCTTCAGGTCGCACAGACCATCATGCAGTTCTCGGGAGGCGGGCCCGGCGTCATGGACGGCATCCGCCAGTCGCTCGGCGTCGATTCGCTCGATGTCGGCACCGGGGAAGGCGGCAAAGGCGGCCAGATCGGCATCGGAAAGCGCCTGAACGACCGCATCTATTTCGGTGTGAAACAGGGCACCGAACCCGGCTCGACCAAGGCAACCATCGACATCGACATCACCCGCAACATCCGGGCCCAGGGCGCTACCAATCCGCAAGGCGGCAGCGAGGTGGGCATCGGCGCGCAGTGGGATTACTGACCGTTCGGTCGCCCCCGCAAACCGCATGGGGTTCTCGTTTTATCTGTACGCACGAAGATCGCGCTAGCCAACGGCGACGGCAAGGTGCGGAGGCTGTCCGAAATACTCGATCAGCAGTTCGGTGAGGACGCGCACCTTTCGGGCGGGATGCTGACCCGGCGGGCGAACCACATAGGCGCCAGCCTCAGGCGGCGGGTAGCGTGTCATGACCGGAACCAGCGCGCCGGACGCCACATAGCCATGGGTGACGCAATCGGGCAAATAGGCGATGCCGAGCCCGGCGGCCGCCGCAGCCGCGAGGGCCGGAGCGTTGTCGGCCTTGAAACGCCCTTGCGGACGGAAGGTCACGATCTTGTCGCCATCCATGACTTGCCAGGCTTCGGTGCCCTGCATCAGGGCCTGATGGTCGACAAGCTCCTCCGGCGTTTCGGGAGCACCATTTGCCTTGATGTAGTCCGGGCTCGCGAGCAGCTTGCCGTAGATCGGACCGACACGTCTTGCGATCAGATTTGAGTCCTGAAGATAGCCGACACGGATCGCACAATCGAACCCTTCGGCGATGAGATCGACGAAGCGATCACTGTAACAGGTCTGGATGTGGAGTTGCGGGTGACGTCGCGCCATGTCCGCAAGCACCGGAGCAAAGTGCGTCGGGCCAAGTGAAAGCGGCGCAGAAACCCGCAGGCGGCCGCGCAGGTCGCCTTCGGGCAGGATGGTTTCCCGAGCCACGTCGATTTCGGCGCAGACCCGGGCTGCATAGTCCCGGAACGTGGCCCCTGCTTCCGTGAGCGCAGCCCCGCGCGTGGACCGCGCGAGAAGCTGGACACCGAGTTCCGCCTCAAGCCGCAACAGCCGACGGCTGACGATCGACTTGGACACGCCAAGCCGGAGCGCCGCGGGCGAAACGCCCCCGGCGTCGGCAACTTCCACGAATGTCCGCAGCTCTTCGATGTCCAATTCGGTGTTCCCCGTTTCGCGACACAGCATGGCACAACAGAGCGCTACCGCATCGGAAAGTGGAATGACAAGGTCCGCGTCCTAGCCCGTGCCGTCGGCCCCAACCTCACTCGCGGCGGCACCCGAGGAGTATTCATGACCTTTCGTAACGGCCTTGCCTCGCTTCTCCGCCCCGAGGATTCGGTCCTCGTTCTGATCGACCACCAGCCCTTTCAGCTTACCAACCTTAACAGTCACGATCCGCACATGGCGGTGAACAATGCGACAGGCTTGGCGAAAGCAGCCAAGGTTTTCGGTGTTCCCACAATTCTGACCAGCGTGATCGCCGAACGCGGCGGGCTTATCTTTCCGCAAATCACCGATGTTTTCCCCGGGCAGGAAGTGATCGACCGCACCTTCATCAACACCTGGGAAGACAAGAAGGTCGTGGACGCGGTAAAGGCCACGGGCCGCAAGCAGCTCATCATCGCTGGTCTCTGGACCGAAGTGTGCGTCGCGATGCCGGCGATTCAGGCGCTGGGCGAAGGCTGGGACGTGACGGTGGTCACCGATGCATCGGGTGGTGTGTCGGTCGAGGCACACGAGATGGCGATCCAGCGAATGATCGCGGCCGGAGCCAATATGATGACTTGGCTGGCGGTCGCCGCCGAGTGGCAGCGTGATTGGGCCCGTGTTGAGACAGCCGGCAGGTTGACCGACATTCTCGTTCAGCACCTCGCCGGCAGCGGCATCGCGTATCTGTGGGAGCAGCAATTGCTCAACACGCCTGTTCCCAAGGGCTGATCCTGGCTTGGGGATGATGGGGGCTGTTGGTACGTTGCAAGAACTGACGCCCTCCCCTTCCTCCGTCATCCCCACCCCACGCGCGTGGCGCGCGATAAAATATTTTCCTATTTTCCGCCAAATTCCCCTCGACCTGCACTGCCATAATTTGATTTACATGTCCCATCAGGAGAACTCGGACCGGAGAGGCCCGTTCGCGCGTTCTATGACGAATGGGAGTGCGTATGAACGGGCTTACACTGGTCTGGCTTCGAAATGACCTCAGACTCTCCGACAACCCAGCATTGCATTCGGCATGTTCCGGCCGCGATCCGGTTGTCGCCGTCTACGTCATCGAAACGGACCGGGCCCAGCGGCATGCGGGCGCTGCCGCAGCGTGGTGGCTCGGCAAAAGCCTATGCTCGCTAAGCGAGCAACTCCGGCGGATAGGGGTTTCGCTTCTTGTTGAGGAAGGACCGGCAGGTCGCGTCGTGCCTGAAACGGCCAAGCGGCTGGGTGCTTCCTCCGTGGTCTGGAATCGGCGTTACGAACCTGGCCAGCGCGAGGTCGACAGCGCCGTGAAGGCCGCGCTGAAAGCACGCGACATCGCCGCGACCTCCTTTCCGGGAAATGTGCTTGCGGAACCATGGACGGTAAAAACCGGCGGCGGCACGCCGTTCAAGGTCTTCTCCGCCTTCGCGCGGGCCGTGCGGGAAAAGGAGATTGACGCTCCCCTTCCAGCGCCGCGCGCCAGCAAGAACCGCGCGGCCTCGAACATCGAACCGACGCCGCTTGCCGACGACACCAGCGCCGTATGGACGCAGAAGATCGACGCTTTCTGGGACATCGGGGAAGCTGCCGCGCGCAAGCGTCTCACGCATTTTCTGGACGAGATCGTCGCCGATTACCCGAAGGGGCGCGACATACCGGGTGTCGACGGAACGAGCATGCTGTCGCCTCATCTGCGCTTCGGCGAGATCAGCGCCCGGCAAATCTGGCATGCTGCCACGGCGATTACCCATGAAAAGCCCGCCATCGCTTCCGCAATCGACAAATTCCTCGGCGAGATAATCTGGCGCGATTTCAACAATCACCTCCTTTACCACAACGAGGACATCTCGACGGTGCCGATGCGTCCCGTGTTCGATCACGTGCGCTGGCGTAAGGACGATGATGCCCTGCACGCCTGGCAACGCGGCGAGACCGGCATTCCGATCGTGGATGCAGGCATGCGCCAGCTCTGGGAAACGGGCTGGATGCACAACCGTGTGCGCATGCTGGTGGCGAGCTTCCTCGTCAAGAACCTCATGATCGACTGGCGCGTCGGCGAGGAATGGTTCTGGGACACACTCGTTGACGCAGACGACGCCAACAACCCCGGAAACTGGCAGTGGGTGGCGGGCTGCGGCATGGACGCCGCCCCCTATTTCCGCATCTTCAACCCCGTTCTGCAGGGGCAGAAATTCGATACCGAGGGCGATTACGTCCGCCAATGGGTGCCGGAAATTGCGGCTTTGCCGGAACGCTGGATTCACCGGCCCTGGGAAGCACCCCGAGACGTCCTGTCTTCCGCAGGCGTTTCCCTCGGCAAGACCTATCCTCGCCCCCTCGTCGACCTCAAAGCCTCACAGGCGCGGGCAAAGGAAGTTCTCAGCGGCAGGGACAATCACGGAGTTTCCGCCGCGCGCCCGTCGTGATGAGCCGCCGGGCCTTCGGCGCGACCGACGCACGGAAAAGAGCCGCTCCTTGGCACGGAGCATAGGCGCGATCGCCGAACCTCAATGCTGCTGCGCGTTCAGATTCGTAAAGACGGCATCGAAATTCCCCTGTTCCACCGCATAGCGCAGCGGCTCGCAGCGTGTGACGATGACTTCCTTCGCATCGGGATTGTCGGTGAGGATCTGCATGGTCTCCGCGATGAAATCCGCCAGCGGCATCGCATTCGGATCGCTCGCCTGACGCTCGCCCATAAGCGTCGTCTGAACATAAGGCGGCGCGATCTCGATGACCTGAACCGGCGTGTCCTTAAGGCGCTCCCGCAGGCTCAGCGAATAGGAGTGGATTGCCGCTTTGGTGGCGCTGTAGGTCGGCGTCATCGCCAGCGGCACGAAGGCAAGGCCGGACGAGACGGTCAGTACGGCCGCATCCTTCTGTTTCAGAAGATGCGGCAGCAGCGCCGCCGTCAGACGGATTGGCCCCAGCAGATTGGTCGCGATCGTGTCCTCGGCGATATCGACATATTTCGGGGCGGCGAGAATATCTTCCGGCGTCATGATGCCCGCATTGTTGAGCACCACGTTGAGGTCCGGCGCCAACTTGGTCAGTTCCGCCGCGAATGCCGCCACGCTCTGCTTGTCGGCCATATCGACCGTCAGCGCCTTCATGCCCGGATTGGCCTTCGTCACCTCATCAAGCGCTGACTGCCGCCGACCGGAGATGACGACCTGATTGCTGCGCTTGTGGAACTCCTCGGCCAGGGCACGGCCGATGCCCGAACCGCCGCCGGTGACCAGAACTGTGTTGCCCGACATTTTCATTAGATCGCCTCCTGTTGTAGCCGGAAGCTAGGGCTGTTACTCACTAACGGAAAGAAGGCGCTTGAAAGTTTCATACACACCACTAGGAGAGTGTAAGTGAATCAAACCCTTACGGACGATTTTCGGGACATCCCGACCGAAATTGCGCCGGAGATCGAAGCTCTGGTCAGCGACATTATCGGCAAGGTCGCCGACAAATGGACCATGCTGATCCTCGAAGCGCTGGAAGAACACGGGACCCTGCGGTTCACGCAGATCGGCCGGCACGTGAGCGGCATCAGCCAGAAAATGCTGACAAAGACGCTGCGCCAGATGGAATGCGACGGCCTTGTCCGCCGGACGGTGCATCCCGTCATCCCGCCCCATGTCGATTATGATCTTACGCCGATGGGACGCAGCCTAGGCGCGGCGTTCTGCGGGGTGTGGATCTGGGCCGAGAAGCATCATGCTGCAATCGAAGAGGCACGCCGCGCGTTCCGCGAGCGAGAGAAAAACGCCTGAATGTGATGCGTTTCCGCAAACGGTCCGTTGCAGAAATTGAGCTTGTGCCTGCCGCGCGCGATTGCCACCTGCTGGACCCATGACACAGCATCTTGAACTCGGCCTCGATACGTTCGGGGACGTCACACACGGCGCGGACGGCACTGCGCTGCCCCACGCGCAGGTGATCCGCAATCTTGTCGAGGAAGCCGTCCTGGCGGACAAGGTCGGCGTCGATTTCATCGGCGTTGGTGAACATCACCGCGAAGACTTTGCCGTTTCGTCGCCGGAGATGGTGCTTGCCGCTATCGCCGCGCGCACGCAGCGCATCCGGCTCGGCTCGGCCGTGACCGTACTGAGTTCGGACGATCCGATCCGCGTGTTCCAGCGCTTCTCGACGCTGGATGCCGTGTCGAACGGGCGCGCGGAAGTCATCGTCGGACGCGGCTCGTTCACCGAGAGCTTTCCTCTCTTCGGCTTCGATCTTTCGGACTATCAGAAACTTTTTGAGGAAAAGATCGATCTGTTCGCGGCCCTGATCTCCGAAAAAGCGGTGACGTGGCAAGGCTCGATCCGTCCGCCGCTGGTCAACCAACAGGTCTTTCCGCCAATTGAGACCGGAACTCTGAAGACCTGGATCGGCGTGGGCGGAAGTCCTGAATCCGTGGTGCGCGCGGCGCGCTACAACCTGCCTCTGATGCTCGCGATCATAGGCGGCAACCCGCTGCGCTTCCGCCCTTATGTCGATCTGTACAACGAGGCGTTCGAGCAGCTGAAAATGCCCGTACAGCCGATTGGCGTGCATTCGCCGGGCCATATTGCAGAGACGGACGAGAAAGCGAGCGAAGAATACTGGTCAGGCTACAAGGTGATGCATGACCGGATCGGCCGCGAACGCGGCTGGCCGCCGATGGAGCGGGCCCAATTCGACCAGGAAGTCAAACACGGCTCGCTCTATGTCGGCTCGCCGGAGACCGTAGCGCAGAAGATCGCAAGAACAGCGAAAGGGCTCGGCCTGACGCGGTTCGACCTGAAATACAGCGCGGGCCCGCTTGCCCACGAGGTGATGATGAACTCGATCGAGCTTTACGGTACGCGCGTCATTCCCCGTGTGCGCGAATTGCTCGCGCAGCCCTGACAGTTAAGCGGCGCCTTAAACCGCGCCGCGATGTCCAACGAGGCGGTTCAGAAGCTGCAAGGGTTTCTTGTTTGTGCCCTCGCCGCCCCCAGCGGGAACGACCGGACGGAAGTGCTCCGGTGGGTGCTCCGGCGGGGTTAGAACTGTGCTGAATCCACACTGGATGAGAAACTCGAACTGATCGGGAATGACATGCCCGACCGCGCGAATTTCACCTTTATAGCCATACTTCTCCCGAAGAACACGGGCGGTGGTGAAGCCGCGGCCGTCCCGGAATTTCGGGAACTCGATAGCAACGAGGTCGACACGGTCCAGCAGCGCCGCAACCTTGTCGGCGCCGACATCCGGGCCAACACGCACACCTACGGGACGCGGCGTGGTCGCGTTTTCCGCGAGCACCGCAAACGGCACGATCACGTTCGCCGCGATGTCCTCCGAGCCGTAAATCCAATTGTCCTCGAGAACGCGGACCTCGGCATCAATCAGCGCCATAAAGAGCCTCCTTGAACGGCTTGGCGCCGATGCGGCGGTACGTATCGATGAAGCGTTCGCCGGTCTGGCGTTCTGCGATATAGGTGTTCACCACCGTATCGATGGCTTCCGGCACGCGCTCGGGGTCGAAGCCCGGGCCGACAATGGTGCCGATGCTGGCATTCTCGTCCGACGAACCGCCGAGAGTAAGCTGATAGAGCTCCGAGCCGTTACGGTCGACGCCGAGAAGGCCGATATTGCCGACATGATGGTGGCCACAGGCATTGATGCAGCCGGAAATGTTGAGATCGAGTTTGCCGATCTCATGCTGACGCTCCACATCGCCAAGCTTGTGCGCGATGGCCTGCGCCACCGGGATCGAGCGCGCCGTCGCCAATGCACAGTAATCCATGCCTGGGCACGCGATGATGTTCGTCAGAAGGCCGATATTGGGGGTGGCCAGCTTGGCGGCGACCAGCTTCTGCCAGACTTCGTAGAGCTTTTCTATACGCACATGCGGAAGGATGATGTTCTGCTCGTGCGAAACGCGCGCTTCGCCGAACGAATATTCGTCGGCCAGATCGGCCATGAAATCCATCTCGTCGGCGCTCGCATCGCCCGGAATGCCGCCGACCGGCTTCAGCGAGATGGAGAACGAGATGTAGCCCGGCTTGAAATGGGCTTGCGTGTTGGTCTTGACCCACCGCGCGAAATCCGCGTCGGCCTTGAGCGCCGCATCGAGAACCGGCGTCTCGGCCGAAAGATCTTCCAGCGGCGGCGTGACGAACCGCTGCGCGACGGCCTCGACGATCTCGTCCGTCAGCACGCAATAATCGGCGGGCATCGAAGCATATTCTTCTTCGACCTGCCGGATGAAGTTTTCGGGCTTCATCTCACGAACGAGGATCTTGATGCGTGCCTTGTAAATGTTATCGCGACGGCCAAGCGCGTTGTAGACGCGCAAAATGGCTTCTGAATAGCGAAGAAGCTCGCGCACCGGCACCCATTCGCGCACAAGCGTGCCGATGACAGGCGTGCGTCCCAGGCCGCCGCCGACCCAGAACTGAAAACCGGGCTCACCCTGCTCGTTGCGCTTGGCAAGAATGCCGATGTCGTGCACACGCACAGCGGCGCGGTCGTGAGGGCTGCCGGTCAGCGCGATCTTGAACTTGCGCGGCAGATAGGTGAATTCCGGATGGTCGGTCGACCACTGGCGCAGGATTTCGGCGTAAAGACGCGGATCGACGAGTTCATCGGCAGCCGCGCCCGCGAACTGATCGGTCGTCACATTGCGGATGCAGTTTCCGCTCGTCTGGATGCCGTGAAGATCCGCTTCCGCAAGCGCCGCCAGAATGTCCGGCGTATCAACAAGGCGCGGCCAGTTGTACTGAATGTTCTGGCGCGTTGTGAAATGGCCGTAACCACGGTCGTAATAACGCGCGATGTAGCCGAGCTGGCGAAGCTGCGTCGAGCTGAGGATCCCATAAGGGATCGCGACGCGCAGCATATAGCCGTGAAGCTGCAGATAAAGGCCGTTCATCAGGCGCAGCGGCTTGAACTCGTCTTCGCTCAACTCACCGGCAAGGCGGCGATTGACCTGCTCGCGGAACGTCTCGGCGCGATTGCGCAGGAACTGACGATCGTATTCGTCATACTGATAGATGCCGGCCTTCGGAGACTGCGACAGGCTGGAGGGCAGCGGTGGAAACGGCGGCTCCGCCCACCGCGTTGCAACAGGCTCCATGGGAAGGTCTGCACGCACGCTCGGCCCCTCCCCACGTAGCCGCTCGCGCAGGGCCACAGGCACGCCCGTCTCGGACATTTCGATCGGACGAACTTCGACCATCGTATTGCCAAGCTCTGATTTCTTGGCTTCTGTGAGCGCGCCTTCAAGCGCCACCTCGTCGAAACGCGCGGCATCCTCGATGCGCTCGCTCCAGCTCGCGTTTGCCGCAAGCCACACGGCGACGCCGTCGGTTAGGCGGTTGGCGGTGATGGCGTTCAATATCATCTTCATCCCCGATTTTGCTCACGTGCCGAGCGCCGCAAACAACATCTTATATTCGTTTAATTTGGCAATGCCCGCCGCGAAACGGAGTATATATTAAAGCCCATATATAGAGCTTCTAAACAAGCCTCAACGCGAACCTTCGTTTTTTTGCTAAGAGCGGGCCGATCCGAGGGGCTTTTTGGAGGATTCGTTGTGGCGGTCACCATTTACGGGATCAAGAATTGCGACACGATGAAGAAGGCGCGCGCCTGGCTCGACGAGCATGGCGTCGATTATCGCTTCCATGACTACAAGACCGAGGGCCTCGACGCGGCAAAGCTGAAGGAATGGGTCGGGAAAACCGGGTGGGAGGTGCTGCTCAACAAAGCAGGCACGACCTTCCGCAAGCTCGAAGACGAGGCCAAGGCGAACCTTTCCGAGGCCAAGGCCCAGAAGCTGATGCTGGAACAGCCTTCGCTGGTGAAACGGCCCGTGCTCGAGGCAGACGGCGCTCTGCTCGTCGGTTTCAAACCGGACGAATATGCCAAGGCGTTCAAGGCCTAACGGGTTCGCCGCAGGCGTAACCACGCAAAGAGATGGCCGTCCACCGCCGCAAGGCCAAGGCCGATCAGCGCCATTCCCAGAAAGTGCCGGAGCGCCAGTTGTTCGCCCAGAACGAACACACCGAGCAGGATGGCGCTGACCGGCACCAGAAACGTGACGAGCGCGAGCCGCGTTGCACCCGCAACCGACAGGATGCGGTAGAAGACGACATAAGCGAGCGCGGTCGAGAAAATTCCGAGCCCCAGCATCGCCATCAAAGAGGCCGTGCCGGGCGGGACGAGCGTCCAGGGGCGATCGATCAGAAGCGACAAAGGCAGCAGCATCGCGGATGAGGCGATCACCTGCCCGGTTGCCGTCACGAGCGGCGTGACGCCGTAGCGTGAGAAGCGGCGCCCGAACACGCCCGCGAAGCCGTAGGACACCGAGGCGGCAAGGCAGGCGAACTGCGCGAGGACGTTGACGCCGAGATCGTGCAGCACATCCGGCCCGATCATGACGACGACACCGACAATGCCGAGGCATACGGCGGCCACCCGGCCGCCTGTCATCTTCTCGTCCTGTGTGAGGAATTGCGCCACGATGATCGTCGCCAGCGGCGTCATGGCGTTGAGGATGGAGGCAAGGCCGCTCGGGATGTGGGATTGCCCCCAGACCAGAAGGCTGAACGGGATGACATTGCCGAGAAATCCCATGCCGAAAAACGACGCCCAGACATAACGTTCAGGCGGCAGCCGCTGCCCTATCAGCCGCACGATCAAAAGCAGCACGCACGCGCCGACGAAAACGCGGAAGAAGACCAGAGTGAAGGGCGGGATTTCCCGCACCGCAACGCCGACGAAAAAGAAGGATCCGCCCCACAGGACGGACAAAAACACGAGGAGCCCCCATTCGGCGGGGGTCATCGGGCGGCTGATCGATTGGGGCAAGGACGTCATTCCGGGGAAGGTCGGCAGACCCTAGCGGGGACCGGCCCCAACCTCATCCCGTTTCTTGCGCTTCAATCTGCACAAAAGGGATTAGCTCTGAGACATCTCGCCGAGCCCGAAGCTCGCCGCTCCACGTGCCGGACGGGGCATGGGGCCGAAATAATTGCCGATCTGCATGAAGGGGCGCGGATAGTTGACGACCAGTTCGAGCCTCTGAAGCAGGGATTTTGCCGAGAACGGCTTCACCAGCATCTCGTTGATGCCAAGCTGCATCGCGGCCTGGATGCGGTGTCTCTCGGTGTGCCCGGTCATCATGATGATCGACACGGTGGCATGGGGCGAGGTTTCCGGATTGCGGACGAGACGGATCATCTCCGCGCCGTTCAGCATCGGCATTTCCCAATCGACCAGAACGACGTCGGGTTTGAATTGATGAAGCAGTTCAAGCCCCTGAGCGCCATCGCCCGCTTCGTAGACGCGCTGCACGCCGAAGCCGACCAGCAGACTGCGAATGATTTTGCGGAGATAGGCGTCGTCATCGACGACAAGCACGGCAATCTGCGAAAACGGCGAAGAAGCCGACACGGGCAGTCCCCCAGGAATTCCGGGACTTTGCCGCAAAGCTCTTAGCGAGCCGTGAATCCGGGCACTGAAAACCCGGCCCATGCGTTCCTATGTTCAGAAACCGGAGGACGGTGGATGAAGAAGCCCGTGATTGTGACCCTGCCTCATCAGCACACCAAGATGGAGGCGACCCGCCGCATTCGCGACGGCATCACCAAGATCAAGCCGCAGCTCGCCAGCTTTTCGTCTTCGCTGGAGGAGGAATGGGCCGACGACCGGATGAGCTTTCGCATGGCGATGATGGGCCAGTCCGTCACCGGCCGGATCGAGGTGATGGATTCGAGCGTCCGCGTGGAGGTCGATCTGCCCTGGGTGCTGGCGGCAATCGCCGAGCGCGTGCGCGGGCAGATCGAAAAGCGCGGCAAGCAGATCCTTCTGGAAAACAAGAGATCGGCCTGAGAGGCGGTCTTACTTCCCGATGATCGCGTGGCGAACCTTTGAGCCGCGCGTGATGGCAAGCCGCGCGGACGTGCCCGCCGGAAGCTCGAGCACATAGCGGACGGGCACGCCCGAATCGATGGTCCGGGTCGAGAGCGGTGTGGTATTCTGCTCGATGCGGTGCACGGTGCCGTCCGACAGTATGAACAGCATGTCGAGCGAGACATAGGTGTTCTTCATCCACATCGAGACGGACTGATCCTCCTCGAAATCGAACAGCATTCCGTAATCGGCGGGCAGCGAGCGGCGGTACATAAGCCCTTGCGCGCGGACCTGCGGATCGTCCGCGACCTCGATCTTGAATTTGTGGGTCGAGCCGCTCGGCGTTTCGATGCTCAGCGGCGAAAGATCCGCCGCCTGTGCCGGAGCGAATGCGAACGCGGCGAGCAGAAAGCCCGCCGCGATCAGCCGCAAAACCGTATGCACAACCCGCAAGGTCAGTGCGACGAGGTGAACTGGCCCGGAATGTCGGGCAGGACTTCGGCGGCCATGAGGCCCTTCGGCCCGTCGCCGAAGCGCACCAGAACCGTCTGTCCCGGCTTCAGCTCGGTCAGGCCGTAGCGGCGCAACGTTTCCATATGCACGAAGATGTCTTCCGTGCCGGGACCGCGTGTTACGAAACCAAACCCACGCAGACGATTGAACCATTTGACCTCGGCCCGCTCCAACCCACTCGTGGGAGTGACGTTGACATGGGTCCGCGGCGGAAGCTGGGCAGGATGAACCGCCGTCGAGCTGTCCATCGAGATGATGCGGAACGCCTGAAGGCCGCGCGACCTCTCCTGCGCTTCACATACGATGCGAGCCCCCTCGCTTGCCGTCTGGAAACCTCCCGCGCGCAGAACCGTCACGTGCAACAGCACGTCGGCTCCGCCATTGTCGGGAATGATAAATCCATAGCCTTTTGCGACGTCGAACCATTTGATGACGCCAGAGACTTCGACAAGACCCAACGGCTGTTCGCCACTCGCCTCGTCTGCCTCCAGCGGTCCCAGCCCCGTCTGGTATATTCCGTCTCTCATAAGCCCTACCGCCCAGCCCGCTGTTGCCCCATGCGAGTCCTACAACAAGGTAAATCAGGCTATGGCCGAACGCGAAGGGAAAAGTGGCGAAGGCGTGGCGAAGGCGACACTGTTGTTGAAAAGTCTCAAAATCCGGGCTCTCGGCAACGCGATATTGAGATATCGGCGACCCGTCTGGACGGACAGCCCGCTGCGAATCGCCCTGTATTTGCCGCGCTTTGCGGCGCACACTTGAGATCGGCGTGAAAGTTCATAGCTTGCGCGACAACGCAACAGGGGAATCCACATGCGCTATCTGCACACCATGGTTCGCATCGCCGACATCGACACATCACTGGATTTTTACTGCACCAAGTTCGGAATGGTGGAGACAAAGCGCATCGAGAACGAGCAAGGCCGCTTCACGCTGATCTTCCTCGCGGCGCCCGAAGACAAGGACAGCGCGGTCGCCCGCCGCGCACCGGAACTCGAGCTGACCTTCAACTGGGACCCCGAAGTGTATGGCGAAGGCCGCAATTTCGGGCACCTCGCCTTCGAAGTCGAAGATATTTACGAGACATGCGCGAAGCTGCAGGCGTCAGGCGTCACGATCAACCGCCCGCCCCGCGACGGCCGCATGGCGTTTATCCGCTCGCCCGACAACATATCCATCGAATTGCTTCAGAAGGGCGCGGCCCTTGCGCCGCAGGAACCGTGGACCTCAATGCCGAACACCGGAAAATGGTGATGACAAAAGCCCTGGTATCGACAGACTGGCTGGCCGAAAAGCTCGGCCAGCCCGATCTCGCCGTGATCGACGCCTCGTGGTACATGACCGACCGCGATCCGGACGCGGATTTCCTCGCGGCGCGCATTCCGGGCGCTGTGCGCTTCAACATCGACGAGATTTCGGACAAGGCGTCGACCCTGCCGCACACGATCGCAAGCCCCGAAGCTTTTGCGAAGGCCGTCGGAGCGCTCGGCATTTCCGAAGACATGACAATCGTCGTTTATGACGGCACGGGCATCTTCTCCGCGCCGCGCGTGTGGTGGAATTTCCGCGTCATGGGCGCAAAGCGCGTTCATGTTCTCGACGGCGGATTTCCGAAATGGCAGGCGGAGAAGCGCCCGGTCGAGTCAGGGCCCGCACAGCCCCTTCCCGCCCGCACGTTCAAGGCGGACTTCGACGCGACCGCCGTCGCCGGCACGGACGATGTACGCATGGCCCTCACGGACGGCACACAGGTTGTCGACGCCCGCTCAGGCACGCGCTTTCGCGGCGAGGAAGAGGAGCCGCGCCCCGGCGTCGAACCCGGCCACATGCCTGGCGCCCGCAATGTCCATTATCAGACCATTCTCCAGGACGGTCAGTTGAAGGACAAGGCGGCTTTGACGGCGGCCTTTTCCGCTGGCGGCGTCGATCTGGACAAGCCGATGCTGACGACCTGCGGTTCGGGGGTTTCCGCCGCCATTCTGGCGCTTGCGGCCGACACTCTCGGACACGGCATTCCGCGTCTTTACGACGGCTCATGGTCCGAATGGGGCAGCCGCGCGGACACGCCCAAAGCCAAGGGGTGATGCCTTCAGGCCTCCGTCTCCTCGACGGGGGCCTGTTCGCGGGCCGAGAGGAAGCGGCCGATCGGCTCCATTCCCTCCACATAATCCGACACAACCTTGATGACGACCAGAAGCGGCACCGCCATCAGCGCGCCGGTGACGCCCCAGAGCCAGCCCCAGAACGCGACGGAAATGAGGATCGCCACCGCGTTCATCTCAAGACGCCGCCCGACAATCATCGGCGTAAGGACCTGCCCCTCGAGAATTGCGACACCGAAATAAACGGCCGGTGCGAGCGCGGCATAGGCGAGGCTGTCGAAGGAGACGAGCGCAACCGCACCGACGAGCGAAATGCCGATCAAAGCGCCAAGATAAGGGATGTATGTCAGGAACATCGCCACCACACCCCAGACGAAGGGGTTCGGCATGTCGATCATCCAGAGGCCGAAGCCGACAGCCACGCCGGTGGCAATGTTGATGCCGGTGATGGTGAGCAGATAGCGCGACACTTCGCGCTCCACATCCCGCGATATATGGACGGCGCGTTTTTTATCGCTGAGCGTCGGCAGCACCTTCACAAGTTTTTCGCGGAACAGATCTCCCGAGGCGAGCAGGAAGAGGAGGAGAACCAAAGTCAGGCCGATCTTTGCCACGACCTCCGGAACGCCCGTCGCCGCCCGGTTGAGAAGACCCGGCTCCTTCAGAACCACGCTCTGCACGCGGTCGTCGGACTGCGTCATCTGCTCGACCTGGTTGCTCATCTGCTCGACAAAGCCGAACCGCAGGCGCAGCGCCGACACCTTCTCGCGGATCTCGGCGCCGATGCGCGGGGCCTCATCCACCCATCGGGAGATCGGCCCGGACAGCGACCATCCACCGACCGCGATCATGCCAAGCAATGTCAGAACGATCATGATGGCGCTGATGCCTTCCGGAACGTGAAGGCGGCGAAGCGCGCGGACGATGGGGCTCAGAAGGATCGACAGCAGGAATGCCAGAACGAGCGGGATCAACAGATCCTGCGCAAAATAGAGTGCGCCGATCAGCAGAAGGATAAAAATGCCGAGAACCGCCGCCCGCAGGATGCCGCTCGCCGAAACGGCGATGGGGGCTTCGCGTTGCGGCGGGATGAACTCCCCGCGCGCCGGTTTTTTCTCTGACTCTTTTGCCGATGGCGCGCGCGCCGGTTTCGTGGCCATAAACGTTCCCGCAGAAGGAAAAGCACAGGCTAACGCGCAGGATCATCGCCCGTTCCATGCCGGGCTTGCGCAACACACGCAAAACCCGCGAAATGGCGGCACCTCCCCAAGTTCGCTTTCAAAACACGCTGGTTTCCATGTCTTCTCCCTCAGATTCCAAAGGCCCGAACACCCGCCTCGTCGCGGCGGGCCGCCATCCCGACCGCCAGCACGGCTTCGTCAACACGCCCGTCTACCGCGGCTCGACCGTGCTCCATGCGAACGCCGACGATCTGCTGCATCACCGCATCAAATTCAGCTATGGCCGCCGCAACTCGCCGACCATCGAAGCCCTGACCGACGCCATCACCGAACTCGAAGGCGCGGCGGGCAGCGTGGTGGTGCCGTCCGGGCTCAACGCGGTGACGACCGCCCTGCTCTCTGTTCTGAAAAGCGGCGATCACCTTTTGATGGTGGACACCGTCTACCAGCCGAGCCGCCATTTCTGCGACACGGTGCTTAGGCGCTACGGGGTCGAGGTGAACTATTACGCGCCCGGCATTGGTGCCGCGATTTCCGATCTCATGCGCCCGAACACCCGCGCCGTCTTCACGGAAAGCCCTGGATCTCTGACCTTCGACATGCAGGACATCCCGGCCATCGCGAACGCGGCGCACGCACAAGGCGCGCTCGTGCTGACGGACAACACCTGGGCGACGCCGGTCTATTTCAAGCCGCTCGACTTCGGCGCCGACATCTCGCTGAACGCCGGAACGAAGTACATATCCGGGCATTCCGACATCCTGCTCGGCACCATCGCGGCGAATGCGGCGGCGTGGCCGGCCCTGAGCGACATGCATGGTGCGCTCGGCCTCACCGTGGGCCCGGACGACATCTATCTGGCGCTGCGCGGCCTGCGTACCATGGCGCTGCGGCTGGAACGTCATTACGCCTCTGGGGTTGCCGTCGCACGCTGGCTCGAGAGCCGCCCGGAAGTTGCGCGCGTTCTGCACCCCGCGCTCGAAAGCGATCCCGGCCATGCGCTGTGGAAACGCGACTTTTCCGGTGCGAGCGGGCTGTTCGGCGTCGAACTGAAACCCGTCTCGCAGGACCGGCTCATCGCGTTCCTCGATGCCATCAGCCTGTTCGGCATGGGCTATTCGTGGGGTGGATATGAAAGCCTTGTCGTCGTCGCATCGACCAAAGACCGCGTCACGCCCTATGCCGCCGAGGGGCCGCTGCTGCGGCTTCACATCGGGCTTGAAGACGTCGAAGATCTGATTGCCAATCTCGAAAGCGGTTTTGCCGCACTGGGCTGAAATGCTCGAATACTTCACCTCGGCCGCCGTCACCCTGCTCGTCGTGATCGATCCGCTCGGTCTGGCGCCGATGTTTCTTGCGGTCACGCAAGGCTTCACGCCGTCCGAACGCCGCTGGGTGGCGTGGCGCTCGTCACTCATCGCCCTTGCCATCCTCGCGGTGTTCGGCGCCATCGGGCATCTTCTGCTGCAGGCGCTGGGCATCAGCCTGCCGGCCTTTCGCATCGGAGGCGGGCTTTTGCTGTTCTACATCTCGTTCGAAATGGTGTTTGCGAGCCGGGCCGAGCGCAGCGCGGACAACAGCGAAACCCGCGAGCAGCAATTGCACTACATATCCGTGTTTCCGCTCGCCATTCCGCTGATGGCGGGTCCGGGAGCGATCACCGCGATCATTCTCCTGTCCGGCGAGGCGCGTGGCGATCCGGTCATGCTCGCGGGACTTTCGGCCATTGCGGTTGTAGTCGTGGGAAGCTGTCTTGCCGTCTATCTGGCGGCCGAGCGCATGAACAGCCTGCTGGGCGTCACCGGAAACGCCATTCTTTCGCGTCTGCTCGGCGTGATCCTCGCCGCGCTTGCGGTGCAGTTCGTCATCGACGGCATTCGCGCCTCCTTCTTTCCCGCCTGACAAAAACAAACGGCCGCCCGAAGGCGGCCGCTGCTGTCTCCAATCCGACGATCAGAACGGGATTTCGTCGTCGATGATGTCGTTCATCCGGCCGCCGCCACCACCGCCGCCGCCGGCCATCGCCGGCTGACGCCGCGTCGAAACGCCCGAGGAGCCGAAGCTGTCGCCGCCGCCGTAATCCTCGTCCGAGCTGGAACCTCCGCCGCCGCGCCCGTCGAGCATGGTCAGCACCGAATTGAAGCCCTGAAGGACGACTTCGGTGGAATATTTTTCCTGGCCCGACTGGTCGGTCCATTTGCGGGTCTGCAGCGCGCCTTCGATGTAAACCTTGGCGCCCTTCTTCAGATATTGCTCGACGACCTTGCACAGCGGTTCGCTGAAGATCACGACGCGGTGCCATTCCGTCTTTTCCTTGCGCTCGCCGCTGTTGCGGTCGCGCCAGGTTTCGGACGTGGCAATGCGCAGATTGGCGATCGGCTTGCCATCCTGCGTGCGGCGGATCTCGGGGTCCGCGCCGAGATTTCCGATCAGAATGACCTTATTGACGCTGCCGGCCATGGGCATCTCCTAATCACAAGCATGAATGCTATATATGGGGTCGGTTCACCCTATCGCCCGGCCCGCATGCCTCACAACATGCGGGGTGAAGAGCGCTGTAGACAACTTTTCTGTTCTCTATATGTTCCTATCACCCGCGACTCGCGGGCGCAAGGCGTTTGTGATCCAAAACGGCTATCTTCTACGTAACGCAGCCCTGCGGGAAAGCAGCATCTGGTTCTCCGAATGAGCAGCAAATCCATCTCCATCCGCGGCGCGCGCGAGCACAATCTGAAAAACGTCGACGTGGATCTTCCGCGCGACAAGCTCGTCGTGCTGACCGGCGTGTCCGGCTCCGGCAAGTCCTCGCTCGCCTTCGACACGATCTACGCCGAGGGCCAGCGCCGTTATGTCGAGAGCCTGTCGGCCTATGCGCGCCAGTTCCTCGAAATGATGCAGAAGCCGGACGTCGACCAGATCGACGGCCTGTCGCCCGCCATCTCCATCGAGCAGAAAACGACCTCGAAGAACCCGCGCTCGACGGTCGGCACCGTCACCGAGATCTACGACTACATGCGCCTTTTGTGGGCACGCGTGGGCATCCCCTATTCGCCCGCGACCGGGCTTCCCATCGAAAGCCAGACGGTCAGCCAGATGGTGGACCGCATCATGGGTCTGCCCGAGGGCACCCGCCTGTTTCTGCTGGCGCCGGTCGTGCGCGGTCGAAAGGGCGAGTACCGCAAGGAAATCGCCGAATTCCAGAAGAAGGGCTTCCAACGCCTCAAGATCGACGGCGAGTTCTACGAGATCGGGGACGCGCCAACGCTCGACAAGAAGCTGAAGCACGACATCGAGGTCGTGGTCGACCGCATCGTGGTGCGCAAGGACATCGCCTCGCGTCTCGCCGATTCCATCGAAACCGCGCTGCGCCTGACGGACGGTCTCGCCATCGCGGAATTCGCCGATGAAAAAGACGGCAAGAACCCCAGGCAGATCATCTTCTCGGAAAAGTTCGCCTGCCCGGTGTCCGGCTTCACGATTGCCGAGATCGAGCCACGGCTGTTCTCGTTCAACAACCCGTTCGGCGCATGCCCCGTCTGTTCCGGCATCGGCCACGAAATGCGCATCGACCCCGCGCGCGTCGTGCCGGACGAGACCAAATCGCTGAAAGGCGGCGCCATCGCGCCCTGGGCGAAATCCTCCTCGCCCTTCTACGGCCAGACACTGAATGCGCTCGCGAAATCCTACAAGTTTTCGCTCAACACACCCTGGAAGGACCTGACGAAAGAGGCCCGTGAGGTCGTTCTTTACGGTTCAGGAGACCGCAAGGTCACGTTCGTCTACGACGACGGCCTACGTGCCTACGAGACCAAGAAGACCTTCGAGGGTGTCGTTACCAATCTCGAACGCCGCTGGCAGGAAACCGAAAGCGAGTGGGCGCGCGAGGAAATCGGCAAATATATGAGCGAGGCACCCTGCACCGCCTGCGGTGGCGCACGCCTGAAGCCCGAAGCCCTCGCCGTCAAGATTGCCACGAAGACGATTTCGGACGTGACCGAGCTGTCGGTCACGCAGGCGAACGACTGGTTCGGCGCCCTGCCCGCTCAGCTCACCGACAAGCAGAACGAAATCGCGGGCCGCATCCTGAAGGAGATCCGCGACCGCCTCACCTTCCTCGTCGATGTCGGCCTGACCTATCTTACGCTCGGACGCAATTCCGGCTCGCTTTCGGGTGGCGAGAGCCAGCGCATCCGCCTTGCGTCGCAGATCGGTTCGGGCCTGACCGGCGTTCTGTATGTGCTGGACGAACCCTCGATCGGGCTTCATCAGCGCGACAACGAACGCCTTCTGGAAACTTTGAAACGGCTTCGCGATCTCGGCAACACGGTGATCGTTGTCGAGCACGACGAAGACGCGATCCGGCTTGCCGATTACGTGGTCGATATGGGCCCGGCGGCGGGCGTGCATGGCGGCGAGATCATCGCCGAAGGAACGCCGCAGGAAGTCATGGCCAATCCGGACAGCCTGACCGGCAAATATCTCACCGGCGAACTTTCCGTCCCGGTTCCGGCGCGGCGGCGGACCTACGACAAGAAACGCGTTCTCAAAGTCACGGGCGCGCGGGCGAACAATCTCAAGAACGTAAGTGCGGAAATTCCGCTCGGCACGTTCACCTGCATCACAGGCGTTTCGGGCGGCGGCAAGTCCTCGCTGCTGATCGACACGATCTTCCCGGCGGTGGCACGGCGCCTCAACGGCTCGACCGAGCAGCCCGGTCCGCACGACAAGATTTCCGGCCTCGAACATCTCGACAAGGTCATCGACATCGACCAGTCGCCGATCGGACGCACGCCGCGTTCGAACCCCGCGACCTATACCGGCGCCTTCACGCCCATACGCGACTGGTTCGCGGGCCTGCCGGAGGCGAAGGCCCGTGGTTACGCCGCCGGGCGATTCTCATTCAACGTGAAGGGCGGCCGCTGCGAGGCCTGCCAGGGCGACGGCGTCATCAAGATTGAGATGCACTTCCTTCCGGATGTGTATGTGACGTGCGATGTCTGTAAGGGCAAACGCTACGACCGCGCGACGCTCGATGTCGACTATCGTGGCAAGAGCATCGCGGATGTGCTCGACATGACCGTCGAGGAAGCCGCCGATCTGTTCAAGGCGGTACCCTCGATCCGGGACAAGATGAACACGCTCGCCCGCGTCGGCCTCGGCTACATGCATGTCGGCCAGCAGGCAACGACCTTGTCGGGTGGCGAGGCGCAGCGTGTGAAGCTGTCGAAGGAGCTGTCGCGCCGGGCCACCGGCCGCACACTCTACATCCTCGACGAGCCGACGACGGGCCTGCACTTCCACGACGTCAAGAAACTGCTCGAAGTCCTTCACGAGCTTGTCGATCAGGGCAACACGGTCGTGGTGATCGAGCACAACCTCGAAGTCATCAAGACCGCGGACTGGGTCATCGATATCGGCCCCGAAGGCGGCGACGGCGGTGGCGAGATCGTGGCCGTGGGCACGCCGGAAGACGTGGCGAAGACCGCGGCAAGCCACACCGGCAGGTTCCTCAAGGAGGTTCTGGCGCGAAAGCCGCTGAAGAAATCCAGGCCCAAGGCGCAGGCGGCGGAATAATCCGCGTGCGCGTGCGGCGCGCGTCGCATCGAGGTCACACCTGCGAGGAAACCGCGGCGCTTTCGCGCAACGGGACCCCGATCACTAGTGTGCGGCACAAAACCGGCATACCACCGGAAGGGACAAAAGGAATGCGGGCCTTGGCCGGAGCACGCGGGCATCTTGCGCTGATGAACAGAACGGACTGGCGCGGCCTTCTGGCCGGCGCAGCCTTTCCGCTGCTCGCGGCGATGGTCCTCTACGCGGTGATGCTGGCGACCGGTGTCGGCCTCAAGAGCCCCGCATTCTACCATCTTCCCTTCGAGCCGACTGGGCGTCTCTCCGCCGCGATCTGGATCGTGCTGTTCAGCTTTTACGGCATCACGCGCTGGGCGGCCTTGCGGCATGGCGAGCGCGCCCGGACGGCGGTGCGGCTCGTCGAGGCGCTCATGCTCTGGGCGGTGGTCTACACTTTCCTCGCGGGCACCCTTTCCGAATTCTGGTTCGACGTTCTGAACGTCATCTCGCTCTGCTTCGGGCTGTTCGTCGCGTTCAACCTGGCCCGGCTGTCGCGCCTCGTCGCGATCTGGCTCGCGCCCACCTTCTTCTGGAAGGTCTTCGCCGTGGCGATCAGCCTCGGCCCGGTCATTGGCATAAGCTTCTTCTAGGCCCACAAAGACCTCATGACGGATGTCGCGATCATCGGCGGCGGCCCCGCCGGGCTGATCGCAGCCGAGCACCTGGCGAGCGCGGGCCTGGCTGTCACCATCTTCGACCGGATGCCGAGCCTTGGCCGCAAATTCCTGATGGCCGGGCGTGGCGGCCTGAATCTGACTCATTCCGAGGACTTCGAGACCTTTCTAACCCGCTACGGGCCGCTGCCGCCGCAGCTTGACGCGGCGCTGCGCGCGTTTCGGCCGACGGACCTGCGCGACTGGGCGCATGGGCTGGGGGAAGAGACGTTTGTCGGCTCGTCCGGCCGGGTTTTCCCGCAAAGCTTCAAGGCATCGCCGCTTCTGCGCGCCTGGCTGCGGCGGCTCGACGGGCTCGGGGTAACGGTCCGCACGCGGACGCAGTGGAAAGGCTGGACAGCGGACGGCGCGCTGCTTTTTGACTCTCCAGAGGGCGAATTCTCCGTTGCGCCGAAGCGCGCCACACTTCTGGCCCTCGGCGGCGCAAGCTGGCCGAAGCTCGGCTCGGACGGCGTATGGACAGAAATCCTCGCGGCACGCGGCATCGGCGTGGCGCCGCTGAACCCCTCGAACGCTGGCGTCCGGATCGACTGGTCGGAGACCTTCCGCCAGCGTTTTGCCGGGGAGCCGGTAAAGCGCATCGCGCTTGGCATCCTTGGGGGAAGCGTTTCCGGAGAGATGACGGTCACCGAAACCGGGCTCGAAGGCGGCGCAATCTATGCACTGTCGCGCCACATCCGGGCCGCGCTTGAAAGCGGGACCGCGACGTTGAGCATTGATCTCCGCCCCGACCTCACCGCGACCGACATCGAAGCGCGGCTTTCGCGCCCGCGAAAGGGCGAGACGGATTCCAATTTCCTCCGGAAAGCGATGGGCCTCTCTCCCGTGCAGATCGGGCTTTTGCGCGAAAGCTTCGGCAAGAAGGTGCCAGCCGAACCCGCTGCGCTGGCCAAAGCCATCAAGACGGTTTCCTTGAACGCCACTGGCATGGAGGGCCTGCCGCGCGCGATTTCGACGGCGGGCGGGCTGAGGTTCGACGCACTAACACCGGGCCTCGAACTCAAGGCTCTGCCCGGCGTGTTCGCCGCCGGAGAAATGCTGGATTGGGAAGCGCCGACCGGCGGCTATCTGCTGCAGGCAAGCTTCGCCACAGGCGTGCTCGCCGCCCGCCAGATTATCCTTAACAGCAAGCTTTGAAACTTTATTTCATCTTTCTGGTTTAGGACGACATCGGCACGAAACGGGCGGAGCGTATGTCATGCGTCAAGACCCTCAACACGAGTTCATGCGTATGACCGACACATCCGACGATATCGCCCTCTTTGCCTTTGTGGCTGTTCTGCTGGTTGGCGGCGGGGCTGCCTTCTTCAGCTACATCGTCTGAGAAGACCCTGACACACCGATTGATAAAGCCCGCATCATGCGGGCTTTATCGTTTCTACGTACAACGGACCGTCTAGACTCCGAGAAGAACGCGAGCCTTGGCCATCAGGTCGAATTTGACGACTGCCGCTCCGACCCAGACGAGGACAGCGAAGGACAGACCGCAGAAGACGGCGGCCGAGCCGACATCCTTCACGACGCCGATCGTCGGGTGATATTCCGGCGTGACGTGATCGCACAGAATTTCCAGCCCGGTGTTGAGGAGCTCGATGGCGAGAACGAGCAGCAACACCCCGATCATCGCGACATACCAGCCGACGGACGGCGCAAGAAACAGCCCCGCCGGAACGCCGATGCACAGCAGGATCAGCTCCTCGCGGAGGGCCGCCTCGCTGACGGTCGCGGCGCGCAGCCCGCGCAGCGTGTTCAGGCTGGCCCGGTAGAGCCGCCGAAAGCCATGCGTTCCCGTTTCATAGGTCATCGCCGGAGAAACCCTGTGTCACACGTCATGGTTCCTACGCCGGCGTGTCACAAGCAAGCTGAAGATTGAATGCCAGTCGCGCCTCGCCTAGGTTCCGCGCCATGAAAGAGATCCACATCATCGGGGGCGGGCTCGCGGGCTCCGAAGCGGCCTGGCAGATCGCCCAGTCGGGCGTTCCCGTCGTCCTTCACGAAATGCGGCCCGTGCGCGCGACCGAGGCGCACAAGACGGACGGGCTGGCCGAACTCGTCTGCTCGAATTCGTTCCGCTCCGACGACAGCGTGGCCAACGCGGTCGGCCTGCTGCACTGGGAAATGCGCCAGCTCGGCTCGCTCATCATGCGCGCGGCGGATGCGCATCAGGTTCCCGCAGGCGGCGCGCTCGCCGTGGACCGGGACGGGTTTTCGGAGGCTGTGACGACGGCGCTGGAAGACCATCCCATGATCTCGATCTCGCGCGAGGAAATCGCCGGGCTGCCACCCGCCGACTGGGACAATGTCATCGTCGCGACAGGCCCCCTTACCTCGCCCGCACTGGCGGACGCCGTGCGCGAGCTGACGGGCCGGGATGCTCTGGCCTTCTTCGACGCCATTGCGCCCATCGTGCATTTCGACAGCATCGACATGGACGTCTGCTGGTTCCAGTCTCGCTACGACAAGGCCGGCCCCGGCGGCACGGGCGCGGACTACATCAACTGCCCGATGGACAAGGAGCAGTACGACGCGTTCGTACAGGCGCTGATCGAGGGCGACAAAACCGATTTCAAGGAATGGGAGAAGAACACGCCCTATTTCGACGGCTGTCTTCCCATTGAGGTCATAGCCGAGCGGGGCACCGAAACGCTGCGGCACGGGCCGATGAAGCCGGTCGGCCTGACCAATCCGCACAAACCGGACGAAAAGCCCTATGCTGTCGTGCAACTGCGTCAGGACAATGCGCTCGGCACGCTGTTCAACATCGTCGGCTTCCAAACCAAGCTGCGCCACGGCGCGCAAGCCGACACCTTCCGCATGATCCCCGGTCTCGAAAAGGCCGAGTTCGCGCGGCTTGGCGGCCTGCACCGTAACACCTTTCTCGACAGCCCCCGCCTTCTCGACAGCACGCTGCGCCTGAAGGCCCAGCCGCGTCTGCGGTTTGCGGGACAGATCACGGGTTGCGAGGGTTATGTCGAAAGCGCCAGCATCGGACTGCTGGCCGGGCGCTTCGCGGCGTCCGAGCGGCTTGGCGCACCGCTCGACCTGCCTCCGGCCACGACGGCCTTCGGTGCGCTCCTTGGGCACATCACGGGCGGCCATATCGGCGTCGAGGGCGACGAGAACACCAAACGCAGTTTCCAGCCGATGAACGTGAATTTCGGCCTGTTCCCACCGATCGAGAAGCCGAAGCGCACACCTGGCGGCCCACGCCTGCGGGGGCCAGAAAAGGCCGCTCTCAAGAAGAACGCGATCACCGACCGAGCGAAGGCCGATCTCGAAGGCTGGATCGTCCGCATGAACGCCCCGGCCGAACTTGTAACGACTTAAAGACGCCGTTCAGGACAGGGCCTGCCACAATGGGTGGGCTGGGTCGGCCAGAAGCCGGATCGCCATCGCGGTGCAGGCGATCACCAGAACCGGCTTGATGATTTTCCCACCCTTGGCGATGGCAAGGCGCGAGCCTACCCGTGCACCAAGAATGCTGCCGATGGCCATGACCAGACCGACGAGCCAGACCGGCTTTCCCGCCAGAGCGAACAGGATCAGCGCACCGACATTGCTCGCGAGGTTCAGCAACTTCGTATAGCCGGTCGCCCGCAGGATGGAGAGGCCGCGCAGCGTCAGGAACCCCAACGTGAAGAACGAGCCGGTGCCGGGACCGATCGCACCATCGTAAAACGCGATTGCCGGAACGACGGTCGAGGTAAAGGCAGGCTGCGAGATGCGCGGCTCCGCATCCACATCGGCCGCGCGCGGAGCAAACAGGAAATAGATCGCGATCACGATGAGAACGAGCGGCAGCCACGCCTTCAGTTGATCGACCGGAACGCTCGACACGAACAGCGCGCCGAGAAGGGATGCCGAGGCCGACACCAGCATCATCACGCGCGCGCTTCGCCAGTCGATCCCGCCATGTCGGACATACTGGAACGAGGCCATCGCGACACCGAACGTTCCCTGAAGCTTGTTCGTGGCAATGGCCGCGATGGGGTTCATCCCGGCCAGCAGCATGGCCGGAAGCGTGAGCAGACCCCCTCCACCGGCAATGGAATCGACAAAGCCGGCGGCGACCGCAACCGCGCCAAGAATGAGCAGAATCTCGGGTGTGATTTCCATGAGCGGCGCTTAGCACCGAAACCCCTGCCGCGCGATGCGCAAAAGGAATGGTCTCCCAACCGCGGCCGATGACCGAGGGTGCGCGGTGTATCCCCCGCGCCACACTTTGATACAAACACGCGCCGCGACGACACACTTGCGCGACATCGCCGCCCCACTATCGCGCTCATCCGCAATCGGCCGGAGGAGCCCCCGATGATAAGCACGTTTGCCGAAAGGCTTCCGAAGCGCGTTTTCCTGCTTGCACACGTTCTTCTCGCAACACCCGCCATCGTCGGCCTGGCGTGCCAGCCGGCCGTCTCCCAGGAAGCGGCCTACGAACCGAAGTCCGGGCAGGCCGGCAAGGACGTCGTCTGGGTTCCCACCCCACAGGCTCTGGTCGACACCATGCTCGACATGGCGGACGCGAAGCCCGGCGAAAAACTGATGGACCTCGGCTCGGGCGACGGCCGCACCGTCATTACGGCCGCCAAGCGCGGACTGACCGCCGTGGGCATCGAATACAATCCGGACCTTGTAGAGCTTTCCAAGCGCACGGCGGCCGCCGAAGGCGTTTCTGACAAGGCGACGTTCGAGAAAGCCGATCTTTTCGAGACCGACCTCTCATCCGCCGATGTCATTACCCTGTTCCTCCTGAGCTCGATCAACGAGAAGCTGCGCCCTATCATTCTCGATCTCAAGCCGGGCACGCGCATCGTGTCGAACACGTTCGACATGGGTGACTGGGAGCCCGATGAGACCTCTGAACCCGTCGATGGCTGCTCAAGCTGGTGCCGTGCATTGTTCTGGGTCGTCCCGGCCAAGGTCGAAGGACGCTGGCGCGTAGGGGATCAGGAACTCGAACTCAGCCAGCGCTATCAGAAAATCTCCGGCAAGCTCGGATCGGCCGAGATTACCGACGGCAAACTGAAGGGCGCCGAGATTTCCTTCACGGCCAACGGCACCCGCTACACGGGCACAGTTTCCGGAAATCGCATCGAGGGCAAAGGCGCCGCCTCCGCGCCCTGGACGGCCGAGCGCATCTGACGCGCCGCCGGGGTGGCCGATGGCCCCCCCGCGACCCGCCGCCCCAATCGCACGGTCACCTGACGGACCGTGCGTCTTCCTTTTCGGAGACCTTCCTTCATGGCGGATTCATCCGGCTATCCTCGCACGAGCCTGACGCCGAGCGATGTAACGATCCTCGTCGTCGGCATCGTGCTCGGTATCGGTATTTTCAAGACGCCGTCGCTGGTCGCCAATTTCTCCGCGAACGAAACCGTGTTCATCGGTTTCTGGCTGCTCGGCGGCGTGATCACGCTTGCGGGTGCGGTCTGTTATGCCGAACTGAGCAGCGCGCGCCCCGACTCGGGTGGCGAGTACGCCTTCCTCAGGGATGCCTATGGCCTGAAAGCTGCATTTCTGTTCGCCTGGGCCCGCTGCAGCGTCATCCAACCCGGCGCCATCGCCGCCGTCGCGTTCGTCCTCGGCGATTACGCCAATGTTCTCCTGCCGATCGGCAGCTATGGCGCCGCCGTTTACGGCATCGGCTCAATCGTCCTTTTCACCGCGATCAACGGCATCGGAACCCAGCCCGGAAAACACACACAGAAAGTGCTCGAAGCGCTGACGGTCATTGCCATACTGGCATTCATCGTCGCCGCATTCGCCCTGCCGGCGCCTGCCGCGACAGCGGCGCCTTCGGCCCGTGATTTTTCGTGGGGGGGAGCCGGACTTGCGATGGTGTTCGTTCTCCTCACCTATGGCGGCTGGAGCGAGGCCGCCTACCTTTCAGGCGAGTTGAAGGATGCGCGACGCAACATTCCGCGCGCGCTCATCTGGGGCGTCCTCATCGTTGTCGTGCTGTATGTTGCCGTCAACGTCGCCTATCTGCGCGTTCTCGGGCTTGAGGGCATCCGCAACAGCGAGACGGTCGGTGCGGACGTCATGCGTGTGCTTGCGGGAGATGCCGGCGCCAAGGCCTTCAGCCTCACCGTCATCATTGCGGCCCTTACGACCCTGAGCGGCACGATCTTCACGGGTGCGCGTTCCTATTTTGCGGTCGGACGCGATCTTCTTGTCCTGCGGTATCTGGGGATCTGGAAGGAACGCGGTGAAACACCCGCCAACGCGCTCTATCTGCAGGGGGCGCTTGCGAGCGCGCTCGTTCTTTTCGGCGCCGTCACCCGCGGCGGATTTGAAGCCATGGTCGCCTACACCGCCCCGGTGTTCTGGATGTTCATCCTTCTGGTCGGGCTGTCGGTGTTCGTCTTCCGGCGCCGCGAGGGCCATTCCGCGCGCCATTACCGCGTTCCGTTTTACCCCCTGCCGCCTGCCCTGCTCGTTCTGAGCTGCGCGTGGATGCTCTATTCCAGCATCCTCTATGCCGGATGGGGATCAATCATCGGGATGGCGGTTCTTGCCTGCGGCATCCCGCTGATCCTCGTCGGCCGGCGTGCGGACAAGGATCGAATGGCTGAACTGGCCCCTCGGAAACTGGGCGAGGACGGCGTTCCTTCGGGGTGACGAAGTCGGCGCACAGCGCCGACCGGATCATTCGGCCGGTGAATTGGCGGGCCTGAAAATCGTCCGGCGCACCGCCTCCACCTTGCCGGTCTTGCGTTCTTTGCCAACCGGCGCGGCCTGCGGCAGCACGATGCTGGCCCGCAATCCACGGCCCGTGTTTTCCAGCACGATGTCCCCGCCGTGATGGCGAACGATGTCGCGCGTGATCGACAGACCGAGACCAATGCCGCCGGTTTCGCGATTGCGCGAATTCTCAAGCCGGAAGAAGGGTTCGAACACGCGCTCCAGATCCTCCACCGGCACGCCCGGCCCATCATCCTCGATGACGATGGCAATCGTCTGCGCACCGGGGACGACGCTGACGCGCGCGCGCTCACCGTAACGAACCGCGTTTTCGACGAGATTGCGCAGCGCGCGCTTCAGGGAGTCGGCACGGCAGCGATAGCCCGTTGTCGGCGCGGCGGAGAACGACACATCATTGCCGAGTTCGGCAAGATCGTCGCAAAGGCTTTGAACGAGCGCCGCGAGATCGACATTGCGCGTCGGCTCCTCGACAGCCTGATCGCGCGAGAAGGCAAGAGTCGCCTCCGTCATGTGCCGCAATTCGTCGAGTGTCGTCAGCATCTTCTCCCGCGTCTCGTCGTCGGACACGAATTCCGCCCTCAAACGCAAAGATGTCAGCGGTGTCCGGAGGTCGTGGCCGATGGCAGCAAGCATCCGCGTGCGGTCTTCGACAAACCGCTGAAGGCTTGCCTGCATGCGGTTGAACGCAGCCGTGGTGTGGCGAATGTCGTGCGGCCCCTCCTCCGGCAAAGGCGGCACGCTTTCCCCGCGCCCCAGAGCTTCGGCCGCGACGGCCAGACGCCGCATCGGCCGTGTCATGCCACGCGCGATGAAGGCCGCGCCGAGGGACACGATGAAGGCTGTCACCGCAAGCGAGATCAGGGAGCGTGTCGTCCAGAAACCGCCCGCCATCTTCTTGCTCAAAACCGTGCTGAGCCACGTTCCGTCGGCAAGCTGCACCGTCAGCCCCATGCCGATCGTATCGACACCCATTTTGTACGCATGGTCGAGGTACAGGAACTTGGCGTTGCGGGACAATGGCCATGCATGTGGAGGCAACAGCGTCCAGGGCGTTTCCGAGATTTTTCCCGAAGCCACAGCGGCACGCTGCGGAGCGCTGACTTCGATCTTGTCATATGCCGCGCCGCCGTTGTCGGAATCGGCGATGTTCTGAACGGTGGGCAGCGGCTCGCTCATCCTCTGTTTCGCGTTCTTGCGCCACACCGCTGCATCTTTGGGAAAATCGGGCGTCAGCCAGAAACGCGAATAAGTCGTGTCGCTGGCATTGAGAATGTCCCGACGCATTTCCGGAGGAGTGGATTCAAGGAGCTTGGCAACGGACGCACTGCGGCTGAGAAACTCCGCTTTCGCCGAACGGAACAGCGCCTCGTCCCGCTCGGTGCTGAACAGCAGCAGGCTGACGCCCTGCGACAAGGCGAGCGCCAGTAGCATGATCGCAATGAAACGGGCCGCGAGGCTCTTGTTCCAGAGCTGGATCATTGTGAGACCACCTCGGCAGCGAAGCTGTAACCACCGCCCCAATGTGTCTTGACGATCACCGGCGATTTCGGATCGGCCTCGATCTTCTTGCGCAGACGGCTCACCTGGTTGTCGATGCTGCGATCGAACGGCTCGGCACTTTTGCCGACGGTGAGATCGAGAAGCTGGTCGCGGCTGAGCACGAGCCCGACATGATCGAGGAACACGTTGAGCAGCCGGAATTCCGCGGTGCTGAGCGCGACGACAAGGCCTTCCTGATCGGTCAGTTCGCGACGGCCGACATTCAGAACCCAGCGGTCGAACCGCATCTCCTTGGCCTTTATCATCCCGCGCTGCGGCGGAAGGCTCTGCACGCGCCGCAGCACCGCCTTGATGCGCGCCAGAAGCTCGCGCGGATTGAACGGTTTCGACAGATAATCGTCGGCGCCGAGTTCGAGGCCCACAATGCGGTCCGTCTCCTCCGCCATGGCCGTCAGCATGATGACCGGAACATCCGTCGACTCGCGGATGTAGCGGCAGAGCGACAGCCCGTCCTCTCCCGGCATCATGACATCGAGCACGACGAGATCGATGCCGTTGCGCTCGATCAGGCGGCGGCACGCGCCGGCGTTCTCGGCAAGGCTCGTTCGGTAGCCGTGACGGTTGAGATACTTGCCGACGAGGTCGCGGATGTCGCGGTGATCGTCGACGATGGCAATATGCGGTGCTGCTTCCATGGCATCAGACCTTGTTCCCAAGCAGTCCTACTCCCACGGACGCCGGGCTCCAGCAGGAAATTGTATCAAAGCTTGTTCACATCGTCGCTTGCGACAACATCCGACAATTGGAGCGCTTTTCAGCGAATTTCTGCGACAGGCGGCGTCTAGCTTCCGACGTGCAGGGCGATCGCCAACGACTCCCCCCGCCCTGCCGACCCCCCGAACGCCGCCAGCCCTCAGACTGGCGGCGTTTTTCGTTACCCGAAGATGAAATGTATCAAAGAGCGTCAATCCCGGGCAACAGCAGACACAGAGTTACAATAAACGGCGTTTCAAAGAAACCTATGCGACAAAGACATTCTATCTTCAGGATCGTTCGCAGCACCAAACCGCGAACAACATGCACTTTACATAAGGATAGATCCAATGACCAAGACTTTTACTTTAACTGCGATTGGCCTCATCTTCGCCGCGACAGCAGCTGCCGCCGGTGACGGTCACGAGGGCCAGAAGAACGTCTATCGAGGTCTTCAGCCTGCTCAGAGCGTCATGGCGCCGCTGGAAAACCGTGTGGCCATGCAGTCTTCGGACCGCGGCTTCGAGCGCCGCACGGCGGCCGAGGAAGGTCAGGCCAACATCCGCATCCAGAGCCTGCATTCGGAACGCTCCCTCGCAGGGTTCGGGAACTGAGCCTTCCAACGCTCGCCTCGGCGTTCATGGCTTGGAGGATAGGGGCAAGCCCCCTATCCTCCCGCTCGACATGCCGAGACGAAAGAAGGACCGATGACGCCGGAGCGAAAAGTCGCCGCCATCATTCTTGCCGCGGGTTCTTCGCGCCGCATGGGCGACCGGAACAAGCTGACGGAGACCATCGGCGGCATATCCCTGATCCGCCGGGCGACGCAGGCCGCACTCGATGCAGGCTGCGATGACGTCGTTGTCGTTACGGGACACGATTGCGGCACCGTCGAGCCGCTTATCAGCGGTCTTCCCGTTCGCATAAACCGCAATCCTGATTACAGCGCGGGCATGTCGACGTCGCTCCAGGCGGGCCTTGCGGCCATTTCGCCGAGTATGGACGGGGCAATCATCCTCCTCGCCGACATGCCTCACGTCGCGGCGCCCCTGATTTCCCGAATGATCGCGGAATTCCGCTCGAACCCCCAATCCTCCGTGATCGTGCCGGTCTACGGCGGTCAGCGCGGAAATCCTGTTTTGTGGGGCCTCCAGCATTTCTCCGATCTCATGCAGGTGCGGGGCGACACGGGCGGCCGCGCCTTGCTTCGATCGCTTGCGGACGACGTTGGGGAAATCCAGATGGGCGATAATTCCGTCTTTACGGACATCGACACGCCGGAAGATCTCCGCGAAATCCGCGCTCGCGCAGGCGAGTGAACGTGGCGGGCTTGCACCGCCGATACGGCTCGATTGAGCCCCCAAATCTCCCTCCGTTCTCGATCGGGAAGACCGACGCCGAAGCCGCGGAGTGAAAATAGTTGGTTGCGGCTCGGGCCTGCCGAGCGCCGTCAACCACCTGTTAACCGTTGCAGAACACATAAGGAACGAGTACGTTTCTGTTCCTGATTTGTTTCTCCGATTCCGCGAGAGCTTCGAGGCGATATCTGATGTTGACGCGCAAGCAGCACGAACTTCTGCGCTATATCCACGAGCGGCTGAAGGAAACGGGTGTTCCCCCCAGTTTCGACGAGATGAAGGACGCGCTGAATCTGCGTTCGAAATCCGGCATTCATCGCCTCATCACGGCGCTTGAGGAACGCGGGTTCATCCGCCGCCTTCCGAACCGCGCACGCGCGCTCGAAGTCGTGCGACTGCCGGAATCGGTTGCGCCGAATATGCGGCCAGCCCCCGGGAAATTCTCGCCGGGCGTCATCGAAGGTGGCCTTGGCCGCGCCAGGCCAAAGCCCGTCGAGCCGGAAGAGGTTGAGGACTATTCCTCGATTGCCGTCCCGGTCATGGGCCGCATCGCCGCCGGCGTGCCGATCGAAGCGATACAGACACGCAGCCATACGATCGCGGTCCCGCCGGAAATGATTTCGGGCGGCGACCACTTCGCGCTCGAAGTGCGCGGCGACTCGATGATCGAGGCCGGCATTCTTGAAGGCGACCTCGTCGTCATCCGCAAATCCGATTCCGCGGACAGCGGCGATATCGTGGTTGCCCTTGTCGATGACGAGGAAGCGACGTTGAAGCGCCTTCGCAAGAAGGGTGGCTCGATTGCGCTGGAAGCCGCGAATCCGGCCTATGAGACGCGTATTTTCGGCCCGGACCGCGTGCGCGTTCAGGGCAAGCTCGTGGGCCTGATCCGCCGTTACTGAGGTTCCACCACCTCTTCCGGCGCAGCGGCGGTTTCGTCGTCTGCCAACACATCGGGCTCGCCTTCGGCGGGCCCGGTTTCGTTTGAAGCGGGCTTGAACAGCGGGCCGTTCGGCGGGGATTGCGCGCCGTGCCAGATACGTTGAGAGGAGCCCCGCGCGTCCGTAATGGCGTAAGAACCGTCGGCCCGCCGCGTCAACGTCATCGCACCCTTTTCGGCAAGGTCCGCACCATCGAGCACCAGGGTCGTCTTGCGGCATTCGGGCGGCGCAAGCAGACGCGTAACGAGGATGCGCGCACGCAAACAATCCTCCGCGATCCCGGCATAGGTCCAGACGAGCGAGAGGTACCCGCCGTTCTGCAATGGCGCCGTACAGCCGAAGGCGTCGCAGCGGACATCGCCCGTGGCCGCACGCGGGCTTCGCAGATCGCCATCGGCAGCGAGCCAGTTCTGCGCGGCGAAGCTTGCGAAACGGACCCCGATGACCGCCATTTGCCCGTCCTCGCCCCGAACCGCCGCCGCGCGACCGCCCGCCTCGACATAAATGTCCGGGCGTTCCGGCGACATGGCCAGAAACGCCCCGAAGGCGGCGGGTGCAAGGCCGATCCAGCGCAGGTTCGTCGTCAGGATGCAGAGCCAGACCAGACCGATCCCGAGCAGCAGCACGGCAAGACCGGAAAACGCGGGCGTCGCCAAGGTCGCGTAGGGCCACGTTTCGATCCAGTACGACACATCGAGCATGATGCCGATGCCAAACCCCATGATTTTCCAGGCGAAGGCATCCAGCCCGAATGGCAGGAGGATCATACCGACCAGCACCCAGGGCATTACCAGAAGGCTGACGATCGGCAGGGCGATGAGGTTGCCGGGCAATGAATGCACCGCGAACCGCTGAAAATGGAACGTGGAGAACGGGGCGGTGGCAATGGTCGCGGCGATCGTCGTCGCGACGATGCCACCGAAATAGACATGGACGAACCGCAGCGCGCCCGGGCGCTTCGTCTTCTCGTCGTCCGGCGTGCGTGCCGACACGCGCTCATACCAGGCGACGATAGCCATGACGGCGCAGAACGACATCTGGAAGCTCGGCCCGAGCACGGTTTCGGGCATGAGAAGGATCGTCACCAGAGCCGCCAGCGCCAGATTGCGCATGGTGAGGCCTTGCCGGTCGAAAATAATGGCCAGAAAGATGACTGCGATCATCAGGAAGCTGCGCTGGGCGGCAACGTCCGCGCCGGAAAGGGCCAGATAGGCCGCAGCCCCGGCAAGCGCGGTGCCGGCCGCCCATTTCTTGATGGGATAACGCAAGCCGATTCCAGGGATGAGCATCAGCCCGAACCGGACAGCGGCGAACAGCGTGCCACCGAACAGGGCCATATGCAGGCCCGAGATCGAGATGACGTGAAAGAGCCCGGCAACCCGCAAAGCGTCGTTTGCGGCATTTGAAATTTCGCCGCGCTGACCAGTGACGAGCGCGGCAGCGATGGCTCCTTCATCGCCGCTAACCACCGATTTTATCCTGGCGGTGATCGTGTTGCGCAGATTGTCCGTTGCGGCGGCAAGTCTCGCACCGAACGATATATTCTCCACCGGCAGAACACGCGGCTTTTCGGCATCGCTGCCGACCGCGCCGAGTTGCCGGAAGAAAGCCTCGCGTGCGAAATCATAGCCGCCGGGGCGAACCGAGGGAGGCGGCGGGCGCCAGAGCGCGTTCACGGACACGCGCTGACCCGCCAGAAGCCCTTCCGTGCGCGGAACGGTGACGCGGATGCGCCTCGGAAGAGCCTCCTGTGGAAGGCTTCCCATCTGTTCGGGCCGGATGACGATGCGAACGCCGCGCGCGCGCGGCTCGACGGTCTCGATCAGGCCGACGGCGATGCCCCTTGTCGGTTTTTCCAACACGGGAGCCACGACGAACTCGGTGCGCACAGCTGCCGACAGGAACCCTGCCGCGAGCGCCAGAACGGCGATGGACAGTGGAAAGCCGACCGGGCGATCGCGGCACAGATAAACCAGCGCGCTGCACGCAGCGACGGCCGCGAGGGCGGCAAGGAGCGACGGATCGCGGTCGGCCGAAAAGAACAGAAGCACGCCGCCAATCGCGGCAACGGGCAGAAACAGGAAAAACCGCCCGGCCTCGCGCTCCTCCTCGAACGCCGCCGCGAGCTTGCGCAACACCTCGGTGAATGCGCCACCGGAGGCGGCATCCGCATCGAACGGCTGCGCGGCCAAAGCGGCGCGGCCGCCGGCCCTGCTCTGTCGCTTATCCCCCGCCACCCGGTTCCCTCGCCCCCGACCCCATGCTACACGGACGCGCGCCGATGCCTAACCGGCGTGTTCCCGACAGATGAAGCCGCCCCATGACCAAGCCCGTCATTGCCCGTTTTGCACCCTCGCCCACCGGATTTCTCCATATCGGCGGCGCGCGCACAGCCCTGTTCAACTGGCTGTACGCCAAGAACACGGGCGGGAAAATGCTGCTGCGCATCGAGGACACAGATCGCGCGCGTTCGACGGACGAGGCCATCGACGCGATCATCGACGGCTTGAAATGGCTCGGTCTCGATTGGGACGGCGATCCCGTTTTCCAGTTCGCCCGCGCCGACCGTCACCGCGCCGTGGTCGATGAACTGCTCGCGACCGGCAAGGCCTACCGCGCCTACGACACCATCGAGGAACTGGAGGCGATGCGCGCGAACGCGCTCGCGGCCGGAAAACCGCCCCGCTACGATGGCGGCTGGCGCGACCGCGATCCGTCGACGGCGCCGGAAGGCGTAAAACCCGTCATCCGCCTGCGCGTCGACAACAGCGGCGAGACGGTGGTCGATGACGCAGTGCAGGGCTCCGTGACGTTCCCTAACGCCGACCTCGACGATCTCATCCTGCTGCGCTCCGACGGCACGCCGACCTATATGCTCGCCGTCGTCGTCGACGATCACGACATGGGCGTCACCGACATCATCCGGGGTGTCGACCATTTGACGAACGCCGCACGCCAGATCCAGATTTACCGCGCGCTCGGCTGGGATGTGCCGCGCATGGCCCATATTCCGCTGATCCACGGTCCGGACGGCGCAAAGCTCTCCAAGCGCCACGGCGCACTCGGTGTCGAGGCCTATCGCGAGATGGGATATATTCCCGCCGCGCTTCGTAACTACCTTGTGCGTCTGGGCTGGAGCCACAAGGATCAGGAAATATTCTCAGGCGAGGAAATGATCGCGGCGTTCAACCTCGATTCCGTCGGGCGCTCGGCGGCGCGCTTCGACTTCGCCAAGCTCGAAAACCTCAACGGTCATTACATGCGGGCCATGCCCGACGAGGAGCTGATTGCGGTTTTCAAGGATTCGCTGCCCTATCTTCCGGGCGGACCCGAGGCTCAGGCAAAGCTGGATGCCGGAATGTGGGATGCCTTCCAGATCATGCTTCCTGCCATGAAGGAGCGCTCGAAAAACTTTATCGAGCTTCTCGACAATGCGAGCTTCCTGCTCGACGCGCGCCCGCTTGCCCCGGACGACAAGGCAAAACAGGCTCTTGGCGCTGCCGGTACGCGCGAGTTGATCGGCCGCGTGCTTCGCCAGCTCGAACAGGTGGATTCCTGGAGCGCGGAAAACGCGGAAGCCGCTGTGCGGGCCTTCGCCGAGACGGAGGGAGCCAAGCTCGGACAGGTGGCACAGCCCCTGCGCGCCGCCCTGACCGGCAAGATGGTTTCGCCGCCGATCTTCGAGGTTCTGGCCGTTCTCGGACGCGAGGAAAGCCTCGCCCGTCTCAGGGACCAGGCGGCCTAAATCCCTCTGCAACCATGGTTCGCTTGCTAGCGGACCCGCTTATCCGTTAGAGAAAGAGGCTATTCCGTGGCATCGGAATAGCTTCATGTTGCGGATATTGGAGGACACATGAGCGGGAAATCGGCAACGCTGATCTTGGACAACAAGAGCCATGAGTTCCCCGTCTACGAAGGCTCGACAGGGCCAGACGTCATCGACATTTCCAAGCTCTATGCCCAGACCGGTGCGTTCACCTACGATCCCGGTTTCACATCGACGGCGAGCTGCGCCTCGACGATCACCTATATCGACGGCGACGCCGGAATTCTGCGCTATCGCGGATATCCGATCGATCAGGTCGCCGAAGGCGGCGATTTCCTCGATTGCTGCTATCTGCTTCTGTACGGCGAACTGCCGACAGCCGCGCAGAAGGCCGATTTCGACACCCGCGTGACGCGCCATACAATGGTGCATGAACAGATGTCGCGGTTCTTCACCGGCTTCCGCCGCGACGCACATCCCATGTCCATCATGGTTGCCAGCGTGGGTGCGATGGCCGCGTTCTACCACGACTCGACGGACATTTCCGATCCGATGGCGCGCGAAATCGCCTCCATTCGCATGATCGCAAAAGTACCGACGCTTGCGGCGATGGCCTTCAAGTACCATATCGGTCAGCCCTTCGTTTATCCGAAGAACGATCTCGATTACGCGTCGAACTTCCTGCGTATGTGCTTCGCCGTGCCGTGCGAGGACTATGTGGTGAACCCTGTGTTCTCGCGCGCGCTCGACCGCATCTTCACCCTGCACGCCGACCACGAGCAGAATGCCTCAACCTCCACCGTGCGCCTCGCAGGATCGTCCGGGGCGAACCCGTTCGCCTGTATTGCGGCGGGCATTGCCTGTCTCTGGGGCCCGGCGCATGGCGGCGCCAATGAAGCCGCGCTCAAGATGCTCGAGGAAATCGGCTCGGCCGACCGTATTCCCGAATTCGTCAACCGCGCCAAGGACAAGAACGACCCGTTCCGTCTCATGGGCTTCGGTCATCGCGTGTACAAGAACTACGATCCGCGCGCGAAGATCATGCAGCAGACCTCGCGGGAGGTTCTCGCCGAACTCGGCAAGAAGAACGATCCGCTTCTGGAAGTCGCCGTCGAGCTCGAAAAGGTCGCGCTGCAGGACGAGTATTTCGTCGAGCGCAAACTGTACCCGAACATCGATTTCTATTCGGGCATCACGCTGCGCGCGATGGGCTTCCCCACCTCAATGTTCACTGTGCTGTTCTCCGTCGCCCGAACTGTGGGCTGGATCGCGCAGTGGAAGGAAATGATCGAGGATCCGGACCAGCGCATCGGCCGCCCGCGCCAGCTTTATCGCGGCGAAGTGGAACGTGAGTACATTCCGACGACCAAGCGCGGCTAAGAAAGTGTTTTTGTCGCGGGCCTAGCCAAGGCCCGCGACAAATCTGTTCAGGATCGCTCGCCCCTCGGGCCAGCTGCCGAGATTGCTGGCGGCGTTGATGTGCCCCTTCGGCCCGACGCTGCGGAAATCAGCGCCCCAATTCTTTGCAAAAACTTCCGCACGTCCGATGTCCGCATAGGGATCGTCGGTGCTGGCAACGACGATTGCCGGAAACGGAAGAGGCATCGTCGGCATGGGCGCGAACCTTTTGACAACGGCCGGTACATGCACATCGGAATCGACGTCGGGCGGCGCAACGAGAACGGCCGCGCGAACCGGTCCGCGATGCGTGAGCGCCCAATGGGCGATGGTTGCGCATCCGAGGCTGTGCGCGACCAGAATGACATCGCGTCCGGCGGCCGCGATCTCGACGTCCAGACGCGCAATCCAGCTTTCCGGAACAGGATCATCCCAATCGTCAAATTCAGCACGGTGTGCCCGAAGCGCCTTTTCCCAATGGCTCATCCAGTGGTCGGGGCCGGAGTTTCCGAGGCCTGGCACGAGAAGAACATTCATCACATCCTCCCCTTGTCCGCACAGTCCAGAACCACACGCGCGGCAACACGGCTCGGCGCGTCGGGCACGCGCATGCGTTCATCCAGCTCGGCCAGTCCCGCCTCTTGAAGACGCCGCTCCGGCGTGTCGGAGAAAAGAGGCAGGAGCGCCGCGTAGAGGTTTTCCGCATTTGCTTCCTCGGCGACGAATTCCGGAATGACACGGCGGTCGAGGATGAGATTGGGGAGGAGGATGTGCTGCGCGGTCAGCTTCACGAACGGTCGCAAAAGCCTCACAACCCCGTCGATCCTGTACGCACCGACATGTGGGATACCGGACACGGCAAGCTCCAGAGTGACCGTCCCGGAGGATGCAAGAGCTGCATTGGCACGCCGCATTGCCCGCAGCTTCTCGTCCTCCCCGATGACGATCTCCGGCCGCACCTTCCATTTGACCGAAAGCGCCTCGATCTCCTGCGCAATATGCCCGACCGTCGGCAATGTGATCTTCAACGCCGGATGCTGCTCCGCGAGCCGCGCAACGACGTTTCCGAAGAGATCCATGTGCCTACGGACCACCGACAGCCGGCTGCCGGGAAGAACAAGAAGCCGCACCTCATCCGAAATCGCGGCACGCTCACCGGGTGCGGGCCGAAACTCGTCAAGCCGCTCGACAAGAGGGTGGCCGACATAGCTGCAGTCCGGCCCGCCAAGGCGCCGATGCGCGGCCGGCTCGAACGGGAGAAGTGCCAGAACGTGGTCGACATAAGCCCGCATCTTCTTCGCGCGCCCCGGCCGCCAAGCCCAGACGGTCGGCGAGACGTAATCGACAATCGGGAGGTTCGGCAGCTTCTGCCGAACGCGCCGCGCCACGCGATGGGTGAAGTCCGGGCTGTCGATGATGACAAGCACATTGGGCGGGTCGGCGACGATCGCGTCGGCCGTCTCGCGGATGCGTCGCAGCAGGAGCGGCAATCGGCCGATCACCGGCCCGATGCCCATGACAGCGATGTCGTCCATCGGAAACAGACTCTGCAGCCCCTCGCCTTCCATGCGAGGTCCACCGACCCCGCGTATGTACAGATCGCCCGGATGGAGATCCCGCAGCGCGCGCATCAGCTTGAAGCCGAGCTGATCGCCCGAATGCTCGCCAGCGAGGATGAACACCGAGAGCGGGCGGCTCATGGGCGTTTTAACCCGAGCACGAAGATGCCGGCGGCATCGGCAGCCGCGATCAGCGTGCCGGTGTCGGGCGTCATGACCTGACCGGCGGCAATTGCGATGCCGGAAAGGCCTGCCGCAGCCGCGCGGTCAACCGTCCTCGGGCCAATCGCGGGAGTGTCGAGCCGCAAGTCCTGCCCGTGCTTGGCGGCCTTGACGAGCACGCTGGTCCCTCGCGGCAGTTTGAGGCGACTCGAGGCACGCAAATCTGCAACGCGTTCCAGCATGAGGTCGGTGCCTTCGGCCGCTTCGATGGCCACGACGCGCCGGTCCGCGACAATGACCGCCTGACCGATATCGTAGGGACTGAGTGCCGCCAGGACATCGAAGCCGAGTTCGGCGGCGCGGATGGCCTCTTCGGACGGGCCGCGGTGACCGAGCGTGCCTGCCGGCAAGATGAGCCCCGGCGCGATCTCGTGCACGCCGCGCACCGTCAGCCCTTCGCGCGCCAGATCCTGGGCGATGGTGCTCAACATGTGATTGTCGCCGCGCCCGAGGATACGCAGAAGCAAGCGAAAGCCCCGCAGATCGGGCAGAACATCGAGCGGCGATGAGGGACGCCGCACGGCGCCTACAAGGGCGATCTCCCTCGCTCCGGCCTTGTGCGCAAGCCCGAGAATGCGTCCCGCCCGCCCGAGACGCGACCACGCATGCGGATGCCGCGCGATCTCGGGGCTCGCCGAACCCTCGATTCCGATCAGAAAGACCGGGCGGCCTGACGTGGCGATCGCGTCGGCCACGGCGAGCGGAAAATCGCCCGCGCCGCAGACGATCGCAAGAGGCGATGTAATGTCAGGCGCCAACGGGCTCGGCATGGGATGGGCCGCAGATTGCCCGGTCGCCGCCGGCCCGGATAAAAGCAACAACTTCTTCGACAAGTGGCACGCCTGCGAATTCGGTCGCGACGTCTTCGACGCGCTCTTTCAGCGTTCCCTCTTCCGCGAAGAGCTGGCGGTAGGCACGGCGCAACGTGTTGATCTGGTCGCGGTCGAAATTGCGCCGCCGCAGGCCGACGAGATTGAGCCCGATGAGATGAGCGCGGTTTCCGGTCGCCATGCCGTACGGAATGAGGTCGTTCTCGACGCCCGCGAGCCCGCCGACAAAAGCGTGCGAGCCGACGCGCGCAAACTGGATCACCGCCGAACCGCCGCCCATGATCACGAAGTCGCCCACCGTGACATGCCCGGCCAGCATGACATTGTTGGAAAGGATGACATTGCTGCCGACCCGGCAGTCATGCCCGACATGGGAATTGGCGAGAAAGGCGCAGCGGTCTCCGACGCTCGTCGTCATCGTGCCGCCTTCGGTGCCCGGATTCATGGTCACGCCTTCGCGGATCAGGCAATCGTCGCCGATGGTGAGCGTCGAGGGCTCATCCTTGTATTTGAGATCCTGCGGCTGGTGGCCGATGGAAGCGAAGGGGAAAATGCGCGCCCTTGCGCCGATCCGGGTGCGGCCCGCCAGCACGACATGCGATTTCAATACACTGCCGTCGCCGAGTGCGACCTCGGGGCCGATGTGGCAGAACGGCCCGATTTCGACATCCGCACCAATCTGCGCGCCGTCCTCGATGATCGCTGTCGCATGAATCTTGGCCATGGTCACATTTCAGCCAGCATGGCCCCGACATCGGCCTCGGCCACCACAACGCCATCGACCTTGGCTTCGCCGTGGAACCACCAGATGTTGCGGCGCGAGCGGATCTTCTTCAGATGGTATTCGAGCCGGTCTCCGGGAACGACCGGCTTGCGGAATTTGCAATTGTCGATGCTCACGAAATAGACGATGCCCGGGCGGTTGCCGCCGAGGGCCGACACGCACAACGCGCCCGCCGTCTGCGTCATGCCCTCGATGATGAGAACGCCCGGCATGATCGGATGCCCCGGAAAATGCCCGGTGAATTGCGGCTCGTTATAGGTCACGCATTTGATGCCGATGCAGCTCTCATCGCCCTTCATCTCGATGATGCGATCGACGAGCAGAAACGGATAGCGGTGCGGCAGCAGTTTGAGGATGCGCTCGATATCGGCTGTGCCGAGTTCGGCGCTCTGTTCGGTCGTCACATCGTCCTCCTCATTCAGCCTTTTCGGGCGTGCCTTTGTCCGGCGCCCCGCCGGAGGCGCGCCGCAGCCAGGCGACCTCGCGCAGCCATTGGCGCATGCTCGTTGCCGGTGAACCCCCAACTTTCGCACCGGCCGGAACGTCCTTCATGACACCCGCCTGCGCGCCGATCTGGGCGCCGCTACCGATGTTGAGATGGCCCGCGAGCCCGACCTGACCGGCCATGACCACAAAATCGCCGACCGTGCAACTGCCCGATATGCCGACCTGCGAGACAATCACGCAATGGCGACCGATGACGACGTTGTGGGCGATCATGCACAGATTGTCGATCTTGGTGCCTTCACCGATGATGGTGTCGCGCGTCGATCCACGCGCCACACAGGTGGAGGCGCCGATCTCGACGTCGTCCTGGATGATGACGCGGCCGATCTGGGGCACTTTGAGGTGGCCGCGCGGGCTCATCGCGAAGCCGAACCCGTCCTGCCCCACACGCACGCCGCCATGAAGGATGACGCGGTTGCCGAGGAGCGCGTGCAGCACGCTCGCGCCGGGCCCAACATAGCTGTCGCGCCCGATACGCACATCGGCGCCGATCACGGCATTGGCGGCGATGACGGTGCCCGCGCCGATTTCGGCGCGGGGGCCGATCACCGCGCCCGGATCGACCGTGACATCGGCCTCAAGGCGCGCATCTGGATGAACGACCGCGCCGGGCGCAACACCCCGGTCTTCGAAGACAGGCGTCGGGCTCATCGCGTCGGGATAGAGCAAGGCCGTCACTTGCGCGAAAACGCGGTACGGGTCTTTCGAAATCAGAAGGGCAAGCCCGGCCGGAGCCCGGTCTGCGAGCTTGGGAGCAACGGCGCAGGCAGCAGCTGCCGTCGTCTGGAGCGCAGGTATGTACGACGCATTGTCAAGATAGGCGAAATCGCCGGGGCCCGCGCTTTCGACCGGGCCGACACCCGAGACCAGAACGGCGCCGTCGCCGCGCAGCTCCGAATCCGTGCGGGTGGCGATCTCCGCCAAGGAAACCGGTTTGGGAGCGGGAAAGAAACGCGGTTCGCTCATTGGGTCAGCCCTCGAAAGGGCCGATCCGCCCCGCTGTGCGCGGAGCGGATCCTGTTCTCAGAACCGGCCGCCGCCCGAGAAGCGGAAAGCCTGCTTCTCGTCGCCTGCCTCGTCGGTAAGCGCCCAGGCATAATCGAAGCGCAGCGGACCCATCGGCGACTGCCAGAGCAGCGAGACACCGACGGAGGAGCGGATTGTGCCGTCGTCACCGATGACGTCGAGATCTCCCAGCGGACCGAAATCCGTTTCGCCGTCATAATTCATCAGCGTGCCGGCATCCGCGAAAACCGCGCCCTTCAGGCCGATTTCCTTCGGAATGAAGGGCAGCGGGAAGATAGCTTCCGCCGTACCGCCGACATAGAGCGAGCCGCCCAGCGGATCGTCCGTCGCCGCGTCGCGAGGGCCGATGCCGCCGCTCTTGAAGCCGCGAACGAGATCCGGGCCCTTGTTGAAATGGTCGATGATCCGAAGATCGTCGTCACCCCAAGACATGATGTGTCCGGCCTGCAGGCGCAGCATGCCGACGATGTCACGCGGCAGCTCGTGGTAATAGCGGCCATCGAATGTGGTGCGCAGGAACTCGGAATCACCACCCAGACCGGCGAAGTCCTGACGGAACTCGGCGCGGATGCCGTCCTTCGGGTTCTGGATGTTGTCCAGCGAGTTGTAGACGAAGGAATAGCCGACCTGCGACGTAAGGGTCGATCCCTCGGCTTCCTTCAGAGCAAGCGAAGCTTCGTAGGGGTCCCCGTCAATCGGCGTAATACATTCGCCCGTGATCGGATCGTAGTTGATGTTCCCACGATAGTTACAACCATCCGTCAGCCCGGACGGCAGGCTGATATCACGGTTGTAGATCTGATAGTTCACGCCGAAGGTCAGCGGATCCGTGATCGGGAAGCCGAGACGCAGCGCCCCGCCGATCGTTTCGAGATCGTAAGACAGGTTGTTCGAACGCGAGGCTTCGCGGTTCTTGTAGTAGACGTCGAAGCCCGCCGAGATGCGGCGACCGATGAAGTAGGGATCGGTGAAGCTGAAATCCACGCCCTGCGTACGGTCACCGAAGGTGCCGCCAATCTTGGCATAGTAGCCGCGGCCGAGCAGGTTCTTCTCGGCCAGCGAGATTTCGGCGATCAGGCCGTCGGCGCTCGAATAGCCGCCGGCGATGGAGAATTCGCCTGTGGGCTGATCTTCAACATCAACATTAACGACCACGCGGTCGGGCGAGGAGCCCATCTCGGAGGTGATGCGGACGCCCTTGAAGAAGCCGAGGCGGTTGAGGCGGCGTTCGGCGCGGTTGATGAGCGCCTGATTGTAGGCATCGCCTTCCGCCAGATCGAATTCGCGGCGGATCACGTAATCGCGCGTGCGGGTGTTGCCGCGGATGTTGATGCGCTCGACGTAGACGCGCGAGCCCTCCTCCACCGAATAGGTGACCGCGACGGTGTGGTTTTCGTAGTCGCGCTGGCCACGCGGGCGAACCTGCGCGAAAGCGTAGCCACGGGTCGCGAGCTCGATCGACATCTGCTCGACCGTCTTCTCGACGTCGTCGGCGCTGTAGATGTCGCCACCATCGCCCTGGATGGAGCCCTTGAGCTGACTGGCATCAACGTCCGCGACGTTCGATTCAACATCGACCGACGAGAAGCGATAGACTGGGCCTTCCTCGACCGTGACGGTGATGCGGAAAGCGTTGTTCTCGTTGTCGTAGTTCACTTCGGACGAGACGACACGGAAGTCGGCATAGCCGTTGTTCAGATAGAAGCGGCGGACGAGTTCGAGGTCGGCCTGCAGACGGTCGGCGTCGTAGACGTCGGAGGTCTTGAGCCAGCTCAGGAAGTTCGACTGCGTCGTCGTCATTTCGTCGCGCAGGCGGCTGTCCGAATATTGCTCGTTCCCGACGAACTCGATCTCGGCGATCTTGCTCTTGCTGTCCTCGTTGATGGCGAACACGAGGTCGACACGGCCATTGGGGCGCGAAATGATCTGCGGCTCGACGGTCGCGTTGTAGCGCCCGCCGCGACGATAGAGTTCCAGGACGCGCTGGACGTCCGACTGGACGATGACCTGGCTGAACGGGCCGCGCGACTTGGACTGGACCTCGGCTTCGAGCGTCGCGTCCTTGATCTTGCGGTTGCCTTCGAAACTGACGCGGTTGATGACCGAGTTCTCGACGACCGTGACGATGATGCGGCCGCCGGCGCGGCTGACGCGCACGTCTTCGAAGAGGCCGGTGGCGAACAGCGCCTTCACGGCTTCATCGATCTTGGTGTTGTCGAGGCGCTCGCCGGGAGCCGTGGCGAAATGCGCGCGAACGGCATCGGCTTCGACGCGGCTGTTGCCGCGAACCTCGATGGCCTGCGCGAAGGCAGGAGTGGACATGGCCGTGATCAGGCTGGCCGAAAAGACAAGGCCAGCCGCCAAAACGAAGGCCGCGGTAAGTTTCCGAAACGCGCGGTACGCAGAAATCATGGGGCCCCACCCTGCATGGTCCGCCAGACCCCCTCCGGCCGGACCTGTTCCTAATCTTGGTCTCCGGTCTTACCCGGATTCCCGTGCGTCGCAACCGTTTTTGCTGAAATCCGACGCCTTTGCGGGGAGCCGTGACACGGATGCCACGGCCCGGCGAACGGCTAGAGCGACGTCAAGTGAAGAATGTCGTTCCAGGTCGCGAAAAGCATCAGCGACAACACCAATGCAATGCCGATCCGGAACCCGAATTCCTGCGCTTTTTCGCTGAGAGGACGGCCTCTTAGCGCCTCGATGGCGTAGTAGACGAGATGCCCGCCGTCGAGCAGCGGAATCGGGAACAGATTGAGCAGGCCGATCGACACCGAAAGCACCGCCGTGAGGTTCAGCACGACCTCGAAGCCGAGCTGCGCGGCCTGCCCCGAGACCTGGGCGATGCGAATCGGGCCGGACAATTGGTCGGCCGATTCGCGGCCCGTCACGAGGCCGCCGATATAGGCGAAGGTGCGGTCGACGACGAACCATGTCTCGGACACGCCCGCGACCATCGCTTCGGGCAACGAATAGCTGCGATGGGTGACGGTGCCCGCCGCGTCGCTGCGCGAAATGCCCAGCACGCCGATGCGATGGACCTGTCCGAAATTGTCCTTCAGCTCCTGAAGCTGCGGCGTCACCTGCAGATCGAGCACCTGCTCGTCGCGGCGCACGGCAACCTGCAATTGCTGTTCGGCGTTGATGCGCACGATGCGCTGCATGTCGGTGAAGCTCTCGATGGGCGAACCATCGATCGACAGAATGAGATCGTTCGGCTGGAAGCCCGCCTGCTCCGCCGCGCTGCCCGGCTGGACGGCATCGACCCGCGCTTCGGTGACCGGACGGCCGAGGAAAAAGAACGTGCCGGCAAAAATGACGATGGCCAGCAGGAAGTTGGCGATGGGGCCCGCCGCGACGATGGCGGCGCGGTTGCGGACCGGCTGGCCGAACAGGCTGATGCTGCGCTCGTTCTTCGACATGCGCTCGACGGCGTCACGATCCGGCGCGCTCGCGGCGTTCTCGTCGCCGTAGAATTTCACGTATCCGCCGAGCGGAACGGCGGCGATGCGCCAGCGCGTCCCGTGCTTGTCGAAGCGGTGCCACAGCTCCGGGCCGAAGCCCATCGAGAAGGTGAGAACCCGGACACCGCACCAGCGCGCGACGAGGAAATGGCCCATTTCGTGGACGAAAATGACCACGGCCAGGACCGCGATGTAGGGCAGTGTGTAGGTGATTACGGACAGACCGAGTCCGGAAATATCATTCAGCATCAGCTTTGTCCGTTGGCGCCATCATCCGGAATGTCAGGCTGCGAAGACCGGGGTCTTCGGCAGTTCATCCACCGCGATCTGGCGCGCCTCCTTGTCGAGGTTGAGCGCATCCTCCACGCTTTGCGGAGTTCTGACCAGTCCCCTCGTTGACGCCCTCTCGATGACCCTCTCAACAAGAGCGGGAATGCCAGGGAAATCAAGGGCATGATCGAGGAATGCGGCGACCGCGATCTCGTTTGCGGCGTTCAGCACGGTCGGTACGCCGCCCCCCTCCTCCAGCGCCGCAATCGCGAGCTTGAGCGCGGGGAATCGGTCGTGATCGACCGGCTCGAACGTGAGCGAGCCGACCTTGGCGAGATCGAGCGGCACGACATTGGTCTCGATGCGGTCCGGCCAGCCGAGGCAATGGGCGATCGGCACGCGCATATCGGCCGGGGCCATGACCACGACGACCGAGCCGTCCGACCAGTTGACGAGGCCATGAACGACCGACTGGGGATGGACGAGAACGTCGAGCTGGTCGCTGCCGACATTGAAAAGATGATGCGCCTCAATCAGTTCGAGGCCCTTGTTCATCAGGCTCGCGCTGTCGATGGTGATCTTGCGGCCCATGCTCCAGGTCGGGTGCTTGAGCGCGTTTTCCGGCTTTGCCGCCGCGATCTGCTCGCGGGTCCAGGTGCGGAACGGGCCGCCCGACGCCGTGATGATGATTTTCGACACCTCATGCGGCTTGCCCGCCATGAGCGCCTGGGTGATGGCGTTGTGCTCGGAATCGACGGCCAGCACTTCGGCGCCCGCGTCCCTGGCGTCGCGCATGAACGCCTCGCCCGCGCAGACGAGGCATTCCTTGTTGGCGAGCGCGATCTGGCCGCCCCGGCGCACGGCCGCGATGGTGGGCCGCAGACCCGCCGCACCGGCAATGGCGCCGAGCGTCCAGTCGACCGGGCGCGTGGCGGCCTCGCACATGGCGTCTTCGCCCGCGGCGGCCTCGATGCCGGTGCCCGCGAGCGCGGCCTTGAGATCCTCATAGGATTTGGGATTGGAAACGATGGCGATCTTGGCCTTCAGGGCCTTGGCGGTTTCGGCCAGCGACGCCGCGTCATTGCCGGAGGCGACGACCTCGACATCGTAGGCATCGGGATTCGCCAGAAGCAGATCGACCGTCGAGCGCCCGATGGAGCCTGTCGCGCCGAGAAGCGTCACGCTGCGCGGTTTGCCGTTTCTGTTCACCACATCAAAACTCCGCGTCCGGCCGCATCCATTCCACCACGCCACAGGCCGACAAGAAGCGCAAAGCCGCCCGCCAGCACAAATCCGTCGAGCCGGTCCATCAGGCCGCCATGCCCCGGGATCAGCTTGCCGCTATCCTTTACCCCAAAATGCCGCTTGAGGGAGGACTCGAAGAGATCCCCACCCTGGCTGACGACCGCCGCGACAAGGCTGACAAGCGCAACCGCGACAAGGTTGGGCGCGCCGAAGGCCGCCGCAACGCCTGTGGCCGCCGCAACCGCGCAGAACGTGCCGCCCAGAAAGCCGGACCAGGTCTTCTTGGGAGACACCCGCGGCCACAGCTTCGGGCCGCCCAGAGTGCGCCCGAACGCATAGGCCATGATATCGGACACCCACACGACCGCGAACAGCCAGAGGACAGCGGCAAGGCCGTATTCGGTGTCCATACGCAGGACGACGGGGGCCGCGAACGCCAAAGCGGCATAGACGAAGCCCGGAAACTTCCAGCCGATGCTCGCGCCCGTGAGCTTCCACCATTCGACGAAGATGCCGAGCGCCGCCGCAAGCCAGAACAACTGGAAGGGAATGCCGCCGATCCACGCCGCCAGCAGCGCCACGGCCGCCATGACGGCGCCAGCCAGAACCCGCGATTTCAGTTCAGATGTCTTTCTGGCGGCCATTCAGCGTCAGCGCCGCGCGGCTTCGAGCCCGCCGAAGCGGCGTTCGCGCCCGCGAAATTCGGCGATGGCCTCTTCCAGAACCGCACGGTCGAAATCGGGCCAGTGGCCCGGCAGGAAGACGAGTTCGGAATAGGCCGCCTGCCAGAGCAGGAAATTGGACAGCCGCTGCTCGCCGGAGGTACGCACGACAAGATCGGGATCCGGAATGCCGGCCGTGTCGAGCCCCTGCCCGATCATGTCTTCGGTGATGTCTTCGGGACGCAGCCGCCCTTCGGCAACGGCGCGCGCGGCCTTTTGTACGTAGGATGCGATTTCCTGCCGGGCGCCGTAATTGAACGCGACGACGAGCGTCAGGCCCGTATTTGCACCCGTCAGTTTCTCGCACTCGTCGATGAGCGAAAGAATGTCGCTCTCGAGGCCTTCGCGGCGGCCGATGATCTTCACCCGCACATTGGCGCGGTGAAGCTCGGCCAGATCCTCGCGCACGAAGCGGCGCAGGAGGTTCATCAGATCGATGATCTCGCTCTTGGGCCGCGACCAGTTTTCCGACGAGAACGTGTAGAGCGTGAGATAGCGGATGCCGAGTTCGCCCGCGGCCTTCACCGCGCGGCGCACCGCCTCGACACCCCGGCGATGGCCCTCGACACGCGGCAACCCGCGCGCAGCCGCCCAGCGCCCGTTGCCATCCATGATGATGGCCACGTGAACAGGCATCGCGCCGCCGTCTCCGGATACGGAGGCCTCTTCAATGCTTCTGCGCTCGATTGCGGTCATCCGGGAGGATATTTCCTTGAAGGTCAGACCTGGGTAATTTCTTTTTCCTTGGCCGCCAGAAGCTGATCGATCTCGGCGATGGCCTGATCGGTCGCCTTCTGGACGGAGTCGGATTCGCGCCGCTCGTCGTCCTCGGTGATGTCGCTGTCCTTCTGAAGTTTCTTCAGGAGGTCGATGCCATCGCGCCGCACATGGCGCACAGCAATACGCGCCTGCTCGGCATATTTATGGCCGACCTTGACGAGTTCCTGCCGGCGCTCGGCGTTGAGCTCCGGAATCGGGATGCGCAGAAGCTGGCCCTCGATGATCGGATTGAGGCCGAGATTGGCTTCGCGGATCGAGCGGTCGACGGCGCCGACCATGGTTTTGTCCCACACCTGCACGTTCAGCATGCGCGATTCCGGCACGGTGACCGACGCGACCTGATTGAGCGGCATGTGCGAGCCGTAAGCCTCGACCGTGACCGGCTCAAGCAGATTGGCCGACGCGCGGCCGGTGCGAAGACCGCTCAATTCGGTCTTCAGGACGGAGACCGCGCCTGCCATGCGGCGCTTGATTTCATCGATATCGAAGGCGGAAGCCATGGAACCTCGTTCCTTATGCCGTTGCTCGGGCGAACAATGTTCGCGACCGGGAAGATCAGGCGCCGACGAGTGTGCCGCGCCCGGTGCCCATCACCGCAGCCTGGATGGACCCCGGCTCGTGGATGGAGAAAACGATTACCGGAATACGGTTCTCGCGGGCAAGGGCGAACGCCGCCGCATCCATGACCTTAAGGTCACGGGCGAGAGCCTCGTCGAAGCTAAGCCGGTCGTAGCGGGTGGCGGTCTTGTCGATCTTCGGATCGGCCGTGTAGACGCCGTCCACATTGGTCGCCTTCAGCAGAACCTCGCAGCCCATTTCCGCCGCGCGCAGCGCCGCCGCCGTGTCGGTCGTGAAGAAGGGATTGCCGGTACCGGCCGAGAAGATCATCACATGGCCGCGCTCGAAATGGCGCAGCGCCGCCTGGCGCGAAAAGGTTTCGCAGATCGCAGGCATGTCGAGCGCCGACATGACGCGGCACGTTGCGCCCTGCCGCTCGATGCTCGCGCCGAGCGCCAACGCGTTCATGACGGTCGCCAGCATGCCCATGTAATCGCCGGTGGCGCGGTCTATGCCGCTCGCCGCGACCTGAACGCCGCGGAAAATGTTGCCGCCGCCAACCACGAGGCCGACTTCGACATCCTGCGCGCGGAGCGCGACGATGTCAGCGGCGATGCGGTCGACGACTGCCGGGTCGAGGCCGAAACCGGCCCCGCCCATCAATGCCTCGCCGGAGATCTTCAAGAGCACGCGCTTGTAGAGCGGTTTCGCCATGCCCGTTGTATCTCCCGCGCCGGTGTGTCTTAGCGGGTGCCGGCTGCCGCCGCGACTTCAGCAGCGAAGTCGCTCTCTTCCTTTTCGATGCCCTCACCGAGAGCATAACGCACGATGGCCGCGACCTTGATCGGCGCACCGGCCGGGCCTTCGGCCTCCTTCACGGCCTGCCCGACGGTCTTGGAACCGTCGAGAACATAGGCCTGATCCAGAAGCGTCACTTCCTTGAAGTAGCTCTTGAGACCCGATTCGACGATCTTTTCGAGAACGTTGGCGGGCTTGCCCTGGTTCTTTTCCAGAAGGATCGCCTTTTCGCGCTCGATCGTCGCCGCATCCACGCCCGAAGCATCAATGGCAACCGGGTTCAGCGCGGCGATGTGCATGGCAATGCCGCGGCCGAGTGTCGAGAGCTTGTCGACATCGCCCTTGGACTCCAGCGCGACGAGCACGCCGATGCGGCCAAGGCCGTCGGTGACGACGTTGTGGACGTAGGAGGCGATGAGGCCGTCCTGCACCGTCAGCTTCGTCACGCGGCGAAGCGTCATGTTCTCGCCGATCGTGCCGACCAGTTCGGACAGCGTGTCCTTCAGCGGCTTGGTGCCGCCCGGGAAATGCGCCGCCTCAAGCGATTCGAGCGTACCGTCGGTGTTGAGGGCAAGCTTGGCCGCTTCGCGCACGAAGGCCTGGAAGTCAGGGTTGCGGGCGACGAAATCGGTCTCGGAATTGACTTCGAGAGCCGTCGCCGTCTTGCCCGAGCTTTCCACCGCGACAAGACCTTCGGCCGCGACGCGGCCCGCTTTCTTGGCGGCCTTGGAAAGGCCCTTGGCGCGCAGCCAGTCGACGGCCGCTTCCATGTCGCCGTCCGTCGCCTGAAGCGCGGCCTTGCAGTCCATCATGCCCGCGGAGGTTTTCTCACGCAGTTCCTTGACCATGGCGGCGGTGATCTCGGCCATCTTGTCCTCGTAAATTGAAATGTAAAGACGCGCGGGCTTTAACCCGCGCGCAATTCAGTTTGATGTCAGGCGATCAGTTCGCGCGCCTGCGACGCCCAGCCGGCCGTCTTGCCGCCGGCCTTCAGCTCGCCATCGACCGTCGTCGCTTCGCCCTCGTTGAGAGCGGCGAGTTGCCAGTAATGGAAGATGCCGTAATCGTTCAGCTTCTTTTCGAGCTGCGGGCCGACACCGTTGAGCTTGGTGAGATCGTCCGGCGCGCCGCGCGGGGCGCCGAGCTTTTCGAACACCTGATCGGAGGTCGGTGCGGCTTCCGCCGCGGCCGGCAGTTCCTCGACGATGACCGGCTCTTCGGCGGCGCCGAGATCGAAGCCGGAATTGCCCTGCGCACGGCCGATGCCGTCGACCGCCGCGCGCGCGACGAGATCGAGGATCAGCGCAATGGAACGGCCGGCGTCGTCATTGCCGGGGATCGGATAAGTGATGCCGTCCGGATCGCAGTTGGAATCGACAACCGCGGCGACCGGGATGCCGAGGCGCTTGGCCTCCTGAATCGCGATCTGTTCCTTGTTGGTGTCGATGATGAAGATGAGGTCCGGCAGGCCGCCCATATCGCGGATACCGCCGAGCGCGCGATCCAGCTTGTCCTTCTCGCGGGACAGCGTCAGGCGCTCTTTCTTGGTAAAGCCCTGGCCGTCGCCGGTGAGGACTTCTTCAAGCTTGCGCAGGCGCGCGATCGAATGGGAGATCGTCTTCCAGTTCGTCAGCATGCCGCCGAGCCAGCGGGAATTGACGTAATACTGGGCCGAGCGGCGCGCGGCTTCCGCGACCTGCTCCTGGGCCTGGCGCTTCGTGCCCACGAAGAGCACGCGGCCGCCCTTGGCGACGGTGTCGGAAATCTGGACCAGCGCCTGATTCAGCAGCGGAACCGTCTGCGACAGATCGAGGATGTGGATGTTGTTGCGGGCGCCGTAAATGTACTGAGCCATTTTCGGGTTCCAGCGATGCGCCTGGTGGCCGAAATGAACGCCAGCCTCGAGGAGCGCGCGCAGGGATACTTCAGGAAGAGCCATAGTCTGATATTCTCCGGTTATAACCTCCGCGGACGTGAACCCCACCCGAAAGGGCGAAGCACCGGGGATCGCAATCAAGCGAAAAATCCGCGTGTGGAATGCGGCGGCTTATAGGGGAAGACCTCAGAGGAAGCAAGACGCGCCGCGCGGCTCGGAACCGTCTCGCGAAGCGCCTGTTCGGACCGGGATCGCGGGCAATTGCCGGGCGGCTGCCGTTTCTTCTAACCTGACCCGAAAGCGCGGTGCCGTTGCAGGCCGGGCGAATCCCGAAAAAGCGCTTTAATTCAACGGGATGGAAACGAGAGTTCAGAAATGAGTGATCTTTTCACTCCCGATTTCCTGCTGTCGCTCGGCCAGATCATCTGGATCAACGCGCTCCTGTCCGGCGACAATGCCGTCGTCATCGCGCTTGCGTGCCGGGGACTGCCCGCCAATCAGCAGACGATTGGCATGTTTGCGGGCGCCGCCGCGGCGGTTCTGCTGCGGGTTCTGTTCACCGCGATCGTGGTCGTGCTTCTGGGCCTTCCCTACCTCAAGCTGATCGGGGCTCTCGCGCTGCTGTGGATCGCGGTCGATCTTCTGAAGCCGAAGGGTGACGAGGAGACGAAGATTGCCGAAAACAGCTCGCTGCTGAAGGCCGTCGGCACGATCGCGCTCGCCGACATGATCATGAGCCTCGACAATGTCATTGCCATTGCGGGCGCCGCGCACGGCGACTGGACGCTCATCGTCATCGGGCTTCTGATTTCGATCCCGCTCATCGTTGCGGGGAGCGCGCTGATCCTGAAGATCATCGAGCGCTTTCCGGCCGTCGTCTGGCTTGGCGCGGCGCTGCTGGGATTCGTTGCGGGCGAAATGCTGATGTCGGACGCGGCGGTGCTGGAAAAGCTCGGCGGGCCCTTCGTGCATCACTGGGAGCGGCCGGTCGCGATTCTCCTTGCCGTCGCGGTCGTTGCCGTCGGCTTCTTCATCCTTCGCCGCCACCGGGCGGCGCGCAGCGGAAACAGCGGCTGAAACCGTTCAGCCGCTGACGACGTCGACCACACCCGGCAGCGTCTTGATCGCCTGCGCGATTTGCGGCGACACGCGCCACCGGCCGGGCAGCTTCACCTCGACCTCGGTGGCCTGCTCGACGAGGAGCACGAGCGACACGTCGCCCTCCCCGCGCTGAAGCTGTTTCGACAGATGCTGCACCGGCGCCGGATCGCGCAGGAAAATCTGCATGGACTGGCTGAGCTTTGCCGCCGCGTCCTCAAGCCCCTCGACCGTCACGATGCGCGCGCGCACCTCATCGCCATCGACGGAGGCCTGAAGGCCGACGACAACGGAGGTGTTCGGCTCCAGAAGGTCGCGGTAGTCGCCGAGCCCTTCGGAGAAGATGATCGCCTCGTAATGACCGCTGGAATCGGACAGCTTCACGATGCCCATACGATTGCCGCTCTTGGTGCGCTTTTCCTGGCGCGACAGAACGGTGGCGGCGAGCCTTCCGGCCGTCGCGCCCTGACGCACCGACGCCGTGAAATCAGACCAGCGCGACAGCTTCATGCGCTGGAGCAGCTTCGCATACGAATCGAGCGGATGTCCGGTGAGGAAGAAGCCGATGGCCTCATATTCGCGCGTCAGCCGGTCGCCCGACGTCCAGGGCTGAACATTGCGCGTGCGGATCGGCTCGGGCGCAACCGCGCCGAACAGACCGCCCTGCCCCGAATCCGAATCCTGCTGCGTGCGCCCCGCAACTGCGACGATTTCTTCAAGCGCCGCCACAACGGCGGCGCGGTTGGGCTCGATGTCGTCGAATGCGCCGGCCTGCGCGAGCTGTTCGAGCGTGCGGCGGTTGACCTGCTTCGGATCGATGCGGCGGGCAAAATCGCCGAGGTCCTTGAACGGCACCCCGCCGCGCGCGGCAACCAGAGCCGCCGCCGCCTGCGTACCGACACCCTTCACCGCCGCGAGCGCATAGCGGATCGCACCCTCATGCACGTCGAACTCGACGCCCGACGTATTGACGTTCGGCGGCTCGACCCGGATGCCGAGGCGCGCGGCCTCGGTGCGGAATTCGGCCAGTTTGTCGGTTGAGCCCATATCCATGGTCATGGACGCGGCAATGAACTCGACCGGGTGGTTCGCCTTCAGATAGGCCGTGTGATAGGCGACGAGCGCATAGGCTGCCGCGTGGCTCTTGTTGAAGCCGTAATCGGCGAATTTCTGCAAGAGATCGAAGATCGCGTCGGCCTCCGCCTGCTTCACCTCATGCTGCTTGGCGCCCTCCACGAAGATGCCGCGCTGGGCGTCCATCTCGGAGCGGATCTTCTTGCCCATCGCGCGGCGCAGAAGGTCCGCTTGGCCGAGCGAATAGCCCGCCAGGATCTGCGCGATCTGCATCACCTGTTCCTGATAGATGATGACGCCGTAGGTCTCCTTCAGGACGCTTTCGATCATCGGATGCGGGTATTCGGGAACCTCGCGTCCCTGCTTCCTCGCGCAATAGGTCGGGATGTTGGCCATCGGGCCCGGACGGTAGAGCGCGACCAGCGCCACGATGTCCTCGAAGCGGTCCGGCTTCATGTCGAGAAGCGCGCGCCGCATGCCGGCGCTTTCCACCTGGAACACGCCGACCGTCTCGCCGCGCGCCATCATGGAATAGGCGTTGGAATCGTCGATGGGCAGGCGCGAGACGTCGAGGTCGATGCCGCGCTTCTTCAGGTGCGCGACCGTTTTTTCGATCGTGGTCAACGTCTTGAGGCCGAGGAAGTCGAACTTCACAAGGCCCGCCTGCTCGACCCATTTCATGTTGAACTGGGTGACGGGCATGTCGGAACGCGGATCGCGGTAGAGCGGCGTGTATTCCGCCAGCGCGCGGTTTCCGATGACGATGCCCGCCGCGTGGGTCGAGGCGTGGCGGTAGAGGCCTTCGAGCTTCAGCGCGATGTCGAGCATGCGCCCGACGCGCTCGTCCTCCTCGCGCGCCGCCTGAAAGCGCGGCTCGTCGCGGATGGCCTGTTCCAGAGTGACGGGATTTGCCGGGTTCTGCGGAACGAGCTTGCAGAGCTTGTCGACCTGTCCATACGGCATTTCGAGAACGCGGCCGACGTCGCGCATCACGCCGCGCGCCTGGAGCGTGCCGAAGGTGATGATCTGCGCGACGCGATCGCGGCCGTATTTTTCCTGAACGTAGCGGATGACCTCTTCGCGCCGCTCCTGACAGAAATCGATGTCGAAGTCCGGCATCGAGACACGGTCGGGATTGAGGAAGCGCTCGAACAGGAGCCCGAACCGCGTCGGGTCCAGATCGGTGATGGTGAGCGCCCACGCAACCAGCGAGCCCGCGCCCGAGCCACGGCCCGGCCCGACGGGAATGCGCTGCGCCTTCGCCCATTTGATGAAGTCCGCGACGATGAGGAAATAGCCGGGGAACTTCATGTTGACGATGACGTCGAGCTCGAAATCGAGCCGCTTTTCGTAATCCTCGCGGCTCATGCCCGGCGCAAGACCGTGTACTTCCAGCCGCTCGCGCAGGCCCTCATGGGCCTGACGGCGCAGTTCGGCCGCCTCGTCGCCGTCGCGTGCGAAACGCGGCAGCATGGGTTTGGTCGCGCGCGGCCGATACGTGCATCGCTGCGCGATCTCGACCGTGTTCTGGACTGCCTCGGGCAAATCGCGGAACAGAGCGATCATCTCCGCGCGCGTCTTGTAGCGGTGCTCGACCGTCACCTGCCGCCGGACCGGATCGGAGACAAGCTTGCTCTCCGCGATGGCCAGAAGGGCGTCATGCGCGTCGTAATCGGACGCATCCGCAAAATAGCATTCGTTGGTGGCAACGAGCGGCACATGGTTCTGGTAGGCGAAGCCGATCAGGCGCGGCTCGGCCTGCCGCTCGGCAGGCAAACCATGCCGCTGAAGCTCGATGTAAAGACGGTCTCCGAACACGGCCTTCAGCCGCTCCAGCCGCTTTTCGGCCAAATCCGCGCGCCCTTCCACGATGAGCGGATTGAGCGGGCCGGACGGGCCGCCGGTCAGGCAGATCAGCCCTTCGCTGTGGGCGGCGAGATAGTCGAAGGTGACATAGGGATCGGACGGGTCTGTCTCGATGAAGCCCGTGCTGGTGAGGGCGAGCAGATTGCCGTAGCCCTCCTCCGATCGCGCGAGAAAAACGAGACGCGGATGGACTTCCGAGCCGAGGCGCGCGCCGGGCGCGGCTTCCCGGTCTGCGAAATCGACCGCCACCGTGAGGCCGGGAATCGGCTGTATGCCGTCTCCCGCGAACTTCTCGGAAAATTCCAGGGCGCCGAAAAGATTGGATGTGTCGGTGAGCGCCAGAGCCGGCTGCTTGTCGGCCTTGGCCAGCGCACCGAGCTTCTTCAGCGTCAGCGCGCCCTCAAGCAGCGAGAAGGCCGAATGCACATGCAGGTGGACGAACCCGACCCCGCTGCCCATGCTCTTTGCCCCTTCCCCAACATCCGATCAGACCGGAAAACCGCCCGCCCAGATCAGAACCATGACCACGAAAACACTGACTGCGCCGAACTCGGCGACGTCGCCAAGAATGCTGGTGATGCTGCGAAGAGCCATAGCCGCCTCCTGTTATCCACTGATGTTCATGTTTTGTTCTTTTTGTCGTCGCCTGTCAAGCCGTTTGTGTTCCTGCCGCCGCCTTTGCTTCCAAGGCCGCAATGCGCTGAAATGGCTCATCGAATCTGGAGGTTTCGCATGGACGGAGACCGGGATCGCCTCAGCGGCGCATGTCATTGCGGCACGGTGCGCTTTCGTGTGCGCCTGACCGACGGCCTGCGGACGGCACGCCGCTGCACCTGTTCCTATTGCCGGATGCGGGGCGCGGTCGCGGTTTCCGCCGATCTTGCCGACATCGAATTCGAACAGGGCGAGGATGCGCTGACGCTGTACGAGTTCAACACCCGGGCAGCCAAGCACTACTTCTGCTCGACCTGCGGGATTTACACCCACCATCAGCGGCGCTCGAACCCGCATCAATTCGGGATCAATGCCGCCTGCCTCGAAGGCCTCAGCCCCTTCGATTTCGAGGAAGTGCCGGTCTATGACGGTGTGTCCCATCCCAAGGACAGCGGAACGTCCGGCCCGGTCCTGGCGGGTATCTTGAAATTCATCCCCGCCGAAAAATAAGGCGCAGGCCTGCGGTCACACCTCGACCGCGAGCCCGTCCCTCAGCGTGATGCGGCGGTCCATGCGGGCGGCCAGTTCGAGATTGTGCGTGGCGACCAGAGCCGCGAGGCCGGTCGCCTTGATGAGCTTGAACAGGCTGTCGAACACCGCTTCCGCCGTGACGATGTCCAGATTGCCGGTCGGCTCGTCGGCGAGAAGAACGCGCGGCGCGTTGGCGACGGCGCGGGCGATGGCGACGCGCTGCTGCTCGCCGCCCGACAGTTCGGTGGGACGATGGGTGCCGCGTTCCGGCAGGCCGAGCCAGGACAGGAGCTGGTCGGCGCGGCTCTTGGCCTCGCTCTTGTCCAGCCCGGCGATGAGCTGCGGCAGCATGATGTTCTCAGTGGCCGAGAACTCCGGCATCAGATGGTGAAACTGATAGACGAAGCCGATCTCGTTGCGGCGAATGCGCGTGCGCTCGGCGTCGGACAGGCCCGACGTCGCGCGCCCGCCGATGATGACCTCGCCCGCATCGGGGCGCTCAAGCAGCCCCGCCATGTGCAGCAGCGTTGATTTGCCCGCGCCGGAGGGAGCAACCAGCGCCACCGCCTCGCCGGGATAGAGCGAGAACTCCGCCCCGCGCAGGATGTCCAGCTTCGCGTTTCCCTGCGTGTAGGTGCGGTAGACGCTCTCCAGACGCAGGATTTCCATCGGCTCACTCATAGCGGAGCGCCTCCACCGGATCGAGCCGCGAGGCGCGCCACGCCGGATAGAGCGTCGCCAGAAGCGACAGGCCGAGCGCCATGACGATGACGGCGGAAGTCTCGCTCCAGTCGATGATCGCCGGGAGACGCGACAGGAAATAGAGCTCGGGGGAGAACAATTCCGTCGAGGTCAGCCAGGAAATGCCCTGCCGGATTTCCTCGATGTACCGGCAGATGAGCAATCCGAGCAGGACGCCGACCAGAGTGCCGATAAAGCCGATGGCCGCGCCGACGATGACGAAGACACGCATGATGGTGCCGCGCGTCGCGCCCATGGTCCGGAGTATTGCGACGGCCTGCCCCTTCTCTTTCACGAGCATGATGAGGCTGGAAATGATGTTGAGATCCGCGACCAGAACGATCAGCGTCAGGATGAGGAACATCACGTTCCGCTCGACCTGAAGCGCGGAGAAGAAGGTCGCGTTTCGCTGGCGCCAGTCGACCAGCATGATCTGGCGGCCTGCCGCATCCGCCACCTTGGCGCGCATCTCGTCCGTCTGGTCGGGATCGTTGAGGAAGACCTCAACCGCGCTGACCGTGCCGTCGCGGTTGAAATAGGCCTGCGCCTCGGCGAGCGGAAGGAAGACGAAGACGGCGTCGTATTCCGACATGCCGACTTCGAAGATCGCGCGCACCGGATAGCCCTTGATGCGGGGCGTCGTGCCCATGGGCGTGACCGCGCCGCGCGGCGAGACGAGCGTAAGGATGTCGCCGACCCGAAGCCCCAATTGTTCGGCAAGGCGGCGGCCGATGACGACGCCCTGCACATTGTCGAAGCCTTCGAGCGTGCCCTCTTTGACATTGGTGCCGATGAGGCCGGAATTCTTGATGTCGGCCTCGCGCATGCCGCGCACCAGAACACCGCCCGCATTGAAGGCGGAGGACGCCAGCGCCTGCCCTTCGACCAGCGGGGCCGCAAGACGCACGCCCGGAACCTTGGCGATGCGGGCGACGACATCGTCGAAATCGGTGAATTCGGAGCCGACCGGCTGCACCACGATGTGGCCGTTGACGCCGAGAATCTTGGTCAGCAATTCCTGCCGGAAGCCGTTCATCACCGCCATGACGATGATGAGAACCGCAACGCCGAGCATGACGCCGAGGAACGAGAAACCGGCCGTGACCGAGATGAACCCTTCGCGGCGGCGCGCGCGCAGATAGCGTCCCGCGATCAGCCATTCGAAAGGTGCGAAAGGTGCCGTGCCGCGCGGCGCGGCCTGTTCCTCGGTCGTGCTCATCCGGCCAGCCGCGCGAGTGCCGATTCGGGTGAGAGCTGCTCGCGCTCGCCGGTCTTGCGGTTCTTCAGCTCGACCGTGCCGCCCGCAAGACCCTTCGGGCCCACGATGACCTGCCAGGGCAGGCCGATCAGATCCATGGTCGCGAATTTCGCGCCCGGACGCTCCTCGGTGTCGTCGTAAAGCACGTCCACGCCTGCTTTTTTCAGCCCGTCATAGATCGTCTGGCAGGCCGCATCCGTGGCCGCATCGCCCACTTTAAGGTTGGCGATGCCGACCTGGAACGGCGCGATGCCTTCCGGCCAGATGATGCCCGCATCGTCGTGGCTGGCCTCGATGATTCCCGCGACAAGGCGCGAGGGCCCGATGCCGTAGGAGCCCATATGTACGGGCACGTCCTTGCCGTCCGGCCCTGTAACGACAGCGTTCATGGGCTCCGAATATTTCGTGCCGAAATAGAAGATGTGACCGACCTCGATGCCGCGTGCCGACAGGCGCTTGGCTTCCGGCACTTCGGCAAACGCCGTCTCGTCATGCTTCTCCGATGTGGCGGCATAAAGGCTCGTCCAGTCGTCGACGATGCTCTGGAGCCCGGCGCGGTCGTCGAAATCGACGTCCGCCGAGGGGATCGTCTTGGTCAGATAATCCTCGTGGCCGAACACCTCGCTCTCGCCGGTGTCGGCCAGAATGATGAATTCGTGGCTGAGGTTACCCCCGATCGGGCCGGTGTCCGCGACCATTGGAATGGCGCGCAGACCAAGGCGTTCGAATGTGCGCAGATAGGCAACGAACATCCGGTTGTAGGAATGGCGCGCGCCGTCCTGGTCGATGTCGAAGCTGTAGGCATCCTTCATCAGGAATTCGCGTGAACGCATGACGCCGAAGCGCGGGCGCACCTCGTCGCGGAACTTCCACTGGATGTGATAGAGATTGCGCGGCAGATCGCGATACGAGCGCACATAGGCCCGGAATATCTCGGTGATCATTTCCTCGTTTGTCGGGCCGTACAGCATGTCGCGTTCGTGCCGGTCCTTGATGCGCAGCATTTCCTTTCCATAGTCGTCGTAACGACCCGATTCGCGCCACAGCTCCGCCGACTGGATTGTGGGCATCAGAAGCTCGATCGCGCCGGAACGGTCCTGCTCCTCGCGAATGACGGCGCACACTTTGTCCAAAACGCGCTTGCCGAGCGGCAGCCAGGCATAGATGCCCGAGCTCTCCTGACGCAGAAGCCCCGCCCGCAGCATCAGGCGGTGCGAAACGATTTCGGCTTCCTTGGGAGTTTCGCGAAGGATCGGCAGGAAGTAACGGGAAAGACGCATGAACAGCCCGGAATGTGCGCAAGGTGAAACGCGGTTGACGAAAGCCCACAGGAACCGGAAACACAAGGGCTGCTTCCCTGCGTCCACGAGGGTTTGAAGACCGGGGCGTCAAACGCCGCCGATCCCGGCGGCTGGTCAAAGCCTCATGCTGGCAGGACCGATCCGACGCCGTGCCGTCGAAACCGCGCTAGAGACCGAGATGAGCGGACTGTGCGCCCTTGATGACGGGGAATTTGACGCCCGCGAGCTTTTCTTCCTGCCAGATGAGCTCGCATTCGCGCTCGACGAGGATATTGCCCGACAGATCCAGAATGAAAGTGGGGGGCAGGTCGAACTCCACATCCAGCGAGAGCATGGCTCCCACTTTCGAGATGTTCTGCAGGGTGCAGGCAACCTCCCGGCCCTGTGCCAGCTTGATCAGCGCTGGGCGCATCAGCGCATGACGCGGATAAATTCGCCGGTCCCGGTCCATGGTTTTGTGCCCCCTTGCCCCACTAAAGACAGCTCCACCCTGTGCGGGGCTTAACTTATTGAGGCAAAAGTCGTCTTGCTTAAAGTTTGAGCAGAATGGCCCAAAAAAGGCAATTCTATGAAAAAAACTTTCGTAGGGGCCTATTCACAGTAGTGACAAGGGCTTGGTTCGTAGCTAGCATCATTGTCACAGAAGAGGCCTGACACGCTTTTAAGCGCGAACGGGTTCAAGTCTTGGGAGGAAAAGAGGCTCTTTGGGCGCCGTCCCGCACACGGCGTTCATGACTAAAAAGGCCGGACCCGCATCTCGGCCGAAAAACGAGCCCGCAGCACTTAGAAAAAGCAAGGCGAAAGCCTTGCTTTTTTGTTTTGCGCCCCGCTTTCAGCTTCGTCTTTGCCTGGCACGACTGCGCGAAGCCTGTTCCCGCCGGCTGAAAGACTTGTCTTTCTCGCCCGAGCACACCGGCTCAGAATTTGGGCGGGATCAGATCTTCGTCCGGAAATCCGGCAGAAAGGGAATGTCGTCGAGGCCGAACAGACCCTGCGACCGGATTAGATAGAAGAGCCCGAATACGACAGCCGCGAGAACGGTGTTCGCGATGACGATCCTGCGCATGCGCGGCAGCGTCGGCGCCCCGGGATCGGACCCGGGCACGACCTCCCCGTCTTCCTGCTGCGAGCGCACGCCCCAAGGCAGAATCGCAAAGAGGCTGATCCACCAGATGACGAAATAGATCGCGAGGGCGCTGCCGATGGACATGTTCGATTCTCAAGACTCGTTTTGCGACACGCCCGCTCGAGCGCCGGGCCGGCCCCCTTAGACCACGACCACCAGGACATGGACGAGCGGCTTCTTGCCCCAGCACGCATTGATTTCCGCTCGGACGGCGCGGCGCAGGGCTTCCGACACGAAATTCGGATCGCGCCTTTTGGCCTTCGGAAGGTTTTCGAGCGCATCGAGAACCGCGTCATGGACGATGTCCAGAAACGTGTCTCCCTCCGCGTCCTGGTTCGGCAGGCCGGCAATGTCGATTTCCGCATCGCCCGCGATCTCGCCCTTGCGGTCGAGCGCGACCGCAACCGAAACCACGCCCGCGAAGGACAGTCTGCGCCGCTCGCGCACCGGCTCCTCGCTGGTGATGAGCAGATTGCCGTCCTTGTACAGACGGCCTGACGGCGCCTCGTCCACGATCTCGGGCTTGCCGGGATAAAGCCGCAGCATCTGGCCGTTGCGGACGCGGCCGCACGGAATGCCGAGGCGGTTCGCCAGCTTTTCGTGCTCGAACAGATGCAGCGATTCGCCGTGCACCGGCACGATGGCCTGCGGCTTCAGCCAGGAATAAAGCTCCTGCATGTCGCCGCGGCGCGGATGGCCCGACACATGGACCATGTGCTCGCGGTCTGTAATGACTTCGATGCCGCGGTCGATCAGATTGTTGATGATGCGGCCGACCTCGCGCTCGTTTCCGGGGATCGTCTTCGAGGAGAAGATCACGCGGTCGCGCGGCGACAGGCTGATTTCGGGATGATCGTCCTGGGCGATGCGGGCGAGTGCGGCACGCGCTTCGCCCTGGCTGCCGGTGAGAAGAAGAAGCGCGTTTTCCGGCGGCAGATAGCCGAAGACATCCGTCGAGCGGAATTCGGGAACGCCGTCGAGCCAGCCGGTTTCGCGCGCCACCTGCACGGTGCGTTCCATTGCCCGCCCGACGACGACGATCTCGCGGCCTGCGGCAAGAGCCGCTTCCGCAACCGTGCGGATGCGCGGAATGTGCGAGGCGAACGTGGTGACGGCCACGCGCGCGGGCGCGGACTTGATGAGTTCGTAGACCGTCTGCGACACGTCGAGCTCGGAAGCCGAATGCCCCTCGCTCGTCGCGTTGGTGGAATCGCCGACGACCGCAAGCACCCCCTCCTCGCCGAGCGCGCGGAAACGGGCTTCGTCAGTCACGCCGGAGGTTTGCGACTTCTTGTCGATCTTCCAGTCTCCCGTATGGACGACGAGACCGGCCGGCGTGCGGATGGCCAGCGCATTCGCCTCGGGGATCGAATGGGCGACGGGCACGAACTCGACGCTGAACGGGCCGAACGAAATCTTGCCGTCGGGCGCGACGACCTGCACCGGAACGTTCGGCGCGTTGCGTTCGCCCTCGCGCTTGGCGGCAAGCAGATTGGCCGTGAACGGAGTGGCGACCACCGGGCATTTGATGCGCGGCCACAGATCGAGAACCGCGCCGTAATGATCCTCGTGCGCGTGCGTCAGCAGCAGCGCGAGGATGTTGTGGCGCTGAGACTCCACGAAACGGATGTCCGGCAAGATGAGATCGACGCCAGGCGTCTCGGCCATATTGCCGAACGTCACGCCGCAATCGACCATGATCCATTTGCGGTCCTTCGGCGGGCCATAGCCGTAAAGGCCCATATTCATGCCGATTTCGCCGACGCCGCCCAGCGGCAGAAAGACCAGTTCGTGCGCCTGTTCGCTGCTCATGATGCCATCATGCCCGCGGCGACGCCGAAATGCACCTCTCCCGCCGCGATCGTCTTGCGATCGCCCGTTTCCGTCAGAATGATCAACCGGCCTTCCTCGTCCAATGTCTCGAATGTACCGCGCAGCACGTTTTCGCCAAGCTGGACAGCAACCGGCGCGCCGAGCCCGGCCGCCTGAGCGAGCCAGAGGCGGCGAACTTCCGAAAGCCCCCGCCCCTCATCCCAGATGAGATGAAAGCGCAGCCAGGCATCGCTGAGCGCGGCGAACAGTTCCTCCGCGGAAACCTCCGCACCCAGAGCGTGCAGCGAGGTTGCGGGGTAAGGCAGGCCTTCGGGCATTGCCGACACATTGACGCCGATCCCGATGACGACCCCAAGCTGCCCGCCCGCAAGCTCCTCGACTTCGAGAAGTATCCCGGCAAGCTTGGCCCCGTCGGCCAGAACATCGTTTGGCCATTTGAGCGTCAGGCGCGACCGGGGATCATCCAGCCCGTCGAGGCCGACTTTCACGCTGACCCTCGGAGCAAGCTCCGAAACCGCGCTGTTGAGCGCCAGCCCGATAACGAAACCGAGCGTCGCCGCCGCCTGTCGGGGCGCGTCGACCTTGATGAGGAGGCTTGCGGAAAGATTGCCTTCGGGCGTCTGCCACGGGCGGCCGCGACGGCCGCGCCCGGCGGTCTGGCGGCGCGCGACGACCCAGAGCGGACCAGCAGCGCCCGCGCGTGCCCGCGCGAGAGCTTCCGCATTGGTCGAGCCGATTTCATCGAAGGCGAGAAGGGAATATCCCGCGGACGAGGATGCTGGCCCGAGCTGAAATTCCATCAAAACAGGCTGCGGGCGGCAGCGCCCGCTGCGTTCGCCATGGGCGCCGGCATCAGTCCGTACAGGACGACGAACACGCCCGTGACGGCGATGACCGCCTTCAGCTCGAAGGGCATGCGGTCGAACGTCGTCGTCGGCTCGTCGAAATAGATCACCTTGACGATGCGCAGATAATAGAACGCACCGACAACGCTCGACAGCACGCCGATGACGGCCAGCAGATAGAGCTCGGCCTCGATGGCGGCGAGGAAGACGTAGAACTTGGCGAAAAACCCGGCGAGCGGCGGAATGCCCGCGAGCGAGAACATCATCGCAGACATGACGAACGCCATGAACGGCTTGGTGCGCGACAGGCCCGCGAGATCGTCGATGTTTTCGACGAGGTCGCCGTTGCGGCGCATGCCCAGAATGATGGCGAAGGTGCCGAGCGTCATGACGACATAGATCGCCAGATAGATGAGGACGCTCTGCACGCCCTGCTCCGTGCCCGCCGCGAGGCCGACCAGGATGTAGCCGACATTGCCGATGGAGGAATAGGCCATCAGGCGCTTGATGTTCTTCTGGCCGATGGCCGCGAACGCGCCGAGCAGCATCGAGGCAATCGCGATGAAGACGACGATCTGGCGCCACTGGTCGGTGATTTCCGGGAAGGCGTCGATGGCCACGCGCACGAAGATGGCCATGGCCGCGACCTTCGGCGCCGAGGCGAAGAAGGCGGTGACCGGGGTCGGCGCGCCTTCATAGACGTCGGGCGTCCACATGTGGAACGGCACGGCCGAGACCTTGAACGACAGACCGGCGAAGACGAAGACGAGCCCGAAGATAAGCCCGATCGGTGCGGCTTCACCCGCCGTGACCGCCTGCGCGATGCCCGCGAACGAGACCGTTCCGGCAAAGCCGTAGACCAGCGAACAGCCGTACAGCAGCATGCCCGAGGACAGCGCGCCGAGGACGAAATATTTCAGGCCCGCTTCGGTCGATTTCACGTTGTCGCGGTGGATCGCGGCGATGACGTAGAGCGCCAGCGACTGCAGTTCGAGGCCGAGATACAGCGCGATAAGGTCTCCGGCGGAGATCATCATCAGCATGCCGGTCGTCGAAAGCACGATCAGGATCGCGTATTCGAAGCGGTGCAGCTTCTCGTGCTTCCAGAAGTCGAAGCTCAGAACCAGCGCGACGAGCGCGCCCAGCAGCGTCAGCAGTTTCAGGAATTGCGCGAAGCCGTCCCACACGAAACTGCCGTTGAAGACCGTCGCCTTTTCCGGCGAGGCAAGCAGCACGACCGCGCCCGCTACGCCCAGAAGCGCAATGGACAGCGCGTTGATCAGCCCTTCGGACTTGTCTCCGACGAAAGCGCCGATGAGGACGAGCACGAGCGCGCCGGCCGCGAGGATGATCTCGGGCAGTGCGGGCGTCAGGGCGGCGAAGTCGAAGCCGGTCATTTGCCTATCCGATGGTGGTCAGCGCGCGGCGACAGCCGCGGGATCGACGGCGGTCGCCGTCGACACGGAGATGGAAAGCAGGTTGTCGACGCTGGCCGACATCACGTTGAAGATCGGCTCCGGCCACACGCCGAACAGAAGCGTGAGGACAACGAGCGGCGCGAGGATGAACATTTCGCGGGCGCTGAGATCCTTCAGATGCATCAGGCTCGGCTTTTCCAGCGGACCGAACACGACGCGGCGGTAAAGCCACAGCGCATAGCCCGCCGACAGGATGACGCCCGTCGTCGCGAAGAAGGCGACCCAGGTGTTGGCCTGGAACGCGCCCATCAGCGACAGGAACTCGCCGACAAAGCCCGACGTGCCGGGAAGACCGACATTGGCCATGGTGAACAGCATGAACACGGCCGCATAGACCGGCATGCGATTGACGATGCCGCCATAGGCCTTGATCTCGCGGGTGTGCATACGGTCATAGACGACGCCGACGCACAAAAAGAGCGCGCCGGACACGATGCCGTGCGAAATCATCTGGAAGATCGCCCCGTCAATGCCCTGACGGTTGAGGCTGAAAATGCCCATCGTCACGAAGCCCATATGGGCGACCGAGGAATAGGCGATCAGCTTCTTGATGTCCTCCTGCATCATCGCCACCAGCGAGGTGTAGACGATGCCGATGACCGACAGCACGAAGACCAGCGGCGCGAAGAATTCGGACGCGTCCGGGAACATGGGCAGCGAGAAACGCAGGAAGCCGTAGCCGCCCATCTTCAGCAGGACCGCCGCCAGGATGACCGAGGCCGCCGTCGGTGCTTCGACGTGGGCGTCCGGCAGCCAGGTGTGCACCGGCCACATCGGCATCTTCACCGCGAGCGAGGCGAAGAAGGCGAGCCACAGCCAGGTCTGCATCTCGACCGGGAAGTCGTAGGCGTGCAGCGCCGGAATGTCGGTCGTTCCCGCCTGCCAGTACATCGCCATGATGGCGAGCAGCATCAGCACCGAGCCGAACAGCGTGTAGAGGAAAAACTTGAAGCTCGCATAGATGCGGCGCGCACCGCCCCAGATGCCGATGAGAAGGAACATCGGAATGAGGCCAGCTTCGAAGAACAGATAGAAGAGAACGAGATCGAGCGCGCAGAACACGCCGATCATCAGCGTCTCAAGCACGAGGAAGGCGATCAGATATTCCTTCACGCGCTTTTCGACCGACACCCAGCTCGCGATGATGCAGATCGGCATCAGGAAGGTCGTGAGGATGACGAACGGCATGGAGATGCCGTCGACGCCCATATGATAGCTGATCGGGCCGAGCCATTCGGCCTTCTCGACGAACTGGAAGTCCGCCGTCGTGTAGTTGAAGTCCCGGACGATGACGAGCGAGACGATGAAGGTCGCAACCGTCGTCCAGAGAGCGACATGCTTGGCATTGCGGATCGACGCCGCATCCTCGCCCCGGATCAGGAAGAGGAACAGCACGCCGACAAGCGGAAGGAATGTCGTGAGTGAAAGAACCGGCCAGCCGGACATCTCAGTGGCCCCCGCCGCCGTTTGAGAACATGAACCAGGTGAAGAGCGCCGCGACGCCGATCAGCATCGCGAAGGCGTAATGATAGACGTACCCCGTCTGCAGCCGGACCACGCCGCGCGTGACATCGACGACGCGCGCCGAAATGCCGTCCGGACCCATACCGTCGATGATCTTGCCGTCGCCGGTCTTCCAGAGGAAGCGGCCGAGCCATTTGGCCGGGCGCACGAACAGAAGATCGTACAGCTCGTCCACGTACCATTTGTTGAGCAGGAAGCGGTAAAGGACGTCGTGGCGCCGGGCGATTTCGACCGGCGTGCGCGGGCTGACGATGTACATATAATAGGACACCGCAAAGCCGAGGACCATCATCACGAAGGGCGAGAACTTCACCCAGACCGGGACGTGATGCATCGCATCGATGATTTCGGGATGGTCGCCGCCCGCAAGCACGCCCTTCCAGAACTCGCCGTAATCGTGGCCGACGAAGTACGGATAGAAGACCGCGCCCGCCAGAAGCGCACCGACCGACAGCACGATCAGCGGGATCGTCATGACCGCCGGGGATTCGTGCACGTGCTTCATCGTTTCGAGGCTGGCGCGCGGCTGCTGGTGGAACGTCATGAAGATGAGGCGCCACGAATAGAAGCTGGTGAAGCCCGCCGCGATGACCGTCAGGATGAAGGCATAGAGCGACATGCCGGCGCCGCTCGCGAAGGCGGCTTCGATGACGGCATCCTTCGAGAAGAAGCCGGCGGTGCCGATCATCGTCATGGGAATGCCGACGCCCGTCAGCGCGATCGTGCCGATCACCATCATCCAGTAGGTCAGCGGAATGAGACGGCGGATGCCGCCCATCCGGCGCATGTCCTGCTCGTGGTGCATCGCGTGGATGACGGAGCCCGCGCCGAGGAACAGCAGCGCCTTGAAGAAGGCGTGCGTGAACAGGTGGAAGATGCCGGCCGAATAGGCCCCGACGCCGAGCGCGACGAACATGTAGCCGAGCTGCGAGCAGGTCGAATAGGCGATGACGCGCTTGATGTCGTTCTGCACGAGGCCGACCGTCGCCGCGAAGAAGGCGGTGGTGGCGCCGAAGAAGATGACGACTTCGAGCGCCGTCGGCGACAGCTCGAACAGCGGCGACATGCGCGCCAGCATGAACACGCCGGCGGTGACCATGGTCGCGGCGTGGATGAGCGCCGACACGGGGGTCGGGCCTTCCATCGCGTCCGGAAGCCAGGTGTGCAGCAGGAACTGCGCCGACTTGCCCATCGCTCCGACGAACAGCAGCAGGCTGATGACGGTGAGCGCCGGAGCCTCGGCCCAGGACAGGAACTGGAACGTCGCTTCCGCCTTGCCGGGCGCGTCCGCGAAGATCGTGTCGAACGAGATCGTGCCGAACAGGAAGAAGACCGCGAAGATGCCGAGCGCGAAGCCGAAATCGCCGACGCGGTTGACGATGAAAGCCTTCATGGCCGCGGCGCCCGCTTCCGGCTTGTGGTACCAGAAGCCGATCAGGAGATAGGACGCGAGACCGACGCCTTCCCAGCCGAAGAACATCTGGGCGAGGTTGTCCGACGTCACCAGCATCAGCATGGCGAAGGTGAACAGCGACAGATAGGTGAAGAAACGCGGACGCTGCGCGTCCTCGTGCATGTAGCCGATCGAATACAGGTGAACGAGAGCGGACACCGAGTTGACGACGACGAGCATGACGACCGTCAGCGTGTCGATGCGCAGCGCCCAGTCGACCTCGAGCGCGCCCGATGTCATCCAGCGCAGGACCTGAACGCGGGTGGCTTCTTCGTGGCCCATGCCGTGCTGGACGAACGCCACCCAGGACAGGGCTGCCGCGATGAACAGGAAGCCCGTCGTCAGGATCTCGACGAAACGCGCGCCGGGCGCGACCGGATAGACCGGGCCGTGATGATCGTCGTGATCGTCATGGCCGTGGTCGCCGTGGCCGTGATCGTCGTGGCCATGCGCGTGCGGAGCCGCGTGCGCGGCATGGTCGTCGTGATGATGATCGTGCCCGTGGTGGTCGTGCCCGCCGCTGAGCGCGAGCAGTTCCGCGCGGCGCGTGCGATAGGCGCCGATGAGCGTGACGGCGCCGCCGATGATGGCGCCCAGCAGAGGCAGGAAGACAATCGCCTGATACATTTGCGGGTGCCTCAGCCCTTCATCATGTTGATGTCTTCGACCGCGATGGAACCGCGGTTACGGAAGAAGACGACGAGGATGGCAAGGCCGATGGCAGCTTCCGCCGCCGCGACCGTCAGAATGAGAAGCGCGAAGACCTGGCCGACGAGATCGCCGGAGAAGGTCGAGAACGCGACGAAATTGATGTTCACGGAGAGCAGGATCAGCTCAATCGACATCAGGATGACGATGACGTTCTTGCGGTTCAGGAAGATGCCGAACACGCCGAGCGTGAACAGGATCGCCGCAACCGTGAGGTAATGACCGAGACCGACGTCCATTTCAGATCCCCTGCCCCGGTTTGACCTTGCGGACTTCGAGGCCCATCGCCTTGTTGCGCGCCACCTGGTCGGCGATGTTCTGCCGCTTGACGCCTTCCTTGTGGCGCAGCGTCAGCACGATCGCGCCGATCATGGCGACGAGCAGGATGAGGCCCGAGGCCTGGAAGAAGTACAGATAATCGGTGTAGAGCACGCGCCCGAGCGCTTCGGTGTTGCTGACGCCTTCGGGTGCCATCTGCACGGCAAGGCGCGGCGCCTCGGCGGACACGACCCAGCCGCCGACCACCATGACCAGTTCGATGAACACGACGATGCCGACGAGCGCGCCGACCGGCAGATATTGCAGGAAGCCCTCGCGCAGTTCCGCGAAGTCCACGTCGAGCATCATGACGACGAACAGGAACAGGACCGCGACCGCGCCGACATAGACGACGACGAGGATCATCGCGAGGAACTCGGCACCCATCAGCAGGAACAGGCCCGCCGCGTTGAAGAACGCCAGGATGAGATAAAGCACCGAGTGCACGGGATTGCGCGCGGCAATGACCATGAAGGCCGACGCCGTCACAACCGCCGCGAACAGATAGAAGAAGGCCGAAGCCAGGCTCATTCGATCCCCCCGTCCCGTTCAAGGACGCTGCAGTAAAGTCCCATAACCCTGCCCGTCCTTAGCGATAAGGCGCGTCGAGCGCGATGCGGCGCGCGATGTCGCGCTCCCAACGGTCGCCGTTGGCGAGCAGCTTGTCCTTGTCGTACATCAGCTCTTCGCGCGTCTCGGTGGCAAACTCGAAGTTCGGCCCCTCGACGATGGCGTCCACCGGGCAGGCTTCCTGGCAGAAGCCGCAATAGATGCACTTCACCATGTCGATGTCGTAGCGCGTCGTGCGGCGCGTGCCGTCATTGCGGCGCGGTCCGGCTTCGATGGTGATGGCAAGCGCCGGGCAGATCGCCTCGCAGAGCTTGCACGCAATGCAGCGCTCCTCGCCGTTCGGATAGCGGCGCAGCGCATGCTCGCCACGGAAGCGCGGGGAAATCGCACCCTTTTCGAACGGATAGTTCAGCGTCCACTTCGGCTTGAAGAAATACTTCATTGACAGAAAGAACGCCGAGACGAATTCCGTCAGGAAGATCGAACGGGCGGCTTGGTCCAGTCTCATGGTCAGGCTCCCCATCCGGTGTATTGCAGGATGCCGGCAACGGCGACGACGCAGAACAGCGAGATCGGCAGGAACACCTTCCAGCCCAGGCGCATCAGCTGATCATAGCGGTAGCGCGGCACGAACGCCTTCACCATCGCGAACATGAAGAAGACGAAGCTCACCTTGAGAACGAACCAGACGACGCCGGGGATCCATGTGAAGGGAGCGAACGGCAGCGGCGGCAGCCAGCCTCCGAGGAACAGGATCGTCGTCAGCGAGCACATCGTCATGATGGCCACATATTCGCCGAGGAAGAACATCAGGAACGGCGTCGAGGAATATTCGACGGCAAAGCCCGCGACGAGTTCGGATTCCGCTTCGGGAAGATCGAAGGGCGGACGGTTCGTCTCGGCGAGAGCCGAGATGAAGAAGATCACGAACATCGGGAACAAGGGCAGCCAATACCAGCCAAGAAGGCCGTACTGCGTGTCCTGCGCGCGCACGATGTCCGACAGGTTCAGCGAGCCGACGATGAGCAGCACGCAGATGATGACGAAGCCGAGCGAGACTTCATAGGAAACCATCTGCGCCGCCGAACGCAGGGCGCCGAGGAACGGATATTTCGAGTTCGACGACCAGCCGGCCATGATGATGCCGTACACGCCGAGCGAGGAAATCGCGAAGATGTAGAGGATGCCGACATTGATGTCGGCAACCACCCAGCCGTCCTGGAACGGAATGACCGCCCAGGCCGCGAGCGCCAGAACCGCCGTGACGAACGGCGCGAGCAGAAAGACGCCCTTGTTCGCGCCCGAGGGAATGATCGGCTCTTTCAGCACGAACTTGATCAGGTCGGCGAAGCTCTGGAACAGGCCGAACGGCCCGACCACGTTGGGGCCGCGGCGCAGCTGCACAGCCGCCCAGATCTTGCGGTCGGCCAAGAGGTAGAACGCGATGAAGACGAGCAGAAGCACCATGACGACGGCGCTCTGAATGACCATCAGCAGCAGCGGCCAGAGCCATGCGTCCCAGGCGGAGGCGAACCAGGCACTCATTCCGCGGCCTCCAGGCGTCCGCCGGCAATCGCGGCACATTCGGCCATGATGGCGGAGGCGCGCGCGATGGGATTGGAGAAGTAGAAGTTCTGCACGCTGGAGCGGAAGCTCAGGCGGGCGGGAAGATCGCCGGCCGCTCTGGCAAGCTTGCCGAGCGAGGCAACATCACCGCCGCGAATCTGGTCGACCGCCGCAAAATGCGGATGGACCGCGTAAAGCGCGCGGCGCAGTTCCGCAAGGCTGTCATAAGGCAGCCGGTGGCCGAGAACATCCGACAGCGCGCGCAGGATCGCCCAGTCCTCGCGGGCATCGCCCGGCGGGAAGACGGCGCGGGCCGCGACCTGAACACGGCCTTCCGTATTGACGAAAGTGCCGCTCTTTTCGGTGTAGGCTGCGCCCGGCAGGATGACATCGGCGCGGTGCGCGCCCTTGTCGCCATGCGTGCCCTGATAGATGACGAACGGGCCGTCCGGCACATCCACCTCGTCGGCGCCGAGCAGGAACAGCACGTCGAGCGCCCTGGCCTTGACCATGCCCGCGACGTCGAGACCGCCCTCGCCCGGCACGAAGCCGAGATCGAGGCCGCCGACGCGCGAGGCGGCGGTGTGCAGAACCGCAAAGCCGTTCCATTCCGCGCTCAGGGCGCCGAAGGCTTCCGCAATCTTCACGGCATGGGCGAGCACGTCGCCGCCGCTCGCACCCGTGAGCGCGCCCTGGCCGAGAATGACGATCGGCTTCTTGGCGTTGCGCAGAACCTCGGCAAAACCGTCCTTGGAGCCGGTCAGCCCCGACAGGGTTTCCGCGCCCGCGCCGAGATAATCGTAGGAATAGGTCAGATCGGCACGCTCGCCGATCACGCCGACCTTCGCGCCGTTGAGGCGCCAGGCCTTGCGGATGCGCGCATTGAGAACCGGAGCCTCGAAGCGCGGATTGGAACCGATGAGCAGGATCGCATCGGCCTCGTCGATCCCGGCAACGCCCGGATTGAAGATGTAGCTCGCGCGTCCGCCGAGCGGATGCAGCGAGGCGCCGTCCTGACGGCAATCGAGATTTGTGACGCCAACGCGCGTCATCAGATCCTTCAGCGCGAACATTTCCTCGACGGTCGCGAGATCGCCGGCAATGGCGCCGATCTTCTTCGGCTTCGCAGCCTCGATCTTGCGCGCGATGACGTCGAACGCCTCGCCCCACGAGGCGGCGCGCAGGCGGCCGTTCTCGCGCACATACGGGCGGTCGAGACGCTGGGTCTTGAGGCCATCCCACACAAAGCGGGTCTTGTCGGAGATCCACTCCTCGTTCACGTCCTCGTTCAGACGCGGCAGGATGCGGAGCACTTCACGGCCGCGCGCATCGACGCGAATGGCCGAACCGAGCGCGTCCATGACGTCCACGCTCTCGGTCTTCGACAGCTCCCACGGGCGGGCCGTAAACGCATAGGGCTTGGAGGTCAGCGCACCGACCGGGCACAGATCGATGACATTGCCCTGAAGTTCGGAGGTCATCGCGCCTTCGAGATAGGTCGTGATCTCCATGTCCTCGCCGCGGCCGATGGCGCCAAGCTCCGGCACGCCCGCGACTTCCGTCGCGAAACGGACGCAGCGCGTGCACTGGATGCAGCGGGTCATCGTCGTCTTGACGAGGGCGCCGATATATTTGTCCTCGACGGCGCGCTTGTTCTCGGCGAAACGGGATGCGTCCGCGCCATAGGCCATGGACTGGTCCTGAAGGTCGCATTCGCCGCCCTGGTCGCAGATCGGGCAATCGAGCGGGTGGTTGATGAGGAGAAACTCCATCACCCCTTCGCGCGCCTTCTTCACGTAAGGCGTTTTCGTATTGATCGCGGGCGGCTCGCCGTTCGGGCCGGGCCGCAGATCCTTGACCGCCATGGCGCAGGAGGCGACCGGCTTCGGAGAGCCCTTCACCTCGACAAGGCACATGCGGCAATTGCCGGCGATGGACAGCCGCTCATGGAAGCAGAAGCGCGGGATTTCCGCGCCCGCCTCTTCCGCCGCCTGAAGCAGCGTGAATTCCGCCGGCACGTCGATTTCGGTGCCGTCGATGACGATCTTTGCCATGCCCCGCCCCTACTCCGCTGCCGTCGGCAGAACGGTGTCGCCGTTCGCCCGCGCGGTGAACTGATCGATGCGCGCCTCGATCTCATGCCGGAAATGGCGGATGAGACCCTGAACCGGCCACGCCGCCGCGTCGCCGAGCGCGCAGATCGTGTGGCCTTCAATCTGGAAGGAAACCTGCAGAAGAAGATCGATTTCCTTCTTCTGCGCCTCGCCGCGCACCATGCGTGTCAGCACGCGCCACATCCAGCCGGTGCCCTCGCGGCACGGCGTGCACTGGCCGCAGCTTTCGTGCTTGTAGAAATGCGCCAGGCGCGCGATCGCCTGGATCACGTCGGTCGACTTGTCCATGACGATGACGGCCGCCGTGCCGAGGCCCGATTTCAGATTACGCAGCGTGTCGAAATCCATCGACAGTTCCTGGCACTGATGGGCCGGAAGCAGCGGAACGGACGAGCCGCCCGGAATGATGGCAAGGAGATTGTCCCAGCCGCCGCGAATGCCGCCGCAATGACGCTCGACCAGTTCGCGGAAATCGATGCCCATTTCCTCTTCGACATTGCACGGCCGGTTGACGTGGCCGGAAATGGTGAAGAGCTTGGTGCCGACATTGTTCGGCTTGCCGATGCCCGCGAACCACGCCGCGCCACGGCGCAGGATGGTCGGCGCGACCGCAATCGACTCGACATTGTTGACGGTGGTCGGCGCGCCGTAGAGGCCCATATTGGCCGGGAACGGCGGCTTCAGCCGCGGCATGCCCTTCTTGCCTTCCATGCTTTCGATCAGCGCCGTCTCTTCACCGCAGATATAGGCGCCGGCGCCGTGATGCACGTACAGATCGAACGGATAGCCGTGGACATTGTTCTTGCCGATGAGATTGGCGGCATAGGCCTCGTCGACGGCGGCCTGAAGCGCCTCGCGCTCGCGGACATATTCACCGCGGATGTAAATATAACAGGCGTTCGCGCCCATCGCGAACGACGCGATCAGGCAGCCCTCGATGAGATGCTGCGGATCGTTCCGCATGATCTCGCGGTCCTTCGCCGTGCCGGGCTCGGATTCGTCGGCGTTGACGACGAGATAGTGCGGACGCCCGTCCGACACTTTGGGCATGAACGACCATTTGAGGCCGGTCGGGAAGCCCGCGCCGCCACGGCCGCGCAGGCCCGACGCCTTCATCTCGTCCACGATCCAGTCGCGGCCCATTTCGAGCAGCTGCTTGGTGCCGTCCCACGAACCGCGTTTGATCGCAGCCTTGAGGCCCGAATCGTGGAAGCCGTAGATGTTGGTGAAGATGCGATCGCGATCCTGAAGCATCTCAGCCGCCCTTCGTCTTGTCGGTCGGCGGCTTGGCCGCCTGCTTCTCGCCCGGGCTCGTTTCCTTCGGCTTGGCGGCCTCGCTCGCGGCGAGTTCCTTTTCCTTCGCCTTGACGGCGACGCGCTCGGCAAAGCCCTTCTTCCACGCCCCGACGACCGAACCGTCGTAAAGGGTCGAATCCGTCAGCGAGGTCTTGTCTCCGGCCGGGGCCGAACCCTGGCGCTCGATCTGCGGACCGGGCTTCACGGGACGTCCCGCGACGAGATCATCAAGCAGCTTTTCGAAGCTATCCGGGTCGAGATCCTCGAAATAATCGTAATTGATCTGCACCATCGGAGCGTTCGAGCACGAGCCGAGGCATTCGACCTCAAGCCAGGACATGCTCTTTTCTTCGTTCAGCTCTTTCTGGTGACCGATCTTCTTTTCGCAGACATGCATCAGCTTGTCGGCGCCGCGCAGAAGGCACGGCGTCGTGCCGCAAACCTGCACGAAATGCTTTCCGACCGGCTCCAGCGCGAACATGGTGTAGAAGGTCGCTACCTCCATCACACGTATGTACGCCATGCCGAGCATTTCGGCCACAGTGCGTATCGCGGGCTCCGGCAGCCAGCCGCCGTGCTGCTCCTGCGCTTTCCACAAAAGGGGAATGACGGCGGAGGCCTGACGGCCTTCGGGATATTTGGCGATCTGCCCCTGCGCCCACTCAAGGTTTTCCTTGGTGAAGGCGAAGCTTGCGGGCTGGACTTCGGCGAGACGGCGTACGGACATTAGCGATCCACCTCCCCGAACACGATGTCGAGCGAGCCGAGAATGGCGCTGACGTCGGCGAGCATGTGGCCCCGGTTGAGGAAGTCCATGCCGCCGAGATGGGCAAAGCCCGGCGCGCGCAGCTTGGCGCGGTATGGACGGTTGGTGCCGTCGGAGACAAGGTAGACGCCGAACTCGCCCTTGGGCGCTTCGACGGCGGCATAGACCTCGCCTTCGGGAACCTTGAAGCCCTCTGTGTAGAGCTTGAAGTGATGGATGAGCGCTTCCATCGAGCGCTTCATCTCGCCGCGCTTGGGCGGCACGACCTTGTTGTTCACCGACGAGGCCGGGCCTGCACCCTCCGCGCTCATCAGCTTGACGCAGCACTGCTTCATGATGCGCGAGGACTGGATCATCTCTTCCATGCGGACAAGATAACGGTCGTAGCAGTCGCCATGCTTGCCGATGGCGATCTCGAAATCGAGCTCGTCATAGCATTCGTAAGGCTGCGCGCGGCGCAGATCCCAGGCCGCGCCCGACCCGCGCACCATCACGCCGGAGAATCCCCAGCGCCATGCATCTTCCTGGGAGACGACGCCGATATCGGCGTTGCGCTGCTTGAAGATGCGGTTCTCGGTGAGAAGCGCGTCGAGATCGTTGACCGTGTTCAGGAACGGGTCGCACCAGTCGTAGATGTCCTGGACGAGTTCCGGCGGCAGATCCTGATGCACGCCGCCCGGACGGAAATAGGCCGCGTGAAGGCGCGCACCGGAGGCGCGCTCGTAGAACGCCATCAGCTTTTCGCGCTCGACAAAGCCCCAGAGCGGCGGCGTCAGCGCGCCGACGTCCATGGCGAACGTCGTCACGTTCAGCATGTGCGAAAGCACGCGGCCCATCTCGGCATACAGGACACGGATAAGCTGGCCGCGCTTTGGCACTTCCAGTTCGAGCAGCTTTTCGATGGCGAGGCACCAGGCATGTTCCTGGTTCATCGGCGAGACGTAATCGAGGCGGTCGAAGTAAGGCAGCGCCTGCAGATACGTCTTGTATTCCATCAGCTTTTCGGTGCCGCGATGCAGCAGGCCGATATGCGGATCGACGCGTGTAACGACTTCGCCGTCAAGCTCCAGGACAAGGCGCAGAACGCCGTGCGCCGCCGGATGCTGCGGACCGAAATTGATCGTGAAGTTTCTGAGATCGGCTTCAGCCATGTCTCAAGCCTTGGCCTTTTCGTCGCCGGGGAGCTGGTAGTCGCCACCCTCCCACGGGCTGAGGAAGTCGAAGTTGCGGAATTCCTGCGGCAGCCGGACGGGCTCGTAGACGACGCGCTTCTGCTCGTCGTCGTAGCGCACCTCGACAAAGCCCGTCAGCGGGAAATCCTTGCGCAGCGGGTAACCCTCGAAGCCGTAATCGGTGAGGATGCGGCGCATGTCCGGATGTCCCGCGAACAGCACGCCATACATGTCGTAGGTCTCGCGCTCGTACCAGTTCGCGCCCGGATAGAGCTCCACGCAGCTCGGAACCTGCGTGGTCTCGTCGGCCTGAACCTTGATGCGGATGCGCTTGTTCTGCTTCGGCGACAGCAGGTGGTAGACGATGTCGAAGCGCTTCTTGCGCTCCGGATAGTCCACGCCCGTAATGTCGATGATGTTCCAGAACTGGCACGACGGATCGTTGTAGAGGAAGCGCAGCACGTTGAGGATCTCGGCGGCTTCCGCTTCGACCGTCAGGCAGTCCACCCCGATATGCCACGACGTCACCGCGCCCTTCAGCGAGGCGGCGACGTGTTCGCCCAGTTGCTTCACGCTCTCGTCCATCTGAACTCTCAGCGTTCGATCGTGCCGGTGCGGCGGATCTTCTTCTGCAGAAGCATCACGCCGTACAGCAGGGCTTCAGCCGAAGGCGGGCAGCCCGGCACATACACATCGACCGGCACCACGCGGTCGCAGCCGCGCACCACCGAATAGGAATAGTGATAATAGCCGCCGCCATTAGCGCACGAGCCCATCGAGATGACGTAACGCGGCTCCGGCATCTGGTCGTAGACCTTGCGGAAGGCGGGCGCCATCTTGTTGCAGAGCGTGCCGGCCACGATGATGCAGTCCGACTGGCGCGGGCTGGCGCGCGGCGCGAAGCCGAAGCGCTCGGCATCGTAATGCGGCATCGACAGATGGATCATCTCGACCGCGCAGCAGGCGAGGCCGAACGTCATCCACATCAGCGAGCCGGTGCGCGCCCAGGTGATGAGATCCTGCGTCGAGGTGACGAGAAAGCCCTTGTCGGCCAGTTCGTCGTTGATCTGCGAGACGAACGGATCGTTGTGGCCGAGCGGACGGCCCGACGAATCGACAAGGCCCTTCGGCGCGGGCGCGATTTCCGTCTGCACCCTGTGGGCCGGAGCCTTGGTGCGCGTCGACTGGGTCAATCCCATTCCAGCGCTCCCTTGTTCCACTCGTAAATGAACCCGACCGTCAGCACGCCGAGGAAGACCATCATCGACCAGAAGCCGACCAGACCGACCTCGCGGAACGCCACGGCCCACGGAAACAGGAAGGCCACTTCGAGGTCGAAGATGATGAAGAGAATCGCAACGAGGTAGAATCGCACGTCGAATTTCATGCGCGCGTCGTCGAAGGCCACGAAACCGCACTCATAGGCCGACAGCTTTTCGGCGTCCGGGCTTTTGTAGGCGACCAGAAACGGCGCCACGAGAAGCGCGATTCCGATCACGCACGCGACGCCAATAAAGATGGCGAGAGGCAGATAGTCTGCGAGAAGCGCGTTCATTGCGACGCCCTGAGGTTGGAACCGGACGGTCCTCCGTCCGCAACCGATATCGCTCGCACGCCAGAGCTAGGGCTCCGGGGCTCTCCCCCGTGAACCGCCTGCAACTCTAGGCGCAGGCGACAAAATCGGCAGCGCATCCCTAGCCCAAGGCTTTGCTCCGAACAAGCCAAAGCGGGATTATAATCGCTCCAATTCCAGATTAATTCCGCCGCTGTGGCGAGAGGTCGCGGCGCGCTTTCGCACCGCTGTCTTCTAGGTCTCGACGTCGGCCTCGGGACGGTCGCCGCCGCGCACCATTTCGGTGTGCCAGCGGCCCTTTTCGTCCTGATATTCGATCACCCCGGAATCACCCGGCGTTTCCTGTTCGCGGGCAACGCGCTTTGCCGCGAACGCGGCTTCCTCGCGAGTCGCGAAGGTCTCGGAGAACACATCTCCCGCCTTGTAGGCCCAGCCACCGTCGTGTTCGACGACTTCATAAAGCACATGCGGCATCGCGCATCCTCCCGATCCTGAAACCCGGATACGGGGCGGCAAGTTCCCTGCGCGCACGAGAACGGAAGCGCAGCAAAGATGCGGGATCGAGGAAGCGTCGCCGTGGACCGCTCCGCCCAGCCTAAACGTCCAGAGAGAAATGGATTTTGGATTCCGGCGGTCGCGTCCGTACGTCCGCGAGAAGAAAACGACGGCTTCCGGGCGGCCCGGAGAAGACATGCAATTGGGAAAAGTGGCGGGAGTGACGGGGCTCGAACCCGCGACCTTCGGCGTGACAGGCCGACGCTCTAACCAACTGAGCTACACCCCCGGAGCGACGCGGCGAGGCCGTTTCGTCGGAGGGCCGTCACCTACGACACGCCCCATCCCAAGTCAATCGAAACAGACACAGAAAAGTGCGTTACCCCCTCGCCTGTCGTCGATCCAATGAAAAAGGCCGGTCCTTTACGGCCGGCCCATATCGGGGTGTCGAGCGCTGGATGGTAGGCGGTGACGGGATCGAACCGCCGACCCTCTCGGTGTAAACGAGATGCTCTGCCAGCTGAGCTAACCGCCCATCGCGTTGCGCGCGCCTTTATGGGCGATTTTGCGTGAAGCGCAAGCCGCCTCAGGTGTTGATGGCGTCCTTCAGAACCTGGCCCGCACGGAATTTCGGCGCCTTGGACGCCGGAATTTTGATCTGCTGCCCGGTGCGCAGATTGCGCCCCACCCCGGCCGCCCGTTTGACCACCTGGAAGGTGCCGAAACCGACAAGCCGCACGTCGGAACCGGACTTCAGGGTGTCCACGATCGAATCGATCGTGGCTTCAACCGCGGCCGAAGCCTGCGATTTGTTCAGTCCCGTCTTGTCCGCGACCGCCGCGATCAGATCGGACTTGTTCATAGTGCCTCCGCATTCTTGAAAACCCTCCCGGCGCCCCCAACCGGAAGCCCGCAAACTTCCGTGAAACGCCCGTAAAGGCAAGGAAATCCACGCTTTCGATTCGGCGTGCACGGTGGGGTGTGGCGCTTGAGGCACAGCGCAAACAACAGAAGGCCCGCCGAAGCGGGCCTTCCACATCATCTTGTAGGGTACGAAAGGTGTCAGTGCGCTGTAAGGCCGGGCGTGTCACCCTCCTCGACGGGCTTGGCAATCGGCTCGGCTTCCTCTTCCCATTCAATCGGCTCGGGCTGACGCAGCAGCGCGTGCTTCAACACCTCGTCCACGTGACGGACCGGAATGATCGTCAGGCCGGCCTTAACATTGTCCGGAATGTCCGCGAGATCCTTCTCGTTCTCTTCGGGGATCAGCACCGTCTTGATGCCGCCACGCAGAGCCGCGAGCAGTTTCTCCTTCAGACCGCCGATCGGCAGGACACGACCGCGCAAGGTGACCTCGCCCGTCATCGCAACTTCCCGATGCACCGGAATGCCCGTCAGTACCGAAACGATGGCGGTGGCCATCGCAACGCCCGCCGATGGTCCATCCTTGGGCGTCGCGCCTTCCGGCACGTGCACATGGATGTCGCGGCGTTCGAACAGAGGCGGCTTGATGCCAAAGTCGATCGCACGCGAGCGCACATACGACGCCGCCGCGGAAATCGATTCCTTCATCACGTCCCGAAGATTGCCGGTCACCGTCATGCGGCCCTTGCCGGGCATCATGAGGCCTTCGATGGTGAGCAGCTCGCCGCCGACTTCCGTCCAGGCGAGACCGGTCACCACACCGACCTGATCCTCAAGCTCCGCCTCGCCGTAGCGATGACGCGGAACGCCGAGGAAATCCTCGAGATTCTTGGCCGTCACCTTCACCGACGTCTTCTTCGTCGAGACCAGCTCCTTCACCGCCTTGCGGATCAGGGTTGCCATCTCGCGTTCGAGGTTACGCACGCCCGCTTCCCGCGTGTAGCGACGAATGACGGTGCGCAGCGCCTCGTCGTCGATCGACCATTCCTTCTTCGTCACCCCGTGCTTCTTCAGCGTTTCGGGGATCAGATGACGGCGCGCGATCTCGACCTTCTCATCTTCCGTGTAACCGGCGATGCGGATGATCTCCATGCGGTCCATCAGGGCCGGCGGAATGTTCAGCGTGTTCGCCGTGGTGATGAACATCACGTTCGAGAGATCGTAATCGACCTCAAGATAGTGATCGTTGAACGTCGAGTTCTGCTCCGGGTCGAGCACTTCGAGAAGCGCTGCCGCCGGGTCGCCCCGATAGTCCATGCCCATCTTGTCGATCTCGTCGAGCAGGAAGAGCGGATTGCTCTTCTTGGCCTTGCGCATCGACTGGATGACCTTGCCGGGCATCGAGCCGATATACGTACGACGGTGACCGCGGATTTCGGCCTCGTCGCGCACGCCGCCGAGCGACATGCGGACATATTCACGGCCCGTCGCCTTGGCGATGGAGCGCGCGAGCGAGGTCTTGCCGACGCCGGGAGGACCGACAAGGCACAGGATGGGACCTGCGAGCTTGTTGGTGCGCGTCTGGACGGCAAGATATTCGACGATGCGTTCCTTGACCTTTTCGAGACCGAAATGGTCGCCGTTCAGCACGTCCTCGGCGAAGGAGAGATCCTTGCGCACCTTAGACTTGGTGGCCCACGGAATGCCGAGCAGCCAATCGAGGTAGTTACGAACGACGGTCGCTTCCGCGGACATCGGCGACATCTGCTTGAGCTTCTTCAGCTCGGCCGTCGCCTTTTCGCGGGCTTCCTTCGAGAGCTTGGTGGTCTTGATCTTCTCTTCGAGCTCGGCGGTGTCGTCGCGGCCTTCATCGCCGTCGCCGAGTTCCTTCTGGATCGCCTTCATCTGCTCGTTGAGATAGTACTCGCGCTGCGTCTTCTCCATCTGACGCTTGACGCGCGTACGTATGCGCTTCTCGACCTGGAGGACCGAAATCTCGCTCTCCATGAGGCCAAGCACGCGCTCAAGACGTTCGATGACGTTGAGCAGTTCGAGAATGCCCTGCTTTTCGGGGATTTTCACCGACAGATGCGAGGCAATCGAATCCGCAAGCTTCGAAGGCTCCTCGATCTGCGTGACGGCGGTCACGACTTCCGAGGCGATCTTCTTATTGAGCTTCACATAGCTTTCGAACTCGTTGACGACGGAGCGCGCAAGGGCGACCGTCTCGACGCTGTCGGGTTCCGCATCATCGAGCGTTTCGGCGTCGGCTTCGTAGAAGTCCTCGCGCTCCTTGTAGTTCGTGACGCGCGCGCGGCCGAGGCCCTCGACCAGCACCTTCACCGTGCCGTCGGGAAGCTTCAGAAGCTGCAGCACGGTCGCAAGGGTGCCGATCTTGTAGATCGCTTCCGGCGCCGGATCGTCGTCCTGGGGGTTGAGCTGGGTGGCAAGCAGAATCGGCTTGTCCGCTTTCATCACCGCCTCGAGAGCGCGGATCGACTTCTCGCGCCCCACGAAGAGCGGCACGATCATATGCGGAAACACCACGATGTCGCGCAGCGGCAGGACGGGATAGGAATCGGTCTCGCCGCCCTTCGGTGCGCGCACTTTCGGACTGGTCATTTCACTTCCTTTCGCGGCACCGCCCAGAAAGAGGCGCGGTGCCGAACGTTTTCGGCACGATCTGTCTGCGTAAACTGCGCACGGGATCGTTGAAGGCAGGAAGCCATCCCGGACGATCCGGGATGGCTGCTGTGTCGATGAAATAGGTGGTCAATCTGCGCCCTGCTTTCAAGGCGCGCGGGGCCTTCGGAGGCCCGGCCTTCCAACCGGCATTGTCGAGCCGGTCGGCCTGGCATCAGGCGCTTGCCTCTGTCTTCTCGGACGTCGTGTCGGAGTAGACATAAAGCGGCTTGGCCTTGCCCTCGACCACCTCTTCGGAGACGACGATTTCGTCCACGCCTTCGAGGCCCGGAAGATCGTACATCGTGTCGAGCAGGATCGCTTCGAGGATCGAGCGCAGGCCGCGCGCGCCGGTCTTGCGCTGGATCGCCTTGCGGGCAACCGCACCGAGCGCATCTTCCGGCATGGCGAGCTCGACGCCCTCCATTTCGAACAGACGCTGGTACTGCTTCACGAGCGCGTTCTTCGGCTCACTGAGAATCTTCACGAGGGCTTCCTCGTCGAGATCCTCGAGCGTCGCGATGACCGGCAGGCGGCCGACGAATTCCGGGATCAGGCCGAATTTCAGCAGATCCTCGGGCTCGACTTCGCGGAACACTTCGCCGGTGCGGCGATCTTCCGGCCCGGTCACTTTCGCGCCGAAACCGATCGAGGTGCTCTTGCCGCGCGAGGAGATGATCTTCTCGAGGCCGGCAAACGCGCCGCCGCAGATGAACAGGATGTTCGTCGTGTCGACCTGCAGGAATTCCTGCTGCGGATGCTTGCGGCCGCCCTGCGGCGGAACCGACGCAACCGTGCCTTCCATGATCTTCAGAAGGGCCTGCTGCACGCCCTCGCCCGACACGTCGCGCGTGATCGACGGGTTGTCGGACTTGCGCGAAATCTTGTCGATTTCGTCGATGTAGACGATGCCGCGCTGCGCGCGCTCGACATTGTAGTCGGACGACTGGAGCAGCTTCAGGATGATGTTTTCGACGTCCTCGCCGACATAGCCGGCTTCGGTGAGCGTCGTCGCGTCGGCCATGGTGAACGGCACGTCGAGAATGCGCGCGAGCGTCTGGGCGAGCAGCGTCTTGCCCGAGCCGGTCGGACCGACGAGCAGGATGTTCGACTTCGCCAGCTCGACGTCGTTGTGCTTCGTGGCGTGGTTCAGGCGCTTGTAATGGTTGTGGACGGCGACGGAGAGGACCTTCTTCGCCTGGTCCTGGCCGATGACGTAATCATCGAGAACCTTGCGGATTTCCTTCGGCGTCGGAACGCCATCGCGCGACTTCACCAGCGAGGATTTGTTCTCCTCACGGATGATATCCATGCACAGCTCGACGCATTCATCGCAGATGAAGACGGTCGGGCCCGCAATAAGCTTGCGGACCTCGTGCTGGCTCTTGCCGCAGAACGAGCAGTAAAGCGTGTTCTTCGAGTCGCTGCCGGCCTTGCTCATTGTCCTCTTCCTCGACCTTCGGGCCCCAGCGCGGGAGCCACAACCCCCAAAGCCTAGACCGGCCAGCCTAACAATGTGTTGTAGCGGTCCACCACCCCTGGAAACCGCCCGGAACGTCCCTCAAGCCCGTCCTTGGACCAGACTCACCCTGAATGTGACCATGTGACGACCGGTAAGATCAACCCGCCGTGGTCCACAGGGTTACCGCTCTTTCGAGCAAGTAGCGCGCCAGCCACGGTTTTTAAGCGGCTGGTCGCGGTTTCGTGCGCGCAGAGGTCGCAGTTCGCAGGGGATAAATTAAGCCGCTGCGATCTTGGCGGCGCCTTCGCCGTCGGTCGGACGGGTCTCGAACACCCTGTCGATAATGCCGAATTCCTTGGCCTGGTCCGCCGACATGAAATGGTCGCGGTCGAGCGTGTTCTCGATCCGCTCATAAGGCTGGCCGGTGTGCTTGACGTAGATTTCGTTCAGCCGGCGCTTCAGCTTCACGATGTCCTCGGCATGGCGCTCGATGTCGGAGGCCTGGCCGCGGAAGCCGCCCGAAGGCTGATGCACCATGACGCGGGCGTTCGGCGTCGCGAAACGCATGTCCTTTTCGCCGGCGCACAGCAGAAGCGAGCCCATCGAGGCGGCCTGGCCGACGCAGAGCGTCGACACCTTCGGCCGGATGTACTGCATCGTGTCGTAGATCGCGAGACCCGACGTCACCACCCCGCCCGGCGAGTTGATGTACATCGAGATTTCCTTGGTCGGATTCTCGGCCTCAAGGAACAGCAGCTGCGCGACGATGAGCGAGGACATGCCGTCCTCGACCGGGCCCGTCACGAAGATGATGCGCTCCTTGAGGAGGCGCGAGAAGATGTCGAAGGCGCGTTCGCCACGGCTCGTCTGTTCGACGACCATGGGCACGAGGTTCATGTAGGTTTCAATCGGATCGCGCAGCATCTTGTCTTCTCAGCTCCTGCGGCCGGAAGGCCGCTTAGTGGCAGACGGCCTCAGGCCGCCTTCTCGTCGGGATCGGCGAACAGCTCGTCCTTGGACACCTTCTTCTCGGTGACCTTGGCGAGTTCGACAATATAGTCGACCACCTTTTCCTCGAAGATCGGTGCACGCAGCTCGGCGAGCGCTTCGGCGTTCTTCTGGTAGAATTCCCAGACCATCTGTTCCTGGCCGGGGAATTGGCGGGCACGCTCGACGACAGCCTTTGTGACCTCGTCGTTCGTGACCTGGATATTGTTCTTCTCACCGATCTCCGCAAGGAGCAGGCCAAGGCGCACGCGGCGCTCGGAGATGACGCGGTATTCGGCCTTGAGCTGGTCGTCGGTCTTGCCTTCACGCACCTTGTCGCCGCCGGTCGCGAGTTCCTTCTCGACCTGCGCCCAGATGTTCGCGAATTCCTGCTCGACGAGGGTCGGCGGAAGCTCGAACTTGTGGGTCGCGTCGAGCGCGTCCAGCAGCGAACGCTTCATGCGCTGGCGCGAGGCCTGCGTGTAGCCGGAGGCGATCTGCTCGCGCACGGTTTCCTTCAGCTTGTCGGCCGATTCCATGCCGAGCTGCTTGGCGAATTCGTCGTCGAGCGCGGCCTCTTTCGGAGACTCGATGCCCTTCACATTGACTTTGAACACGGCTTCCTTGCCGGCAAGTTCGGTGGCCCGGTAATCGGCCGGGAAGCTGACCTTCACGTCCTTCGCATCGCCGGCCTTCACGCCGATGAGCTGCTCCTCGAAGCCGGGGATGAACTGGCCCGAGCCGATGATGAGCGGGTGGTCTTCGCCCTTGCCGCCCTCGAATTCGACGCCGTCGATCGAGCCGACGAAGTCGATGATGACCTTGTCCTTGTCGGCGGCGGCGCCGTCCTTGGGCTCATAGGTCGCGTTCTGGAGAACGATCCGGTCAAGCGTGTCCTGGACTTCCTCGTCCGGAACGTCGGCGACGGGCTTTTCGATGGCGATGGCCTTGAGGTCGCCGACGACGATCTCCGGCAGGATTTCCATCTCGACCTTGTAGGTCAGGTCGGCGCGGCCCTCGGAAACCTCTTCGACTTCCTTCTCGTCTTCCGGCAGCGAGACCTTGGGCTGCATGGCCAGCTTGACGTTCTTTTCGTCGACGATCTGGCGGTTGGCCTCGGTCATCACTTCCTGCAGGACCTCACCGAACACCGAGCGGCCGTAAAGGCGCTTCAGGTGCGCTGCCGGCACCTTGCCGGGGCGGAAGCCGTTGATCTTCACCTTGTCCTTGATCTCGTCCAGCTTGGTATTGATGCGGCCATCGAGGTCCTTGGCGGGCACGGTGATGCGATATTCGCGCTTCAGTCCCTCGGCGAGGGTTTCTTGAACCTGCATAGCTCTTCTTCCGGATCATGCGGCCTCGACCCGAGTGCCGCGTGTTTGAAAATCTCGATTGGGCCGGGTGGTGCGGGCGGAGGGACTCGAACCCCCACGACTTTCGCCGCTGGAACCTAAATCCAGTGCGTCTACCAATTCCGCCACGCCCGCGCCGGGCGCCTGCCTCCTCACGGAGGCGGGGCGTCTATAGCACGCGTGAGAAGCTTCGCACCTGAAAAATTGCGCGAGTTTTAGACCAGCGCTCGACCAGTGCCTTTATCGAGGTATTGTTTGGGGTGCATGGTGTCAATCGAGACGAAAACGGGTGCGAGAACAAACTTGAGCAAAAACGAGTTTCTCATCGAGCGATCACAGAGCATTCTTAGTTTCGAAACAGTCGGGGGCGGCGATTTTGAAATTTGGGACCGATTTCTCACGATATCGGGCCAGAAAGCCTTTCATCTCGGCAACGTATGCGAAACCTGCGCATTTTTCTTTGAACGCATGAACGGCGCAAACAAAAGCATCGATGTACCAGAGCTAGCAAATCGATTGAGAGACGGATCGCCGATCGACGATGAATTAATCGAAAACCTCAAGCTCATTCTTCCCAACGGGCGATACGTCACGTCGATCTCAGAAATAAATCCAACGCTATGCCAACCCATGGGCGATGAAGATTATTTCAAAAAAGAGCAAATACAACTTTGGGGAATAGACAGATTCACAAACTTGCCACATAATACTAAAATCGAATACTATAGGATATCTAGCAAAGTACTTGAAAAACGTAGAGGAGCGTTTGAATTTCTGATTCCCATTTTTCCTCATACATGGCTCAAAGAAGAACGGGTTGGAGAATACAGAGATATTCTAGCGCAGGGTCATAGCCCGACAGCCGTTTCGTTGAGTGTATTGGACGTGAAAGAGCCTGCATTCTGGGAGGACGCCTCAAGCATAGAGGCCCATTGGTGCCTTGCTCATTATTTGCTCGACGGACACCATAAAAGTTATGCGGCGGCCCTTGATGGTCGGCCTCTCAAATTAATCTCTTTCGTTACGATCGATAATAGCATCGCGTCGCCCGAAGACATCCGCTGGTTCATAGAAAACCGTTGACGAATCGTGAGACATTGAAACGACGAAATCAATTATAATGTATGCACATAATACGCGAACAGCGCGAACAGCTTAGATAGATTCGCGAACTAACACTTCCGCGTCACTGCAAACTTTCAGGGATGAGCCGATAATAAATGCTCTCAGGCAAACTGCGCCGTCGAGTTTGGCAAAGAACGAACGACCGCCCAAAGCGTACAACCAGCCTGTTGTCTTCGGGCGCGTCCTTCCTGACTGCTTTGAAGCTCACGCCCTGCCGTTCCAGCTCGTTGCAAAGAACCTGCCCGATGCGTTCCGGGGCACGGGCCAGAAGATAGCCGCCTGTTTCGACGATGCGTTCGAATTCACCGATGCTCCATCCCCTACCCATGTTCAGGAAGTCACCCGGCTGCTTCGATGCGCCGAGACTGACGAGAAAATCGTGGAGCACGGCGAACAGCTTGAGCGGCTCTGGCACAGGCCCATAACCGTGGATTTTCATTGCGGGGCGCTTAAGCCACTCCACATCGGCAACACGCGCTATCGAGAATTCTTCGAGCCATTCGGTGTTCGAGTCCAAACCCGCCGCGGACGGAAGAATGTCTTCCGGATAGAATTCGCCGTCCTCCACACCGGTCAGCACGAAGGTGATCGTCTCTTCCCCATCACGGCCTTTCCACCACGGAAAGCCAGTGATCGATAGCCTCAGCTCTCCGGGAGAAATATTTGCAGACGTCAATACGGACGGGTGGCCTATGTCGCGGCTCGCCAAAAGATCCATTAGGTCCGTCTGCATTGCTCCCCCAAGGTCAGGACAGCCCGAGATAATCCTTCTTGCCGACCGGCACGCCCTTGTGGCGCAGGATGTCGTAGGCGGTCGTCACATGGAAGAAGAAGTTCGGCAGCGCGAACTCGAACAGATAATTCTGGCCCTTCATCACACGCGCCTCGCGGCGGGTGTTGATGGTGACCTCTTTCGCCTCGGTGCCGTCGATCTGCGTGGACGTGAAGCTTTCGAGATAAGCCACGGTCTTTCTTATACGTTCCTGCAGATCGGCGAACGTCGTCTCGTCGTCCGGAAAGCTCGGAATCTCGGTGCCGGACAGGCGGGCCGCCGCGCCCTTGGCGCTGTCGGAGGCGCGCTGGATCTGGGCGCGCAGCGGGTCCATGTCCTCGATGAGCCGTGTTTCCACAAGTTCGGACGGGTCGATCCCCTTCTCCTTCGCAAAGGCCTCGCCCTTGTCGAGAATGGCGGACAGATTCTTCAGCGCGCGGAGGAAGACCGGCACGGAGGCGTCGAACATGGAGGGCATGGAGCGTTCCCGGATTGTGGAGCCGCTGAGATATGGACCGCGATTTTGAAAGCAAGGCCCGGAGTGCGGCGCGCCCTTCGAGAGATTAGGATGTGAGGATGGATCAGTCAGCCGCCCTCTCCCACCCCATCGAACGCGACCCCCGCTGGGCCCGCTTCGCCGCAAAAGACGCGTCCGTGGACGGCGTGTTCTTCATCGGCGTGAAGACGACGAGCATCTATTGCCGCCCCTCCTGCGCGGCGAAGACGCCGAAACCGCAGAACATCGCCTTCTACGACACCGCCGCAGAGGCCGAGCGCGCGGGCTTTCGCGCCTGCAAGCGCTGTCATCCCGACCGCCCGGCCCTGTGGACGCTGCGAAACGACGTCGTTGCCGAAATCTGCCGGCTGATCGAGCGCTCCGAGGAGACGCCGAAGCTTGAAACGCTCGCCGCGAAAGCGGGCTTCAGCCCGCACCACTTCCACCGCCTGTTCAAATTCGCGACCGGCCTGACGCCCGCCGCCTGGGGACGCGCCCACCGCGCCACGCGCATGCGCGCGGCGCTCGAAGGCAGCGACACCGTCACCTCCGCCATCCATCAAGCGGGTTACGGTTCGGCCAGTCGCTTCTATGAAAAATCGGACAAGGTTCTCGGCATGAAGCCCTCGGAATACCGCTCCGGCGGCGTCAATACGGACATCTTCTATTCGATCGGCGACAGCGCGCTCGGAAAAATCCTCGTTGCCCATACGGACCGCGGCGTCTGCGCGATCTTTCTGGGCGATGAGCCGGACCCGCTGATCGCGGACCTGAGGCGCCGCTTTCCCAAAGCCTCGATTTCCGAAGCTGGCAGCGATTTCGCCCGCACCGTCGCGCAGGTGGTGTCCTTTGTGGAGGAGCCCAGGCGCGGGCTCGATCTGCCGCTCGATCTTCTCGGCACGGCCTTCCAGAAACGCGTCTGGGCCGCCTTGCAGGAAATCCCGCTGGGGCAAACCGTCACCTATGGCGACATCGCCGCCCGCATCGGCGCGCCGAACGCCGTCCGCGCCGTGGGCACCGCGTGCGGCGCAAACCATGTCTCGCTGGCCGTGCCCTGCCACCGCGTGGTGGGCAAAAGCGGCGCGCTCACAGGCTATCGCTGGGGCGTCGAGCGGAAAAAGGAATTGCTGAAGCGGGAGAAGGAGTGAGGTTTCTCCTCTCCCCTTGTGGGAGAGGACGACTCGAAGCCGGAGGTTTCGAGCGAGGTGAGGGGTAATGCGGTCTCTCGTTTAACCTTCGAACCCCTCACCCGGCCATCGCTGCGCGATGTGCCGACCTCTCCCACAAGGGGAGAGGGAGAAAATTACCCGCCATACCGTTCCGTACGTATCGCCGTCTCCGCGATCCCCGCTGCAATCACCGCATCGGAGGCCGCCGCGACAAAAGCATTCGAGCCGCACAGATAGACGAGCTTCGGCGGTTCGGGAAACTGGTCGATCGCTTCCATCACCATCGCGCTGTCGATCCGCCGTCCGCGCGCGCCCTCGCGCTTTTCGGCATCGCGCGTCAGCGTCAGCACAAGGTCGAAACCGTTCCGCGCGCCGTGAAGCTGCAGCAATTCCTCGCGGAAGATCAGCTCGTCCCACACGCGCGCCGAATAGAGCAGCGCCATCGGCACCTGCGAGCCGAGGGCCGCGCGGTGGCGCGCCATCGCCATCAGCGGCACGACGCCCGAGCCGCCCGCGATCAGCAGCACCGGGCCGCCCATGGGCTCGGTCCAGATAAAATGGCCGCCCAGCGGGCCGCGCAGCTCGATCTCGTCGCCCGGTTTCGCGACCTCGTGGAAGAACGGCGACACCTCCCCGCCCTCCAGTTCCTCGATGCACAGCTCGATCACGCCCGGTTCGCTCTCCGGTCCCGAGCCGATCGAATAGCCGCGCTGGGCCACATAGCCGTCGGGCGCGGTCAGGCGCACATCGACATGCTGGCCCGCGACATGGCGGAACGGCTGCGAAAGCCGGAAAAAGAAGCTCGAAACGCGCGCGGTCTGCGGAACGACCCTTTCGAGGGTCGCCGTCTGCCAAAGCAGCGGTGTTGTGGGTGTCAAACTGTCAATCGCCTGTCTATGGATCGCCCGTATAGCGCTGTTCGCGCCACGGATCGCCGTAGGCGTGATAGCCGCGCAATTCCCAGAATCCAAGCTCGTCGCGCTCCGTGAACTGCAGCGCGTTGACCCATTTGGCGGATTTCCAGAAATACAGATGCGGCACGAGAAGCCGCGCCGGGCCGCCGTGATCCGGCGTCAGCGGCAGGCCGTCATAGATCGTCGCTACCATGGCCTTGCCGCCGACAAGGTCCGGCGTCGGTACATTGGTGGAATAGCCGTCGTAGGAATGAGCCAGAGTGAAGCCGGTCGGCGGCTCGATGCCCGCATCGCCGAGCAGATCGTCCACCATCACGCCCTGCCAGTGCGTGTCGAGCTTAGACCAGGTGGTGACGCAATGGATGTCACGCGTCAGCTTGGTCTGCGGGAGGGCGTGAAACTCGTCCCAGGTCCACGCTTTCACGGCCCGCGGGCCGACTTTCAGCGTGAATTTCCAGCTCGATGTCTCGACGCGCGGCGTCGGCCCGGCCGAGAGAACGGGAAAATCCTCCGTCAGCGCCTGCCCCGGTGGGATGCGCGCCTCAAGCGCCGGATCGCGCTGCTTGCCGAAAAATCCGCGTGTCGCCATTTGCCCGCCCTCAATCGCCCGCCGCAATCCATTCAAGCCTAGCCAGACGTTTGCCCGGATGAAAGCCGAACTTCGCCGGGTGGCCTTATGTCACCACGGCAAAGGCTGCCCAAGATGGAAAAACCCGCCGCTTGGTCCATCGGGCGCGAGCGTCGCCAGTTCGACACTGGTTTTCGCACCTTCGGAAAGTTCCAGATCTGCTTCCGCGCCGCCCATATCCGTTTTCACCCAGCCGGGGTGCGCCGAGTTGACCTTGATCGGGGTATCGCGAAGTTCTTGCGCAAGATGCACGGTGAATGCGTTGAGCGCCGTCTTGCTGGAATCATAGGCGAACGGCTTCAGCCCGTAGATCCATTCTTCGGGGTTGCTGTGCAGGCTGAGCGAGCCCAGACCACTTGACAGATTGACCACACGCGCGGCCGGCGCTTTTCGGAGAAGCGGCAGGAGAATTTGTGTCAGCTGCACCGGCGTAAAGAAGTTCACTTCGAACGTCTGGCGCAGAACGTCCGGGCCGACAGAACTTGTGTTGTTGGCGGGCGCCAACGGCGAAACCTCTGGCTCGATATGAATGCCGGCATTGTTGACCAGAACGTCGAGTTTTCCGTAGGTGCGCTCGAGTTCACCTCGGATCTTCTCGCGGCCGTCGGCGGTGTTGATATCAGCCGCGACCGTGTCGGCTTTGATGCCTTCGGCGCGCAACGCCTTCACGGCCTCTTCGCCCTTTGTCGCATCGCGCACGCCGAGCACGACCGTCATGCCCATTTTGCCAAGCTGCCGGGCCGTCTCCAGGCCCAGGCCTCGCGCGCCACCGGTGATGAAGGCAACCTTCTCGGAATCTGTCGGATTAATCATCGTAACACCTTTTGTATTGAATGCTACAGATGTGCCTGATCCGTGCAGGCTTCAAGGCAGTTTGGTGCGACCGTGAATTTATCATCCAGACGCCCGGCTGCGGGGCAATCCAGCAGGCGGTTTGCGAGACCGCAGATCGTCGCCCTCACATTTTGCGTTGATCGCCTAACGCTGGTTCTTTTCCGCCCAGTCGAGGCAGAAATCCGCCACCTCTTCCCAGCCCGGCTCTCCGCACAGGAAATGCGAGCGGCCGGGGAAGAAATGATAATCGGTCTTGTTCGGGTTCTTCGACTGAGCCCGGAAGTTCTGCTCCACCATGGAATTGGCGACGATGCGGTCGAATTCGGCGCCCGTCAGCAAAAGCGGTGCGCGCTTGGGATTCTGCCAGTCGACTTTGGTGCCGATGCCCACCGCCCCCTCGAAATATATGCGCCCCGGCGTCGGCACGATGTAGCGCTCGAACGCGGCCAATTGCTCGCTTGATGGCAGCTTGTTGGCGAAATTGGTGCGGAACTGCTCGAAGGTCATGGTGAGCGTCCGGCTCCAGCCTTTCCAGGCGAGGAAGATCGGCAGCGCCGAGATCAATGTGCGCGGAGCAACGAGAATGCCGCGCGGTGCGCCGGGCGAGATCGCAACGCCCGCAACGCCAAGCCCCCGGTCGAGGAGCACTTGCGTGAACAGGCCGCCGAACGAATGCCCCATGATGATCGGGCTTTCCGGCAGCGTGCGGATATAGGCCTCGTAATGATCGACGATGGCCTTCACGCCGAGATGGGCGAGATCGGGGTTCGGGCTTTTCTGAAGCTCGGGCACCGGCCGGTCGTCGAACGGCCAGGAGGGCGTGTGCACGGAATAGCCCCGTTCCTCGAAGCGCGTCTTGAATTTTTCCCAGGCAAGCCCCGTCAGCCAGGCCCCGTGAACCAGCACGATTGTCTTTGACATACCCCACCCCACGAAGAACCGGCTTCCGGCAAGCACGAAGTGTGCCTTGCCCTGCGGGGAAACGCCATCCCGGCGTGCCGTCCCGACAAACACACCCCTCGCCTCGGCAGTAGCACCCCGCTATGTGATGCGCATGACCGTTTCGCTTTCCCTCACGCGCCGCGCGGCTCTTGCCGGTGCCACAGCCCTCCTTGCCCTGCGTCCGGTCGCCATGCGTCCCGCCTGGGCGCAGGAGCCGGTTTCGCTCATTGCCGCCGAAGCCAAGCTGCCGTTCGGGGACGCCGTTCTGGCCGTGCCCGCGCTCAACGACCTTGCCGCTGGCCCCGAGCTTCAGCTCCGGCGCGGCGAGCCCTTCGCGCTGCGGCTCGAAAACCGGCTCGATTTCGATCTTCACTTCCGCGCGCAGGGCCTGCGCGGAAAGCCGGTCAAAGGCGCCGAGGCTCCGGTCAAGCCGGGCGAAATCCGTGAGATCGTCATCACGCCTCCCGATGCCGGAAGCTTCGTCTATGCCTGCGGCAGCGAAGGCGGGCAGCACGTCACGCGCACGCTGTTTCTTTCAGGCCCGCTGATCGTCACGGCGGACCAGCCGCCCATCGCGGACCGCGATGTCGTTCTTGCCGTCAATACAATCGTTGTGCCGGGCGAGACCGAAACCGCCCCCGCCCGCCGCGTGACGCTCATCAACGGAAAACCGGCGCTCGATCTGACCGCCCGTCCCGGCGAGCGGCTGCGGCTGCGCGTCATCAATCTGGCGCAGGAGGCTCTGGCGGGGCTCAAGCTTCCGGCGGACGCGCAGGTCATCGCGCTCGACGGCCAGCCGTGCGCGCCGTTCCCCCCGCTGGACGGCATCGGCGTGTTGCCGCCGCTCGGCCGCGCGGATGTGGCGCTGAACATTCCCGATGAGCCCGCGCCTCTTGTCATTACCGATGCTTTCGAGCCGGGCGAACTGGTGAAGATCGCGGTTGCGGGCGAAAAGCCGGGCGAGCGTTTCCTGGCCAAAAGCCTGGCCGAAAACCTCAACCTGCCGAAGGAAATCCCCTTCCCGTCCGCCGCCCGTGCGACATGGAAGCCGACGGAGACGGCAAACGATCCGCTGCTGTCGGTCAAGGCCGGAACGAGCGTCATCCTCACGCTGGAAAACGATGCGACGCCCCGCGCCGTGCTTCTCGAGGGCATGGCCGCGCGCCACCTCGACGCGATGGACGATGGCTGGAAGCCGTGGTGGCACGACACGCTCGTCATCTCGCCGGACGAGACCGTGCGCCTCGCCTTCATCCCACGAACGGAAGGCCGCTACGCGATCGACCTTATCCCGCTCGAAGGCAACGGCACGCCGACGCGGGCGTGGCTCGACGTGACGTAGGTACCGCATCCCGGACAAGTAAGACAAAGCCGAGCGCCGATCCGGGACCCGGATCGCACATCGCTTCGCTTATGGCGTCCGGGGACACCTCATGCGGGAACGGCGGCAGACCGGGCGAGCCAGTCGTCGAAGCGGATCTTGCCAAGGCGGGCCTCGCCCAGCGGAACGAGAGTGCTGTCATCGATTGTCGCGCCGAAATATTGGGCGGACGGGTCCACGACGAGAATGCGCTGATCGCCATTCGCTTTCAGCCAGCCGCCGACAAGCTCGTTGAACGGGATACGGTCCGGCCCGGCAATGTCATAGGTGACGTTTCTCGGGGCAGCGACCGCGGCCTCGGCCACCGCGGCCGCCACATCGTCGGCCGCAATGAACTGCACGTTCGCGGGCGCAATCCGGACGGTTGTGCCCTCCGTGCTCGACTGCGCGACGGCACCGACGAATTCGAAAAACTGCGTCGCCCGCACGATCGTGTAGGGCACGCCCGAGGCCTTGATCTGCTTTTCCTGCGCTACCTTGGCGATGAAATAGCCGTTGCCGGGCGGGCGGTCGGTGTTGACGATGGACAGCGCGACATGGTGGCCGACGCCCGCGCGCTTTTCGGCGGCGGCGATGTTGCGGCTCGATGTCTCGAAGAAGTCGAGCACCGCCTTCGCCTCGAAGCTCGGGGAATTGGTGACGTCGATGACCACATCCGCGCCCGCAAGCACCTCGTCCAGTCCCTCGCCGGTCAGGGTGTTGACGCCGGTCGAGGGCGATGACTGGACAACCTCGTGTCCGGCACCGCGCAGCAGATTGGCGGTCTTCGTGCCGATCAGGCCGGTGCCGCCGATGATCACTATTTTCATGACTTGAACCTCGTGTCGGGCACGCGGCGCGTCGGCCAGTCCGAGGGCGATGCGCGTGCTCGCCAACAGGACGAGGTCGCACCGTCGCGTGTGACATGCGGGCGGACTTTTTTTGCGTCCCGCCTCATCCTGAGCCGGTCTCGTCGCAGACGCGCCGTGTCGAAGCACCCGGGCGACGACCCCGAAGGCTACCCGATCAATTGCCTCAAGACCGGACGCAGCGCATCCGGCAGATCCTCGGCAATCAGTCCCGGCCCGATGTCTGCGCCCGCCTCGCCATGCATCCACACCGCCGCGCACGCCGCCTCGAACGCGGGCATGCCCTGCGCCAGAAGGCCGATGACGATCCCCGCCAGCACATCGCCGGCGCCTGCGGTTGCGAGCCAGGGCGGCGCATTGTCCGAAATCGCCGCCCGTCCGTCCGGCGCGGCGATCACGCTGTCCGCCCCCTTGAAGACGACGACGGCGCCCGAAACCTTCGCCGCCGCGCGGGCGCGCGCGAGCTTGGAGGGCGTCTCGTCGCACACCGTGCGGAACAGGCGCCGGAATTCGCCCTCATGCGGCGTCATCACCACGTTCTGTCCGTCCGCGATCGTCGAAAACAACGCGCGCGGCTGGGCCTCGAAACTTGTCAGGGCATCGGCATCGAGCACCACGGCCCGCCCGGTGCCGAGCGCCGTACGCACGAGTTCGCGCGTCTCCTCGCCGCTCCCCGCGCCGGGCCCGAGCAGAAGCGCGTTGCGCCGCTCATCGTCCAGCAGGGCCGCATAGGCATCGCGCCCCGGCATCGGTTTCACGATCACCGCTTCGAGCGCGGTCTGATAAATGGGCAGAACGGAGGGATTTGCCGCGAGCGTCACGACACCCGCCCCTGCCCGCAAGGCGGCGCGTGCGGAAAGCCGCGCCGCGCCCGTCATCTCCGAACCGGCCGCGATCAACGCATGGCCGCGCCGGTATTTGTGGCTCTCGGCATCGGGGCGCGGAAAGACCGCATCCCACAGCGCACGCGCGTTGAGCGTGGTCGCGGGCGCGATCTTCTCCAGCACCGTTTCCGGAATGCCGATCTGCGCGAGCGTCGTCTTTCCGCACAGCGCGCGGCCCGGCAGCAGCTTGTGTCCCGCCCGGAAGCGGAAAAACGTCACCGTCCGCGTTGCACGCACCGCCGCGCCGCGCACCAGCCCGCTGTCGCCGCACACACCCGAGGGCACATCGACCGCGAGCACCGGCTTGCCGGATGTATTGATGGCCTCGATGGCCTGAAGCGCCGCGCCATCCATGTCGCGCGACAGGCCGGAGCCGAACAGCGCATCGACGATCAGCGAACAGCCCAGCGACAGCGACGGATCGAACGTGCGCACTTCGCCCCGCCAGCGCTTGGCGGCGATGGCCGCATCGCCCTTCAGCGCCGCCCGATCCCCGACCAGCGCCAGACGCACATCGCGCCCCCGCTCCACAAGAAGCCGCGCCGCGACGAAACCGTCCCCGCCATTGTTTCCGGGTCCGCAGACAACAAGAACCGGGCCATGCTCGGCGGCCATCTCGATCGCCTTCTCCGCGACCGCGCGACCCGCCGCTTCCATCAGATCGATGCCGGGAATGCCCGCCGAGATCGCCGCCGCGTCGGCGGCGCGCATGTCTTTATTGCAGAGGAGTTCGATCACGGAAGGTTCTCGCAAACGGAAAGCTCGACGAGAGTGCCATCTGGAGCGCGCAGGTAAAGCGATTCCAGCTGGCCCGGCGGCGCCGGTTCTGACGATGAGCTCTCTCCTCCACGTCAATTCCGGCTTTCTTGAGGGGACTGGCCTGCCCAAAGAAACAGCAACTCTGCCGCCAAAAACCGCACATATTCGCTTATTTTATAGGCATTCGCCCATCGAATGGGCGCGGAATTCAGGCTAGAACAAACGCCATCTTTCTTGCCGAGAGGGAAAACCGGCGGCTCCTGGCCACCTTTTTGGCTGGCACGATTGCTGCTTTTAGCCGGACGGTCGCTCCGGCGTACCAGGAGATAGGGAAGTTATGAAGAAGATCGAGGCCGTCATCAAACCGTTCAAGCTCGACGAAGTGAAGGAAGCGCTGCAACAGGTGGGCGTTCAGGGCATTACGGTTATCGAAGCCAAGGGCTTCGGCCGCCAGAAGGGCCACACCGAGCTTTACCGCGGTGCCGAATACGTCGTCGACTTCCTGCCCAAGGTGAAGATTGAAGTCGTGATCGGCGACGACCTCGTGGAATCCGCAATTGACGCGATCCGCAAGGCAGCGCAGACCGGCCGCATCGGCGACGGCAAGATCTTCGTCTCCAACATCGAAGACGTCATCCGCATCCGTACCGGCGAAACCGGCCTGGACGCGATCTGACGAATCCCGCCTCAAGCGGCGTTCGCCGCGACCAGAAACTGACAGGGGACCATAATTATGGCGCTTAAGACTGCGAAGGACGTCCTTCAATTCATCAAGGACAACGACGTAAAATACGTCGATCTGCGTTTCACCGACCCGAAGGGCAAGTGGCAGCACGTTACCTTCGATCTCGAACTCGTCGACGAGGAGTTCTTCTCCGAAGGCCAGATGTTCGACGGTTCCTCGATCGCCGGTTGGAAGGCGATCAACGAATCCGACATGCTGCTGATGCCGGTTCCGGAAACCGCGCAGCTTGATCCGTTCTTCGCGGCCTCGACGCTCTCCATCGTCTGTAACGTTCTCGAGCCGGCCACGGGCGAGCCCTACAGCCGCGACCCGCGCGGCATCGCGCTGAAGGCCGAAGCCTTCGTGAAGTCGACGGGCGTGGGCGACACGATCTCTTTCGGCCCGGAAGCCGAATTCTTCATCTTCGACGACGTCAAGTTCTCGGCGACGCCCTACAACACGGGCTTCAAGCTCGACCAGGTCGAGCTGCCGACGAATTCCGACTCGCACTATGAGAGCGGCAATCTCGGCTACCGCGTCCCCACCAAGGGCGGCTACTTCCCCGTTCCGCCGGTCGACTCGGGCCAGGACATCCGCGGCGAGATGCTCGCGGCCATCGCCGCCATGGGCGTCAAGGTCGAGAAGCACCATCACGAAGTCGCCTCCGCGCAGCACGAACTCGGCATGAAGTTCGACACGCTGACGCTGATGGCCGACCAGATGCAGATCTACAAATACTGCATCCACTCCGTCGCGCATTCGTTCGGCAAGTCGGCGACCTTCATGCCGAAGCCGATCTACGGCGACAACGGCTCGGGCATGCACTGCCACCAGTCGATCTGGAAGGGCGGCAAGCCGCTGTTCGCAGGCGACAAATATGCCGGCCTCAGCCAGGAATGCCTGTGGTACATCGGCGGCGTCATCAAGCACGCCAAGTCGATAAACGCCTTCACCAATCCGTCGACGAACTCCTACAAGCGCCTCGTCCCCGGCTTCGAAGCCCCGGTCCTGCTCGCCTATTCGGCGCGCAACCGTTCGGCCTCCTGCCGTATTCCGTGGACGAACTCGCCGAAGGCCAAGCGCGTCGAAGTGCGCTTCCCCGATCCGCTGGCGAACCCCTATCTCGCTTTCGCGGCTCTCGTGATGGCCGGCATGGACGGCATCCTGAACAAGATCGATCCGGGCGGCCCGATGGACAAGGATCTCTACGATCTGCCGCCGGAAGAGCTGAAGGAAATCCCGACGGTCGCGGCCTCGCTGCGTGAAGCGCTCGAGAGCCTCGACGCGGACCGCGAATACCTGAAGGCCGGCGGCGTGTTCACGGACGACTTCATCGACAGCTACATCTCGCTGAAGATGCAGGACGTGATCCGCTTCGAGCACACCCCGCATCCGGTCGAATTCGACATGTACTACTCCGCTTAAATTCCGCGGCGTCTGTGGACGATCGAAAGGCCGGGGCCTCGCGCTCCGGCCTTTTTTCTTTTTCCGCTCGCATTTTCGTGAATTTGGATATCTGCAGACTTTTCAAGAACGTGCGGACACATTGTGACAGCCCTCCCTAACACCGCAGTCTTTTGTCGTTGACCGCGCGGCGCGACGGCAGCAGACTCCAGGCCATCGAAAACGAGCGATGGAGGCTAGAACAATGACTCCCCCGCAGCAGAAAAGGGGATCTGCCAGATCGTAAAATCGATATCTGTGGATTCTTCCGACAATCGAACGAATGAGATGTCGGCACATGATCATCCGCACGCGTTTCGTGGGATCTCCGCACGTTCTCTCCCGTCGCGGAAGATGGTCTTGTAAAGACATACAAAAAGGCAAACCGGGCTCAACACGTCGCACGCTCAGCGTTGCTGACAGATGGTAAACCTGCACCCATGCCCAACGCCTCCGCAGTCTCTGCGGGGGCGTTGTTCGTTGGGCGTTGTTTCGTTGGGGGCGTCATCCAGCCTACATGGAATGTTTCTAAACCTGTGCTCAACTCACGATCAGGAGTCGGACATGAGCATGGATCCCGAACGCATTCGCCCCAGCGACCTCGAATCCGCCGGAGAAGACGGCGTCAACACCGCGCCCAATCCGACAATGGGCGAGATCATCGCCGCGCGGTTCAGCCGGCGCGATCTGCTGCGCGGAAGCCTTGCGGTCGCGGCCATTTCGGCCGTCATCGGCGATCGCGCGCTCGCCGCCTCGCCCGGGCAGGCGCAGGGCGTTTCGAGCTTCGATTTCACCGAGATCGAAGCGGGCGTGGACGAGACTCACCATGTCGCCGACGGCTACGAAGCCCAGATCCTGCTGCGCTGGGGCGATCCGATCTTCCCGGATGCGCCGGAATTCGACCCGCTGAACCAGAGCGCCGAAAAGCAGGCCCGCCAGTTCGGCTACAATTCCGATTTCATTGGCTTCTTCCAGATCGAGAACGCGCCGGACCGCGGCCTTCTCGTCGCCAATCATGAATACACGAACGAGGAGCTGATGTTCCCGGGCGTCGGCATTCAGGACACCAAGTCCGCCGCCTTTTCAAAAATGACGAAAGAACTGGTCGACATCGAAATCGCAGCGCATGGCGGCGCGGTGGTGGAGCTGGCGCGCTCCGGCACGCAATGGAGCGTGGTGAAGGATTCGCCCTACAATCGCCGCATCACCGCCGACACCGAAATGACGCTCTCCGGCCCGGCCGCCGGGCACGCGCGCCTGAAAACCTCGGCCGACCCGGCAGGCACCAAGGTGCTCGGCACGATCAACAATTGCGCCGGCGGCATCACGCCCTGGGGCACCTGGCTGAGCGCGGAAGAAAACGTGCACGGCTATTTCTGGAACACTGTGCCTGAAAGCCATGCGGAAGCGGCCAATTACAAGCGCCTCGGCATCGGCACGCCCGCTTATGCATGGGGCAAGTTCCACGACCGCTTCGACATCGAAAAGGAACCGAACGAGCCGAACCGCTTCGGTTGGATCGTCGAGATCGACCCGTTCGATCCGAACTCCGTGCCGGTGAAGCGCACCGCGCTCGGCCGCTTCAAGCATGAAGGCGCGGCGGGCATCATCAACAAGGATGGCCGCTACGTCGTCTATCAGGGCGACGACGAGCGCTTCGACTATGTGTACAAATTCGTCACAGACGGCACCGTCAATACAGGCGACCGCAAGGCAAATTTCGGCCTTCTCGACAGCGGCACGCTCTATGTCGCGAAATACGACGCGGACGGGCGCGGCCAATGGCTGCCCCTCGTCTACGGGCAGGGCCCGCTCACCGAAGCCAACGGCTTCACGAGCCAGGCGGATGTTCTGATCGAAACCCGCCGCGCGGGCGATCTTCTCGGCGCGACCAAGATGGACCGTCCCGAAGACGTCGAGGCTTCGCCGCAGACAAATCGCGTCTATGTCATGCTGACCAACAACACGCGCCGCAAGGACGACCAGATCGACGACGCCAATCCGCGCGCCAACAACAGGTTCGGCCACATCATCGAGATGATCCCGGATGAAGAGGATCATGCGGCGACGGGCTTTGCCTGGGAAGTGCTCCTGCGCTGCGGCGATTCCTCGGTCGCGGACGTCGGCGCGACGTTCTCGTCGGAGACGACAAAGGACGGCTGGTTCGGCATGCCGGACAATTGCGTCATCGACGGCAAAGGACGCCTGTGGGTCTCGACAGACGGCAACAGCGCAAAGGCAACCGGCCGCTCCGACGGCCTCTGGGCGGTCGAAACGGATGGCGAAAGGCGCGGCACCTCCCGCCACTTCTTTCGCGTACCGGCTGGAGCTGAAATGTGCGGACCGTTCTTCACCGCCGACGATGAAAGCCTGTTTCTCGCCGTCCAGCATCCTGGTGAGTCCGAAGACGACAAGAATCCGGCGAGCTTCGAATCTCCCATGACGCGCTGGCCGGATTTCAAGGAAGGGGTGCCGCCGCGCCCCTCCGTTCTCGTCGTGACAAAAAAGGGAGGCGGCGTCATCGCGTGAGCGGCAAACCGGCAACTCAAAACAAAGGCGCGGTGAAAGCCGCGCCTTTCTTGTTTTCACCACGGATTTAGCGCGATGCTTCCCTCCGCTGGAGGGACCCATGTCGCTGACTGATCTCGCGTGGCTTGCGCTCGCGGCCTACACCTTGCACGCGGCCGAAGAATTCTTCCTCAACTGGCGCGACTGGGCCCGGGCCGTCATCGGGCTTCCGGTGGAATGGTCGGAATTCTATGTCGTCAATTTCCTGGTGGTCGTACTCGGCGTCGTTCAGGCGCAAATGGCGGCAACGAACCCTTTGATCCCCCTCGCCTTCGCGGCGCTGATGCTCATCAACGCCACCTTCTTCCATGTGCTGCCGGTCGTCGTGGCGAAAGGCCGGTTCTCTCCGGGCCTGTTCACGGCACTCCTGTTTTTCTACCCGCTGGGCTTTGCGATGTATGCGAAGGTCCATGCCGAGGGTGCCCTTACATGGGACGTGCTCCTCGGGTCCGCTCTGATCGGCGCTGCCTTGATGGCCTTCCCGATCGTGCTCCTCAAGTTAAAAAGCCGCGCCTATTTCCGCCAAGGCACCTGAGGTTTCTATTGACTTTATTCCTAGAATGTGATTGTCTGTATGCGCTTCCGATCACGGAGGGCGCTTCATGAGGCGTCGTTGAGCGGATCGGAAGTGCGGTGGCCGGAAATGCGGGAAGACGTAAAGCCGGCGGAAAGCCAACCGCCACGGGTGTCTGGTCCCATGTGCGCACCAGCCCCCAGAGGAAGACCAACAGGTAGGTCTTCACGGCAAAACAATCCGAAGCCAAAAATCCACCGCGCGCGGGACGTCGTGAGAGCGATGCCCCCGAGGTGAGGACAAATTGGTGTTGGCATTACAAACTACCAGCCAACGCCGCCGCGGGAGCGGTCAATCTCCCGGCGTCCCGCGCGCCCCTCCAATCAGGAGAGGCAAGACGGACTGCCCGCCGAGCCAGAAGGCTCGCGCATTCCACTCTTCCCCCGGAAGACGCTTCGCCATGCCCGTCTCCCGGACAAGCTGCGCGCCGCGCAGCGCCGATTCGGGACCCAGCGCAAAAGCCCGCCGCAGGCGCACACAAAACAGAACGGCTCGCCGCGCCTATGGCGCTGGACCCCGGATCTGCGCCGCATGCGCGGCTTGTCCGGGGAACGGGAGACACCGCGACCCCATCGCCCTCGCCCTACCCTCGCCCCGTGTGCGATACTGGGCGCCACTCGAATCAGAGCTCCCTCCCCGAGACACATGGCTTCGAAACCTGATCTTTTCGGCGGCGCTGCCGCACGCAAGCCCGCCAAGGCCACAGCTCCCCTTCCCAAGGGCACCCCCGGGGAAGCAGGCTACACGGCTGCGGACATCGAGGTTCTGGAAGGGCTTGAGCCCGTCCGGCGCCGCCCGGGCATGTATATCGGCGGCACCGACGAGAAGGCGCTGCACCACCTCTTCGCCGAAGTCATCGACAACGCCATGGACGAGGCGGTTGCTGGCCACGCAACCTTCATCGCGGTCGAGATGGAGCCCGGAGGCTATCTCACGGTCACCGACAACGGGCGCGGCATCCCGGTCGATCCGCACCCCAAATTTCCCGACAAATCGGCGCTCGAAGTCATCCTGACCACGCTGCATTCGGGCGGCAAATTCGGATCGAAAGCCTATTCCACCTCCGGCGGCCTTCACGGCGTCGGCGTCTCCGTCGTCAACGCTCTGTCCGAAGTTCTGGAAGTGGAAGTCGCGCGCGGCCAGCGCCTCTACCGGCAGACTTTTTCACGCGGCGCTCCCGCAACCGAGCTGGAAGATGCCGGAACGGTCCACAACCGCCGCGGCACGCGCGTGCGCTTCAAGCCGGACGCGCTGATCTTCGGCGTCGGCGCGCATCTGAAGCCGCAGCGCATTTTCACGATGACGCGCGCGAAGGCCTATCTGTTCGCGGGCATCGAAGTGCGCTGGCAGTGCGCCCCCGAACTTCTCGCGGGCGTCGACAATGTGCCCGAGAAAGAGACGTTCAAATTCCCCGGCGGGCTGAAGGATTATCTGGCCGCGACGGTGGAAGGCCGTCCCATGCTGACCTCGGACTTCTTCGCCGGAAAGGTCGAGGCCGACAACGGCCCCGGCGCCGTCGAATGGGCGATCGGCTGGGCCGAGGACGGCGACGCCTTCACGCATTCCTATTGCAACACGATCCCGACGCCCGATGGCGGTACGCACGAAAACGGCCTCCGCGCGGCATTGCTGCGCGGTCTGCGCTCCTATGCCGATCTCACCAATCAGGGCAAGCGCTTCAAGGACGTGGTGGCGGACGATGTGACGGCGGGCTGTGTGTCCCTCCTCTCCGTCTTCATCCGCGAGCCGGAATTCCAGGGCCAGACCAAGGAAAGGCTTTCGTCGAGCGAGGCAACCCGCCTTGTCGAGACCGCGATCCGCGACCCGTTCGATCACTGGCTGGCGAATTCGCCGACCCAGGCCCGCCGCCTTCTCGACCGCGTCATCGAGCGCGCCGAAGACCGCATGCGCCGCCGCGCCGAGAAGGAAACGCTGCGCAAGACCGCGACGCGCAAATTGCGCCTTCCCGGCAAGCTCGCGGACTGCACGCAGGACACGGCCGCGGGCGCCGAACTCTTCATTGTCGAGGGCGACTCGGCGGGCGGCTCCGCCAAACAGGCCCGCGCGCGCCAGAACCAGGCAATCCTGCCGCTGCGCGGCAAGATCCTCAACGTCGCCAATGCCGGGGTGGACAAGCTCGCGCAGAACCAGCAGCTCGCCGACCTTCTGCTGGCGCTCGGCTGCGGCACGAAATCTTCCTACCGCGAGGAAGATCTCCGCTACGAGAAGATCGTCATCATGACCGATGCGGACGTCGACGGCGCCCACATCGCCTCTCTTCTCGTCACCTATTTCTATCGCGAAATACCGGGCCTCATCCGGGGCGGGCATCTTTACCTCGCCGTGCCGCCGCTCTACCGCATGACGCACGGCGCGACCACCGTGTACGCACGCGACGATGCCGAACGCGAAAAGCTGCTGGCCACGACCTTCAAGAACAAGAAGGTCGATATCGGGCGCTTCAAGGGCCTTGGCGAAATGATGCCCCAGCAGCTCCGCGAAACCACGATGGACCCGAAAAAGCGCACCATGCTGCGCGTCGAAATCGCCGAGGACGACGAGATCGAGACACGGGACACTGTCGAGAGATTGATGGGTTCGAAAGCCGAAGCGCGCTTCCGTTTTATCCAGGAACATGCTCCCTTCGCGGGCGAACTCGACGTTTAGGGACTGCTTTCCGTGATCCGACCCATCGCCTTCACCGCCGCTCTCATGTGCCTGACGGCGCCTGCTTTGGCGCAAGGCGCCTTGCCCGGCCAGAGCGCGCAGTTCGTCCGCGTGCAGAACGCGGCTCCCGCCATCGGGCCGGACGTGGTTCTCGTGCGCGTAGCAGGCCCGTGGGAAGCGGGCGGCCAGCGCGGCTTCTCACGCCTCGTCGGCACCGCCACGGCCGGAAGCGTCGCGCTGTCCGTCGAATGGGTTTCGGACGCCGGCGCGGTCGTGCAGACCATGCCCCTCACCTCGCCGCAGGGATCGCAGACCCTGCCGCTCGCGCGCATGCGCGGCGAGACCGGCCCTGAGGACAGCGCGCTCTATCTGGATACGGGCGACGACACATTCGTCCTGATCGTCGGCGCGCCGGGCCAGGCGAAATTCGGCTCGGCCAGCAACTAGGCGCCGGAAAAAAACCGCATGCCCGGTCCGGACATGCGGTTTTTATCGATGCACGTCACATCAGCGTGCGGCGATAATTCCGCGTTCCGTAACGACAGCCCACGCGCCGCCAAGACGGCGGATCGCGAGGACGCGGTTGCCGCCCGGAAGTTCATCTCCCGGCTCGACTTCCATCGGAGCGCCACGACCCGACTGGACGACCGCGACGCCGTTATAGACATCACGCACGGCCCAATTCTGCAGGATGGGCATTTCGGGCGTCGCCGTACGAGCAGGCTGCTGATAGCCTGGCTGCGTCTCGTAGGACGGCGGAGGAGCGAGCGGGCGCGGAGGCGCACCGGGACCGGGCTCGACCCGCGCGGTCTGCTGCGGCGGCGTCTGCGCCGGCGCGGGAGTTGCGGGCGCAGCATCGGCCGTGCGGTTTGCGGATGCCGCCGGGGTGGCCGGGCTTGACGGCGCGGTGGCCGCCGGCTCGGGCGTGGGAGCCGGAGTTGGCGCAGGAGCAACCGCGACAGGCCGCGGCGCAGGCGCAGGCACAGGCTCGGGCGCCGCAGCGGTCTGCTCACCGTTTGCCGCCTCGTCTGCCTTCGCGGCTTCTGCCTTTTCGGCTTCCAGCCTTTCAAGCTGCGCCTGAAGTTCCGCGATCCGCTGCTGCGCGGCCTTCAGTTCGTCATCGGATTGCGTAACAACAGGTGTCGGTACCGGCGCCGGCGGATTGTTCGCGGCAACCGTGTCGCCACCCCCGCCAAAGCTGAACCCGAGCGCGGAGGCGCCATACACAAGTGCCGCCGTGCCCAGTGCGAGAGCGACGATGATTCCCGCGGCCATCGCGATGATCTGGCCCGAACGGTTTTCACCAGATCCAGGAAGAGCCGGCTGCTGATGATCGGCCGCACCGAGAACCGCCGCCGTCCGCTCGTCTTCCCGCACGTTCTGGGGATCGATCGTAACGGCGGGAGCTTCGTCGTTTTGCGATGCGGCATCCAGGGAAGGCTCGGTGCGGTCGGCGCGAAGATCGCTTTCCGGCGGGCCGGCGGCATCCTCGGTCGCCTCCTTCTCGTCGAGAATATCCTCGACCGTGCGGGTTTCCTCGCCCGCGGCTTCCTTTTCCTCGATGATGTCTTCGACGGTGCGCTCGTCTTCCGAAGCCGGTGCAAAATCGGCTATATCTTCAGGAGCGAGCGAGGGTGCCGGTTCGTCAAGTCGAGCGGGCCCCACCTCCGGCGCGTCCACGTCAGGCACGCCCACCTCCGGCGCGTCCATGCGCGGTTCCGTGCGCTCTTGATATCCCTCTGCCGGGACCGTGTCGAAATCGCCTTCGGGCGCGCTGACGCTCGGCGCAATGACCGGCGCATCTTCCACCTGCGCGGGCTCAAGGCTGGGCTCGACCCGGACATTGTCATACGGGCGCGGCCACAGGCTCTTGGCGGGCTTCACCTCGGGCACACCCGGCTCGGAGACGCTTCCGGCCATTTCGTCGTTCTTGCTGTCATTCATAGTCTTGGGCAGCCTTTGCTGGACAGATTGCAGACGATCTCTTGAAATCTGGGCGGTAGCGCGGCAGCGGACCTGCGCGCACCACTCTCTCAAAGGCTTTTCGCGCACCGTTCCTGAACTTGTCCTGAACGGTTTACGCGAAATCGGAACACTTTCCTTGACTTGAGGCGGCGACTGCCTATGTTGCCCTCAACACGGAAACGCCCGCAGACGTGACGTCTTTTATTATCTCCTGCGCATCCGGAACAACAATCTTAGATGAGCTTTGAACAACTCGGGCTGAGCCCCAAGGTCTTGGCCGCCGTGGAAGCGACGGGATATACGACCCCGACGCCGATCCAGGCCCAGGCTATTCCTCATGTGCTGGCAAAGCGCGACGTCCTCGGCATCGCCCAGACCGGCACGGGCAAAACGGCAAGCTTCACGCTTCCGATGCTCACGCGGCTGGAAAATGGCCGCCCCCGCGCCCGGATGCCCCGCACTCTCATTCTCGAACCGACGCGCGAACTCGCGGCCCAGGTCGAAGAGAGCTTCAACCGCTACGGCGTAAACCACAAACTCTCGGTCGCCCTTCTGATCGGCGGCCTCTCCTTCGGAGATCAGGACGCCAAGCTGACACGCGGCGTCGATGTTCTGATCGCCACCCCCGGACGCCTACTCGACCATTTCGAACGCGGACGCCTGCTGATGACCGGCATCGAAATCCTGGTCATCGACGAAGCGGACCGCATGCTCGACATGGGCTTCATCCCGGACATTGAGCGCATCTGCAAGCTCATCCCGCCGCGGCGCCAGACCCTGTTCTTCTCGGCAACCATGCCGCCTGAAATCCAGCGGCTCGTGTCGCAGTTTCTCAACGATCCGGTGAAAATCGAAGTCGCGAAGCCGTCGACGACCTCGGCCACCATCACCCAATCGCTCGTCGCCTGTGGCAGCGACGCCGCTGAAAAGCGCGACACGCTGCGCCGCGCGATCCGTTCCGAGGAAGGGTTCAAGAACGCCATCGTGTTCTGCAACCGCAAGCGGGACATCGCCACGCTCCAGCGTTCCCTGCAAAAGCACGGGTTCAAGGCCGTGGCGCTTCACGGAGATATGGACCAGCGCGCGCGCATGCAGGCGCTCGAGCAGTTCAAGAACGGCGAAGCCGAGCTTCTCGTGGCCTCGGACGTCGCGGCCCGCGGCCTCGACATTCCGGCTGTGTCGCATGTCTTCAACTTCGACGTGCCGATCCACGCCGAAGATTACGTGCACCGCATCGGCCGCACCGGCCGTGCCGGATTGTCCGGCAAGGCTGTGACGTTGGTCGCTCCCTCCGACAAGCGTTATCTGTCCGCCATCGAGAAGATCACCGGCCAGACAATCAACTGGCGGGATGCCCCGCTCCCCGAGACGACGGAAACGTCCGAAGAACCCGCGCGGGGAAGTTCGCGCCGCCGCGGCGGTGCCGAGCGTGGCCCGAGAAAGACCGAGAAGCGGGAGGCGCCGCCCAAGAAAGCGGTGGCCGAACAGCCTCGCGAGCAGGCTCGCGCACCAGCGCCCCGCGACGACAGCAAGCCTTCGCGCGGCAAAGATGGCCGCCAGCGCCATCGTGATCACGACGACGGACCGACCCCTGTCGGCCTCGGCGATCACGTGCCGCAATTTCTTCTGCGGCCGGTCCGCCTGAAGAACGCCTGAGCACCCGACCGGTCGGCCAAATCTCGGCCATTGGGACAATTTTTTAACGCCCGATTAAGCGTTTAAGTCCAGTCTGAGCCTAGAAACTCGCTGGCAGCACCAGGATGGTTCTGCGCGGCATTCGGGGGACTTTTTGGATGTCGCAGGGTGCAGATGACTTCGAACGCACGATCGTTTTCGGAGAATCGGCCGTCGAGCGCATTCGCGCCTATCGTCACCCCGCCTATCCGCGTATTTACGAAGTCTGGTACACCTACGCGACCTGCTACAACCCGCTTCTCAATCAGGCGATCAACGACGTCCTGAGAAAGCGTGGCACGCTTACCGAGCAGGATCTCGACGCCCTTTACGACATGCATCTTTCGGCGTCGCGTTTTCCGAGCCGGTATGACGAAGTCGGCGTCAAAATCCGTGAGGAAGTCGACGAAATGGTCGCGATGCTGGATCGCGCCCGCGTCAGTACGGACGGCTATGGACGCACCCTCGAAGCGGTCTCGAAGACCGTCGAGAGCGCAGACAGCGACAAGGTCAAGACCATCGTCGAAATGCTCATCCGCGCGACCTACGAAGCGCGCAAGATGAACGGCGAACTGGAGGAGAAGCTTGTTTCTTCGAAAGAAGAAATGGTGAAGCTCCATGACAAACTCGAGGCCATCCGCGCGGAATCGCTGACGGACCCGCTGACCTTGCTGTCCAACCGCAAATTCTTCGACATGGCGCTGGAAAAAGCCCTGAACGAGGGCAAGCCGTTCTCGCTGCTCGTGACGGACATCGACCACTTCAAGAACTTCAACGACAAGTATGGACATCTGACCGGAGACCAGGTTCTGCGTCTCGTCGCATCGGCGGTGAAGCAGAACGTCAAGGGGCAGGACATTGCGGCGCGTTACGGCGGCGAAGAGTTTGCGATCATCCTTCCCGGAACGACGCTGCGCCCGGCAGTGACGGTCGCGGACCATATTCGCCGCGCCGTCATGGGCAAGGAACTCGTCAAGCGTTCGACCGGCGAAAATCTCGGCCGCGTGACGATTTCCATCGGCGTCGCAAGCTTCCATACGAACGACAACGCCGCGACGATTATCGAGCGCGCCGACATGTGCCTGTACGCGGCCAAGCGCGCCGGCCGCAACCGCGTGGTTTGCGAAACTGACCCGGAAGTCCAGTCGGGCACCAACCGGGTCGCCTGAGCGCGACCTATCTCTTCCTCTGGCGAGGTTTGGCCAACGCGGCCCGCCGCGCGGCAGCAAGGGCCTTGCCGGCCCATTGCGCCATCTCATCGGCATCGTCGAACAGCCGGTCCGGAGCGCGCCAGTACGACATGGCGACCCTGCGCCCGTTTTTTGCCTCGTAGGTGAACGGGCGCGAGCCTTCGGCTTCGAAGTCGGGCTCGGTCTGGCGGTCTGCCTTCAGATAAAGCTCATCGCCTGTCGAAAGCGCGAACATAAGATCGTCGTCATAAATCCCCGATCCACCGAACATGCGGCGGACGCGAACCGGCCCGAAGCTTTGAAAATGTCTCTGAGCGTGTCGGCGTCCACGCATCCCCGCATGCTTACGGGGCAGCGCGGAGCGATTCCGGCTTGGCCGGGACGATCTCGATCGATTCGCCACAGCCGCAGGCGGAAACCTGGTTCGGATTGTTGAACACGAAGCGAGACGACATCTTCTCGGTCACATAGTCCATCTGCGTGCCGAGAAGGAAAAGCAGAGCCTGCGGCTCGATCATGAGCGTCACGCCCTTATCCTGAACGATTTCATCGCCCTTCTGCGGCTCGGCGGCATAGTCCATCGTGTATTCCATACCCGCGCAGCCGCCCTTCTTCAAGCCGACACGCAGACCCGCGATCGGCGTGTCGGAACGGGCAATAATATCCTTCACCCGCGATGCTGCGCGGTCGGTGACGGTCATAACCTGAAGAGCCATTCGAAATTCCCCTGCCGGTTCAAGGCCGACGCGAAACACGGCACAGAATACAACAATTTGCTGCCGTAGACATGGGGAGCGTCACTTGCTGGCGCAACCTTCCGCCGAGGCGTTCAGAACGAAGCCTAAGTCCTTGGACTTCAAGAAAATACCGCGCCCGAGCGGATCGGGCGCGGCTGTTGAAGGAAATCAGTCCTTCAGATCGGCCGGCACCACTCCGCCATTCGCCTCGAGCTTCGCGATGACCTGCTTGTGGAGCCAGATGTTCATCTTGGCGCTGTCGTCCTTGTCGCCGGTGTAGTTGAGTTCCTCGGCCAGTTCCTGGCGCGCCTTGAGGCTCGAATCGAGATCGAGAGCCTTCATGAGATCGACGATGGAGGTCTTCCAGTTCAGCTTCTGGCCCTTTTCCTTCACCGCCGCATCGAGCACCGCCGCGACATCGACTTTCTGCGCGGGAGCCGCGCCGGAAGTAGCCGTAGAGCCGGAAGCAGGCGCGGACCCCGGAGCTGAGCCCCCGTCAGCGGTTGCCGCTTCGGGCGCGGGCGCCGCATTGGCCGAGCCGAAAATGGCGTTCATGATCTTGCCGAAAATGCTCATTGATCTGCCTCCGTGTCCAACCGCGCACGCGGTCCTTGAATGAAACGCCTACCCGGCCCTTCCAGTTCACAGGCACGATCAAAACAGCGCCGATGTAACGGCACAATGAAAAAAGTCCCGGGCGCGGTCAAAGACAGGAACCTGCTGCGTGGCATCGCGGGTGGAAAGGTTCAAAGCGAAGCGGCGCGCCCTGCCACCAGCGGCACGAAGCGGACCGGCATCAGGACCTTTTCGGAAAGCGCCCCGCCCGGAGCCTTTTCGATCTTCATCAGGCGCTGCTCGCCGATCTGTGGGCCAACCGGGATCAGCAGGATGCCGCCTTCCGCGAGCTGGTCCGTCAGCGCGCGGGGAACATCGTCGGCGGCGGCGGTCACGATGATGCGGTCGAAAGGGGCCTGCGCCGCCCAGCCCTGAGTGCCGTCTCCCGGCATGGCCGTGATGTTGGCAAGGCGCAGCACCTGAAAGCGGGCTTCCGCCGCCGTCACCAACGTCCGGTACCGGTCGAGCGTGTAGACACGCCGCGCCAGATGCGCGAGCACCGCCGTCTGGTATCCCGTTCCCGTGCCGATTTCGAGAACCTTCTGGCTGCCTTCGAGCTGAAGCTGCTCGGTCATGTAGGCGACCATGTAAGGCTGACTGATCGTCTGTCCGCACGCAATCGGCAGCGGCCGGTCGGCATAGGTGTGCTCGAGCAGATGTTCCGGCACGAAAAGCGAGCGCGGCACAAGCTCCAGCGCCTTCAGGACAGCATTCGAGCGGATGCCGCGCTGACGAAGAAAGAGCTGGAACTCGGCGCGCTGTTCGATGCCTTCGCGCGGAGCGGGCCCGGGCATGGAGATCAGTTTCCTCCTTCGAGGGCCTGATCGAATCTCTTCTTCAGCGCGTGATCGGTCATGTCGACCTTCAACGGCGTGACGGAAATATAGCCCTCGGACACGGCCTTCAGGTCGCTGTCGGCTTCCGGATCGCCGATCTCATGGCCGACAATGACCCAGAAGTAAGGATTGCCGCGCCCGTCGCGGCGCTGCTCGACCTGCGCCTGCCATTGCGAGCGCTGTCCCTGCACCGTTGCACGCACACCGGCGATCTTGTCCGCGGGAAGCGCCGGGAAATTGACGTTGACGAGACCCCCGCGCGGAAGGCCCGCCGCAAGGATCTGCTCGATCACGCGCTTGCCGTGCACTTCGGCCGCGGAATAATCCACATTCTCGCGATGGCCGGGCGGATAGCCCTGCGACAGCCCGATGGCCGGAATGCCCAGAAGCGCGCCTTCGATGGCACCAGCGACCGTGCCCGAATAGGTGATGTCTTCCGCGAGATTGTGGCCGCGATTGACGCCGGACAGCAGTAGATCGGGAAGTTTGTCCTTCATCACATGCCGTGCGCCGAGAATAACGCAATCGGTCGGCGTGCCCTTCACCGCAAAGCGCCTTTCGCCGACATCGCGCAGGCGCAGCGGATCGTTCAGCGACAGCGAGTGGGCGACGCCCGACTGGTCGGTTTCGGGTGCAACGATCCAGACATCGTCGGAAATCGTTCTCGCGACTTTCACAAGCGCATCGAGGCCCGGCGAATGGATCCCGTCGTCGTTGGTGATCAGAATACGCATCAGACGCCGATCTTTTCGAGGCCGCCCATATAGGGGCGCAGCACGACGGGCACGGTCACGGAACCGTCTGCGTTCTGGTAATTCTCCAGCACCGCGACGAGGGCGCGGCCGACGGCGACGCCGGAACCGTTCAACGTATGCACGAAACGGGTGTTCTTGCCGTCCTTGGCCTTGAACCGCGCCTGCATGCGGCGAGCCTGGAAATCGCCGCACACGGAGCAGGACGAGATTTCGCGGAACATGCCCTGCCCCGGCAGCCAGACCTCGATGTCATAGGTCTTCTGCGAGGCAAAGCCCATGTCGCCGGTGCACAGCGTAATGACACGGTAATGCAGATCGAGCTTCTGCAAAACCGCTTCGGCAGAGGCCAGCATGCGCTCGTGCTCCTCGGCGGACTGTTCGGGCGTGGTGACCGAAACGAGTTCCACCTTGTTGAACTGATGCTGGCGGATAAGCCCGCGCGTGTCGCGGCCCGCCGCGCCTGCCTCTGCGCGGAAACACGGCGTCAGCGCGGTGAAGCGCAGCGGCAACTCTTCTTCCGAAAGAATGCTCTCGCGCACGAGATTGGTGAGCGGCACTTCGGCGGTCGGGATCATCCACAGCCGGTCGCGCTTGAGATAGGCGTCGATGTCGTCGCCAAGCGAGGCGAGCGCGTCCGCATCCGGAGCATTCGCGCCGTATTTGTGCTCGATCTTGGCGAGGCTCGGAATGAGAAGATCCGAGGTGACGTAGGTGCTCGTCAACGGCTGACGGCGCGTTGCGAACTGGTCTTCCTCGAACTTCGGAAGCTGCGCGGTTCCGAACATCACCTCGTCGCGCACCAGAATCGGCGGCGCGACTTCGGTGTAGCCGTGCTCGTTCGTGTGCAGATCCAGCATGAACTGGCCGAGCGCGCGTTCGAGGCGCGCAACCTGCCCCTTGAGAACGACGAAGCGCGAGCCCGACATTTTGGCGGCGGTTTCGAAATCCATGCCTCCGAGAGCCTCGCCGATCTCGAAATGCTGCTTTGCGGCATCAACGCCCGGTGCGGTGCCGAACACACTTTTTTCGACATTGGCGTGCTCGTCGGCTCCGACGGGCACATCCATCAGCGGAAGGTTCGGAATGCCGGCCAGCAAACTGCTTAGGTCTTCAGTGTATTTTTTTTCGGTCTGCTCACCCGCTATAGTGATGTCACTCTTGAGGCGCGACACCTGATCCAAAAGCTCGGAAGCCAGAGCCTCGTTCTTGGCAGCCTTAGCTGCTCCAATCTCCTTAGAGAGACGGTTCCGAGTCTCTTGCCATTCCTGAACAAGAGCGATGGTGGCCTTCCGCTTATCATCCAATTCGATCAATTGAGACAAAGTCGCCTCGACCTGGTCTGTCGGAATCTGGCGCGCGATGAGACGCTCCCGAAACGCGTCGGAATTGTCTCGAATCCATCGAATGTCATGCATGGAGAAAGGCCGCGATCATCTTGGAACGGCTTTGGAAAAGCCGGCGAAGATCACGCCGTTTCGGCGTTTTCTGCGGCGCGCTTTTTCTCGACCATCCGGACTACGTAGATGGAAATCTCGTAGAGCAGCAGGGTCGGCACGGCAAGGGCGAACTGGCTGATCACGTCCGGGGGCGTCAGAACAGCGGCAACGACGAACACCGCGACGATCGCATAGCGGCGTTTGGCGACAAGCCAAGCGCTGTCGATGAAACCGGCCCGGGCCAGAAGCGTGAGGATAACCGGCGTCTGGAAGCAGATGCCGAAGGCGAGAATGAGCGCCATGATGAGCGACAGATATTCGCTCGTGCGCGCCATCAGATGAATGCCCGCCTGGCCCGGCGCTCCCGCCTGCTCCATGCCGAGGAAGAACGTCATGGCCAGCGGCATCGCCACGAAATAGACGAAGGCAGCACCGATGAAGAAGAGCATCGGCGTTGCGATCAGGTACGGATAAAAAGCCGCGCGCTCGTTCTTGTACAGACCGGGCGCGACGAATTTGTAGATCTGCACCGCGATGATCGGAAAGGCGATGAACACCGCACCGAACAGTGCAAGCTTGATCTGCGTGATCAGATATTCCTGCGGCGCGGTGTAGATGAGCTGGAGCGCCTTCTGCGGCCCGGCGGCGAATTCGTACGGCCACAGCAGAATGTTGAAGATTTTTCCGGCGAACGCGAAGCATACAATGAACGCAAGCCCGACCGCGATCAGCGCCTTCAGGAGGCGCGAGCGCAGCTCGACAAGATGCGCCATTAATGGTGCGCGCGATGACTCGATGTCGTTGTCGTCGGCAGCGCTCACGTTTTGGATTCCACTTTCTTGCGCGGCGCCTTCTTGGCGGAAGTCTTATCGGCGGCGGGCGGCTTGGGCGCGGCCCGCTTGGCCCTGGCCTTTGATGTCTCAACTTTTACAGCCGGCTGAGGTGCAATGGCTGTCGAGGATACTGGCTCGGAGGAAGCCGTTGCCGGCGCAGGTTGCGCGGACGTCGAAACGGGCGGTGTATCGACCAGCGATTTCACCTCGTTGCCGGCCGTGCGTATCGGATCGGCCATCCCGCTGACGCCGGATTTGAGGTTGTTGACCTCGCGTCGAAGCTCGTCGAGTTCGGCTTCGCGAATGGCCTCGTTGAACTGTCCCTGAAAATCGGACGCCATCCGGCGGACGCTGCCCATCCATTTGCCGAGCTGGCGCAAAGCTCCGGGGAGATCCTTCGGCCCGATCACCACAAGGGCGACCACACCGACGATCAACATTTCAGACCAGCCTATGTCGAACATGAATCAGGCCCTGTGGCCGACAACCATCAGACTTTGGCTTTGGACTTTGCCGGGGCCTTCTTGGCGGCGGCAGGCTTTCTGGCCGGAGCCTTCTTCTTCGGCTCGACCTCTGCCGCGGGGATCGGCGCGACGCTCGGCGCCGGTTCGTGCTCGATGAGCCGCGCCGGAGGCGTGACCTCGGCCGGCGCGGGCGCGACAACGGGCTTGTCGTCTTCGTCCTCGGCCATGCCCTTCTTGAAGCTCTTGATGCCCTTGGCCAGATCTCCCATCAGATCGGAAATCTTGCCGCGCCCGAACAACAGCAGCGCAATGACAATAACGACCAGCCAGTGGGTCAGGCTCATGACAGTTCCTCGACAAACCGTGCGCGTGGGGAATCCAGCGGCAATATCAATGTGAAACGAAACTAGGTTTGGCTCGCCCGAAACACAAGCGCCTGCCGGGCATCAAAAGAGATTGTGACATCGCTGCCCTCCCGCCACAGCCCGGCAGGGGCGCGCACACGCAGCGGATCGTCCTGGCCATCGACGGCGATTTCGAGCAGATCGGTGTCCCCGAGAAAGCGCGCCGACAGCACGTGGCCCGGCTGCCCGCGATCGCCGAGAAGAAACGCAGAAGGCCGGATCGCAGCCGTCACCGGGCCGTCCGGAAGATCCTTGGCGGCGAGAACGCCGAACGGCGTTTCCACGCGCCCGGCCTTCGCACTTCCCTGTATTTCATTGATTTCGCTGAAAAAACGAGCGGCGAAAAGATTGGCCGGGCGGAGATAGAGCTCTTCCGGCGTGCCGATCTGCACGAGCTTTCCATCGCTCATCAGCGCAATGCGGTCGGCCATGCGCATGGCTTCTTCCGGATCGTGCGTGACCAGAAGCGAGGTGGCGCCGGTCTCGCGGAGCACAGAGAGCGTCTCCTCGCGCACGCTGTCACGCAGCCTGCGGTCCAGCCCCGAAAACGGTTCGTCCATAAGCAGAACGCCGGGGCGCGGCGCGATAGCGCGGGCAAGCGCCACGCGCTGCTGCTCGCCGCCCGACAGCTCATGCGGATAGTCGTCGGCATGATGGCGAAGACCGACACGCTCAAGGGCCCGCAGAGCGACCTCGCTCGCATCGTGGCGTGACATGCGCTTCAACCCGAAGGCCACATTGTCCTGCACCGACAGATGCGGAAACAGCGCGTAGTCCTGAAACACGAAGCCTATGCCGCGTGTCTCCGGCGGCTCGAAACGGGTCTCGTCCGCAATCACCCGCCCGTGCAGACACAGTCGGCCCGTCGTCTGCCGCTCGATTCCAGCGGCGATGCGCAGGAGGGTCGTCTTCCCACAACCCGATCTGCCAAGCAGAGCGACGATCTCGCCCGGCGCGACATCGAGCGACATGTCGGACACCGCCGTCACCGCCCCGAACCTGTGCGTGATGCTCTCGAAGGTCAGACGCGCGGGAATGGCCGCTCCGGCAGTCCCGCTGCGCCCCCAATGAGGACCCGCAAGGTCGTTCACTTGGGCCCCTCATCCCCGGAATCGCCTGGTGACTCAGGAGCCGCCTGATCCGGCTCGTCCTCATCGGCCTCGTGCCCTTCGGGATCGACGGGCGAGCCGATGGGAGGCTCGGACATATCCGCATTCTCCGCCGTGCTCTCAGCATCGAGCGGCGTCAGGAAATCGAGATCGCCCGCTTCCAGCTCATCCTCGTCCTCGCGCAAGGTCGGATCGTCGGAAGGCATCGGAACGTCGAGCCCGTCCGGCAGGCGCGAATCGAGCAGACCCGCCGCCTTGAGTTCGTCGACGCCCGGCAGGTCGCCGATCGTCTCCAGCCCGAAATGATCGAGAAATTCCTTCGTCGTGCCGAAGGTGACCGGCCGTCCCGGTGTCTTTCTGCGCCCGCGCAGGCGCACCCAGTCCGTTTCGAGTAGGACTTCAAGAGTGCCCTTGGCGACCGAGACGCCGCGAATGCCCTCGATTTCCGCACGCGTCACCGGCTGGTGGTAGGCGATGATCGCGAGCGTTTCGAGCGCCGCGCGCGAAAGCTTTTTCTGCTCCTCGCGCTCGCGGCGCAGGATCGGCGCAAGATCGGGCGAGGTGCGCAGCGACCAGCGCCCACCTGTCGAAACGAGATTGACGCCGCGCACCGCATAATGCGCCTCGAGTGCGTTGATGACGGCCGGGATGTCCGCCCCTTCGGGAAGGCGGCTGACAAAAGTGGCCTGGTCGAGCGGCTCTTCGGCGGCGAAAAGCAGCGCTTCGGCCATCCGCACATGTTCGAAATTCACGGCATCATTGGCCGTGGCATCGCGCAGGAAAGTCTGTCCGTCGATCATTGGGCGCCTCCTGTGGCGCGTATGTAAAGCGGGGCAAAAGGATTCTCTTGCCGCAATTCGATATGTCCCTCGCGGGCGAGTTCGAGGCTGGCGCTGAAGGACGATGCGAGCACGCTTTTCTGCTCCTCAGGCGGCGCCAGATAAGAAATCAGCAGCGCATCGAGCGCCGTCCAGTCTCCAATTGTACCGACAAGTCGTTCCAGCGCCTCGCGCGCTTCGGCGAGCGGAAAGACCGCCTGACGCCTGATTGTGACATGCGCAAGGGTCTGCTGCTGGCGCTGCTGCGCATACGCCGTCAGAAGATCATAGAGCGAGGCGTCCCACACGCTCTTGCGATCGATACGTACGCCTTCCGGCGCACCACGCGAGAAAACTTCCTGCCCGAGCCGATTGCGGCTTGCGAGCAGCTCGGCAGCGGTGCGCATGGCTTCGAGCCTGCGCAGACGATGGGCCAGCATCGCGGCCATGTCCTCGCCGGAAACCTCGTCGGCCTTTTCGGCCTGGGGCAGAAGAAGCCGCGATTTCAGGTAGGCAAGCCACGCGGCCATGACGAGGTAGTCGGCGGCCAGTTCAAGCTTGAGTTTGCGCAGTTCCTCGATGAATTTCAGATATTGCTCGGCCAGCCGCGCGATCGAGACCTTGTGCAGATCGACCTTTTCCTTGCGCGCAAGCTCAAGAAGCAGATCCAGCGGGCCTTCGAACACATCGAGATCGACGACGAAGGCGCCCTCGGGCAACGCAGCGTCATCGCTCATCGGCGAAACGACGGCCGCCTTGGGCGCTGCCGTCTCGACCACAGGGTCGGTCTCGTCGCTCATGGCGCTCAAGCCACCGCCGCGGGAACGAGCCCGCGCACCAGAGCCCGGGCAGCATCCACGTCGAAAGGCTGCGGGGCCCGGAGGCGCGCAAGCGCCGCGAAGCACCGGCGTTCTGCATCTCCGGAAAGCCGTGGCGATGCCTGGGCAATCTCGCGCATCTCATCGAGATCGCCGTTGCAGTGCAACGCCAGATCGCAGCCGGCCGCAAAGCTCTGCTCTGCGAGATGGCCAAGCCCGCCCGACAGCGCCTTCATCGAAAGATCGTCGGTCATGAGCGCGCCGTCGAAGCCGATGAAGCCGCGAATGACATCCTGCACGATCACCCGCGATAGGGTGGCCGGCCGGTCCGGATCGAGCGCCGTATAGAGAACATGCGCGGTCATCGCGAGCGGCATGTCGTTCAGCAGGCGAAACGGCGCAAAATCCGCGCGCTGAAGCTCGGGCACCGGGGCGCTGACGCGGGGCAATTCGAGATGGCTGTCCGAAAGGGCACGGCCATGGCCGGGAATGTGCTTGACGACCGGCAGAACGCCACCGTCGAGAAGCCCCTCGCAGACCGCTCGCGCGAGCAGGGAGACCACATCCGGCTCCGCGCCATAGGAGCGGTCGCCCACGATGTCGTGCGCGCCCTCGAAGACGAGATCGAGCAGAGGCAGGCAATCGACGTTCAGGTGAAGGCCTTTCAGCTCATGCGCGATCAGCCGCGCGCCAAGCCTGGCGGCGGCAAGGCCCTGCTCGCGGTCTTCCGCGAAAAGGTCGGCATAGGCTTTCGGCGGGGGATGGCGCTCGGCGAGCGGCGGCCGCGCACGCTGCACGCGCCCACCTTCCTGATCGATCAGGACCGGCATGTCGCCACGGCCCAGCAGCGCGCGGACCTCGTCGACGAGCGTGCGAACCTGCACCGCGTCCCGGATGTTGCGCGCGAACAAGATGATGCCCCACGGCTCGGCGTGATCGACGAACAGCCGTTCCTCAGGGGTCAATTCCGTGCCGGAGAGACCGCAAATGAAAGCGCGAGGGCTCATGAGGCGGCCTTATAGGGCGGTTCCGAAAGGGTCAACTGCGGGAGGCGCCATTTGCACCCCCTTCCCCCTTCTTCACAGATGCCCGCAACGCAATCGTGAATTATCAGCGGCGCTGGACGATGCAGTCGACGCCCGAGGCCTTGAACTGGATGCAGAGATTGGAAGCATCGGCCTGTGTCGAGGCAGGAACCATGGCTCGATAGAAAACACCGCGATCGGCGCCGAGATCGGCCCGGGCGACAACGGCATTATACGAACCCAGAACGCCCGGATTGCGCTGCTTCAGGGCGTTGAACGCCGACAGCGCTTCCGCTTCGGAGCGCTGCGCGGTCAGTTGGACGCCGAACCCGCCCGAAGAGGTCGAGACGGCCGCAACCTGGGGCGCGGCGGGACGCGCCTGAACCGGCGCGGGCGCCGGAGCGAGCGAAACAGGATCCGCGCCCGCCATAGCGACCTGACGTGGAGCCGCCGGCGTTGTGTTTTGGGAACTTGGGCCGGGCGTGCCACGCAGCGGTCGCTTGTTGGTGATCTCGACCTGCGGCTGCGGGCTGCTCGGCGGACCCGAATTGCGCGGGGCGGCCGGTGCGGGTGCGGCGGGCGCCGGCGTAGCGGTCGCGGCCCGTGCCTGCGTTTCCGGAACCATGATCGGCGCAGGCTGTGCCGCGAAGCCCTGTGCCATGCCGGACGGCCGGGGCTCAGGCATGGGAACATCCGGGCCAGACGAGGCCTGCGACTGCGGAGCCTCCGGGCTCATAATGCCGAAATCGCTGCCCGGCTGCATGGACATGCCTTCGGCAACACCCGTTCCGCGGATCATCTCCGGCTGGGGCGCTGCGGCAAGCACGGGTGCGTCTGCGGCAGGGGCTGAGGAGCCATCCGGGCGGATCGCAATGGTGCGCACACGGCGGCCGCCATTCGGATCGTTCGCCTGATCGGGCAGGACCGAAGGATCGGTTGTCAGTTCGCCCACGCGCGCTTCCGTCGGACCGGAAGCGGCACCCGGCAGAATGACACGCGGCGCGGGCTTCTCGCCCGGCTCTTCGGCGCTGGCGACGACATTCGCATCCGCATTCACGGGAATGCGGTCATAGCTCTGTTTCTGCTGAACGACCGGTTTTGCTTCCGCGACGACCTTCACAGGCTCGCTTTCCGCTTTGATGACCGGGGGCGCGCCGTCGGCGACATCGTCGCCGCCCATCATGCCCGTCGCCCACGCGCCGACACCGCCCAGCACGACAAGACCGGCGACAGCCGCCAGAACGAGACCACGGCGGCTTCGAACGGGAAGGTCCTGATCTGCCAGGCCATCGTCATAAGGCGGATAACCGCTGTCAGTATCTTCGAATGCATCGGCATAGGCGCGCGGCGGCGCACCCAGACCGTCGTCGAAGTCGTCATGATACGTCGCGCCATATCCCTGTTGCGGTGCAGAAGCGGCGGGCTCGGCGAAGAAATCGTTGGGATCGTAATCGGGCTGGGCAGCCGCACCATAAGCCCGCGGATCGAAGCCCGACTGGCGCGGCGCGGACGGAGCAACAGGATCGAGGCGATCCTGCTGGCGATCCACGACCGGCGCCGCATAGCCACGCGGTGGTGCATAGGATGCGCGCGGCTCTTCAGGAGCGGCATAGGGATCGCCTTGCGAGACAAGGCGGGCGAGTTCTGCAAGCGGGTCTTCCGCTTCACGCGGCGAACGGTCAGCCGGTGCGCCGAGATTGCGCAGGCTGTCGTAATCCGTTCCGCGACGCTGTGTAGTATCGGACATCTTTTACCCCAGGAACCACGCTCTGCTAGCAGCGAAACGCGGACAGAATGTGGCCAATGCGGTTAACGCATTTCATCCGGCGCGCGCACACCCAGCAAGGAAAGTCCATTTTTTAACACTAAACCCACCGCCTGGACGAGCGCTAGTCTCGCGGAGGTCAATTCCACATCGTCCGCCTGCACGAATCGCAAGGACTGATCGTCGTTCCCGCGATTCCAGTGCGAGTGAAAATCGGACGCCAGTTCGTGCACATAAAACGCGATGCGGTGCGGCTCGTGCGCCAGAGCCGCCGCCTCGATCACGCGGGGGTATTCGGCAAGTTTGTGGACAAGCGCGATCTCGCCCGAATCCGACAGCCGTTCCAGCTTCGCACTCGCCGTATCCGTTCCTGCCCCGGCTCCCAAAGCCTCGCGCGCATTGCGCAGCACCGATTTCGTGCGGGCATGCGCGTACTGCACGTAGAACACCGGGTTCTCGCGTGACTGTTCGAGCACTTTGGCGAAGTCGAAATCCAGAACCGCGTCGTTCTTACGGAAAAGCATCATGAAGCGGACGGCATCGGTGCCGACCTCCTCGACCACATCGCGCAGGGTGACGAAATCTCCCGAGCGCTTCGACATGCGCACCGGCTCGCCCGCCCGGAACAGACGCACGAGCTGGACGAGCTTCACATCGACATGCGCCTTGCCGCCCGACAGGGCCGCCGCGACAGCTTCGAGGCGTTTGACGTAACCACCGTGATCGGCGCCCAGAACAAAGATCAGTTCCTCGAAACCGCGCCCGATCTTGTCCTTCATGTACGCGACGTCAGACGCGAAATAGGTGTAGGAGCCGTCGGATTTGGCGAGCGGACGATCGGTGTCGTCACCGAAATCCTGCGTGCGGAAAAGCGTCTGCTCGCGGTCTTCCCAATCGTCGGGAAGCTGGCCCTTCGGCGGCGGCAGACGCCCCTCATAGACGAGATCGCGTGCCCGCAGGTCCGCCAGCGTGATGTCGACCGGACCTCCCTGCCCGTGCAGCGAGGCTTCGGAGAAGAAGATGTCGTGACGGATGTTGAGCGCCGCGAGGTCCTCGCGGATCATCTCCAGCATGGCCGCGATGGCGGCCGCGCGCACGAGCGGCAGCCATTCGGCTTCGGATTTGCCGACAAGGTCCTTGCCGTAAGCAGCCGCCAGCTTTTCACCGACCGGCTTCAGATAATCGCCGGGATAAAGCCCTTCGGGAATGGCGCCGATCTCTTCGCCCAGCGCCTCGCGGTAACGCAGATACGCCGAGCGCGCGAGCACATCGACCTGCGCTCCTGCGTCGTTGACGTAATATTCTCGCGTAACGTCATAACCCGCAAAGGAAAGCAGCGTTGCCAGAGCGTCCCCGAACACCGCCCCCCGGCAATGGCCGACATGCATGGGGCCTGTCGGATTGGCCGAAACATATTCGACATTGACCTTGCGATGCGCGCCGAGATGGCTGCGCCCGAAGCCCTCGGCGTCGGACAGCAGACCGCGCAGGGCGCCATACCAGACATCGCCGCTGAGGCGCAGATTGATGAAGCCCGGCCCGGCAATATCGACCGCCGTGACATCGGCGTCCTGACGCAGCTTCTCGGCGATCTTTTCCGCAAGCTCGCGAGGCTTCATGCCGAAATCCTTCGACAGGACCATCGCGGCATTGGTCGCCATATCGCCGTGGCTCGGATCGCGCGGCGGCTCGACGACGACGCGCGAAAGGTCGATGGCCACCGCATGGGACAGATCGCCCACGACGGCATTGATGGCGGCGGTCACGCGCTCGGAGAAGACAGCAAAGAGATTCATGGCGTTCTCTGGGGAAGATGGAGCCGCGCCTAACGCAGATCGGGAGTGGCGTCAAACAGCCGGCGATGTTCCTGAATGGCATAGCGATCGGTCATGCCCGCGATGAAATCGGCAGCCGCACGGGCCGGACCGTCGCCGAGATCGCGCCATTCCTCGGGCATTTCCTCGTTGTCGGCGCGGTAGATCGCGAACAGATCGCGGACAATCTGCTGCGCATCGCCCATCACCGCCATCACCCGCTCGTGCCGGTACATATGCGGGTACAGGAACCCCTTGACGGTCCGGTCCGCGTCGGCCATCGCTTCTGAAAAGGCGATGACGGGAGCCGGCGCCCGGCGGATCTCTGCGGCGCTGCCCGGCGCAAGATGCGTGATGCGCTGGCTGCTTTCGGCGATGGCATCCTCCACCAGCCGCGTGATGACGCGCCGCGTCAGTTCGTGGACCGTCCGCGAGGCATCGAGGCCCGGCCAGAGCCGGGCGATCTCATCGAGCAGTCCCGCGAGAAACGGCACATCGCGCAAATCGTCGAGAGAAAAGAGCCCCGCGCGCAGCCCGTCGTCGAGATCGTGTGCGTCATAGGCGATGTCGTCGGCCAGCGCCGCCGCCTGCGCCTCCGCCGATGCAAAACTCCACAAATCCAGATCCTGCTGCGCCGCATAGAGGCGAATGGCTTCGGGCAGAATCTCTCCTGCGAGGGGCGCGCCGCTGCGGTCTGTCAGCGGACCATTGTGTTTGACGAGGCCTTCCAGCGTCTCCCAGGTGAGATTGAGGCCGTCGAAGGCGGCATACCGCCGTTCAAGACGCGTCACGATTCGCAGCGACTGGGCGTTGTGATCGAACCCGCCATGCCCGGCCATGCAGGCATCCAGCGCCCGCTCCCCGGCATGGCCGAACGGCGTGTGGCCGAGATCGTGCGCCAGCGCCAGAGTTTCGGCGAGATCCTCATCAAGGCCAAGCGCCCGTGCCAGCGAGCGGGCGATCTGAGAGACTTCCAGCGTGTGGGTCAGGCGTGTCCGGTAATGATCGCCTTCGTGATAGACGAAAACCTGTGTCTTGTGCTTCAGGCGCCGGAAGGCGGCCGAATGCAGGATGCGGTCGCGGTCGCGCTGGAATTCGCTGCGCGTCGGGCTACCGGGCTCGGCGACGAGCCGCCCCCGGCTCTGAGCCGGATCGGCCGCATAGACCGCGCGCGGTCGGTCCTTATACCCCGGATTCATCGTGCGTTTTCCTGCATCTGGAAACGCTTATAAGCAAGAAAGGCAACGCCCGGGAGACAATGCGCCGGAAATCCACCCCTTGCCTAAGCGGGCAATGGCCCTCACATAATTGGCGCAACACCGTTTTGAGTCCCGGAGAACCATGTCCTCCACCGATACCGCTTCGCCCGTCACCGTTTCGGCAAACGCCGCTCGCCGCATCAGGGAAATCCTGACGGGAGAGCCCGAGGGCTCGCATCTGCGCGTCAGTGTCGAGGGCGGCGGTTGTTCGGGCTTCCGTTATGAGTTCGCCGTCGACCACATTCTTCAGGATGAAGATCTGTCGGTCGAGCGCGACGGCATCCGTGTCGTCGTCGATCCGGTCTCGCTCGAATATATGAAGGGCGCCGAGATCGACTTCGTGGACGAACTGATCGGCGCGAGCTTCCAGATCAAGAACCCCAACGCAACCGCCGGCTGCGGCTGCGGAACGAGCTTCTCTATCTGACGGAACTCGCGCTCAAAGCGCTCGGACCTTCCACCATTCGCCAGAGTGTAAATCCCACAAAGCTCGCTTAGCTTCGCGCGATGCTCGATTCTCTTTTGGCTTACGCGCCTTATCTCGGCTGGGCCGCAATGGCGCTGACGCTGTGCTCGACCTTTTCGCGCACCATCATCCGCCTTCGCGTTTTTTCGGCCTGGAGCAATGTGCTCGCGATCATCTCCGCGGCCGCCGCAGGCTTCTGGCCGAACGCCGTTCAGAACCTCATCCAGCTTCCACTCAACATCCAGCGCATTCGCGAAATGCGCCGGATGGTGGACGCGGTAAAGGCCGCGCCCGCGACCGGCGTACACGAGGATTGGCTCGTCCCGTTCGCAAGTGCGAGCCGCATCGCAGCGGGCGACGTTCTGTTTCGCAAAGGGGATGTCGGCGACCGCCTTTACTATCTGGTTCGCGGCGGCATTCGGTTCGAAGAGATCGGGGTGGAGATCCCCCCGGGCACACTTTTCGGTGAGGTCGCATTTTTCACCAAAGACGGCCTGCGCACCCAGACGGCCACCGCCCTCACCGACTGCAACCTCCTGTCGATGGATGGCGATCAGCTCAAGCAGCTCTATTTCCAGAACCCGGAATTCGGCTGGTATCTCGTTCAGCTTATTGCCCAAAGGCTGACCGAAAACTCAAACAGACCCCCGCCACCTCGGGCCGTTTCAGCTGGCGGATAAGACGAACGGCTGCTTGGGCGCGAACCACGTCGATACTATGTGACGTTTCAGCAACTGTGTTGCGGGAATGGTCGAAGCTTGCCCCGCAGCTGAGTCAAATTGCCCCAATTGCGCCATAGAGGAAGTCGCATGTCGCTCGTGTCAGGGAAGCGCGTTTGCGGGCATTTATCGTTTCTTGAAAAGCTTCAATCTAACGATATTCGTTCCTACAAAGTGCCATGCAGCAACAACCGCAGGCAAAGCGCGCAAAGGTAAAAAATGGACGCCAAGGTTTTCGATAAGAACAATCTGCCCAGCCGCCATGTGACGGAAGGCCCGTCGCGGGCTCCCCACCGCTCGTACCTTTACGCGATGGGCCTCACCAAGGAGCAGATTCACCAGCCGCTCGTCGGTGTCGCGTCCTGCTGGAATGAAGCCGCCCCCTGCAACATTTCGTTGATGCGCCAGGCCCAAGCCGTGAAAAAGGGCGTCGCAGCCGCCAACGGCACCCCGCGCGAATTCTGCACCATCACCGTCACCGACGGCATCGCGATGGGCCATGAGGGCATGAAATCCTCCCTCGCCTCGCGCGAAGTGATCGCCGACAGCGTCGAGCTGACCATGCGCGGCCATGCCTATGACGCGCTGGTCGGTCTCGCCGGCTGCGACAAGTCCCTCCCCGGCATGATGATGGCGATGGTGCGCCTCAACGTGCCGTCGATCTTCATCTACGGCGGATCGATCCTGCCGGGCTCGTTCCGTGGCCAGCCGGTCACCGTGCAGGATCTGTTCGAGGCCGTCGGCAAGCATTCGGTCGGCGCCATGTCGGACGACGATCTGGATGAACTTGAGCAGGTGGCTTGCCCGTCGGCTGGCGCCTGCGGTGCACAGTTCACGGCCAACACGATGGCAACCGTTTCCGAGGCGATCGGCCTTGCGCTGCCCTATTCGGCGGGCGCGCCGGCCCCTTACGAAATCCGCGACAAGTTCTGCATGACCGCCGGCGAGATGGTCATGGAATTGATCGCCCGCAACATCCGTCCGCGCGACATCGTAACGCGCAAGGCGCTGGAAAACGCAGCCACCGTTGTGGCGGCGTCCGGCGGCTCGACCAATGCCGGTCTGCATCTTCCCGCCATCGCGCATGAGTGCGGCATCGACTTCGACCTGTTCGACGTCTGCGAGATCTTCAAGCGCACCCCCTACATCGCCGACCTGAAGCCGGGCGGACGTTATGTGGCGAAGGACATGTTCGAGGTCGGAGGCATTCCGCTGCTGATGAAGACGCTGCTCGACCACGGCTTTCTGCACGGCGACTGCCTGACCGTGACGGGCCGCACGATTGCCGAGAATCTCGAAAAAGTGCGCTGGAACGAACATCAGGATGTCGTTTTTCCTGCCGATAAGCCGATCACGCCGACCGGCGGCGTCGTCGGCCTGTCCGGAAATCTTGCTCCGGATGGCGCCATTGTGAAGGTCGCGGGATTGAAGAACCAGGTGTTTACCGGACCGGCTCGCTGCTTCGACACAGAAGAGGAATGCTTCGCGGCCGTGACCAATCGTACGTACAAGGAAGGCGAGGTTCTGGTTATCCGTTATGTCGGCCCGAAAGGTGGACCGGGCATGCCGGAGATGCTGTCGACAACGGCCGCCTTGTACGGACAGGGCATGGGCGACAAGGTTGCGCTCATCACGGACGGCCGTTTTTCCGGCGCGACGCGCGGCTTCTGCATCGGCCATGTCGGCCCGGAAGCGGCGGTGGGCGGGCCGATCGCGCTGATCCGCGACGGCGACATCATCGAGATGAATGCGATCGAAGGCACGCTGAACGTTCAGCTTACGGACGAGCAGTTTGCCGAGCGCAAGGCGCAATGGGCGCCGCGCGAGCAGAGTTTTGGGTCGGGGGCGTTGTGGAAGTTCGTTCAGGGCGTGGGGTCTGCGCGCAAAGGCGCTGTGACCCACCCGGGCGGACATGGCGAGACGCGTTGTTATGCGGATATTTAGCACGATCAGTTCTGTTTGCAGTGTCGTGATCGCGTGTGCGGCGACGTCGGCCGGTGCCTTTGAAATGGCACCGCCGGCGGCCGCCGAGACGATTCCGTCGGATGTGTCGGCGGGCTTCAACCCGGTCCCGCTGAGCATGCCTCTGGCCCCGCCGACCGCGGCGCCGGACCTTATGGACACCAATGCCTCGGCGCTGGCCTCGCCACGGATCGGCGAAAAAACGACGGCTTCCGAAGCCTTCAACATGGCCCGCAACCTTTATCGCCGGGGCGAGAAGGCCGAGGCGATGACAGCCCTCCAGTTCGCCGCCGGGCAAGGACATATCGGCGCCCAGTGGATGATCGGCCGCATGTATGCACGGGGCGAAGGTGTCGCGCCGGACGACATGAAGGCGTTCGAGTATTTCCGCGATGTCGTGAACAGCGCGGGCGATTTCGACGACAGCCTCGAAGGCCGGCAGAACGCCGGCTATGTCTCGCACGCGCTTGTCCAGCTGGGCTCGTATTACCGCGAAGGCATTCCCGGCAGCTCGATCAAGCAGGATCCGCAGCGCGCCATCAGCCTCTACAGCCGCGCGGCCTACAATTACGGAGACCCGAGCGCCCAGTTCAATCTCGCGATGATGTATGTCGAGGGGAACGGGGTGAAGAAGGACCCCAAGCGCGCGCTTCAGCTCTTCAACAACGCCGCCAAGAAGGGCCACGGCCCTTCGCGCGCCCTGCTTGGCCACATGATGTTCAAGGGTGAAGTGGGCAAGCGTCAGCCGGAACTCGGCCTGATGTGGATGAACCTTGCCCGCCAGTCCGCCGAGCAGTCCGGCGAGCCGGACGCGCAATGGATTATCGATTTGCACGACAAGGCGCTCGCCGAAAGCTCTGAAGACGAACGCTCGGGCGCCCGCGGCTTCCTCGACCGCCTGTTCAAGTAATCAGTCCGGCCAGTCGCCCTCGACATCGTCGAGGCCTGCATCGAAGCCGTGCATGAAGGCGCGGCGGGACGTTGTCCATATGTTCGCAGCCGGCGTCAGATCGTCCGGACGATCAAGGCTCGCAACCGTGATGTCGAGACCATCCTCTGCCTCCACGCGAAACACGAGCTGGCTGCCGCAGGCACCGCAGAACTCCCGCAGCGCACGAACCGACGAACGGTACGACGCGGGCTGTCCGCGCGTGTAGCGCAGCGCGGAAACCGGAAACGTCGCCCAGGTCAGAAAAGCGGCTCCCGCCGCTTTCTGGCACATGCGGCAATGGCAATGGACAACGACGCGCGGCTCGCCTTCGACGGTATAGCGTACCTCTCCGCAAAGACAGCCGCCTTCCCGCATTCGGGCCTACCGAGGCTCGATGTCGAGATCGGCCATTACCGGAACATGGTCCGACGGCTTTTCCCAACCGCGCACATATTTGTCGATGCGCGTGCCGGAGAGCCTGTTGGCCGCAAGCGGCGAGAGCAGAAGATGATCGATGCGGATGCCTGCGTTCCGCTGCCAGGCTCCAGCCTGATAATCCCAGAAGGAATAGACGCCCGGCTGATCGGTGGTTGCGCGCACGGCATCGGTGAAACCGAGATTGACCAGTTGGTTGAACTTCTGCCGGGTCTCGACGCGAAAAAGCGCATCTTCCACCCAGGCGGCCGGGTTGCTCACGTCGTCCTCCGCCGGGATGACGTTGTAATCACCGGCGAGAACGAACGGCTCTTCCAGAGCAAGACGCCCCTTCGCATGCGCGATCAGGCGGTCCATCCAGCCCAGCTTGTAGGGATATTTTTCTGTTCCCACGGGATTTCCGTTCGGCAGATAGAGCGACGCCACGCGCAAAACGCCCGTTTTCGTCGAGACGAGGCATTCGGCGTAGCGCGATTGCTCGTCCGAGGTGTCGCCCGGCAGATCGACATGCTCCTCCTCGATCGGAAAGCGCGAGAGGATGGCAACCCCGTTCCAGCTTTTCTGGCCGTGCACGACGCAGTTGTAGCCCGCGTCTTCGAAAGCCTGCCGAGGGAACTGCTCCGTCTGGCATTTGAGCTCCTGCAAGCAGACCACATCCGGCGCGGCCTCCTTCAGCCAGCGCAGCGTGTTCTCGAGACGCAGGCGGACCGAATTCACATTCCAGGTAGCAATGCGCATGAATATCTCCGTTCAGGCTTTCTACCCGCCCGGATGCCGCCCTGCCTAGGGTGCCGAGGGCATGACATTTTTATGACATCTCGATTGTGACAGGGCCCTGCTCTAGTCTTCCCTCAAGGGAATGGCGTGTATCTGCCGCCCACGAGTACGGAGAACATTGGATGTCCAAATCGGACCGCACGCCGAAGAAAATTGCCGGACTGAAACTTCCCAAGGAAATCCGCGAAGCCCCCGCCATAAAGGCCCTGCTCTCCACTGAAAAAGGACGAAAACTCCTCGGCGATGCGCTGATCGAAGGAGCTGCGGCAGCGGCCGCCAAAGTCATCGCCGCGCACGAAAGCAAGGCGAAGAAGGAACCGGCTGCGAAGCCCACCCGCGCGGAAAAGCCGGCGCGCACGAAGACACAGGTGCCGGTCCCGGCCCCCGCCCTTGCAACGGCTCCGGCGAAGCCTCCGGGAGATGCCCCGTCCAGCCTCGAAAGCGACACGCCGCCGACCGCGGAGCCCGCGATCGAAGTGCTCGGTGAACCGAACAACGACAACGGCGGACGCCCCTCGAAATCCGGCGCGGCCGACTGAACGAAAGGCGCCGCCGCAGTGCGGCGGCGCTCCCTTGTCTGCACTTACTTTCGGCGCCGGAAGTTCATCGTCATGAAGGGGGTCCAGATCCCATCCTCGCCAAGGGCGCGGGACGTCAATCTGTGTGTGTCCTCATCGAGGGACTCATAGACATCCTGGTATTTCGCGAGCGTGCCATCGCCCTTGAAGCTCGGCCCTTCGGTGTCCAACGTCAGCACATTGCCCTGCAGCTGGCCTTCATAGATCCACAGCCCGGTCATCATTGCACTCACAAATGTACCGACGAACGCCCCCTTTCGCGGGTCGTATCCGAGCGTGAGAATGGACTCCGGCGTCGTGCCGTCCGACGAATTATCGCGCCAGTTGCCGACGATCCATATATCGCCCAGCGGCTTGATGGACTGCGTTCCTGACGATTTTCCAGGAGGCGCATCCGGTCCCATCGAATATTCGCTGTCGTAATCCCATTCGCCGAGAAGGCGCTGAAGCCACAGATGTTCCTGCTGGGGTTTGGGCATTTCCATAATCGTTCTCCCTCAAGCCTTCTGTTTTGCGAGATAGGTTTCCAGATTTTCGAAGGTTCCGCTGTAGCCGGCCTGCATGCTCGGCGCACCGGCTTCGAAGGCCGCAACTTCTTCCGGCCTGGCGTCGATCGGCACGGACTGAACGGAGATACGGGTCTTGCCGCCCTCCTCCGTCAGAATCAGCGTGTGCAGAATCTCCAACGGCCAGGCCTCGTTGTATATGTTGCGGATGACGTCCGCATTCTCGTCCGCGAAGGAGAGAACGAAGACGAGCTTCTCCGGCGGCACGATCTCACGGTAGATGAACCGACCGCAGAACCGTTGGCCTTGGGGGCTTTCGAGCCCGTAATGAAACAGGCCGCCGGGCCGCAGATCGACTTTGGCGAAGCGTGTCTTGAAGCCTTTCGGGCTCCACCACTGGACGAGCGCATTGGCATCCGTCCATGCTTTCCACACGACGTCCCGCGGCGCATCGACCACCCGCGCGATTGCGAAGTGAAAGGGAGGAGGCGAATTCATCGCGCGCCTCAGCCGTTCTGCGGCAGCGGTGCGTTCAGCATCCAGCGGTGGCCGAACGGACAGCGGACACCGGCAAAGCGCGCGCCCCAGAACATGTTGTCCGGCGCCATGATGCTGGTGCAGCCGGCTTTCAGCGCCCGGCCGTAGACGTCATCGACCTGCCCCGCATCGGTGTAATGCAGAACGATGGCAACGCCCGCCGGGCTTTCGGCGGTTGGCGCCCGTACGGCCGCGTCGTTACCGCACATTTCCGGAAACTCATCGGCCAGCATGAGAACGCTGCCGTTGAAGGTCAGTTCGGCGTGCATCAGCCGCTTGCCGTCCTCGAACGGCATGCGTGTCAGTTCCTTGGCGTCGAACGCCGCCTGATAAAAATCGATCGCCTTGGCGGCGTCGCTGACGGTCAGATACGGATTGAGCGAATACGTGATCTCGGCCATTTGTCTTCTCCCTGTGATCTTCGTCTGGCCAGCGCGAGTTCAATCGCCCGGCGTCGATGTCGGCATGCGCATCAGAGCGTGCCTTCGGGGTCGCCCTTGGCCTGGATTTCCCTCAGATATTCTTCCAGCCGATCAAGGCGCGCGCTCCACATGCGACGGTATTGTTCGAGCCAATCCTCGACCGCCTTGATCCCGTCCGGCTCGATCCGCGCCGGGCGGGACTGGGCCGCGCGCCCGCGCGAGATGAGGCCGGCTTTCTCAAGAACCTTCAGATGCTTCGAGACGGCCGGAAGGCTCATATCGAAGGGCTCGGCAAGTTCGTTCACATTGGTTTCGCCCAGCGCCAGCCGTGCCAGAATAGCGCGTCGGGTCGGATCGGCGAGAGCGGCGAAAGCGGCGCTGAGATGATCCGTAGACACTTTAATTCACCCAACAGTTAAATAACTTAACGGTTAAATACATGAAGAAAGCGAGATGGGTCAAGTCCAAGCGGAAATGAAATCGTCGCCAAGGCGTCGTCGCTGCGTCACGAATACCGGGAAGGCTGCCGACGGATTTACGGAGGTTCACATGTCCCGATTGCTCCTGCTTGCTTTGCTCGGCAGCACCGCCCTCGCAGCCCCTGCCATTGCCCAGCCGAAAACGCTGGACGCCAAGCCGCCTGTGGTCATCGCGCACCGTGGCGCGTCCGGCTATCTGCCCGACCACACCCTTGAGGGCTACAAGAGGGCAATCGAGATGGGCGCGGACTTTATCGAGCCCGATCTCGTTTCGACGAAAGACAGGCATTTGATTGCCCGCCACGAACCGATGCTCGGCGGGACGACAGACGTGGCCGACCGTGCCGAATTCGCCAGCCGCAAGCGCAAGCTCAATGTCGACGGCGTTGAAACCGAGGACTGGTTTGCGGGCGATTTCACTCTGGCTGAAATCAAGACCCTGCGTGCCAGACAGCCTCTGGCGGAGCGCGACCAGAGCTTCAATGGCGAGTTCCAAATTCCGACCTTTCAGGAGGTCATCGAGCTTGCGAAAGCCGAGAGCCAGCGCACCGGCCGCACGATCGGCATTGCGCCGGAGATCAAGCACTCAACCTTCCACGGCGCGCTCGGCCTGGCCATGGAAGACCGCGTCGTTGCCGCGCTGAAAGCGGCCGGCTGGACGGATAAGGCCGCGCCGGTTGTCATCCAGAGCTTCGAGACGGCCAATCTGAAATACCTGAACACGATTATCGATGTCCGCCTTTCTCAGCTCGTCGATGGCGACACGATCGACGCCGAAGGCAAGAACAGCGGCGATGCGCCCTATGTTCGGCCTTACGATTTCGTCGTCACAGGAGACACCCGCACGAACAACGACCTTCTCACGGCCGAAGGTCTGAAAGAAGTCGCGACCTATGCCGACATCATCTCACCGTGGAAGCCTTATCTCATCCCGTCCGTGGCAATCGATGCCAACAGCGACGGGAAGCCGGACGATGTGAACGGCGACGGAAAAATGGACGAACGCGACAAGGCGCTGGGCACGCCCACCGATGTGGTGAAGAACGCCCATGCCGCGGGCCTTGCGGTGCACACATGGACGTTCCGCAGCGAACCGCGCCGCCTGAACGCGACCTACAAAGGCGATCCGGCCACCGAATACCGCGCCTTCTTCGAGATCGGCGTGGACGGCGTGTTCAGTGATTTCACCGACCATGCCGTCGCCGCCCGCAAGACCATGATGGATTGAGAGACGACAGCCTGCCGTCGCTCCGGCGGCGGCAGGCTCTCTTTGCGCGCTTCAGTGGCCATGCGGACCGCAAGATACTTGCACCAGGTCACGCCCAATCTCACAGCAGCTTTTTGAGATCTTCCAGCTTGGTGTTCACGAACCAGCCGAAATAATTCTCTTCCGGCAAGGCGCCTCCCCGCGCCGCAAGGGCTTTCGCCCGCTGCATCGAGCGACCCACATTGTAAAGCGTCGCGGTGATGCCGGGATTTTTCGAGATATCGACTTTCGCGATGGTTTTGTAATCGTCGATCGAACGGCGGATGTTCGCGGCCATATAGGCCAGCGACTTGTCCGGGTTCATGATCGCCTCATAAACTTCCCCAGCACGGTTTTCACTGAGCTTGGGATAGCCCGAAACCTCGGCCACATTGTCCGAAAGCGCGAGCGCCATCAGCGGGCTTCCCTGCCCGAGCCCGAATGTCTGTCCCGCATAAAACGGCTGGAAGAACACCACCGCGAAACGGTCGTTCGGGAATGACGTGCCGTCCACCGTCTTGCCCTTGAAGCTTTTGTCCCAGATTTCCTCGCGGCAGATCCACAGCCGGTAGGAATCGGTGAACGCGCGGCAGTTCTCGAACTGCGGGCGCGCAAGAAAGTGCGCGACGGCTTCGCCCTTGTGGGCAAAGCGGAAGCTGTCGCCCGCGTAGGAAACGGCCTGAACGTAATAAGTCTGCAAATAGTCGTAAGCATCGACATTGTAGGTATGCTCGCCGGCGATGGCGCCGAGCATGTGGATCGGGTCGATGTCGTACTGGGCGGCGACGCTTTTGATCTTGCCGATCAATGCGCGGTCGCGCTGGAAAAGGTCTCGGACCTTTTGATATTTGGCTTCGAAATTCGTCTTGTTCGCCTGGGTGCGGCTGAACGACGAACCCGGGATCTTGGGCTGTTCGGCATTGCGGTTGCCCGGCGGCACCACGCGCGGGCCGGCCAGGGCCGGAGACACTGAGGCCCACGCTGCCGCTATGCAGATCGCCAGCACAAACCGCTTCACGATGTGAGCCCCCAGCACCTTTGCCGCCTGTCGCCACCGACTGCACGCGGCAAAGCCGAGAGATCATTCGCAAAGACAACCGCATAAGGCGAGCGTACACGTGAGCCGGGATGCTCATCGCGGTGAAGCCGTTGCGAAAAGGCGACACTTTTAAGTGCCGGGCGCCTCAAATCACAACTTTAAGGCGTTCCACCGCATCCGTAAGTTTTGTGCGGCGGGCCTCGGCCTCGGCGCGCCGCTCGCGCTGCTCATCGACCACCTCTTCCTTCGCACGGGCGAGGAAATCGGGATTGCCGAGCTTTTTATCGATCTTGTCGATTTCATCGGCGATTTTGCCGATTTCTTTCGCCAGACGCGTCTTCTCCGCGCCGAGATCGACCACATCGGCGATGGGTAGAGCCGCAATGCCGCCGCGCACCAGAAGCTGAACCGCGCCGGGCGGGGCCTTCTCCGCCACATCGACCCCCGAAAGCCGCGCGATGCGCTTCAGGGCCTCGTCATAGGTCTTTGCCCAGCCCTTCACTTGATCGCTCGGGGCAATGAGAAGAAGCGGGATTTGCGCGCCGCCGGGAACGTTCATTTCCGTACGCACGGAGCGGACTTCCGAGATCACGTCGATGAGCCAGTTGATCTCAGCTTCCGCCGCCGCCGTGTCGCCGGTGACGGGCGCGGGCCAATCGGTCAGCGCGAGCATTGCCGGGCGGCCACCTTCCGGCGCCGTCTTATCCCAAAGCTCTTCGGTGATGAAGGGCATGAAGGGGTGCAGCAATTTGACGATCTGATCGAGCGTCCAGGCAACCGCCGCGCGCGTCTCGTCGCGCTCGGCGCTGCCCGCATCGGTCTGCAGAACGGGCTTTGCGAGTTCGAGATACCAGTCGCAGAAGATCGACCACACGAAGCGGTATGCCGCGGCCGCCGCATCGTTGAAGCGGTAAGCGGCCAGCGCCGCATCGATCTCGGAAATCGCCTTGGCGGTCTCCCCGATGATCCATTTGTTGAGCGTGCTTCTGGCCGACGACGGATCGAAGCCCGGCACGACGCGGCACTCGTTCATTTCAGCGAAACGCGTCGCGTTCCAGAGTTTCGTCGCGAAATTGCGGTACCCTTCGATGCGCCCTTTCGCGAGTTTGATGTCGCGGCCCTGCGCGGCCATCGCGGTCAGCGTGAAGCGCACGGCATCGGCACCATACTCGTCCATAAGTTCGAGCGGGTCGATGACGTTGCCCTTCGACTTCGACATCTTCGCGCCTTTCTCGTCCCGGACGAGCGCGTGCATGTAGATGTCGTGGAAAGGCACCTCGTCCATGAATTCGAGGCCCATCATCATCATCCGGGCCACCCAGAAGAAGATGATGTCGAAGCCCGTCACGAGAACCGAGGTCGGGTAATACTTCTTCAGTTCGGGCGTCGCATCCGGCCAACCCATGGTCGAGAACGGCCACAGCGCCGAGGAGAACCAGGTGTCGAGCACGTCTTCGTCGCGTGTCAGTTCGACCTTCCTGCCGTACTTTTTCTCTGCCGCAGCGAGCGCCTCCGCTTCGGACTGTTCGACGAAGATATCGCCGTCCGGTCCATACCAGGCCGGGATCTGATGGCCCCACCAGAGCTGGCGCGAAATGCACCAGGGCTGGATGTTCTCCAGCCACTCGAAGTAGGTCTTTTCCCAGTTCTTCGGCACGAATTTCGTGCGCCCGTCCCGCACCGCCTTCAGCGCAGGCTGGGCGAGCGTATGGGCATCGACATACCATTGCTCGGTCAGGTAGGGCTCGATGACGACATTCGAGCGGTCGCCATGCGGCACAACATGCGTGTTGGGCTCGATCTTGGCGAGCAGGCCCTTTTCCTCGAACAGCGCGACCACGGCCTTGCGCGCGGCAAAGCGGTCCTGTCCGTGCAGCGCCATGATCTCGGCGTCGGGCGAGGCGCGATCGAGAAATTCGGCGTTTCCGTCGACCAGAATCCGCGCTTCGCGGTCGAGTACGTTGATCTGCGGAAGGTTGTGGCGCTTGCCGACCTCAAAATCGTTGAAGTCATGGGCGGGTGTGATCTTCACCGCGCCCGAGCCCTTTTCCGGATCGGAATAAGCGTCACCAACAATCGGGATCTTGCGGCCGACCAGCGGCAGGACGACGTTTCGGCCGATAAGATGTCTGTACCGCTCATCTTCCGGATGCACGGCGACCGCGCTGTCGCCGAGCATGGTCTCGGGGCGGGTCGTCGCAACGGTGATGAAAGTCGACGGATCTTCCGCATCGAAGGCCACGCCCTCAAGCGGATAGCGCAGATGCCAGAGATTGCCCTTCACCTCGATCTGCTGGACTTCAATGTCCGAGATCGCGGTCTGGAATCTGGGGTCCCAATTGACGAGGCGCTTGTCCTTGTAGATGAGCCCCTTGCGGTAAAGCTCGACGAAGACCTTTAGAACCGCGCGCGACAGCCCTTCGTCCATGGTGAAACGCTCGCGCGAGAAATCGCACGAGGCACCGAGGCGCTTCAGCTGGTTGATGATCGTGCCGCCGGATTCTTCCTTCCAGGCCCAGACGCGCTCGATGAATTTCTCGCGCCCCATTTCGCGACGGCTCGGCTCCTGCCGCTCCATCAACTGGCGTTCGACGACCATCTGCGTGGCGATGCCCGCATGGTCGGTGCCCGGCTGCCAGAGCACGTCCCGGCCCATCATGCGCTGATGACGCGTCATGACGTCCTGAAGCGTGTTGTTCAGCGCATGCCCCATGTGGAGCGAGCCGGTGACGTTCGGCGGCGGGATGACGATGGAGAACGCTTCCGCGCCCGGTTTGGCATTTGCCCCGGCCTTGAAGGCTCCGGCATTGTTCCAGGCGGTGGAAATGCGACCCTCGATCTCGGAGGGCTGATAGGTCTTCTCAAGGGTCATGGATGGACGAATGCCGACGCTGATCTGGGAAAGTCAGCCGCTTTAGAGCCGGTCCGGTCCCGGCGTGTCAACAAGGGCAAAAGACGATCGGCGGCAGGCTCCCGGCCGCCCCGCGCTCAGCGCCGCGGACCGCGGGAAACGCGCTCGATCTCGGCCCGGACGAGCCGCTCGACGACGGCCGGCAGGTTCTCATCAAGCCAGCTTTTCAGCATCGGGCGCAGCATCTCCTGAACGAGGTCGTCCAGCGTGCGGGCGTTCTGGGAAAGAATGGTGGTTGCGAGCGAAGAAAAGGCGCTCGCAACAACCGCGCTCGATTCAGGCGCCATCAGGCCATCGTCCCGAAGCGCACCTGCCGTGGACGCCGTCGGGGCCATTGCCGGAGCAGCGGGCTGCGGCGGGGCTTCCTCCTCGACCTCGACGCCCCAGCCGGAAAGATCCTCTTCGGCTTCAGCTTCGGCGGGAGCATTCTCGCTGGCATCGCGGAATTCGACATCGGTCCGGGTGGCCTCCGCCGACTTCGCGACGGGCTTCTTCAGCTCCAGGACATCCTCGTCCTTGGCTTCGGGTTCTTTTCCGGGCAGCGGGGGGGCATCGAAGCCCGCCAGCATGGCGTCGATGTCGTCTTGGTTCAGCTCGCTCTCGGCAGAATCGTCCGCGGCTGCAACTGGCGCAGGTGCAGGCTTGGCCGCGGGCTTCTCCGCCGCCTCAGGTTTGGCCGCCGGCTTTTCGGGAGCCTTCGCCTCTGTACCCGGTTCATCATCGGCGATGATCCGGCGGATGGAGGCGAGAATCTCCTCCATGGTCGGCTCTTGCGCTTTCGCCGTGCTGCTCATCTACCCTCGCCGCAACAGGATAAACCACCCGACGAATCGGTGTTTCCCAATACTGAGGCGAGTATCGCACCCGTTTTCATCAAGGCAAGGGATGGCGGCGGTTTTCCAGACCGCTCACGGCATTAGAATCAGCGACCGTCCGGCGTACGCAGCCCCGTCCATTTGTCGCGCACCTGATCGTAATGCACGCGCGCATCGTAAGCGGGCACCTTCAGATTGAGCTGGACGATGTTGAGGCGTCCGATGGCCTGCAGAAGCGCATAGGACGCCACCACGCGATCGCGCTGCGCCGTGATGAGGGTCGTGCGGGCGTCGAGCGTTTCCTGCTGGAAATTCAGGACGTCGAGGAAGGTGCGCTGGCCCACGCGCTGCTCTTCGCGAACGCCGGACAGCGCGATGGACGATGCATCAACCTGCGCCTGGGCCGCTTCGATCTGCGAGCGGGCACCCTCAAGCGCGCCCCAGGCGGAAACAACGGCGGCGCGCACCTGATCGCGCACGGATTCGGCCTCGAGACGGCGCTGGCCGAGAATTTCCTTGGCCTCACGCACGCGCGAATATTCCTGGCCGCCCTGGTAGATCGGCACGCTGAGGACACCGAGAACCGAGCCCTGCGCCTGGCGCGTGTAGGTGTCGGAGCCCGGCGTGATGTCGCTTTGGTTCCATTCGTAACTGGCATCGGCCCGCACGGAGACAGACGGAGCAAGTTCGCCCTGAATGACGCGAACATTCAGCTCCGCGACATCAACCGCGTGGAACGCGGCGCGGGCGGCCGGATGCTCGACATAACCGATCTCGAGAGCGGCCTGCAGGGACTTCGGAAGCAGCCGGTCGATAGGCTGGCTCGGATGAAGCCGTGCAGGATCGGAGCCGATGACCTGGCGGAAAACCGCGCGGCTTGCCTTCAGATTGGCTTCGGCAACGCTCAACTGGGAACGGGCCGCGGAGAGGCGCGAAAGAGAGAGCGCAGTATCCGTCCGCGTCACCTCGCCGACATCGAAGCGCTCCTGCGTCGCCCGGCGTTCCTCGTCCAGGAGATCAACGTTGTTGCGGTTGAGATCGAGGATCGCAAAGTCCCGCAGCACGTTCATGTAGGATTCGACGCCGTCGAACAGCACGTTCTGCTCGGTATTCAGCAGCGTTTCGCGGGAAGCCAGCACATTCGATTCGGCGGCACGCACGGAATTCTTGGTGCGGAAGCCGTCGAAAAGCGGCTGGCTCACAGTCAGGCCCGTGCTCGCCGTCACCGTGCCTGTGTTGACCCGCGAAGAGCCGAGGCCGCGAATGCCGTTATCGCGGCGCGACCCGATCACGCCGGCGTCGGCGGCCGCCGAAATCTGAGGCCGATAACCCGAACGAGCCTGGGGAACACCCTCATCCGTTGCGCGCGTCGCCGCGCGCTGTGCGTTCAGGGTCGGGTTCGCCTGATAGGCCTGAACCAGCGATTCCTGGAGCGTTTGGGCAGAAACCACCGAAGGCAAGGCTGCCAAACACACGGTCGCAGCGCAGCCGAGCGCCACGCGGCGCAGGCGCTTCATCCGATCGGCAGGCGATAACTTGTTGCTCATACCCACAACTGTCCCCGAATCCCTTCGCGGACGCATTGTCAGGCGCGTCCGCCACCCACGCAAATCTAATGGTTGACGTCCGGTGGAGAAAGCCGCCGTTTGGCTCAAAGGAGGCGGTTTCAGGGAGGGTGGCTCATAATTGCCACAAGGATGTCCACGTTCGGTAGACACCCGCAGGGAACTCGACGAAGGGGTTAGAACACGAAGGCGGAAGCCTTTGCAAAACCCGGCAGAATCGGGGCGGCCGCGTCGAACAGCGGGAAACCCGAAAGGCCCGCCGGCGTGCGGCGGAACAGGGTTCCGCGACCGGTACGCCCGGAGCCGACGATCGCAACCAGACGACCGCCTTCCTTCAACTGGGCTGACAGAGCTTCCGGCAGCTCTTCGACCGCGCCTTCCATGACGATCACGTCATAGGGCGCTCCCGGCGCCCAACCGGCGGTGAGCGGGCCCGTGGCGAACGAGACATTCGGCACGCCCGACAGGTTCTTCGACGCTTCCTGTGTCAGCGTCTCGCTGTCTTCGAGCGCGACCACAGAACCCGCAATCCGCGCGATCACGGCCGTGCCGTACCCGGTGGTGCTGCCGACATGAAGCACCCTGTCCGAGGCGACGATGTTAGCCGCACGGATTATCTTGCCGAGAACCATCGGGCTGAGCAGGGAGCGCTGCGCGCCCGCCTGCCCCGATTCGGCGGCCGGCAGGTCACGGTCCGCATACGCAACCGTCTGAAACGAGGCCGGGACGAATCGCTCACGTTCGATCTGCGCCATCGCCGAAACGATACCGGGATCGGTGACGTCGTTGGTCCGGATCTGGCCCTCGATCATGAAATGGCGCGCTTGCGCAAAATCGAACATCAAAAATGCTCCCCTGCTCCCCTCGCAATAACGGCTTGGAACCGTTTTAGGCAAGCGCCCTGCGGTCGCGGATGCAGCAAAGATTTGAATTTGTGGCTGGGTCTGTTATTGGCAGTGCCGCGCCGGGATATTCCGCACCGGCGCTTCAGAGGCCACGTGGCGGAGTGGTTACGCAGAGGACTGCAAATCCTTGCACCCCGGTTCGATTCCGGGCGTGGCCTCCATTCGAAACCAATGCCTTAGCATAAAATTCGACCACCTGAAAATCGGCTGGGGCCGCCCTGTGGGCACCGGCTCGTACAGCCATGGCACAAACGTCGGGCTCAGAATCGAATCGTGGATTCCGCTGTCCAAGCCATCGGCTGGTCGCTGCTCGCCGTCAGCGTCGCGGTGTTGCACTGTTTGGCGGACTTGCTGCTTAGAACAAGTGTCGCGATCTGGCGTATCAATAAGTAACGCCTGCCGATCAATAGTCAGAAATGCCACGTGGCAAGGTAGCCGTGACTTCAACGGCGCCCCGAATACTCTTGAAATCTATGTCTGCCGAATATGGCTTTCGCTCCGCGAGCCTCCGGTTTTTAGGGAATGGCCGATATGGCTCCCCACGCAGACGCACGCCCTGATATGCCGCTCAGCCTCGCACTTGCGGTGATAACGTCCTCAAACGCTCCCTTGCTGCTGCTGGATGGAAAGCTTGCCGTGATTGCCGCAAGCACATCCTTCTGCCGCGCGTTCGCGATCGAACCCGACAGTGTCTCCGGTTGCCCCGTTCTCGCGCTCGGCTCCGGAGAATGGGCGGTGGCCGGGGTCCGAACCTTCCTTGAATCCACCATCGCCGACCCGTCTGAACGCGCTCCCTATGAAATGGAGCTCGTCCGCGACGGCCGCAACACACGCAACCTGGTTCTCGGAGCCGACAAGCTCGATTACGACAGCGATCCGGTTCGGATATTGCTCTCCGTGTCCGACGTCACGGAAGCCCGTGCGGCTCAAAAGCTCAAGGACGCGATGCTTGAGCAGAAGACCGTTCTTTTGCGCGAGGCGCAGCACCGTATCGCCAATAGCCTCCAAATCATCGCCAGCGTTCTCATGCACAGCGCACGGCAATTGAAGGTCGGCGAAGCACGGGCACATCTACATGCCGCGCACGGTCGCGTACTTTCTATCGCCGCCGTCCAGCAGCAACTGGCCTCATCCGGGCTTGGGGTCGTGGAAATAAGCGCCTACCTCACGCAACTCTGCCGGAGCCTCGGCGCTTCCATGATCGCCGATCCAGGCATCCTCGCGATCGAAGTCCAGGCCGACGAAACCAACATTGAGGCCGATGCGTCCGTCAGCCTCGGGCTGATCGTCACCGAACTTGTCATAAATGCCCTGAAGCATGCCTTCCCCGACCATAAGGGGCACATCCTCATTCAGTATCGGCTCGAAGGCTCAAGCTGGAGGCTTTCTGTCTCAGATAACGGGACCGGAATGCCAAAAGAATCCACAAGGCACGGCCTCGGCACCGGAATCGTCGAGGCTTTGGCAGGGCAGTTGGGCGCAACGGTCTCAATTGAAAACACGAATCCGGGCACACGTGTTTCGATTGCACATACAAATTAAGCGCCATGGATCAGCGGCGTGATTGCGCATGGCGTGGCGTGCCATCAACCGGCTTGTGCGCGGACTGCACGCGGAAAGACATCTCCTCCTCCAGCTTTCGGATGTCCTTGGGCCGCGAGAGCAGAAAACCCTGAAGTTCATCGCACCCGAATTCGGACAGCACCTTCAGCTGATCGGCGGTTTCGACCCCCTCCGCCGTCACCGTCAGCCGGAGCGAATGGCCGAGCTGGATGATGGCCCGGATGATCTCTTCTGCTCTGTCGGCAAAACCGAGCCTGCTCACAAAGCTCCGGTCGATCTTGATGCGGTCGAAGGGGTAGTTCTGAAGATAACCCAGTGAAGAATACCCGCTGCCGAAGTCGTCCATGGCGAGTTGGACCCCGATCAGTTTCAGCATGCGCAGAATCTCCGCTGCACCAGCCGAATCGCGAATAAGTACGGATTCGGTGATCTCTACTTCGAGCATGTCCGCCGCAAACCCGGTGTCCTTGAGTGCGCGCTCGATCATGCTCGGCAATTCCACATCGAACTGCGCCGGCGAGAGATTGACGGACAGTCTGAGGCCAAGGGGGATGATGTCCCGGCAGGCCTGCCGCAGCACCCATTCTCCGAGAGGCCGGATCAGCCCCGTTTCTTCCGCAATCGGGATGAAATCGGAGGGCGGAACAAGCCCCCGGCTCGGATGCCGCCATCTGACGAGGGCTTCGACGCCGGACATTGTCAATGCGCGGGCATCGAAGCGGGGCTGGTAATGAATTTCGAACTGCCCCAACGCCAGCGCATCGCGCAATTCCACTTCGGCCAAACGCCGCGCGTTGAGCCGGTCGTTCATATCGGGAGAGAAGAACCTGAACGAATTGGGCTGGAGCGATTTGGCCTCGTACATCGCGATGTCGGCAAGGCGAATAAGCTCCGCGCAATCCGACGTGTCGCGAGGGCACGCCGCGATGCCGATGGAAGCTCCGACAACGAGTTCCGCGCCGTCATGGTGGAACGGCTCGGAAATCAGCTTCAGGATCAGAAAGGCAAATTCCTCAAGTTTATGCGGGTCGACGATGTCTGTCAGGACAATGACGAACTCGTCGCCGCCGACGCGGGCGAGCAGATCGCCGGGCCGGCGCGCGCATTGCAGGCGCTTCGCAAACTCGCGCAGCACGTGGTCGCCGGCCGAATGCCCGTGAATGTCGTTGACCGGTTTGAAGCGGTCGAGATCGATGTAGAACACGGCCAGCGGCGAACCGCTCAGACGGGCCAGATGATCGTTCAGCATTAGGCGGTTGGGCAGCCCCGTTCCGAAATCGTGCAACGCCAGATGCTCAGCCCGCCTCTGGGCCGCAACGAGCCGCTGTGATGCAAGCTCGATGCGCTTTGCCTGCCGGATGGCCACGCTCAACACGGCCGCAAGAAGAACCGATGTGATGAAGGCGACCGCGGCCAGCCACCAGCGAAGCTTGGCGAGCAATTCGCTCCCGGGTGCCTGAGGCGACCAGACAAGATGGAACACCTCGCCGTCCAGGCCGTCAAAAGTCTGGCTGGACTGCGTTTTTGCAGGCTGCACCTGCCAGCCCAGCGGCGGCAATCCGTAGCGCGTACTGATCACGGCCAACGCATCAGCATCGAGAAGCTTGCCGAACAGCAGGACCGAGGGAGGTCCTTCCGTTTTGACCACGTTCGGATCGGGTCCGGGAGAAATCACGGCGGCTGCGGCGCGTATGGGCATGCCGTCGAGGCTGAGCGTTCCGACGACGGGCACGGTTTCGGTGCCGCCCGCGGACCGGGCGCGTTCAACAAGCTGCTGCACGCCCGTGGGAACATTGCGGGCCGACTGGGAAAGCTCCCCGTTTACAACTGCATAGGAGACGGTGTTCGTCGGATTGACGACCAGCGCGAACGCATAGCCCAGTTCATCATATGCGGGTTTTGCGAGGTTCCCGGACGTGTATGCCCAGTCCATATCGATCCGGGGATGGAGATGGGTGTAGGCATCGCCCCATCCCGCGTAATCCTTGACCTGAATCTGAAGCTGGCTGTCGATCTCCTCGAACGCCACCGCGAGCAGATCTCTCTCCCGCGCCGCTTCGCGTTCGTTCTGAGCGTTGGTGACCTCAAGAACCGCCAGGCCCATTGCGACAAACGCAATGAGGATAAGGGCTCCGATGGCCGGAACCACGCGCCGGGAAAACCAGTAACTGTAAGACATCTGCCACTCAGAGCACCCAGACTACACGCCCGATGCTGAATGGTTTGTGCTCACATAATGTTAAACATGCCTAAAAATCGAGCGTTCGCTTCAGGCCGCTCCGTCCGACGCGAGGCGCTTGTTTAGCAGGCTGCCGTAGCCGGGTTTCGCCCCGTTCACGCCGGTGACTTCAAGGCAGTGCCAGAACGAGGCCTGGATGGCCGAGACGACCGGCTTGCCCAGCTTCTGCTCCAGCGCCTCGATGGCGCCGACGGTGCGGAAATTGGTGCAGCTGACGAAAATGGCCGTCGCGTCCGGATGATCGACGGACAGAATGTGGTCGTAGACCTTTTCGAGCGGCACTTCCGCGAGGGCATGATCGCTCGTGATGTCGAGCTTGGCGCTCTTGACCACCTGATGTCCGTTTTCTTCGAGGAAACGAATGGCGCGGTTGTGGATCTCGCCGACATAAGGCGTCGCCAGCGCGACTTTTCCGGCCTTCACTTCTTTCAGCGCCGCAAGCGTCGCCGTGGACGCTGTCGTCACTTTCGGCCCCGGCACCCAGGTCTGAAGCTTCTTTGTCAGCGCGACATCGTAGGACGTGCCGTGCAGGAAAGACGCGCTCGTTCCGCCGAAGCACAGAACGTCGATCGGCGCGGAGCCGACAAGCTTCGCCGCCTCTTCGAGCTGAGGCGCGTTCATCATTTCCTCGATGCCCTCGACGGTGACCTTGGGCAGGCGGATGCGCGTCGTATGTACCGCAACGCCTTCCGCGGACATCGCGGACATTTCGGCGTCCATCACGACGCTCGAGGCCATGAAAATCAGGCCGATGCGCGCTTTGTATCCATCGCCGTCATAACGAAATGTCGGGTAGCCGGTCATGTCTGCTCCAAATTTGCCCGGAGCATAAAGACCTCCCTATGCCGCTCCAACGGGGACGCTGGCCATTATTCTTCAATCGCCAGCATCGAAAATAACGATTTAATCCGCCACTCGCCGCGAATTACCTTATGCCGTCCTTTTCCCGGAGCCCCTCATGTCAAACGTGTTTTTCATCAATGGCCCCAATGCCAACCTCTACGGGCTCGATCCGAGCGGGACTTACGGGACGGAAAGCTTTCCGCAGATCCAGCAGCGCTGCGAGGAAAAGGCGAAGGCCCTCGGCCTTCAGCTCGATTTCCGGCAGTCGAATTATGAAGGGGAGATCGTCGACTGGATTCAGGAGGCACGGGGCACGGCCCAGGGCATCGTCATCAACGCCGCCGGGCTGACCTACACATCGATTGCCATTCTCGACGCCCTGCTTGCCTTTGACGGGCCGATCATCGAGGCGCATATGAGCAATATCTGGAAGCGCGAGCCCTTCCGCCACCATTCGTACATATCGAAAGCCGCGACCGGCGTCATCGCGGGGCTCGGTGCGAACGGCTACGAGCTCGCCCTGACGGCCATGGGCGATCTTATCGCCGCGCGAAAGGCGTCTGCTTGACGGACGCTCCGCCATAGGCCGCGCGAAAATATTCGATGAAAACCTCGACCGCCGGGCGCCTGAGCTGGCGCTCGAGCGTCAGGATCATGAGCTGCACCGGCTCAAGATCGCCCGCGAGAGGCACGGCGGCGACCCTCCCGCCGTCATGAGTATCCGGCGTTTGCGAGACAAGATTGGTGATCGTGTAGCCTCGCCCATGCCCGACAAGACCGCGGGCGAGCTCGTAGGCGCGGGAGCGGAACGCGATGTTGGGCGTCAGCCCGCGCGATGAGAAGAGATTGATGAAGTAATCGCGCGAATAGGGAAGATCGAGCAGGATAAGAGGCTCGTCCACCAGATCCTCCAGGTGAAGAACCTCGCGCTTTGCGAGCGGGTGATCCTCGGGCAGAACCGCATAGGGCGGCAATTCGGTGAGAAGCTCGCCCTTGACCTCGTCGGGAATGGACAACCGGTAGGACAGCGCAAGCTCGGTGCGGCCGGAAAGCAGCATATCGAGAATCTGCTGATGATCCCCCTCCTCCAGATGCACCGCGACACCCGGATGGTTCTGGCCGAAACCGGAAATCACGCGCGGCATGATGTGGGTGGCAATCGTCCACAGGCAGCCGACCGAGATCTCGCCGCGCACGTCGTCGCCAAGCGCTTGCGCCGTCTGCGCGAAATCGCGCGCGTGGTTCAGCAGCGCCCTCGCCTCGCTGATGATGCGGCTGCCGGCGGCGGTCGGCGAGACACCCCGCGCGTGGTGGCGGATGAAGATCTGGACCCCCAGTTCCGCCTCCACCTGCGCGATGGCTGAGGAAATAGAGGGCTGCGACACGTTCAGATGCCGCGCCGCCTCGGTGAGATTGCTGTGATCCGCCGTCGCCACGACGTAGCGGAGGGCTCTCAACGAGAGATTCATTGGTTTTTCAAATGCCGATCCCATAATTAAAATATTTTATTGATCCAGGCCATCGTCGCAAGCTCTTTTCACGGACAAGCTGAAGGAATTTGCGATGATACGTTCAGGGGATGAGTACCGGGCGGGCCTGCGTGATGACCGCGAGATCTGGATCGACGGCCAGCGCGTCAAGGATGTGACCAGCCATCCGGCGTTCAAACCCATCGTCGATGTCCGCGCGCGCATGTACGACATGCAGCATGAAGCCACCTATCAGGACCGCCTGACCTATCTCGAAAACGGCGAACGGCTCACCAAGTTCTACAAGCCGCCGCGCGAGCAGCAGGATTGGCACGACAAGGTCGATGGCGTCGACGCGGTGATGAAGGACATCGGCGGCGTCGTCACCCGTGTCGGTGACGAGACGATCGGCGAAGTCTGGTCGCTGATGGACGGCCGCGATGTTCTGGCCGAGTTCAATCCCGAATTTGCGAACAATGTGGACCGCCATGTCCGCCGCATCGTCGCTGAAGACATCTTCCACGTCTCCGCCAACACCGATCCGAAGGGCGACCGCTCACGCGCGCCGCAGGATCAGGACCCCGACATGATGGTCCATGTGAAGAAGGAGACCGATGCGGGCATCATCATACGTGGCGCGAAATACGAAACGGCCGCCGCCTATGCCGACCAGGCCTTCCTTAAGCCGACCGTTGGCGCGTGGACCAACGAACAGCTTTCGGACTATGCCGTCGGCTGCATCGTCAAGATGGGCGCGCCGGGCGTGAAGCACATCTGCCGTTCCGGTTTCGCCGGGCGAGGAAGCCCGGCCGATTACCCGCTGTCGAACAAGTTCGACGAGGTCGAGGCGCTGGTGATCTTCGACGACGTCCTCATTCCCTGGGAAGACGTCTTCTTCTACCGCCACACCAAGGCGGCCCAGTACATCCGCTCTACGCTGCACCGCTATTCGGCGTTCCCGTATGTGCTTCGCCTCCTGTACGTCGCCGACATGATGATCGGCGCCGCGATGTGGAACGCCAAGCAGACCGGCCTCGACAAGCTGCAGGCCGTCCGCGAAAAGCTTGCAGACCTCGCCTGCTATCGCGAGGGCATTAACGCACATCTCACGGCGTCCATCGCCATGGCGGAAAAGAGCCCCGGCGGCCTTCTGATGCCGCAGCAGTCGATGCTCTATGCCGGCCGCGTTTTCGCCTGCTCGCAGCTTCCGGCCATGATGCACATTGCCCGCGAATTGTGCGGCGGCCAGATCTGCGTCACGCCGAACGCCGCGGCCTTCGAGACGCCGGGTTCCGGCGACTGGCTGAGCAAGTTTTACACGCTGAACGAGAAATGGGACAGCCACGACCGCCGCAAGCTGCTTGCCTTCGCCCGCGATCTGCTCAACTCCGACTATGCGGGCCACCGCCTGACCTTCGTGCAGTTTGCGCAGGCGCCGCACTTCAACCATCTCGCCGCTGTCTACAACAGCTTCGATTTCTCAGGGCCGCTCGATTTCGTCCGCAAGGCCGCCGATCTGTCCGACCGTATTGGATCGTCAAAATGAACACGGTGAACCCCGATCACTTCCGTGACGCCATGTCGGCCACCGCCACCGGCGTCACGGTCATCACAACGGACGGCGAAAGCGGCCGCGCCGGCGTCACCGTCTCGACGCTCTGCTCGCTGTCACTGGAACCGCCCTCGGTCATCCTGTGCATACATCGTGACAGCCGCGCCCTCGGCCCGATCCTCGAAAACGGTGTGTTCTCCGCCAATGTCCTCGCGGAGAGCCAGGAGCGCGTCGCCGATTCCTTTGCGGGGCGCATTCCGGAATTCCGCGAAGACCGTTTCGCGGCCGGGGAATGGGAGACCATGACGACCGGCGCGCCGATGCTGCGCGGTGCCGTCTGCGCGTTCGACTGCAAGGTCGCCGAAGTGTTCGAGTTCGGCTCGCACCGCATCATCGCGGGCATCGTCGTCGGGCTTACGCAGACGCCTGATTTGCCTCTCGTCCACGCGCAACGCAGCTATCAGAGATTGAAGGCCGCCTGAACATGGAAGGCCCGTCCGCACTCGCACCCCCGATCGGCTCCGCCCCCCACGGCGTCAGCCCACGGACGTTGCGGGCGGCCGAGATCCTGTCCCGGCTCGTTGCCTTCGAAACCGTCAGCCGCAGCTCGAACCTCGATCTCGTCGCCTTCGTCACCGACTATCTTTCGCAGCACGGCGTACAGGCACGGCTGATCCACGACGCGACCAAGACCAAAGCCTCCATTCTTGCAACGATCGGGCCCCGGAACATGCCGGGCGTCGTGCTCTCCGCCCACACCGATGTCGTCCCCTGCGAGGGCCAGAACTGGGCAACGCCTCCGTTCACGGCGACAAGCCGCGGCGGCCGGATTTTCGGCCGCGGAACAAGCGACATGAAGGGCTTCGTCGCCGCCGTTCTGGCGCAGGTGCCCGATCTGTGCGCCGCCGAACTGTGCGCGCCCGTGCATCTGGCCTTCTCCTACGACGAGGAACTCGGCTGCCGCGGCGCGCCGGACCTCGTAAAGCAGGTCGCGAAGATCTCCAAGAAGCCGCTGCTTTGCATCGTGGGCGAGCCCACGCAAATGCGCGTCATTCGCGGTCACAAGGGCAAGATCGCCCGCCGCATCACGATCCACGGGCGCGGCGGCCATTCGGCCTATCCGTACCGTGGCGCAAACGCCGTCAACGCCGCGGTACAGATCGCGATGGGCCTTCGCGCCATCGCCCGCGAACTCGAAGCGCGCAGGGACGCCGAAGGCTTCGACCCGCCTTATGCAAGCGTCCATATCGGATCGCTCCACGGCGGCACCGCGCTCAACCTCATCCCGGAAACCGCGGTTCTGGAATTCGAAATCCGCTCCACGCCGAAAACCGATCTCGCGGAAATTCTCGGCCGCATCGACACCATCGTTGCGGCCTGTCTCGCCAGCCTCCAGACGGCGGCGCCCGAAAGCCGCATCGAAAGCGAAAACCTGATCGACTATCCGGGCCTCGAATGCGACGGCGCCGGCCCGGCGGCGAGGTTCGTCACGCGGCTCTCGGGCACATCCGCCGAACCCGCAACGATTTCCTTCGGCACCGAAGCGGGTCTGTACGCCGCCGCCGGCATTCCCACTCTTGTGTGCGGCCCCGGCGATATCGCCCGCGCGCACATTGCCGACGAATGGATCGGCCTCGACGAACTCGACGAAGCTTCCGCAATGCTGGACCGGCTTCGCGACCTCCTCACCCAACCCGACTGGGCAGACTGCCTGAACTAGGAACCCCGATGATTCACAAGCGCATTCGACCGTTCAACACCCGCGAAACCTATCCCGAGCAGAAGCTGGACAACGATCTCAGCCAGGGCGTCGTGGCGCGCGGAACCATGGTGTTCCTGCGCGGACAGGTCTCGCAGGATCTGGACAGCCGCGAGAGCCTGCATGTCGGCGACGCCGCCAAGCAGACCGAACTTGCCATGCAGAACATCAAGACGCTGCTCGACGAGGCCGGCAGCGATCTCAGCCATGTCTGCCGCATCGTCGTCTACCTCACCGATATCCGCTATCGCGAGGCCGTCTACCGCGAAATGGGCAAATGGCTGAAAGGCGTCTTCCCCTGCTCGACGGGTCTTGTGGTTCCCGCGCTTGCCCGCCCCGAATGGGTTGTCGAGATCGAGGTCACTGCGGTGATCCCGGACGAAAAGTAAGGGGCAGCCGTGACCTTCTCCATCGCCGCGCGCTGCGCACGTACCGGAATGTTCGGCATCGCGGTCTCCTCGTCGAGCCCGAGCGTCGCCGCACGCTGCGCGCATGCCCGCGCGGGCATCGGCGCGGTCGCAACGCAGAACATCACAGATCCGACGCTCGGTCCCAAAGGACTCGATCTTCTTGCCGAACTGTCCGCGACCGATGCACTGACCCTTCTGAAACGCGATGCGGAACACATCGACTACCGGCAGATCGCTCTCATCGATCGCGAAGGCCGCACGGCCTCCTTTTCAGGGAAAAACACCCTCGGTCTGCACGCAACGGCCGAAAGCCTGAACGCGGTCGCCGCGGGCAATCTGCTGTCCGGCCCGACGATCCCCCAGTCCATGCTGGATGCGTTTCATGCCGACCAGGAATCCGAACTCGGCGATCGCATTCTCGCGGCGATGAAAGCGGCACTTGCGGCGGGCGGCGAGGAAGGCCCGGTGCATTCGGCCGGCATGATCCTCGTCGATGACGTGAGCTGGCCGTTTGCCGATCTTCGTGTGGACTGGCACGACACCGATCCGATCGGCGCGCTCGAACATCTCTGGCAGCTCTGGAAACCGCAGGCGCGCGATTACATCACCCGCGCGCTCAACCCATCCACTGCGCCGGCCTATGGCGTTCCTGGAGACATGTAATGACGTCCGTGACGAGACCGGGCCTGAAACTCACGCATGCCGGAGCGCTGAAGGCGCTTGCCGGGGCGCTCGCCAAGGCCGAGGAACTCGGCGTGCCCCAGAACATCACGATCGTCGATGACGGCGGCAACCTCCTCGCCTTCGTTCGTATGGATGGGGCAAAGCTCCTGTCACGCGAGACATCGCTCTCCAAAGCCATTACAGCCGCCTCGCACCGCCAGCCGACATCTCGGCTCGATCCGAAAAACGAAATCAAACTCGCCATCGCCGGTGGCGGCCGCCTGACCAATCTCGAAGGCGGCCTGCCGATCGTGATCGACGGCCAATGCATCGGCGCGGTGGGCGTGGGCTCGGGCAAAGGCGAGGAAGATGTCGAGGTCGCACGTGCCGCCCTTGCCGCCATCGGCGCCGACGATCAGCAACCCTGAGGAATACAGCATCGCCTAAGCATCAGTATTATTAAATACACACAAGTATTGAATGGCCGAACAGCGCTCGCCAAGAGCGTTGTTTCGGCCATTTTTGTTTATCTGGTGAGTTTTTATGTGATCATTATATGTGCCACAGCATGTTCATTATTTAGTCATGTGCTGAAATTTTGAAAATACGATCATTTTTTACGCACATTCAATTGACGGAAAGCAATTTCTACAAGACAAAACTCTATATGAACGATATGTTGAGCCTTCCCGCGCGCACGCTGCGGTCGCTGATCGGGTCGAAAGCCCTGTCGCCGGTCGAGCTTTTCGACGCTTGCCGCCAGCAGATCGAACGCGTCGATCCGAAGCTGAACGCCGTCGTTGCGCGGGATTTCGAACGTGCACGCCAGGCCGCCCGCACCGCGGAAGATGCGGTCATGACGGGCGAGCCGCTCGGGCTGCTGCACGGTCTGCCGATCGGCATAAAGGATCTCACCGAGACAGGCGGCCTCACGACCACGTTCGGCTCGCTCGTCCACAAGGATCATGTCCCGGCGCACGACGATCCCATCGTCGCGAAAATCCGCGCGGCGGGCGGCATCGTCATCGGCAAGACCAACACGCCCGAATTCGGCGCCGGCGCGAACACCGTCAATCGCGTCTACGGCGCGACAGTCAATCCGTTCGATCCGAAACTGTCCTGCGCGGGATCGTCCGGGGGCTCGGCGGTCGCGCTGGCGGCAGACATGATGCCGCTCGCGACCGGTTCGGATCTCGGCGGCAGCCTGCGCACCCCCGCCTCGTTTTGCGGGGTCGTCGGCCACCGTCCCTCACCCGGCACCGTTCCTCACGACACGCGCAAGCACGGCTGGTCGCCGCTCTTTTTGGAAGGGCCCATGGCGCGCAATGCCGCCGACGCGGCGCTTCTTCTTGCTGCGATGACCGGCACAAGCGCGCTGGATCCGCTCTCGCGCGATCTATCGCCGGAGACGTTCCTGAATCTGCCGCAGGTCGATCTTTCCGGCCTGCGCGTGGCGTTCAGTTCCGATCTCGGCTGCGTTCCCGTTTCAGCAGATGTGCGCGCCGCCTTCCGCGAGAAGGCCGGGAAGATCGCCCATCTGTTTGCCTCGGCCGAATGGATCGATCCCGACATTCAGGACATCCACTCGACATTCGAGACCTTGCGCGCCGTCGGCTTTGCCGACTCCTTGACCGATTACATCTTCAGACACCGCGATCAGGCTGGGCCGAATGTCATCGCCAACACTGAACTTGCGAAGCGCATCTCTGTTGCCGATGTCGCGCGCGCGCAGGCAAAGCACACCGAGATCGTCCGCACATTCCAGTCCTATTTCGCGAATGTCGACCTTCTCATCTGCCCCGCAGCATCCGCTGTGCCCTTCCCCGTCGAGCAGTTGTTCGTGTCCCACATCGACGGCGTGAAGCTCGACACCTACATCACCTGGTGCGCGATCGCTTCCGCGATCACCCTGACAACTCATCCGGCGACAGTCATCCCCGCCGGGCTCGGCCCGACCGACCTTCCGTTCGGTCTGCAGATCGTCGGCCGTTACCGCGACGACGCCGGAACGCTCGCCGCCGCCTCCGCGCTGGAGGGAGTGTTTGCCGGTCTGCCGGACCTTGCGCGGCCTCGCCCGGACCTTGCCCGCCTTCTCGCCGCCGAAAGCGCGGCCGGGACGATTCCACCCGTTCTCGAACAGCACATACACCAGGAACACGCTTCGTGAAGATCAAGGACGTCCGCGTCAGCATTCATCGTTTTGAAAACTCGATCCCGCTCATCAGCAAGCGGCTTGAGGACGATTATCGCATCATCTGCGAAATCGAGACGGATGATGGCCATACGGGCTTCGGCATGGCGTCGCGCTTTCTGTGGCACGGGGTTGCTGCCATCGCCGAAAAGCACATCGCGCCCGCGATAATCGACATGGACCCGCGCGATCTGGAGAAGATCCACGCGCGCCTGCAGCCCATTCTGTCCGAACGCGGATCGATGACCGGCATCAATCTGACGGCGCTGTCGTGTGTCGATCTCGCCCTCTGGGATCTGATCGGCAAGGCGAGCGGCCGCACGGTCGCCGAAATGCTCGGCGGCGCGAAGGATTATGCCGACATCTACGTCACCTATGGTTTTGCCGCCTTCGACGGGGATCAGCTCATCGAAATGGGCCGCAAGCTGATCGACAAAGGCCACAGCCGCCTGAAAATGCTCGTCGGCAGCAAGCTCGGCGTTCTCGAAGATGCCCGCCGCGTCCGCGCCGTGCGCGAGGCTCTGGGCGCCGGCATCGTGCTTGCCGTCGATGCCAATGAGAGCATGAGTCTCGAAGACGCGATGCGGCTCTGCCCGCACCTCGAAGAGCTCAACATCGCCTGGTTCGAGGACCCGCTGCGCCGTGTCGATGCCCGCGATATGGGCATGCTCCGCAAACGCACCACGATACCGCTTTCGGCGGGCCAGATGGATGGCCATGCGCTGCGCTTCCGCGAATGGGTCGAGCATGACGGCATCGACATCTTCATGCCCAACAGCATGTACAATGGCGGCATGACGGAGACGCGCCGCGTCGCCCATCTCGCGCAGATCTACAACAAGCCGCTTTCGGACGCGGGCGGCGGCGGCATCTGGTGCCTGCACCATGTCGCGGGCTTCCGCAACGGCACGCTCGCCGAAGTCCATCTCGGATCAGAACAGGTCGAGGCACAGATGTTCCTCGATGCGCCGCCGCAAAAGAACGGCCGAATAGACATCCCGCGCGCGCCGGGATTTGGGGTGACGCTCAATCGGGAAAATTTGAAAGACGCGCTCGTCAAGGCATGACGGCGAACGAAGGAGACAGGTGATGAACACATACGTAAAGGCACTTTTGGGAGCCGTATTCATTGGATCCGCCCTGACTGCTTCGGCCGTCGCGGAACCGCTCAAACTGCGCATGTCGAGCCCCTCCCCCACGGGAGGTTTCGACACGGTGATGCTGCAGAAGCTTGCCGACAAGTTGAAGGCGAAACTCGGCGATGATTTCAGCTACGAACTCTTCGACAACGCGACAATCGGTGACGAAGTCGTCCACATGCAGCAGATCCGCACCGGTCAGCTCGATGTCACGCCGCTCGGCTCGGACGCGGTCGAGCTCGACAACGCGTGGGCCGTGTTCGACATGCCGTTCCTGTTCAAGGACCGCACCGTCGTCGCCAAGGTTCTCGACGGCGAATTCGGTCAGAAACTCGCGGCGTCGATCCGTGAAAAGGCCGGTCTTGAAGTTCTGGCGTTCGGCGAGATCGGCTACCGCCAGATGACCAACAGCATTCGTCCGATTGTCACGCCTGCCGATTTCCAGGGCATGAAGATCCGCGTTCCTGGCAGCCCGACGCGCATCCTGACATTCAAGACCTTCGGCGCGGCACCGACCCGGATGAATTTCGGCGAAGTGTTCCTTGCGCTGCAAAACAAGACGATCGATGGCCAGGAGAACCCGCTGAACGACATTGTCACGCGGTCGATCCATGAGGTGCAGAAATACATCTCCCTTTCCAACCACGTGTACACACCGGTCACTCTGGTCATGAACGCGCGCAAGTTCGACGCTCTTCCTGAGACCCAGAAGGCTCTCGTCAAGGAAGCCGCGGCAGAGTCGGCCAAGGAAATTCGCCTTCTCGGCGAAAAGAAGGACGGTGAGCTGCTCGCCAAGCTGAAGGCCGACGGCAAGAACGAGATCAACGAGATCGACCGCGACGCGTTCCTGAAGGCTTCCGAGCCGCTCTATGTGGAGATCGGCAAGGTCGCGGGCGGCACGTACGGCGCAGACATCATCGCCGCCACCAAGTGAGTATTGGCCCCGGCGGCAATCCTGTCGCCGGGGCTTTTCACACTCAGGATCTCCGATGGCCCAGACAGACCTGCTTCCTCCCCCGAAACGCCCGCCGCACGGTGATCTCGCCCATCAGATCGAACACGCGGTCGATGACGAGCTGAACGAGACGCAGGACGAGAGCGGCTTCGACGCCATCGTGAACCGCACCGTCGAAGCGATCGGAGCCGGCGTCCTTCTGACCATGACGGGCCTTGTCTTCGTCAATGCCGCGCTGCGTTACACGGCCAACATTTCACTTCTGTGGAGCGATGAACTGGTGATCGCGCTCATCCCGTGGCTCGCAATGACCGGCCTCTTCCTGTCGGTACGGCGCCGGGAAGTGATCCGGATCGAGCATTTCGTCCAGCGGTTTCCACCGCGTGTCCGGCGCTTTCTGAACGCGTTCGCCGAGTTCGTCTGTGCGGTGTCGTTCGCCTATCTCTGCTACGTGACGTTCGAATATCTATCCTTCTTCGGAAACGACCGGACGGTCTATCTCCAGATCCCGCAATACTGGTTCCATTCCTCGGTTCTCATCGGCGGCTTGCTGATCACCGGCGCTTTTCTGATCGACACCTACAAAAGCTTCCGCACCGCAGACGACGGAATGAAAAAATGACCGGCGCCATTATCGGAATTTGCGTCCTTCTCATCCTGCTTACGCTCGGCGTTCCCATGGTGGCCGGACTGCTGTGCTCGGTCGCGCTGATCCTGTTTCTCAGCGGCCAGTGGGGACTGACCATGCCCCAGACCATGATTTTCGGCATGAGCAGCTTCACGATGATGGCGTTGCCGCTGTTCGTGTTTGCGGGGGCGCTGATGAATTCGGGCGGCATTTCCGCAAGGCTGTTCAATTTCGCGCGCTCGCTCGTCGGCTGGATGAAGGGCGGGCTTGCCCAGGTCGACGTGCTGACGAGCATCTTTTTCGGCGGAATGGTCGGCTCGTCCTCGGCCGACCTTGCCGCCACGGGCTCGGTCATCATTCCCGCGATGAAGCGCGAGGGGTATAGCGGGGCCTTCGCCGCTGCCGTCGGCTCGTCCTCGGCCGGCATCGGCCCCCTCATTCCGCCAAGCTCGCCCGCGATCCTTTACGCGGCGGTGACTGGTACTTCGCTCAGCGCGTTGTTCCTCGCAGGCCTCATTCCCGGTCTGCTGCTCGGCCTCACCTTCATGATCACGGTCGGCGTGCTCGCCCGCAAGCATGGTTATCCCACCTTTGCGAAGTTCTCATTCGCGGAAATCAAACGCGCGGGACTGGCCGCAAGCCTCGCCTTCGGCCTTCCCGGCCTCATCATCGGCGGCCTCATCTTCGGCGCCTTCACTCCGTCAGAAGCAGGCGCTTTCGGAGCGGTCTATGCCGGACTTCTGTCCGTCGTGTTCTACCGCTCGTTGAACTGGGCAGGCTTTTACAAGGCCACCGTCTCCGCGGTGCAGATGACCGGCGAACTCCTGATCGTCGTTGCCCTGTCGGTTGCGCTTGGAAACGCCCTGTCCGCCGCGCATGTCCCCCAGGCGCTTGCCGGGCTGATCGATGTTCTTGCCATCGGCGACAGCATGTTCATGCGTCTGGTGGCCCTGATGATCCTTGCCATCATCGCCGGCATGTTCATCGATCCGCTGATCCCGGTCATCGTGCCGGTTCTGATGCCGTCGCTCATCGCCTTCAACATCGACCTCGTACAGTTCGGTGTCCTGATGGTGATGGCGGTGGTTATCGGCCAGATCACGCCGCCCGTCGCGCTCTCGCTGATCATCACAGGACGCATAGCCAGGGTCGACCAGATGCAGGTCTTCAAGGCGAACATGCCGTTCTTCATCGCCACCATCCTATTCACGCTGCTGCTGATGGCGGTCCCGGAGCTGAGCACCTGGCTTCCGAACCTGATGAAGGATTGATCTTACCCATGATGACGCTTCTTTCCGCGCCGACATCTCCGTATGTGCGCAAGGTCATGGTCGTGGCCCACGAGACGGGGCAGATCGACAGGATCGATCCTGTTTTCGCCCTCGCCAATCCGACGAAGGCGAACGAGGAGCTGAACAACCAGAACCCGCTTGCCAAGATCCCGGCGCTGGTGACCGAGGACGGCGCCATCTTCGACAGCCGCGTGATCTGCGAATATCTCGACGCGACGACGAGCACCCACCCCCTTTTTCCGCGCGACGGCAAAACCCGCTGGCAGGCGCTGACGCAGCAGGCGCTGGCGGATGGATTGCTCGACGCCGCGCTCTCCGCGCGTTACGAGCTTTTGATGCGGCCGGAAGACAAGCAATGGTCCGGGTGGCGCGACGCGCAGCTTGCGAAGATCGAGCGGGCGCTCGATCGCATGAACACCGATATCCCGGACACCCTGACCATTGGCGCAGTGGGCTATGGCTGCGCATTGGGTTATCTGGATTTCCGGTTTCCCGAGGTCGACTGGAGAGCCGCACGCCCGGCGCTGGCGGACTGGTTCGCGACGTTCAGCGAACGCCCGTCCATGCAGGCGACCCTGCCGCGCGACTGATCATAACCGGCGCACCGCCGATATTTCTGGAGTTCACAATGGCGGACTGGGCCATCATCAACTGGATCAAGAAGGACAACAAACGTTCGAAGATCTGGGCCATCCTGCCCGTCGACAGCCGGGCGGTCCTCCCCCAGATCGATGCGGATGGGTATTGGGAAGAGTTCCGGCGCATCGTCGCCGAACGCTACCCTGAGGCCGAGGACGCCAAAGCCGCCATCGCGGAAGACGGCTACTATTTCACGCGGGAAAGCGTCGCCATCGGCGCCCTGAACGGCCCGCGCGCGTGAGGGCAGGTTCGGCAATGCCCGAGACTCTCGTTTTTTACAGCGCCTTCGACGACTTCGAAACCTGGCGCGCGGCGCTGAACGCCGAACTTCCGGACCTCGACATCCGCCGCGCGGAAGATGTCGAAGACCCGTTGTCGGTGCGCTATGCGCTGGTGTGGAAGCCTCCGGCCGGTTTCTTCGCGCCCTATGCCAATCTCGGCATGGTGATCAATCTCGGCGCAGGAGTGGATTCGCTGGTGCAGCGCAACGATCTGCCGAATGTGCCGATCACGCGCCTGTCCGACCCGAACATGTCGCGGATGATGGCCGGCTTTGTGCTCTTTGCGGTCCTGCGCTATGCGCGCGACATTCCCGTCTTCGAGCAAGCCCAGCGCGACGGTGTCTGGAAATATGTACATCCGCGCGATCCGAAAGATGTCCGCGTCACGGTTCTGGGTCTGGGCGAGCTCGGCAGCACGGCCGCGCGCGAGCTGGCCCGGCAGGGCTTTGACGTCACGGGATGGGCGCGCTCGCCCAAACAGATCGACGGCGTCACGTGCCTGAGCGGTGCCGAGACGTTCGACGACGCGCTGAAGGCTGCCGAAATTCTGGTCGTCATGCTTCCTTCGACGCCACAGACACGCAAGCTCCTCGGAGAGGACCAGCTCTCCCTGCTCCCCGCTGGCGCGAAATTCATCAACGTCTCGCGCGGCGATGTGGTCGATCAGCCCGCCCTAGTGGCAGCCCTCACGAGCGGCCGCATTTCCGAAGCAACGCTGGATGTCTTCGAGGTGGAACCCCTGCCGCCCGGTGATCCGCTCTGGACACTCCCGAATGTTCTGATCACACCGCATCTGGCGTCCATCGCCCTGCCCGCGTCGGCGTCCATCCAGATTGCGGAGAACATCCGGCGCCTGCGCAAAGGTCTGGACCCGCTTGCGAAAATCGATCTCGCCAAGGGCTACTGATTTAAATCAATTTTCCTAATCCCGACGACCAACTAAAATTATTTTATATATGCAGCCATCTGCGCTTTCCTGTGTGCGAAGGCGCTCCCTGCGGTTTCAACCCATATGGCAAATCTTCCTGCAGCGCATCTGTCGCTGCAGGAAGATTTTATTTTGCCTGTACTGATGATTACTTCGGCTATACATTATTATACGTTGGTATAAGTCGCAAATATACTGGCCCGCGACTTGCAAGACGCCCCCCAGATGTTTCTTTCTGAGGAGGACAGAGTTTTGAAAAGATATCTTGCGGCCTTCACCGCTGCGGCTGCGCTTCTCGTCACCCTGCCCGCAACGGCGCAGGAAAAACTTATTGTCAGCACATGGGGCGGCAGCTTCAAGGATCTCATCGCGGAGACCATCGCCAAGAAGTTCACCGCCGAAACAGGCGTCGAGGTCGAATACATCACCGGCGGCACGATCGATCGCCTCAACAAGGCGAAGCTCGCCAAGGGCAACCCCGAAAGCGACATCACCTTCACGACGTCCCATGTCGGCTGGCTCTACGCCAATGACGGCCTGCTGGAAGAGCTCGACCTGTCGAAGGTTCCGAACGCGGCCAATCTTGTCGAGCAGGCCAAGATCAGCCCCTACCACATCGGCTCGTGGGCCTATGTGTACACGATCGGCTATCGTCCGGACCTTTTGCCGGCGGGCATGAAGATCGAGAGCTGGGCCGATCTGTGGAAGCCTGAGCTGAAGGGCATGCTGTCCTCGCCCGATTTCGATCCGAGCCACATCACGGTCGTCTCGGCCATCCTGGCCGGCGGCGACGCGGCAAGCTGGGAAAAGGGTCAGGCCAAGCTTCTCGAACTGAAGCCGAACTACAAGGCGTTCTACACGAACGACGCCAACAGTCAGCAGCTGATGTCCACCGGCGAAACGCCCGTGCAGGTCCTGCTGTCGATGAACGGCTATTACATGAAATCGCAGGGCGTTCCCGTCGAGATCATCATTCCGAAGGAAGGCGCGGTTCTCGGCGTCGACACGATGACGATCATGGCCGGCACCAAAAAGGCCGATCTGGCCTACAAATTCCTGAACACCGCGCTCGATCCCGAGGTTCAGGCCGAAATCGCCGAGTTCAAGAAGGGCAGCCCGGTCGTGAACAACGCCAAGCTCAACCCCGAGACGGCGGCTCTTCCGGGTGTCTTTACGACACCCGAGCAGTGGAGCAGCCAGGCCATCATCATCGACCACAAGCTTCGCGCCGAAAAGACCGGCGAGTGGCGCAAATGGTTCGCCGAAAACGTGATGGCCAACTGACCTGAGCAAACGCCGGGGCCACGGCCCCGGCCATTTATCGGAATGCGGATATGGCACAGCCGGCAGACCGGCCCTTTCTACGTCTTTTCGTGACACCCTCGGTCCTCGTGGCCGGGGGTTTCATCGCCTCGCTTGCGGTCATCCTGCAATACAGCCTGCGCGCCCACATTCCCGGCGAGCTTGAGCCTGGCGGTTTCTCCCTCGGCAATTTCACCGACATGCTGAAACCGCTTTATGCGCGGGCCTTTGTCGACACGGTTCTGATCTGTGCCGAGACGGCTTTTTTCACGCTGCTGCTCGCCTATCCTCTGGCGTTTGCGCTTGTTCGCGCGAAGAGCCCGTTTCTGAAATCGCTGCTTCTCGTCACCGCCGTCACGCCGCTTTTTCTGGGCGAGATCGTTCGCACCTATTCCTGGATCATCGTGCTCGGCAACACAGGCTTCGTGAACAGCGTGCTGAGAGGGCTTGGACTGATCGACCAGCCAATCCAGATGATGTTCACAAAATTCGGTGTCGTGGTCGCTCTTGTGCACGTCACATTGCCGGTCATGGTCATCATGCTGTCCGCAGCCATCTCCCACATCGACCGGGATTACGAGAAGGCCGCCGCAAGCCTTGGCGCAAGCCCCGTCCGCACGTTTCTGACCGTGACGCTGCCGCTGTCGCTTCCCGGCATCATCGCGGGCGTCACCACCTCGTTTGCCTGGACGTTCAGCGCCTTCGCAACGCCCCAGCTCATCGGCGGCGGCCAGGTTTCGACGATTTCGACCCTCGTCTACCAGCTCGGATTTGCGAACTTCAATTTCCCGTTCGCCGCCGCCCTCAGCTTTGCCGGTCTCGTTTTCACCATCATGGTGATCGCGCTTCTGAGGCGTGCCGCCCGGCCTCTTGAGAAGATGGGAGGCCACGCATGAAAACGCCGCTTCTGACATGGCTCCTGCGCCTCGTCGTCATGTGCGTCGTCGGCTTTCTGTTGCTTCCGGCGGTGGTCGTTTTCATCGCCGGGTTCAACGATCGCGCCATCCTCTCTTTCCCGCCGCAATCCTTCTCCCTGCGCTGGTTCGAGCGCGCGCTGACCTATCCGGACTTCCGGCATGGCCTGCGCAATGCGCTGATCGTCATGGTCTGGACATCGACGATTTCCATCGTTGTCGGCGCAGCCTTCGCCTATGCGCTCAACCGCTACGAGTTCCGGCTAAAGCACACGCTCGAGGCGATCCTGATGTCGCCGCTGATGATCCCGCATTTCACCATCGGGCTCGGCCTTCTGATGCTCGGCACGCAGATGGGTTTCGCACGCACATTCGGCATCGTCGTCTTCAGCCACATCGTCATCGTGCTGCCGTTCGTGATCCGCAGTGTTTACATCTCGATGCAGAACCTCGACCCGCGTCTGGAAAAGGCGGCAACAAGCCTCGGCGCGCCGCCTTGGCGCGTCCTGGTAACGATCGTTCTTCCCCTTCTTGCCCCAGGGCTTTTCTCGGGCTGGCTGTTCGCGGCGATCCTGTCGTTCAACGAATTCACCGGCTCGCTTTTCGTCACATCGCAAGCCACTCAGACGCTCCCCGTCGCGATGTACAATTATGTCCGTGAATACGCCGACCCCACGCTTGCGGCGCTCTCCACCATTTACATCGTCATCACGGCAACGCTGCTGACGATCGCGAACCTTTATCTCGGTCTTGGCAAGGTATTGAACGTTGAACAGTCTCGCTGACCTTCCGCGCACGACAGACATCGCTGGGCAGCCGAATGCGGCCAAACCGGCCGTACGCATCGACGGCGTCTCCAAGGCATTCGGCGATGTCACGGCGCTGCACGAGGCATGGCTTGCTGTGGGGCGTGGTGAGTTTCTGACATTGCTTGGGCCGTCCGGGTGCGGAAAGACGACCATCCTCAACCTGATAGCCGGGTTTCTTGAGGCGGATAGCGGGGAAATCTTCCTCGATGGCGCGCCGATCACCAACGATCCGGCGCACAAGAGGCAGATCGGCATCGTTTTCCAGAATTACGCGCTCTTTCCGCATATGACGGTCGAGAAAAATGTCGGCTACGGACTTCGCATGCGCGGTGTCGACAAGACGGAAATCGCGCGGCGTGTCGGGGAAGCTCTCGAGCTCGTCAAGCTGCCGGGCTATGGCGGCCGCAGGCCGCGCGAGCTTTCGGGGGGCCAGCAGCAGCGCATCGCACTTGCGCGTGCGCTCGTCATCCGCCCCAAAGTGCTTCTCCTCGACGAGCCGTTCTCGGCGCTCGACAAGAACCTGCGCTCGGCCATGCAGGTCGAGCTGAAGGAAATCCAGCGCAGCCTCGGCGTCAGCACCGTGTTCGTGACGCACGACCAGAGCGAAGCGCTCAGCATGTCGGACCGTATCGCGGTGATGTCGGCCGGCCGCATCCGGCAGATCGCGGCGCCGGGCGAAATCTACCGCGCGCCTGCGGACCGCTTCGTTGCGTCCTTCGTCGGAGACACAAACATTTTTCAGGCCACGCGCGTCTCGCCCACATCGGTGATCGTCGGCGGTTTCTTGATCGATGTCATGCCGGGCCCTCTGGAGGGGACGATCGATGGACAGGAGGTCGAGCTGTTCGCGCGGCCGGAAGAACTTTCGCTCACATCTGCCGGCGCGCCGGGCACCTTGCCCGCAGAGGTCGTCACGAAAGTCTATCAGGGCGGATATTCGGATTTTTACGTCACGACCCCGCTCGCAGCCGAACGCGTGCTCGTGCGCATACATGGCCCCGCAGCGCTGGAACTGTGGCCGGAAGGGGCGAAGATCGGCCTCGTTTTGCCGAAAACCGGCGCGAACGCCTTTCCGCCCGGCGAGTAGCTTTACGCCAGTTGCGCCAGCTTGGCGGGTCCTTCGATCCGGTCGTGCATCAGCGCGCCGATGACATCGCTCTGCGTAATGATGCCGAGGAGACGCTCGCCCGCACCGACGACCGGCAAGTGATGCAGCCCGCCATCGGCCATCAGCGGCAGAAGATCCACCACCGCCATGTCCGGTTCGGCCGAGCGCACGGGTGTCGTCATGATGTCCCGCACCACCGATTGCGGCACACTTTGCAGGCGCAGCGCACGGCCGAGGCGGATGCCAAGCCTCGGCTTGGCCTTTTCGGGATCGAGCACAGCCTTCTCGATCAGATCGGTCTGGGTGACGATGCCCACCACGCGCGCATCCTCGTCGGTGACCGGCAGAACCTTGATATCGTTGCGCCGCATGATGTCCATCGCGGCGGATATCGTATCGCCCGGCGCCACAGCGCGCACATCGCGCGACATGATGTCGGCACAGCGGATCTTGTCCGAGCGGCGTTGCAGCGCCTTGAACTCGGCGCTGCGCAGAATGGCTTCAAGATCGATCGGATCGACGTCCAGAAGCTGCCCGTAATCCTCGAGCGCGGCATCGATGTCTTCCCGTCGGAAGCCGATGCGCCGCGAGGGTGGCTTGTCGCCCGTTACCGGACGCGCAGCCTGTGCAGCTTCCAGCCGGTGCGGATAGGAACGCCCCGTCAGATTGTTGTAGAGGAAGGCCGCCAGGAGGAGAATCAGCGTATTGACGGCAACCGGCCAGATGACAAACGCATAGCCGAGCTGATGGACCGCGTCGCCGCCCAGCACCGCCGTCAGCGCCACCGCGCCGCTCGGCGGGTGGACGCAGCGAAAGCTGAGCATCAGGAAGATCGCCCCCGCCGCCGCCACGGCGGCGGCCACGAACGGATCGGCGATGAACATCACGGCGGTGACGCCCACGAGCCCCGCGAGCATGTTGCCGCCGAAGATCGACCAGGGCTGTGCGAGCGGGCTGGCCGGCACAGCGAACAGAAGCACGGATGAGGCGCCCATCGGCGCAACAAGCAGCGGCACGCCCGCAGAGGGGCCAAGCGCCAGCAAGGTGACAAACCCGGTGGCGGCGATGCCGAACAGTGCGCCGCCGGCGGCGCGGAAACGCTCGACATAACCGACGTGAGGAAGGCTTGGCTTCAGCGCCTGCAGAAAATCACGCATCGTGACCTATCGGGAAGACTCAAAGATGCCCGGACGATGCATCATTTTTAAGCAGGCAACAATCGCCTCTTCTACGAGGCTGCGGCCGCCGATCGGTGTCGCAGCGGCGCTTCCGCCGCCCGCGATTGGCAATCGCCGCAAGGCGCGATAGGCCTTGGGCCATGACGGACAAAGCACCTCCCCGCATCTCGATCACCTATTGCACCCAGTGCCAATGGATGCTGCGTGCGGCCTGGATGGCCCAGGAGCTTCTCTCCACCTTCGGAACCGATCTTGGCGAAGTCGCGCTTGTGCCCGGCACGGGCGGTGCGTTCCGCATCACCTATGACGGCGAAACGATCTGGGAGCGCGTCGCCGATGGCGGGTTTCCGGATTCGAAGGTTCTGAAGCAGCGCGTGCGCGACCGCCTCGACCCGGAGCGCGATCTCGGCCACATCGACGCGCCAAAAGCAGGCTGAAGCCGTCTATCGCATGGCGAGCGGCGCGAAGACTCGCAACAGATCCGGATCGAGCTTGCCGTCCATGCGCGTCATGACATCATAGGCCTCCTCGCCCGAGTACGCCCGCTTGTAGGCACGCGGTTCGGTAAGCGCGGAATAGATATCGCACAGGGTCGTAATCCGCACAGCGTCCGAAATCGCGCTGCCCTTCAGGCCGAGCGGGTAGCCGGACCCATCCAGATACTCGTGGTGCAGATAGACGATCTCGATAAGCCCCGCCTCGCCGCCGTGATGCTTGGTCAGAAACCGCCGCCCGTAGGCTGGATGCTGGCGCATCATGATCAGTTCGGCCGCCGACAGGACTGTCGGCTTGTCGAGGATCTCGACCGGAATTTGTGCCTTTCCGATGTCGTGCACCAGCGCGCCCCGGATAAGCCCAAGGCGCGCGGGACCGCCAATTCCGATGTCGCGCACGAACGCCACCCGCCACGAGCATGCAATGGCGGTAGGTGTGGCTGTGGTGCTGGCGCACCGCATCGAACCATTCGGAGATCGGCCCCGCCCCAAGCGCCGCATCGATCTGCTCGCTGCTTTCGGCGATGTTTCCGATGTTGAGCTGCTTGTCCTTGCGAAACGCCTCGAACGTTTTTCCGAGCGCCTGCTCGGCCGCTTTGGACGCAGCGGCAATCTCGGCGCAGATGCGCGGAGCCTCCGCCTCCGGCCGTCCCAGAATTGCCCATTCCAGCCTTTTTGGATTGATCGGACGGCCAAGGACGTCCTGGCCGCCGAAGGCGGCGGCCTGAACGCGCGCATGATGTGTGTCTCGCGCCACAAGGAAGATGAAGGGCAGCGACGCGCGGCGCACATCGCCCAAGGCCGCGCTGATCTCGCGCATCGTGTCCACATTGTTGAAATCGACATCGAAGAGAACCGCCTTCCAGCGCACCCCCTTCAGATCTACCGGCATACCGAGATCGATCGTTTTCATACGCAGAACATCGGGCAGCATCGGCGAAATGTCGGTACTGCGCTCCCGATCGTCGGTCACCAGCAAAACCGCTGGCTCCGCCATTAGATTTTCCCCCGATTGCTCTTATGTGGAAGGATAAGCGCCGGAGATTACCAAAGAGTTGTTGTGTGAATTATTGCACTTTTTGCGGGAAACGCCGGAACTCAAAGTCTTGGCGGGCTTTATGCTTCCATGAAAACCAAGCTCATCCATGAATCCGACGGTCAGCGTACCTTCGTCATCGCTCTTGCCGAGGGCGACGAAGCCATGGCCTGCCTGAAGACCTTTTCGGCCGAACACAGCCTCAGCGCAGCCCAGTTCACCGCCATCGGCGCCTTCAAGAGCGCCGTCATCAGCTATTTCGACTGGGAAACGAAGAGCTACGAGAACATCCCCGTCGCCGAGCAGACCGAAGTCGCCTCGCTGACGGGCGATGTGTTTCTCGACCCGCAAGGAAAGCCCGCAGTACACGCACATGTGGTCCTCGGCAAACGCGACGGAAGCGCACTTGCAGGCCATTTCACCGAAGGCCATGTGCGCCCGACGCTTGAAATCATCCTGACGGAATCCCCCGCACATCTGCGCAAGCAGCACGACCCGGCCAGCGGGCTGGCGCTTCTGCCGGCCTAGAACCTCGCCGTCAGGCTCGCCCGTATCGTCCGACCCGGCGCCGGCGTCCAGCCATCCATGGCGCCGATGTAGTACAGGTCGCCGAGATTTTCTGCTTTGATGTCCAGTGTGACGTTGTCGTTGAGTTCATAGCTCGCATAGGCATCATACACAGTGTAAGGCGCCCAATCGGCGGTGCGCTGAGCATCGCTTGAGTCGACGGGAACAAGGCGGTCGCTTGCGTGAATCATCCGGCCTCCGATCACGAGCTTTTCGTCGAAGAAACGCAGGCCAGCTGTTACGCTGACGAATATTTCCGGCGGAATGTGGTTTACGGCATAGTCATACTGGACCGTTCCCCCGCAATTCGACGAATCCCGGCAGAACTCGTAATCGCTGTAATAGGTCACCGCTGCCTCGGAGAAGAACACTCCCGCATCATATTGTGCGGACGCCTCAAAGCCCGAGAACATGGCCCTGTCGAGATTGTCGAAGGTGAACACCGGCTGGCCCGGGCCTGCATTCGACGGCACGCGCGAAATGTAATTCTCGGAATGATTGACGAAATACGACCCTTTCAGTCTGACCTTATCGGAATCGGTCAGAAAGCCATCCTTCAGGTAATTGGCGCCGACTTCCCAGTTCTTCTGAACCTCGGGATCAAGATCAGGATTGGAAATCACGTTGCCGTCGCTGCCCATCGTCTCGCGCAGCGTTGGCGGACGGAGCCCCTCGGCGTAAAGAGCGTAAAGCTGGAAGCCGGGAATCGGCTCCACGGTCACGCTGATCGAGGGGTTGAGCCGGCCGCCGTCACGCTCATCCTCGCCGGCCACGGCCTCGGGGCCTTTGTCAACGAGGCTGTAGGTATCGTATCGCAGACCGGCATTGAACTTCAGCCAATCCGTTGCCTGCCATTCCCCGGTCGAAAACAGGCTGCCGATGTCGCGTGTTCCGACGCTCGGCTGAAGCACAACGGCACCCCCAACGATGATCGGGAAGCAGCTGTCGCGGGTAAAGCCCCGGCTGCAAAACGCCTCTCCGTTCGCATCCTCAAGGAGATACGAGGCCCCGTAATTGAGCACCAATCCACCGAACGCCGTGTCGATGCGGCTCGTATTGTTGACGTCCCCGCCATAGGTCCACGTCTCGGCACAGCGCGGGTCGTCAGCGGGGATATAGCCCCATTGCTCCAGGTTGCCCGGAACGGCCTGGGCGATGCGGGTGTCCTGATCGACGTGTGACGCCCACGCATTCACGCGCAGATCGACCAGCTCGCTGACCGGATCGTAACGGTAGTTCGATGTAAATGTGTCCGTAGCGACGGAGGAAAGTTTCAGCTGTCTGTAATAATCCGCGTTGTTAAACAGCAGCGATCCCATTGCTTCGCCGAAATCACTCTCGAAACGGGTGTAGCCCAGCTTCAGCGTATGGTCGTCACCGAAGCGCACCGTTCCCTTCATTAGAAGCGAAAGAGAGTCTTCCGAAGTGTTGAAAGCTTCAGCTCCCGGCGCCGTATTCGGCCTTTTGCCGTCAAGCGCTGTCGGATCGCGTTCGCCTGCAAAATAATTGCCCGTTTTCCGGCGTGCGACAGCCGCAATGAAGTCAAAGTTCTCCGTGGTTGCGCCTGCTGCGATACTCGCGGAGCCATTCTCGAGATCAAACAAATCGGGCGCGTCCGTACGCTGGTCAAAGGTATTACGTGCTGCTGGATCGATGGCGTTGTCGCTCGTGCCCGCCTTGAAACGGACTCCGTACGTCTCCCCATCCCGGACAATATCCTCTGCATTAAGCGTGCGAATGCCAACCACCCCGCCGGTCGCTCCGGCGCCCTCCGCACCGCCCGTCGGGCCTTTCTCAATGTTGATCCCGCCGATGAGATCCGGATCGATGTAGACGCGCTCGTCGACGCCGAGGTATCCGCGCCATGTCGTCGACGATTGCTGCGTCCCATCGATCGCCACCTTGACGCGGCTCTGTCCCTGCATTCCGCGGATGTTGACGTCCACCGATGCGCCGCCGCTGTGATTGCCGCTGGCGATCACGCCCGGCGTCGACTTGAAGACGTCGCCGGCCGTCGAGTTGCCGAAGCGTTCGACCTGTTCGGCGGAAATATAAGCGGACGATCCCGGCTTCTGATAAGGCGCATCGCGGCGTGCGGTCTCCGCTGCGGCGGCACCGCTCGCTGTCGTTACGTCGATCGTGTCCAGCATCACGGCGTCGTCGCCGCCGACAAAGCCCTCGCTCGTTCCGGGTGCGCTCAACGTCACCGTGCGCGCGCCGGTGAACACATAGGTCAACCCCGTCCCGGCGAGCACGGCACGCAACGCGTTTTCGGAGTTCGATGGCCCGGAATAACCCTGCGAAACACGCCCGTTCGACAGGCCCGCATCGTAGAGGATCTGAAGCCCGGTCGCGCTTGCCAGCCGGTTGAGGGCGGCTGTCAGGGGGCCGGAGGCAATGCGGATTTCGGATGTCGCGGCGGGCGCCTGGGCTGACGCAGGAAGAGGCAGCGAAATCGCCGCGCTCGCCAGAAAAAGGGTGCGCAGCATGAACACGCGTGACGGCACGCGAAGGCCGGGAACTCGAAACATTTTACTCTCCCCCCACGGCGTTCAAGGCGCCGGGTTTGCCGGGCATACGGACCGGCTCATCAGGGAGACGGGTGGACGCCGGGCAATGGGACGTCAGGCTTCAAAAAATTTACATGCGTACAATCGTGACGATGCCGAGCCGCATGACCTTGAGCTGCAAGGTCTGTTCGATCACCGAAAGGGCCGCCTGCGGATCGGTAACGACAAATGTGCCGCTGACCCGCCGCTCGGCGAGATCGCGCCCGGCGACGATGATGCGCGCGGAGGAATGCCGCCCGATTTCCGCGATCACGTCCGACAGAGTCATATTGTCGGCGACAAGACGTCCGTCGCGCCATGCCAGGGCGTTCTCCGAGGCCCGGCTCACCGCGCCGACACCAGTGGCGGACACCGCAACCGCCTCGCCCTCGTTCACACGAACGCCGTTCGGCGCATCACCCGCCGTGACCTGAACGGCATGCTCGGTGACGGTCACGTTCAGGCCGTCATCGGCCATCCGCACATTGAAGGCCGTTCCGAGCGCAACGACGCGCCCGCCCTCGCCTTCGACGGCGAACGGGCGCGCAGCGTCTTTCGCGACTTCGAAAAACGCCTCGCCCCGCAGCAGCCGGACCGTTCGTTTCGTCCCGTCGAAATCGTAGGCAATAGCCGAACGCGCATTGAGCTGCACGCGCGATCCGTCGGCGAGCGTCACCACGGGAAGCTCGCCCGGCCCGGCAAGGGCGTCCGCACGCAGCCGCATCGGCCCGTCGAGCGCGAAGAACAGCCCAGACGCCGCAAGCAGCCCCGCAACCGCGAGATTGCGGATCTTCGTGGACGCCGGGCGTGCCTCATAGGACGACAAGGTTGGGTCGCTAAGGATCGCGCTGCGCGCGTCTCCCATCAATTGCCGGACGCTCTCGTAGACTTTGGCGTTCTGCGGGTCCCTGGCCAGCCAGGCGCGGAAGGCAAGCGCCTCCTCTTCCGGAACCTCGGGCTCCTGAAGGCGCAGCAGCCAGTCGACCGCCTGCTCTCGCCGTCGCGCGGCCGCATCTTTCCTGCTTTTCATCCTCGCCTCTGGTGAAAGACGAACAAGGATGGCGCAAAAGGACTGTCAGCCAAATTCTTCCAGCCGTTCGAGGCAATGGATCATGGCCTTGCGCAGATGGCGGTCGACCATATTGCGCGAAATGCGCAGCCGCGTGGCGATGGCGCCCGGAGAAAGTCCGTACAGGCGATGCAGGATGAATACCGCGCGGCGCCGGTCCGGAAGCTCATGGATCGCACGATGCAGCACCCGCAGGCGCGCCCGCATCGCAAGCACGGCATCCGGAGCCGCGTCCTGGCAGGCGACGGCCTCCGCCTCCATCTCAGTCCCTGAAAAAAGCTTCTGCTCGAACTGCGCGCGCCGCGCCCGGTCGATGCCGAGATTGATCGCCGCCCGCGCCAGAAATCCGCGGATGGAGCGCGCTTTGCCGAGAGCATCCGGGTTCTCGGCGAGCTTTACATAGAGATCGTGGACGATGTCGCCGGCCATTGCGGACGAATGCCCACGGCGCATCACGGCACGGCGAATCTCCTCATAGTGCTCGGCGATGGCACGGTTGAGCAGGTCTTCGGCGGCAAGATGAGTGGAGACGGACACGGCATCGCTCGATCAAACGCAATTGATGTCCCCGTAGACCAAACAAAAAAATCACGCAATATCAATAACTTAAATAGATTCTAAAGTGCCGGAGCGCATTTGGGAACGGCGGGCAGCGAGTGCCTTGCCCTTCAGACACTTAAGGCCGGTGTGGCGGGAAAGCCGCGCGAGGGAACTTCGACCTTTGGCGAACGAAAAAGGGGTGCCCGAAGGCACCCCTTGAACTGGCTCCCTGAGCAGGACTCGAACCTGCGACCATCCGATTAACAGTCGAACGCTCTACCAGCTGAGCTATCAGGGAATGGCAACGTCAACGACGTGTGCGCCGGGATGCATATAGCAGAGTCTGCCGCCATGCCAAGTCATGCCTGCAGCTTTATAGGCCAGAAAATCGTCCCGCTCCTGCCTCAAAGCGCAGATGTTATGCGTTAGCCCCTTGTGCGGGAGTTGGACGAATGAGCACCAAACTGAAATTCGGCAAGAGAAGCATTTCCCTGCCCGGCTCCAAGCCGGTGCGGATGGCGCTTGGCTTTCTGCTGATCGGCTTCGGTATTCTCGGATTTCTGCCGATCCTCGGCTTCTGGATGGTCCCTCTCGGGCTGCTCATCCTGTCGGTGGATCTGCCTTCGGTCCGCCGCCTCCGCAGGCGCGTCGAGGTGAAATGGGGTCGCTGGCGGGCCGAGCGCCGGGCGACATGCGAGGCGCGCGAACTCACGCCTGCGGCAGAACCACTGCAACCGCGAACCAGACAAGCCCGCCCGCCACACTGAGCGAGAACAGGCCGAGCGCGAATTCATCTCCGAGGTTTTTCATGGCACGTCTCCAGAAGGGTCGTGCCTTGTGGTCGCGCGCCGCGCGACGCAGGTTCATGAGGATCAGCCAAGACTGGCGCTTGGGTGGCTGTGTTGTTATACGGCCTTGACCCGCGAAACCTCTGGATTTCACAGATTCATTATGACTATCCGCAAAGACCTTCTCGACGCCGTCGGCAACACCCCCCTCATCCGCCTCAATCGCGTTTCGGACGAGACGGGCTGCGAGATTCTCGGCAAAGCCGAATTCATGAATCCCGGCCAGTCGGTGAAGGACCGTGCGGCCCTGTTCATCATCCAGGACGCGCTTGAAAAGGGCACGCTGAAGCCGGGCGGCACGGTGGTCGAGGGAACGGCGGGCAACACAGGCATCGGCCTTGCGCTCGTCGGCAATGCGCTCGGGCTGAAAACCGTCATCGTCATCCCGGAAACGCAGAGCCAGGAAAAGAAGGACATGCTGCGCCTTGCCGGCGCGGAGCTCGTCGAAGTGCCGGCGGTGCCCTATTCCAACCCGAACAATTACGTGAAGGTCTCCGGCCGCCTCGCCGAACAGCTCGCGAAGACCGAACCCAACGGCGCCGTCTGGGCGAACCAGTTCGACAATGTCGCCAACCGCCGAGCCCACATCGAAACCACAGGCCCGGAAATCTGGGAACAGACGGGCGGCAAGATCGACGGTTTCGTCTGTGCTGTCGGCACGGGCGGCACGCTTGCGGGCGTCGGCATCGCGCTGAAGGAGCGCAACCCGAAAATCAAGATCGCGCTCGCCGATCCCCCCGGCGCCGCGCTCTATTCCTGGTACACGTCGGGCGAGCTGAAATCCGAAGGCTCCTCGATCACCGAGGGTATCGGACAGGGACGCATCACCGAAAATCTCGTCGGTGCGCCGGTCGATGCCGCCTATCAGATCCCGGATGCCGAAGCTGTGAAATATTGCTTCGATCTTCTCGAGCATGAGGGGCTGTGCCTTGGCGGCTCCAGCGGCGTCAACGTTGCCGGCGCCGTTCGCCTTGCCCGCGAACTGGGCAAGGGATGCACGATAGTCACAGTCCTGTGCGATTACGGCACGCGCTACCAATCCAAGCTTTTCAATCCCGCCTTCCTGCGCGAAAAGAACCTCCCCGTTCCGGCCTGGCTGGAGCGGCCGGCAAAAATCCGGCGTGAGGACGCCCTGCTCTGAAACGTTTGCTGCAAACGCGACGTTAAGAGGACCAGGTACTTAATGCACGCCGGTGGGGGCCTGAACGGCCAGTTGGAGGATGGGACTTGGATTTCTCGTTGCAGCTCGCGATTGCGTTTTTCGGTGTTCAGGTCGCCGCCTGGACGGGTCTGATTCTGTACATCCGCGCGGCTCGTTTGCGCCGTATGGAAAATGCGATCGCCAACATCGTGGCTGAAGCGCAACACGAGCCGGTGGCTCAGGCCGCCTGATCTTGTCCGCTATCTGAATTTCTTGAAGTGGAATGCGAAGAACGGCGCCCCCAGGCGCCGTTTCGATTCGATCAGGCCGCCTGACGGACCCTGTACACATAGCCGGTCGCGTGGCCGATCACCGCAAGCGCGCCGAGCTGGTGCAGCAGCGCCAGCGAGATCGGCACGAGATGCACGAGCGTCGCGATGCCGATGACGGCCTGCGCCGTGACGAGGCCGAACAGCACAATGGCCGATTTGGCGACCGGCGTGCCGCGCGCCTGAAGCACGTGAAGACCCGCCGCCACGAACAGCGCGTAAGCCACCATGCGGTGCACGAACTGCGCGGTCATCGGATTTTCGAACAGATTGCGCCAGATGGGCTCCAGCGGCGTCAGGCTCATCCACGCCGGAATGAACCGCCCGTCCATCAGCGGCCATGTCGTGAAGGTCAGGCCCGCATCGAGGCCCGCGACGATCGCGCCGAGAAAGACCTGCACGAAGGCCAGCACGAGCAGAGCCACGGCCCCTTTCTTTACGCCGGGCGGCACGCTCTCGCCCTTGGCGGGAGACAGCGACCGCACGACCCACAGAAGCGCGGCAAACAGGAAGAACGCGAAAGTGAGATGGACCGCCAGCCGATAGGGCGCGACCGACACCCGGTTGACGAGGCCGGACGCCACCATCCACCAGCCGATGAAGCCCTGAAACCCGCCGAGGAAGAACAGGACCAGAAGCTTCGGCGCCAGTTCGCGCGTCAGATGTCCCCGCACCCAGAAGAAGATCAGCGGGACGAGAAAGACGAAGCCGATGATGCGGCCGAGAAGCCGGTGCCCCCATTCCCAATAGAAGATCGTCTTGAACTCATCGAGGCTCATGCCCCGATTGACCTGCTGGTATTGCGGGATCTGCTTGTACTTGCCGAACTCCACGTCCCATTGCTCCTGGGAGAGCGGCGGCAACGTGCCCGTCACCGGCTTCCATTCGGTGATCGACAGGCCGGATTCGGTCAGCCGGGTCGCTCCGCCGACAAGCACCATCACGGCGACGAGAAGAGCGACAACCAGAAGCCAGATCTTGACGGGACGCAGCGAGCGCGCCTGTTCGGCCATAATGCACCTCGGAACGGCGAAACGGACGCCGAAACATTTGCCTTCGTGGACAAACCGGCCGAAAACCGTGCGCATCGGCTGGGCGTCCCTGGAAACGTACCAGCCTGATAGGCCCCCCATGCGCGCTTCGCAACGCGACCGCTCGCCCCGGAGACAAAAGTGACCATCCGCACACGAAAACTGATCGGCACCGCTTTGATGATCGTTCTCGTGCTCGGCTGGGCGCTGTTCTTCATGGGGCTGGCGCAGGGGCGCGTCGCGCAGGCCCACGCATTTTGGCAATTTCTCTACTACGTGATCGCAGGCCTTGGCTGGGTCATTCCGGCGGCCCTGCTCATCAAGTGGATGAGCCGGCCGGACTAGCCGACATTCAGCTTGCGGAAGCGGTTGTTGATCGCAAATGGAAGGCCCGAGACGAACATCTCGGCATATTTCTTTTCCTGAAACAGGCCGTTCAGCGAGACCCGTGGCAGCGCGTGGAGATGATCGCGGTGCGGCGCATGAAGCATTCCGAGCCGCGTCGTCAGCCCGCTGCGAAATCCGAGCTCGCGCGCCATGCGGAATTCGCGCGGCCCGGCCGATGTCGGATCCCCGACCGGATAGGCGATGTGGCGCGGCACCTCTCCGAGCTCTCGCGCAATGCGGCTTTGCGCATCGGCGATCTCGGCGAGCGCGATGGCCTCGGGGTGCTTTGCGAGCATGAAATGGCTGACGGTGTGGTTTCCTATCGTCACCAGCGGATCGTCGCGCAGCGCCCGCAATTCTTCCCAGCCCATGCAAAGCTGCGCCGAAAGACCGGACGTCTGCGCTCCGGAGGCGCGAACGAGAGCCGCGATCTCGCCGCGCATCTGCATCTCGCCCATGTCACGCAGGCGCCAATAGACATGGTTCCAGGCCGCGTATTTATCCTCGACGGTCGCAGACTTTATCCGCGCGCCGCCGAATTCGAACGCGTCCATACGGGCGATGGCGTGTTCCAGATCGAGCCACCACAGCTCCCCCGCACCATCCGCAAAGGAACTCGCGATGAACAAGGTCGACGGTGCGTTGTGACGGCGCATGACCGGCAGCGCGTGGTCGCGCACATCACGGTAGCCATCGTCGAAGGTAAAGGTCGCAAAACGCCGTTCGCCCGGCCGTTCGATCCGCTCGATGGCCTCATTGAGGGACACCACGTCATAATCGGCCTCGGCCAGAACCCCCAGAACCGTTTCGAGAAAGTCCGGCGCGATTTCCAGAAGCTTGTTCGGCGCAAACAGACGTCCATCGTCCGGCCGCACATGATGCAGCGTAAAGATGACGCCGAGGCCGCGCGTCAACGGGCCGGCGATCTTGTGCGCACGCGCAAGGCCCAGCACATCGAGTGCCGCGCGGATACGCCGGAGCCGAGGCTCGCTCATGCGCTCTGGGAGGCGCGTTCCACCGGACGGGCGGGAACGGCGTCGGCAAGAAGAAGGATCACATCGCCGATGCCCGCCGTCAGCAGGCTGCGGTGGACCGCGTTCATGACGGCATCCTGCTTGTCGGCGACGAGGATCGCGGCGCCCATGCGCCGCGCCAGGGTGGCGACGTCCGTCGAACGATCCGATGGCGGCGCCAGAGCGATCACGAAGTCGTAAGTCTGCGCCAGAGCATCGAGCACGATGCCCATACGTGTCAGCGCATCGCCCGCCAGAAGCGACGGCGATCCCGCCGCAATGAGATGGACCGCGGAGGCACGGTCGCGCTGCAGCGCCTGCCCGAACGAGGCCTTTCCGGCGATCAGATCGCCAACGCCGACCTCCGACGGATTCGGCAGCGCCGCCGTAAAGTCCGCACTCAGCGCGCCTGCATCGGTCACGACAGCCTTGCGGCCGGCACCGGCAAGAGCGCGCGCAAGTGCCAGCGCCACGGTGCCCGGATCGACCGCCGTCGACGCGGCAACGGCCATGATGTTGAGAGCCCCCTCGCCTTTCGGCATGGCCGCAAGATGGGAGGCGAGATCGCCGATCATCCGCATATCCGCGGCTTCGATGTCCATCACCTCCGCCGGCGCGGCGCCGGGAGGCGCGGTGTTCAGTCTTCCGAAGGCGACGGGCTCGCCGGCAACAGGCGCCGAAGCCGGCGCAGGCGCGACCACCGGTTTGGGCTGAATGGACGTCACAGCGACGGCCGCAGCCGGAATCGGCATTTGCGGCCTGGGTTCGGGCAGCGGCGTGGCATCCACGGCCACGTCGTCGCTGTCTTTGCGCTGAGGCCCGGCCGGTGCGACCAAGGGCGTGCCGCCACCCACCGTGGGAACGACCATGAATTCGGTGGCCGTAATGATCACGATCAGAAGGACGAGCACCGCGACCGCCGTCAGCGTCGTAATGGCAAGCGGCTTCGGCGAGTACGGCGTGTTGTCGGGCGTCGCGCGCGAAATGATGCGCGCATCCGGCGGAATCGCCTCGACACGCTCGCGCGCCTCGGCGTCGCGGTAACGCGCAAGGAACTGTTCCAGAAGATCGCGCTGCGCCTTGGCTTCGCGCTCGAGCGCACGCAACTGCACTTCCTGTCCGCCGGACGTTCCGGCCACTTCTCTTTGGGAATCGATCGTCGACTGCAGCGAGGCGACCCGCGAACCGGCAAGATCTGCTTCCGATTCGTAAGCACGCGACAGCTTCAGTCCCTCGGCCTTGATCTCGCTGTCGAGCGAGACCTGCTGGGCCTGCAATTCCCTCATCCGGGGATGACCGGGCAGATAGGTACGGCCCTCCCGGGCGATGGTGGACGCCAGCGCGACCCTTTGCTCGGCAAGGCGGCGCAGAAGTTCGGAATTTGCGATGTCGAGCGATTCCACAGGCTTTCCGGCGGACAACGCGTCGCGAATGAGCTGCGCCTTCGCGCGCGCATCCGCCTGCTGTCCACGAACACGCGAAAGCTCGGTGCTCAGATCGCCGAGCTGCTGGGTCGTGATGAAGGTGTTGTTCGTACCGACGAAAAGATTCGATTCGGAACGAAACGCCTCCACCTTCGCCTCGGCCTCGGCCACAAGCTTGCTGAGATCCTGAATCTGCGAGGAGAGCCAGGTCGATGCGCGGCGAGTCGTCTGCTGCTTCGTCGTCTGCTGCAGTTCGATGTAGCGCTCGGTCACGGCATTGGCGACGTTCGCGGCGGTTTCGGGATCGCCCGACGAAAACTCGACCACGATCACGCGCGATTTCGGCACGGAGTAGACGTTCAGCTTGTTGTAATAGGCGTCCAGCACGCGCTCTTCTGCGCTCAGGCGCAGCGGATCGCGCGCAAGCCCCATCAGAATCAGCACGCGCTTCGGCAGCGAGACACCGTTTCGGGCGGGATCGAACTCGGCGATCTCGCCAAGCTTGAGATCGCTCACCACCCGCCGCGCCAGATCGCGCGACAGCAGAAGCTGCACCTGGCTCGCGACCTCAAATTCGTCGACCTCGTTCAGCAGCGAGGGCTGAACACCTTCGGGGCGCGTGTAGATGCTGTCGTTACGCTCGACCAGCACCTGCGCTTCGGAACGGAATTTTGGGTCCATGCTGCCAGCGATAAAGAGCGCGGCCGCCGCGGCCAGCAGAGTCGGCGCGACAATCAGCGCCTTCTTGCGCCACAGCGCTTTGCCTATGGCGCGAAGATCGGCCTCGGCGGCAGGCTGTGTCTCATTCGCAGGCGGATCGTACGCGCCAGCCATTGTCGGCATCCCCAGGCTAAAAACTCTTTCGCCTTTTTGGCTTGGCCATGGTTATGAACGGGTTAATCGCCACACGCGCTCCGGATGCAGCCCAAGGGTTTGTTAACCATGGACGCCGTATCTCAGAGGGAACGAAACGCTTCGGGTAAGGCGGTTCATGTCCCGCGTTGTTATGAAATTCATTGCGCTTTTCCTGCTGCCCATGCTTGCGCTGGGGGGCTGCGCCACGGAACGCCCCGGCGCGCTGACGACAGCGAGCGTGTCGAGCGACGCCCCGTATCTCCTCGGCTCGGGAGACCGGCTGCGCGTGACGGTGTTCAACCAACCCAGCCTGTCCGCCTCCTATTCGGTGGACGCGAGCGGCGTCATCACAATGCCGCTGATCGGCCCTGTCGAGGCGCAGGGGCGCAGCACGTTCGAGCTTGAGAAGGCCATCGGGCGACGGCTCGCCAAGGATTTCTTGCGCAATCCAAATGTTTCCGTGGAAGTAGAGACTTACCGACCTTTCTTCATCTTCGGCGAAGTCACTCTTGCCGGCCAATACCCCTATGTCGCGGGTATGACGGCCGAGCAGGCCGTGGCCATTGCCGGCGGCTTTTCGCCCCGGGCGCGGCGCGGCGCGATCGAACTTTCGCGGCGCGACGCGAAGGGCGTCATTCGCGTCACCGTGCCGATGACCACATTGATCCGTCCCGGCGACACGCTCATCATCAAGGAACGCTGGTTCTGATGCCGGAGCACCGGCCGGACGCGCCGCTGCGAATCATCCACATCTTCCGCACGCCGGTCGGCGGGCTTTTCCGTCATGTGCTCGATGTGGCGCGCGGCCAGATCGAGCGCGGGCACGCGGTCGGCGTGGTCTGCGATTCGTCGACGGGCGGTGCCCGCGCCGAAACGGCCCTGGGAGATCTCGCGCCCCATCTTTCGCTCGGCCTCACGCGCATTCCGATGAGCCGCAATCCCGGTCTCGGCGATGTGCGGGCCCTGCGCGATATTCGCGCCCTCGTACATCAAAAAACGCCCGACATCGTGCACGGGCACGGCTCGAAAGGCGGTCTGTATGCCCGCCTTCCGGCGCTGTACGACCGCGCCTGGCCCGCCGGCATTTACACGCCGCATGGCGGCAGCTTCCATTTCAGCGGCTTCTCACCGCGCGATGCGCTCTATCGCGGGGTCGAGCGGCTTCTGGCACGCCACACCTCCGTATTCCTCATGGAAAGCACCTACATCGCCGGATGCACCGAGCGGCTTATCGGCCCGCTAAAGTCGCCTGTCCGCGTCGTTCCGAACGGCATTACCGAAGCGGAATTCGAGCCTGTGACGGCAGACGCCGACGCGGTGGACATTCTCTATCTCGGCGAAATGCGCACGCTGAAAGGCATCGACACGCTGCTGCTGGCGCTGGCGGAGTTGCGCGACAAAGGCAAGCCGCTCACGGCCCTTCTCGTCGGCGCGGGGCCGGATGAAGACGCCTTGAAAGCGCAGGCGGCACAGCTCGGCCTTTCCGGCCAGGTCACGTTCTCGGGCCCTCGCCCCATCCGCGAGGCCCTGCCCCGCGCACGGCTGATGGTGGTGCCTTCGCGAGGCGAATCTCTGCCCTATGTCGTGCTCGAAGCCGCCGCCGCCGCCATGCCGCTCGTGGCCACGAATGTCGGCGGAATCCCTGAGATTTTTGGGCCTTGCAAGGATCGCCTGATAAAACCGTCCGATCCGGCGGCCCTCGCGCGCGCCATCGACGCAACCCTTGCGGGCGACATGGCTGCGGATGCCGCTTTGCTGCGCGATCATGTCCGCCGGAACTTTTCCTATAACGGGATGGTCGATGGCGGAATCGCCGCCTATCGCGAGGCTCTGGCGATCGCGGCGGCCGATTAAGGCTTCTTCCACGCCTCTTCTGTACAAAACGGTCGCACGTTCAGACGTGACGACATGAGTTTTGCGTTTTTCAGATGACCGAGCGTTCAGGCAAGACCTCTCCCTCAAAAGACCGCAGGGCCGTTCCGCGCACAGCGTCGCAGGACCGACGGCTGACGCCGCGCAGCGAAAGCCGCCGCGCGCTGTCCGATCTGGCGCGCCGCCTCTCGGCCGAGCCCGCCCAGCCCAACATCTCCCCGGTCATTCTGGGGGGCGTTGCCCGCTTTGCGGAATTCGTCCTCATACTGGCGACGGGGGCGCTGTCTCTTTTCCTCTTCGCGCCGTCGGACGGGGAATCCTTCTGGCTCAATGCGCTGCTGGTTCCGGCTGTGTTGACCCTTGCCATCATCGGACTTGAAACCGCGCATCTGTACTCGGTGCCTCTGCTGCGCAGCCGTGCCAGCCAGGTTCTCCGGGTCGCATTGATCTGGAGCGCGGCGACGCTCCTCCCCGCCGTCTGGCTTCAGTCCATCGGCCAAAGCGCGCTGCCGGACAGCTGGCTTGCCGCATGGTGGGTTCTCGGGCTGGCGGTTCTTCTTGCGGGCCGCTTCGTGCTCAACCTGCTCGTCCGCCGCTGGACGCACACCGGGCGTCTTGCCCGCCGCACGGTCATCGTCGGCGGCGGCGAGAACGGCGAAAAGCTCATTCAGGCCATTCAGGCCGACACCGGCACCGATGTTCAGCTTCTCGGCGTCTTCGACGACCGCGAAGACGACCGTTCGGCCCCGCAGGTGGCGGGCCTGCCCAAGCTCGGCACGGTCGACGATCTTCTCGTCTTCGCGCGCCGCACGCGCATCGATCTCATCATCTTCACCATTCCGGTCACGGCGGAAGCGCGCATCGTCGAAATGCTGAACAAGCTCTCGGTTCTGCCGGTCGACATTCGTCTGTCCGCGCATACGAACCGCCTGCAGTTCCGGCCGCGCGCCTATTCCTATATCGGCGCGGTGCCGGTCATTCCGATGCAGGACAAGCCGATCGCCGATTGGGATGTCGTCGTGAAGGCCGCTTTCGACCGCACGGTCGGCGCGCTCATGCTGCTGGCCCTGTCGCCGCTGATGATCGTGACGGCCATCGCCATCAGGCTCGATTCCAAGGGCCCCATTCTGTTCCGCCAGAAGCGGTATGGCTTCAACAACGAGCTGATCGGCGTGTTCAAGTTCCGCTCGATGTACACCGACATGACCGATCACACCGCAAGCAAGCTCGTCACGAAGGGCGATCCGCGCGTCACGCGCGTCGGGCGGATCATCCGCAAGACCTCGATCGACGAGTTGCCGCAGCTGTTCAACGTCGTCTTCGCGGGCGATCTGTCGCTGGTCGGGCCGCGACCGCACGCCGTCCACGCGAAAGCTGCCGAGCGGCGTTACGACGAAGCCGTTGACGGTTATTTCTCGCGCCACCGCGTCAAGCCTGGCATTACCGGCTGGGCGCAGATCCACGGATGGCGCGGCGAAACCGACACCCGCCAGAAGCTCGAAAAACGTGTCGAGTACGATCTCTATTACATCGAGAACTGGTCTGTTCTTCTTGATGTGTACATCCTCGCGAAAACGCCGCTCTCGCTTCTGTCGAAGTCCGAGAACGCCTACTGATGCCAGCGCGCACGGCAAAGGCCGCCCTCGCCGCCGTGCGGCACCGGATCGATCTTCCGATCCTGTTTGCCTCCATTGCCGCCGCCGGGATCAAGGTCGCCTCGGCGGCGCTCAATTACGGGCTGCTCATTCTTCTTGCTCGCCTCCTGCCGGTCGAGGCGTTCGGCCAGTTCGGCGTTCTGTTTTCGGCGGCCATTCTTGTCGGCGCGCTGCTGGTGCTTGGCCAGCCGGTTCTGATCCTCAAAAGCATTCCGCAATATGAGGCGCAGGGCGATGCGCTGCGCCAGAAAGGCATCGTTCTTTTCGGCACGGGCGTCCTGACAGCAAGCTGTGCGGCGTTTCTTCTGCTTCTTCTCATCGCGGGCGCGGCCGACCTCCTGCCGCGCGAGATCGAGGGCGCACGGCTTGCGGCTGCGTTCGGCGCGCTCGTCGTCGTCCATGCGGTCTCCGACTATACGTGCAATCTTCTGCGCGCCTTCGGCCACACCTATTCGGGGCTTGTGCCGCGCGATGTCATCTGGCGCGCGAGCGTCATCGCCATCATTCTCGCGCTGCACACCGGGGTCGCGTTCGACGTGTTCGCCGTCCTTGCGCTGCTCGCGCTCGTTCTGTGCGTGCTGGTGTGCTGGCAGATCCTGCAGATCCGGCGCCTCATCGCAGCGAAACTTCCCGGCGCGGCCGTGTACGACCGGCGCGAATGGAGCCATTCCAGCGTGTGGATGGCCATCGGCTCCCTGCTGTTCATCGTCTCGATGACGGTCGACACCGTCATCGTCGGCGCCCTGCTCGGGACGGCGGACGTCGCCGTCTATTTCGCGGCGGCACGTACGGCGGCCGTCTCGTCCATCCTTCTGGTCGGGCTGCGTCTCGTCGCGGCACCGCTGTTCGCGCAATTGCATTATGCGGGCGAGAGCGCCGAGGTGCGCAAGCGCGTCGAAATGGTCTATGGCCTCTCCGCCGCCACCGCTGTGGCCGTGGGCACCGTCGCCTTCGTCTTCGCGCCCCAGATCATGCAGGTCTTCGGCGCCGAATTCGCCGAGGGCGTCACGGCATTTCGTATCCTTATTGTGGGCTTGACCATTGCGACCTCCGGCGGCATGTCGCAATCCATTCTCGAATCCACGGGCGGTGAACGTCTGAACGCTGCAATTCTGATCGTCACGCAAACCCTGACGGCGCTTGCCGTGGCGCTCGCCGCCAAACTCTACGGACTGAACGGCGCGGCCGCCGCAAAGGCGACCGGAGTTGCGCTGGAGGCCGTCATTCTTTCAGCCTGTGTCTTCACAAGATTCGCATTTGGGCGCACGCCCGCGCCAGAGCAAAACCCATGAAGAATTCCGACATCGCGTTCCTGATGCCCGCCTACAACACCGAGCCCGCGCTGCTTCACGCGGCCGTGGAATCGGCGTTGGCGCAGGGCCGAACGGCGGATCTCGTGATCGTGGACGATGGTTCCAAGGTTCCCGTCTCGACCCTGCTGGAGCCGGATCCGAGGATCAACATCATCCGGCTTGAGCAAAATGGCGGGGTCACGGCGGCCCGCAATGTCGGGCTGCACCATATCGTCGAGGCGGGATACGATTTCATCGCCTGCATCGATTCCGACGATGTCGTCCGCCCGGATCGTCTTGAAATCCAGATGAAGCGGTTCGATGCCGATCCGTCTCTGGCGCTTCTGGGCGCCATGGCCCCGGCCTACGACCCGGACGGAAATTTCCTGTTCATGCTGGGCACGCGCAGCGGGCCGGACGCTGTCGCGCGCCGCGTGCGCTACCGCCAGCCTTTCGTGCACTCGACCTTCCTGTTCCGTACGGACGTCGTCAGGAAGCTCGGCTATTATTCGACGGATTTTCCGGCGGCGGAAGATTACGAATTCATCTTCCGCGTCATGGCCGACGGCAACAAGATCGATTGCGTCCCGGAAGCGCTGGCGACCTATCTCATCAACCCCAAGGGCATATCGCTCAACAATTGGCGCCTGCAGAAGCTGATGCGGCTCAAAGTCCAGATGCGTTATTTCGCGCCGCTGGAACCGGCCAGCTATCTCGGCTTCGCGACCTCGGTGATCTCCTACATCCTGCCGTTCCGCGTCTCGACCTGGATCAAGAAACTCATCAAGCCGCGGCTCGCGACGTAGCCGCATAGGTGCGCGGCGCGGGCGCGCGCACGGGCCTTGGAAAATTGTTGGCGTTGAAGCCCCAGACAAGCCCGAGATACAGCCACATATGGCGCCAGTGCTCTCCCTCATGCATGGAGGCACAGAGGATGACCGCCAGGAAACTCACGCCCAGCAGAACCGAAATCGGATGCCGCGTCAGCACCCAATTGTTCCAGGCATAGCGCGCGCCCATTATGACCATGGCGAGCCATGAAGCGCCGTTCAGCCAGCCGTAATAGAGAAACGCGCCGATGAAGATGTTGTGGATCGGCTCCTCGAAATACAGCCTGAACTGCAGAAGCCCGATCCCGAGCGGATTGTCGAGGATCAAGGGTATGGCGAGGAAATAGCGGTTGTAGCGCCCGCCGTGCCCGAGATCGTATTCCTTCGCGAAGACCATGCGTTCCGCCAGCCGGTCCGCGAAGCTGTCGAAGAGAAGAACGCCGATGATGATCAGGAAAAGCACGATCAGCGAGCCGATCATCAGAAACAGGAACGCCTTTCCGAGATTTCTCTGATTGAGAAAGACCAGATAGAGCGTCCCGCACACAAGACCCGCACCAAGTGCCGCGCGCGACAGCGACAGCAGGACCGCAAGGATGATCAGCGCAAGACAAATCACCAAAGTCGCGCTCGGCGCCTTCTGGAGGCGGTACATGCATGTCAGCATGCCCACCACGATGAAGGACGAATACATGTTCGGATCGTCGAGCAATCCCTTGGCGCGTCCGTCCCATGTCAGGATTTCGTTTTGCGTCAGAAATCCGAAAATGCCTAGAATCGCGCCGATCGTGCAGCTGAACACGATGACTTTCGTGAACGTGTCCCACTGCTTCTCGCCCCAGCTTGAGGTGACATAGCAGGCGATGCCCGCGAGCAGCGTCACATAGCTTTTGACCATGATCTGGAACCGCACTTCCGAGCTTCCCAGAAGGTGCAGCGAGGATGCGAAATAGGACAGCACGCACATCGACAGCAGCAGAACGAGGATGAAGAAGTTCGGCGTGATGCGCTGGTTGATGAACACGCACAGAAACGCAACGACGCCGAAAGACATGTCGACCGGCGATGGCCGCAGCAGCGTGTAGTTCATGAGGATGACGCCGGCGAAGAACATGAAGTTCCGCGCGCGCCACATCACATGGTTTTCGTACGCGACCGCCTGCATCCGCGCTCTCTCCCCCTTCCGGTCTAAACCGGCGGGGTTAAGGAAGGTTAACCCTGAGGCGCGCGTTTTCGGATGAGGCGGAAACCGATGAACATGACGAGAAGGTAGGCGGCACCGCCGGCGGCAAGGCGCGCCGCCGCAGGCAGGAGGCCGGGAAACGCCGGAAGAAGCTCCGCAAGACGCCCCGCGGACGGCTCAAGCCCTTCGAGAACCGCCAGCAGCGCGAAGGTTGCCGCCACCGACAGGCCGATCATCCGCACAAGGCGCTCGTCCGGCGCAAACATGCCGCGCCGCCACAGCAGGACGGCCAGAACCACCGCGTTCACCCACGCACCGACCGCCGTGCCGAGCGCAAGGCCCGCATGCGCCATCGTGCCGATGAGCGCAATCTTCAGCGCGATGTTGACGAGGATCGAGATGCCGAGCGCGATGACGGGCGTCGTCGTGTCGCCGCGCGCGTGGAAGGCCGGCGTCAGCGCCCGCAGGGCCACAACGGCGCTGAGCCCCCACGCATAGGCCTCCAGCGCGCGCGCCGAACCCGCAACGGCGGCCGCATCAAACGCACCGCGCCCGAACAGAACCGACAGAACCGGATCGGCCATGACAAGAAACACCGCAACGCACGGCAAGGTCAGGACGATGATGCCCTCCAGCGCGCGGTTGAGACCGTGCCGGGCACCCGGCTCATCCCCCGCCGCGACTTTCTTCGACAGGTCCGGCAGAAGAACGACGCCCACCGCGATGCCGATCACCGCCAGCGGCAATTGGTACAGACGGTCGGCATAATAGAGATAGGACACCGAACCCGACGGCAGGAAGCTTGCAATGATCGTGTCCGCGAACATCGCAAGCTGCACGCCTGCCGAGCCCAGAACCGCAGGCCCGAAGGCGCGCAGGAATTTGCGGACATCCACCGTCAGGCGCGGCATCTGGAACACAAGCCGCATGCCGCTGCGCCAAAGCGCCGTCAGCACGAAGGCCAGCTCCACAAAACCCGCCGCGAGCACACCCCAGGCCAGCGCATGCGCCGCCGTCGGAAACCACGGCGCCAGAAACAGAGCCGCGATCATGCAGATGTTGAGAAGTATGGGCGCTGCCGCGGCCGCCGCGAAACGCCCATGCGCGTTGAGCATGCCCGAGACTAGCGTAACGACCGAAATCAGCGCGAGATAACCGAAGGTTATCCGCGTCAGTTCAACCGTCGTCGCAAACTTTTGCGGATCGTCCTGAAAGCCCGGCGCCAGCAGGCTGACGAGCCAGGGCATGAAGGCGAGAGCCAGAACGAGGATGAGGATCTGCACCAGAGACAGGATCGACAGGATGGCGCCGCCGAATTTGCGCGCGCCTTGCTCTCCGTCCGTCGTCAGCACGGCCGCGTAGCGCGGCACGAAGGCGGCGTTGAAGGCGCCTTCGCCGAAAATGGCGCGGAAATGGTTCGGCAGGCGGAAAGCGACCATGAACGCATCGGCCAGCGGCCCCGCGCCGAGCAGTGCCGCCATGACGACGTCGCGCACGAAGCCGAACAGGCGAGAGACGAGCGTCAGCCCGCCGACCGAGGCCGCATTGCGCCACACGCGTCGTTATCCTCCGGAGAATCCCCAACCCGGTTTAGCCGGTTCGCCGCGCGCGAACCAGCACCGGCCCCTCACGCCTTCTTCAGAAACTCGGTCTTCAGCACGAGATCCTTCACCTTTTCGACCCGGCATTCGATCTCGCCTTCGCCGGCAAGACGGATGTTCTTGATGAGCGTGCCGCGCTTCACCGTCACCGACGTGCCCTTGACCTTCAGGTCCTTGATGACGGTGACGCTGTCGCCATCGCTCAGAAGCGTGCCGTTGGAATCGCGGACGTCCATCATGTCGTCTTTCGTTTGGGCGTGGCGCGCGCGGATTTTGCCGCGGGTTTGCGTTTGGGGCGCTCGGCCTTCAGCTGCGCGATTTCCTCGCGAATGGCCCGCAGCGTCTGTCCGATTTCGCCGTCGATGTCGCGGCGCAGGGCCTCGTCGCGGTGCTTTTCATCCTCTTCCACCGCCGCACGCACGCCGCTCTGCATCGAATCGACAATGACCGCGACGACGAGGTTCAGCACCGCGAAGGTCGCGATCAGCACGAAAGGCACGAAGAACATCCAGGCGGTCGGATGCACCGCCAGCATTTCGCGCATGATGTCGGCCCAGCCCTCCAGAGTGAGGATCTGGAACAGGGTCAGCAGCGAGGCCCACAGATCGCCGAACCATTGCGGGAAGGTCGCGCCGTACAGGCGGGTCGCGATCACCGCACCGACATACAGAACGAGCGTCAGCAGCGCCGCCACCGAGGCCATGCTTGGCAGCGCCCGCAGCAGCGCATCGACCACCGCCCGCAATGACGGCAGCACCGAAACGAGCCTCAGCACCCGCAGCACGCGCAGGGCGCGAAGCGCCGAAAGGCTTCCGGTCGCAGGCAGCAGCGCAACCGCGATGACCGCGAAATCGAAGACCGACCACGGATCGCGAAAGAACCGCCAAGGTCCGAAAATGACGAGGCGCAGTACGATCTCGGCAACGAAGATCCACAGGATCGCCTGATCGACGACCAGAAGCAGCGCGCCGTGCTGCGCGACGACGGACGGCAGGGCTTCCAGCCCGAACACCAGCGCATTGATGAGAATGAGCACCACAATCGCCGTCTGAAACGGCGGTGCGTCGAGAAACGTCGTGAGGCGGTTGCGGAGGTTGAAGGGCAGAGTTTGGTCGGAAGAGGCCATGGCGGGCTCGAATGGATGGGCGGGAAGGAAGGGTTATGGCGCTGAAGCGTCTTCCGGAGGACTGCTGAGACAGGGATCCAGCATGATGTGGTTCTCATCGACCCGCTGAAGCGAGCCCGTCAAAATTGCCTCATCTCCAGCCGTGCGCCCGGAAAGCCCGTATGTCGCGCAGAGCACGCGCGGATCGGGAGCCTGGCACATGGCCATATAGGCAATTGGCCCGTTCATTTCGGCAAGAGTAAGGGTGCCGCGCACGGCGATCGTAATCAATCTGTCGCCGGGATCTCCGAGACGCTCCAGCGCAGACCGCAATCCGCCGCACTCGGCCTCGAAGGACGGTGGGGGCTGGCTGTGGCCCGCGCTCGCAATAAGGCAAAAGAAACCGGCGAGGCAGGCGCGGACGAGAGAAGCCATGTACCCGCCAGATTGAGACGACTTCCAGACGTTGGGGACGCTGGAAAGAGCGGGTCAGCCGCAGCCGCTAACCCTTTGATTTTAGATGGTCGGGGCGGCGGGATTCGAACCCACGACCCCTAGTCCCCCAGACTAGTGCGCTAACCGGGCTGCGCTACGCCCCGACGCGCAAACCCCTAGATTATCTTCGAGGAATTTGAAAGGGCTTGATGTGGAAGAAATCGTCGAAGGGAACATAACGGCGCCAAAGGGTCTGGTTCGGGACCGAGAGTCCCGGAAAAGTCCCGAAATCCGTTCCCGAGGTGTTCACCTGCAGGAGAACGGGAGGGCGTCGCACCTCTATGTCATCGAGGACGAGGCGCATCGCATCAAAATCGGCGTCTCCCGCAACCCGCGCTCACGCCTGCAAACGATGCAGACGTCGTGCGCCGGCAGGTTAAGGCTCCACAAGATTTTCAAGGTCGGCGTGGGGAAGGCCTTCCCGATCGAGCAAGCCGCCCACCGCGCGCTGTACTCCTGCCGAGTGCGTGGCGAATGGTTTGCCGTGGAAGACGGGGTCGCCCAACATCTTGTGGCAGCACTCATCGAGGGCAGGCAGGACATCGTCGATCTTCTGGCGCGTCGCGCCGACCTGAAGTTTAGGCTCGAGCGTCTTTATCCGCAGATGAGCATGAGGAGAGACTGCGCGGCTAGGACGCGCCTTGAAGCAGAAGAGGACGTGCTGAGCGTCGAGCTCAACGAAGTCATCAGCCAACATGTGGCCCTCGGTGTGCTCACCAACACTTGGGATGACATCTACGGCCGCATAGAGCGTCATGCCTGAAACGACAAAAGCCCCGCCCCGGCCAAAGACCGAGACGGGGCTGGATAGCCGCAGGCGTTTGTGTGCGGCGGCTATGGTTCGGGATGCTGATCGCGGGTGTCTTCCCATTCGCTGACGTGATCAGCAGGGATGGGGTGAAGCTGAAACTCCTCGACGACATAGAACAAGGGCTGGTAGCCGCAGTGCAGCCGGAACACGACGGCAAACCGGCGCCCTGCCCGCCTGAACCAGTGGTCGACTTCGACTTCGGTCAGGATGTGCGCGCTCGGCGCGATACCCACGAGGAACCGCTCCGGCATCAAAGAGGCTGAATCTTGCGACCGTCTTCGCCGCGGTCACGGTGGTAGGTGATGGACTGCATCGATCGACCGGACAGGTAGCCCTTGCCGTAGTGCCAGCTATCCTGGCTGGCCGGGCTCTGGTGCGTCTCGACGATGACGCTGCCGATCTCGTCGACCGTTTTCGTCTTGTGATGGACGTGGAACATGTGGCCGTAGCGGAATTCGGTGTCGCCCCATTCCTGCGGGACCCGGCTCGCCATCAGCATGGGCAGTTGAGCGGGCTTGATGTTGTGGCCGTGCGTGCCGCCCAGCAGGACTTTCCCGAAACGGAACCACCAGAACAGCGACGGGTCTTTGTCGACGACGACGCGCGGGTCATCTCGGTACCAGGCCGCGAGCGCGTGCACGATCGCGATCGAGGCATATTCATCGTGGTTGCCCTTCAGGAACCGGACGACGACCTTGGTGTGATTGAGCAACGCGAGGTCGACCTGAAACACGGCGAGCTCAATGGCCGCGTCGATCACCTTGTCGGTGCGGCCATCGCCGTCGAGCACATTGCCGCTCTGGGTGCGGAACTCGTTGGTGTTCGCGTGGAGATAGTCGCCGCCTCCGAGCACGATGGCCGTGGAGGACGGCGGCGTTCCGGCCGCGACCTTGATCATGGTGTCCCGGTAGCGCGCGACGGCCGTCGCTAGATCCCAATTATGCCCGGCCTCGGGCGCCCATGCGTAAAGGCCGAGATGGAAGTCCGCGAGCGGGAAGACCGTCAGCAGGTCTTCGTCCGTGTCGGCCGGCACCGGGACGGGCCGCGCCGCAGGCATATCCACAAATTTCGCGGCGATGCGCTCGGCGACATAGATCGGGTCAAGCTCACCCTGTTTGGTCTTGACCCACTTCGCCAGTTCCCGGCCATCAGGATCGACAAGCGCCGAGACGCCCTTGATCAGATGTCCGACCGGGATGACGAACTCTTCCCCCGGCTCCCTGCCCTGTTTCACATAGGAGCCGTCCGGGCCTTTGCTCGAGATGGATTTGATGATGAAGCCGGGCTTGGCTTCGACCGGGCCGAGAAGCCCCAATTCCGTGGCGCGGCGCAGGCGCTCCTGCACGGCCGAGCGCGACATGCCCATCTTCAACGCGGTCTGGACCTGGCTTTGCCCGACCTCGATATAGATCCGCGCCGTCTCTTCGACCTGCTCGGCCGTGAGTTTTGGAGATGCCATCAGGCGGGGCGCCCCAGATTGCCCTTCACAAAATCCCAGAACATCGCCCCGGTGTGATGGTTCGCGCGGTAATAGCCGCAGATGAGATTGTCACGGCCGAGATAGATTTCAGAGTCGCCCGCTTGTACGGACGGCGCGAAGATCAGAACATCCCGATTGGGAAGAACCTCGCTGCCGTTCTCGATCAGGAAGGTCACGCCCCGCGCGATTTCCTTCGGGTCTTCGACGACATGAGGCGTGGAGCCTTCACCGATGATCTCCGCGAGGACGAGAGCAACGGGCTTGCAGGCAGGCTGCGCGAGAGCGCGGGTCGGATAAAGCCATATGCCGATGTAGGAAACGAGAAACAGAACGCCGATAAGCAACGCCACAAGAACCGCAGTCGGGTCTCGCCGCTTCATGGCAGGCTCCAGATTTTGAGGAGATTCAGTTGTTCTTGATCGCAGTCCAGATCAGCGTGCAGAGCCCGCCGACGAAGAGTGTGACCGCGGCGAGGATCGTTCCGCCGACGACTTTCGAACGGGCCTCACGCCAGCCGCGCAGAAAGTGGAAGTCGGCCTGAGCCTGCACGATGCTCTCCGGTTTGGAGATGTCGATGCCGAGCGTCAGAAGGGTGTCTTTGACGGCCTTCGCAGCCGCCTTCGACGCGATGTCTTCCACTTGTTCGCTCGTCAGCGTGACGACCTGCTCTGTCATTTCGGGATCGTCTCCGTGCATACGGGCGCGCCATTGGCGCCGGAAATCCTTTCACGCAAGCACGCGTACCATTTTGAGAACGCACCGAGACGCCTCGCGTTCTCCTCGCCCCACGCACGGTTCTGTGCGGCGATCACACCAAGGTCTTTGCCCACACGCGGGACCGGAGCGGGTTGAGCCGTGGCATAGCCTGGGGCTATCGGGAGACTTTCAACATGGCGAGATCTCGCACAGCCTCCGAACGTCATCAGCAGTGGCAGCGCGACCAGCATCACGGCCATCCGGGTGGGCTTCCGCATAGTCCTGAACCTTTCGGTCTCGTTCGGCCTGCATGGCCTCCCGGAGCCGGTTCTGCGCTTCGGCGAGTATGGCCATCTCGCGCTCGTTCTTCAGTTCACGCTCAAGCCGCGCGATGTTCTCTTCCGCGATCGACCTGTCCCACTCGTCCTCTTTGGCCTCTCGACCGGCGAGGAACGCGCCCAGAAGAGCTAGCACGCCGACGGCGGCAATGGCCCCTTTCCGCACGCGCTGATCGTTCGCAAGGAACTTCAGCGCGAGCGGGAGGGCGGTCGTGAAGAGGGCCTTGAGCGTCAGCACATCATTCGACGGGCGGCTGCGTCTTGAAGAGGCCGGTGAAGCCGTCGCGGATGACGTTGATGACCGTCTTGACAGTTCCGAGGCCGGCAGTCGCCCAAGCCGTGTAGGCCGGGTTGATGCTCGATCCCGCGCAGTCGAGGCCGGTTGCCGTTTCCACGCAGCCAGAAGCGAGAAGCGCGCCAGTCACGGCGCCGAGGGCGATGATCGCCCAGTTCAATACGTTATGAACGATGTTCGAGTTCACGATTGCATCTCCAGATGTTTCAGAGGATTGCCCGGAGACCGCCGGGCGCGGGTCAGGAGATCGCGTAAGCGATCACACCAATGATGGCGGCCACAGTGAGCAGGAAGCGGAACCAGAAGCGCCTGCTGTCCGCAGCAAGCTCGGCCATGTGGTCGTCGTAATCATCGAACGCGCAGGGATTGTCGGAGCCTGACGCGCGCAGATTATCGACCTGCTCTTTCGTCCAGCCCTGCGTCCGCAGGATCGAATGATAGGCGCATTGCGACGTCCACTTCGATCGATCGGGGATGAAGCAGTGCGTGCACGGCCCCTTGGGTTTCTGGGTCACTTCACGACCGCATAAATGAACAGCGCGACGAAGTTGACGAACGCAATCAGCGCGCCCGGCAGGATGATGAAGAGGCCGATGCCTTCAGCCTCGATTGCAAGGCGCGCGGTCGACGATTGCCAGAAGCCGAACACGACCATGGCGAGACCGATGCTCAGCCACGAGAATAGAACCGCGAGCAGGAAGCCCGACCAGATCGCGTAGCAGGAGGCCCCGAAGAGCGCGAGGAGCAAGCCCCAGAAGATGGCCGCGCCTACCATTTCAGCCCTCGCTCTTAGACACGGATACGCCGCCGGCGCCTGTAATGACTGTCTGCACTTTCGGAGGCGGCGCGGTCAGCGGCCAGCGCGCGCCGAGCAGCCGCGACTTCGCGAGACGCATGACGGTGATCGCGTTCGACTGGTTCCCGCCGAGAACGTGGTAATGCGTGGCGTCCTCGCCGGCGTAGAAGCCGACATGCCCGGATGGAGGCGGCCGCTTTCCGCCATCGAACACCAGAACCGCGCCGAGCACGGGTTTCGTCTTCGTGCCCCACTTCAGCCAGTTGCGCGCGAGATACGGATTGGCTGGGGTCTTCTCGTTCGGGAGCGTCAGCCGGATCGCAGTGTCGACCGCATCGCCACACCAGGGCAGCTTCGACGGGTCGCCCAGCGTGCGCTTGTCCGACCGGAGCCAGTCCCAGAGGGTCTTCTTGTGGTGGACTTCGTGAAGCCCCTTCTTGCGCTCGATCTCTTTGAACCAAGCAGGAGCGTTCGCCGTGATCGACGCCATAAGCAGTGTCTCCGATGTGGTGGGGTGTTTAGAGGTTGAACGCCATCGCCGCGAGGCGACGGTGATGTATGAAAAACTCAGTTGTTGGGGAGATCGCTTGCAGTTAGGGTCGCGGCATGGAGATTTTCAGTTTTAAAAAGAAACCATCTATTGAAGGTCGACCCTTTCGGACCGCCTTCTCGAAGGATTTCTTGGCCGCCTATCAGCGCGGGACCATGAACTACACCTACAGAGGAACGCCCTGCCTCAAGAACCCGATTGATCTTGCGCTCTACATGAAGCTGATCTGGGAAAAGAAGCCCGCCACGATCCTTGAAATCGGCGCCTACCAGATGGGAAGCGCGCAGTTTTTTGCCGACCTTTGCCGAATGTACGGGCTCGATACTCGGGTTGTTTCGATTGACCTTCATGATCCGGCGTCAATGCCGCAGGACGACAACATCTCGTTCATGCAAGTAAATGCGCTGGACCTGGATTCCTTCGCGGTCGCTTTTGATGCACTCCCACGCCCGTGCCTCGTGATCGAGGACAGCGCCCATACCAGCGAAGTCACCTTTGCCGTTATGACGTGGCTGAAGGACCGGCTTGAGCGAGGCGAGGTTCTTGTGATTGAGGACGGCGTTGTCGAGGATATGGGAATCGCCCATACGCTAGGAGGCGGCCCAAACCACGCTGTTTCACGCTTTTTCGAACAGTGGCCCGACTCATTCCGGGTGATGGCGGAATATGCCGACTTCTTCGGCGCCAACACCACGTTCAACCCGAACGGTTATTTGGAAAAGCTTTAGCAAACAGGGTGTCGATCCCTGCCGCGTCCGTGATTGCTCCGGAACTAATCCCCGCGAGCGCCTCCGCTTCCTTCGCGAAGCATTCCTGCACGTGCCGCCCGACCGCAATCGCAACGGCCTTCATCCCGGCAGCGTCGAGATCGACAAAGCCGTCTCTCGTCTTGAACTTGATCGCTTGACCGGGCACCGCCTGCGCCATGGCGTGCGCTCCAGCGATCATGGCTTGGCTCTCTCTGTCGCTTGGGATTATCGGGCCGTCAGGGGTCTGCACCCCCGCGATTTCGACCTGATAGCGCTTTGAAGCAGCATGTGCACGTAGATGCGCCGATTGTATTTCAAAAGAATCCGGCTTTGGCCTATCCGACAGCCACACATCGATATATGGCCCATCGCCGTCGTCCCGGCAGCGGAAATCAACGTCGGGGATAAAGCCGAGCGCAATTAATCCCTCGGCCATCCTCATAGCGAAACCCCCATCCAGAACGTAGAGACAGCCAGACCTGAGACAGTCTTGTCTCCTGTGCCCGTTCCGCGCGCATAAATCTCGTAATAATCCGTTCCGTTCGCTTCTTCCAGAAATGCGAATTCAGCGGTTATGAAGTCCGTACCGGACGCTTTTCCGGTCGCGGGCGCCGCATAAAAAGCCCCGTTCTTATAAATACGTGCCTGGAAAGTACTTTGGTCAACCACGCCTCCGCTGAATTGAACGACACAGGTTATAAGAATGGGTCCGGCGGGGGGGGTCCATCTGCTATTGCCAAGGTCAAAATAAGACCCGACGTCATATACCTCAGTCGCCCATGTAAGCTTTGTATCTGTGGCTGTCGCAATTCCAGTCTGGTTCGTGCCGTTCTTGTGCACGAGAAAGCGGGGCCGATCTGTGTTCAGTATGGTCCGAGCCTGCACCGCCGTCAGGTCTTCCGGGCTTCCGCCTGATATGCTGCCCTTGATCGTTCCGGCGGGCATAACGCCGCCACCCCCGCCAACAAACTCCGAAATCACAACCGGGTCCGTGCCGATCGTACCGCCTCGGTCGCTGGAGCAGCGCCAGAGCGTGTCCTCTTTCGCCGTACCTTCCATCACCGAGAAATACGTTCCCGGCAGATCGTCATAGGCGTCGAAATCGGAATGGCGGACCGCGGCGCCGGAGCCCTGCACGACATAGACGCCGTTGTCTTCGGGGTCGGTCTGCGCGCTCAGGAGCACGAGATCGTTTGTCACGAGCATCGCGCCGTCCAGCGTGTCGCCGCTTTCGAGCGCCGTCGCGATACTGACATTTGACGTAGCCACGACCCGAACGCGTGTCAGGGCAGAGGTTCCAGAGATGCCGGGCGACCCGTCGGCCCCGCCAGCGCCGTTATCGCCTGTGCGCCAGAACTGGATTTGCACCGCGTCGTCAGCATCGAGGGTGCCGTTGCTTGCGATATGCGAAATCGTCCAGCTATCGAAATCACCGCCGTCTGTAACGGCGCTTGTGATCTGATAGGCCGCGAACGTCTCGGGAGAGCCAACCTTGCGGACGAACAGAACGCCGCGCGCGGATGTGGTCGTGCTGTCGTCGAAGACCGCCAGCAGCGCGGACACGTCGATCCCGTTCGCGTCGCTTTCGGAAACATAGAGGGTTGTCGCCGAGGCCAGCGCAGCATTGTTGATCTTGAGATACCCGGCACCGGGATCGGATGAATCCGTGCTTGTCGACCACAGGAAATCGACACCCTGAGATGTCGGGATCTGGTCGCTCTCGGCGCCGAGTCCGAGCGCCACATAGCGCAGCGTCGGAGCCTCCCAGAGATCGCCCCCGATGACCTTGCTGGCTTCGATGCGATACGCCCCGCCGATGACATGGAAGGCGAAGAAGCCGTTCTCGTCGGCGGTCATGGGATTGGAGAGCGGAGTGACACCGTCCCGGTCTGCCTTCAGGGCCGCGAGCGGAGACCCGAAGATCTCGCGGCGCACTTCGACCGAAGCGAGCGGCACAACATTGCCGGACTCGTCCGTCACCGTGCCCTGGTATCGAGCAAGCGCCATGAAATCCCTCGAATGTCAGATTGTCGTTACGAGATTAGTTGATCTCTGGGCCACGGCGATCGCCGGAGCCTGTGATGAGCAGATAGGAGACGCCGTCGATCGCTGTGCCTGCAACGCCGGGAGATCGATACCCGCTGCCGTCCGCGTATGATCCAAAGGCCTCCAAGCCTGGAAGGCCGGGCCCGCCACCGGCGCCCGCGCCCTGCGGGCCGGCAAAGCCACCGGAGGCACCCGCGCCGCCGCTTGTCGTCGACCCTGCCTGCCCGGCCCCATTGCCCCCGGAAGCGCCGCCTGCACCCCCGTCATAGCCAGCGCCGCCACCGGCACCGTGATATCTGGCGCCTGCGCCGCCGCCGCCGCCGCTCCAGATCTTCCCGGAATCAAGCTGCAGGTTCACCCTTCGACGGGAGTAAAGCGCGAGACCACCAGCCTGACCCGGTTGCTGATCGGTAGCGCCCGGCGCGGACTGACCCCGACCGCCAGCGCCGCCCTTGCCGTGAATGCCGCCCCGGATGATCAGGTTCAGGATCACCGTATCGATCGTGATCGACGATGTGCCCGATGAGACCGCGTTCTTGTCCAGCGTGATCTGCGTCGAACTGTCGACCGTCAGGATCTTGCTGTTCGCCTGAAGCCCCGTGCCGGCAACAAACATTCCCGGCGCCAGCCCGAGCGTGTCGACGGGAATTCCCGTCAGTACAGGGCTTGCGCTTGAGCGCGTCGCGTTATGCGTGCGGGTCGGCCATGTGCCGACGGTAAAGGCCGGAGTGCCTGTCGATGTCGACCCGACCCGGACGCCGCTCTCGATTATGAAGGTGACGGCATCGCCATCCACCGGCGTCGGGTAGAGAAGATCGTGCGCAGAGCGGAAGTTGATGTTGAACGTGTCGGCGACCGCGATGATCACGCGGCTCGAGAGGTCGCCATCGTCGAAGGAGACGAAGCGCATTTCCTCGGCTTCGATCTCGTAGAGCGCGTCACCAGGGTTCAGGCGCGTGATCTGGATGGGGACGATGTCTTCTTCGCCCGTTGCCGTCTGGAGGGGCTGCGCCTTGATCTGGTAGCCCTGTCCGAGAACGGGGACGATGCCCCCTTGCTGACGGAACTGCGCGAGGTTGAAGCGCCGAGGCGCATCGCGGAAGCGGCCGAGCTGGATGTCGTTGACGCGCTCGGCGACCGTGCGGCCCAGAGCCGGAATCCAGCGGGCATAGATGCGCTTGATCGCCGGCGTCCCGTAATCAGCCTCGGCTTCGGTGTCGACGGTCAGGCACGAGGAGCGATAATTGTCCGGGTCGTCGACCTTTTTCAGCGGGTTGATCTGGCCGAAATAGGTCTGGATGCGGGAGATGCGTTTCTCCGGCTGCTCCTGCATCTTGTAGGATTCGGAGATGGTGTTGTCGCGGTCGAACACTGCGGCATCCGTCGAAATCTGACGCAGCACCTGAAGGCGCACGAGTTCGGCATTCTCATCCCAGAACACGGCCAGGCCGCATTGCTGCACGAGTTCTGACACCAGCGTGTTGACGCTCGTCGGCTCCGGGATCACCGCCGTATAGACGCGCCGCAGGAAGGCCGAGGTCTCGGTCTGCCATGCCGCAAGCGGGATATAATCGGCAGGCATCTCCGCATAGGTCTGGAACAGGTCGGAGATGATGTCGGCGGGATCTTCGGACGTGTATTGCAGGCAAAGCTGCACGCGGTCTTGCGCCTTGTGCGCCGCGGCGACTGTTCCCTGCTGGCCTCGCGTCAGGGTGAGCGCGTCGCCCAAGCGCGTGAAGGAGCAGATTTCCGTGCCGCCGATCGCCACCAGACCGGAGTCGGGATATTCCGAATTTCCGATGCCAGTCGGAGACAGGGTCGCTGCGGTCACGCTGCTGTTGATGTCCGCGACGATGAAGCCCTGCGACAGGCGCGGCGCCTGCGCGCGGTCGCCGTCGGCCATCTTCAGCACGTCTTTGGCAATGATCGTGAAGGTGCCTTGGGGCGAAAGACCTTCCGTGCTTTCGATGATGAAGTGCCGGGTCTCCATGTCGATGAGAGCCTGGCCGAGATCGCCGCGGATCAGCCGGATCTTGCGCCCCCGGAGGAACGGCTGGCGCGCGCGGAACTTGCCCCAGAAGGTTCCGGTCCTGAACGGATCGTAGGCACGGTCGGCCAGATATTTGTCGAAGCCCGGCCCGGTGTCTGAGTGCCGAAGGTCGCGGAACGTGACCGCGAGCGTCGCTCGCTGCCCAAGGTTCTCGCCGAGCGAGATCACCGCCGGGGTAAAGCTGACGTTTTCGATCGCCGGGATCGCGTCGATGATGTCCTTCGGATAATGCTCGCTGTCTTCCGAGAAGCGCAGCGTGACGATCGTCTCGTCGTAGTTCTCGCGGTCCTGACATGTCGCAGGGGTGTTGAAGCACTTGATCGTGCCGGTCGGATCGGGCCCGGTAAGCGTCGCCGTGCAGGGCGAATTGCCATAGACCAGCGCGCAGTAAGGGACGTCGACCTCGACATAGCAAACCCGCGAAACCATCAGGCCACGCCGCCGAATTCGAACTCGATCGACATCATACCGTTGTTTCTCTGGTTGCTCGGCTGCGGCGTGTTGCGTGTAATGGCAAAGCCGACTTCATCGGGATATTCGTCCGGGCGCCAGGCCACAAAGACCGGCGTCGTTTTGCAGACTTGCAGGAAGGGATCGAGCGTCTCGCGCACCCACGCGGGCGTGAGGTTCGCGAACGGCAGGCGCATCGCGCGGGATTCGGACAGCAGGACCGAGCCGAGATAATCCCCGCCTTCGGAGAAGCCGTCGATCGTACGGAACGCGCGGCCCATCGTGATCGGGGTGATCCCGACATAGACCTTCCGCTGCATGACCAGCAGAGCGCCGATATAGACGACCGCGGCGCGCGGCTCGACCGCGTCAGGCTGGAGCCGGATGCGGATGCTCGACAGGAATGTCGGGACGAACCGCATCAGCAGAGGATCGTCATTGCCCGGCATGAACTCGGGGACAAGCTCCAGCCAGTCGCCGGGATTGTCCGGGTCGGGATATTCGACCGAGACCGTGATGCCCGTGGAGCCCCAGTTGTGACGCGCCACGCCGACATAATCGACCTCGTCGAGCGTCGTGACATCGAACGTCAGATATTGCTCGTCCGTCGTGTCGCTCTGCCAGCGCAAATTGGTCGACGGATTGGCGAGGTTGGTCGCCGGATAATCCGCATCCTCGTCATCGGCCGTCACGCCCGCAAGCGTCACGAGATTGTGCCAGCCGATGATCGGATTGTCCGCGTCGAGGCTGTCGACAAGCGTCAGCGCAAGAGCCGGGGAAATGACGAGCATCAGGCCGCTTTCCAGATGATCGAACCGCCGTCCCGCTGATACTGCAGCAGGTCTTTCGCAAGCTTCTCGGTGTTCTGCGTGGTGAAATAATCACCTTGGAAACCGACGGTCATGGACTGCCCGGCGTTCGGGCCAGCCGGCGCCGCCGCAGCAGCCGGCGCCGCCGCGCTCGCAGCCGATCCACCGCCGCCGCCGGACGAAGATCCGCCCTTGCTGACGGATTTCATGCTGGCGATCGTCGCAAAGCCCTGAGCGGCGACCTGTGCGGCCGCCGCCATGTTCGCCGGGAACGGCAACCGCATCGCCGCCGTGATGCCCGTATAGACGTTGATCAGGGCTTCCGCGAGCGACAGCGCCTTGACGATGCCGAACTGCTTGTCGCCTTCCTTGCCCATGATCTTGGTCAGGCTCTCGATGATCGATCCGGCCGACCCCATCGTCGAGGCGAAGTCATTGAGCCGCTGTTCCTGCAGGCGCGCGACACGGTCGTTGTAATCGGCCTCGATCTTGGCGCGGAGCTCGGCGGAATCCGCCAGCATGCCGCCGCGCGCTTCTTCGAACTCGGCCAGCTTTTCGAGACGCTCCTGATAGACCGCGTCCTCGATTTCCTGCTCGGTCATCAGGCTTTCGCGAAGACGCTGGATCTTGGCGTCCAGCATCTCGCGCTCGCGCTCGATCTTGGCCTGCTCCTTTTCGGTCAGGCCCGCCGGGCTGCCTTCACCGAACGCGGTCTGCTCGGGCTTCTCGTTGTCATTGCCCGCGGTCCAGCCGCGCCCGAAGTCGGAGCCGAGACCAGCGGACAGCGCCGCCGTATCCCAGAACGATTTGATGCTGGCCTTGGCGGCCTCGGAACGCTGCACGATCCCGTCGAGCGTCGTCTGCAATTCGGTCCAGCCCTCGCCGAGCGGTTTGGTCGACGCCAGGAACGTGCCCCAGGCCCGGAATTCTTCAACGAGCTGCTGCACAATCCGCGACACGTGCATCGCGCCGTTCACGATCGACTGAAAGCCGGTCACGAGCGCATTGACGAAGGTGTCAATATTGTCCTGGTTCGTGAGTATCTGAACCAGGCTGTCGGAGATGCGGCGCAGTGCCGGCGCGAGCAATTCGGCCTGCTTCTTCAGGCCATCGAACACACCTGTCAGCGCACGAGCGCCGGCCGACAGAACATCCTGAATTCGAGAGCCCGCGGCGACCGTGTCGAAGAAGCCCTCATAGGACATGTTCAGATTGCCCAGGGACTTCGCGAGGCCTTGATAGCCCTCCTCCGCGACGCCCTTCACCTGCGCCTCAAGCTCGCCCATCAGGACGGCCTGCGCCTTGATCAACTCGCCATTCTTGGCGAGCTCCACGGCCATCTTCTTACCTTCTTCCGTGAAGGTGATGCCGCGCTGCGACAGCATCGCCAGACCCTTCTCCGGGTCCGCGAGCGCGCGCGCGAGGCCTTCCATGTTCTGCTTCAGGTCGCCGCCCCATGCTGCGGCCATATCGTTCGCAAGTTCGATCGCGCGCGTGAAGGTCTTTTCGCCAAAGCCGAACGTCGCCAAATTGGCGCCGATGTCCATGACCTCCTGCGCGGCGCGCCCGGTGCGGCGCTCGAGATCCTCGGCCCACGCGCCGACCTCTTTCGAGCTTGTGTTCGCCGCGTTGCCGGTGTTCTGCAGCGCCTTGTCCAGACGCCGGGCCGAAGCCTCCATCTGCTCGACACGCTTCACCGCCTGCGTGACACCGACAGCGAACGCCGTGCCGATCGCAGCAGCCGCAACGGCGGCCGCCGCAGCCGCAGCCTTCACGGCCTTTCCGGCAACGGCTTCGAAGTTCTGCAAGCCCTTCTGGGCCGACGCGATGCCGTCCTGAAACTGCGCGGAGTCGAGCCCGAGGGTGACGCGCAGAGATCCGATCACGGCCTGGCTCATACTTCAGTCCTCAAGCGCTAGTGTGCGTTCCCAGATGTCGGCGACTTCGCTCTCGGTCATACCGCCGGCGTAGGTCTTCTGCGGGCGCTTTGCGTCGCAGAGCCAATGGAACTCGGTAGGGTGAAGCTTCCAGAAGTCTTTCGGCTTCCAGCCCCAGATTCCAACGACTACCTTGAACGCTTCCGCGACGAAGGCGCAGCGGCCTTCGGCTTTGCGCCGTTTCCCGGCTTGGCGTTCGCCGACTCCTCGCGCGCCGTCGGCGGGATCATCATCGCGAGAAGACCATGCACGGCCGACGTGATGTTCTGGGCCGAGGCTTCACCGGCGAACATGCCGGCATAGACCTCTTCATCCTCGATCACGGCGCCTGCGTAACGAAGCGCTTCGCCGTAGGCACGGGCGATCACGCTGAACTTCAGGTTCTGCTTTGCGCTCGCCGCATAGAGTTCCGAGATCGTGATGACATCCTCGATCCGATGGATCGCGCCCATGACCTTCTTCGCCGGGATGACATAGTCAGTCCCGCCGAAGGACAGTGTGACGTCTGCGAAAACGCTCATAGTCAAGCCGGCGTGAAGGTGATTTCACCAGACGAGGAGAACGTCGCCTCGAAGGTGGAAGCACCGTTGAACGGTGCATTGGTCGAGAGGGCCGACAAACGGAACTCACCCGCAATGACAGAGCCCGTAATGCGGGTCCAATCCATATCCTCAATGCGGTTCCCGCTAAACCAAGCGGCGACGAGGACGTCGTCTTTGTCGATACCGGTCAAGGTCATCTCAACGCTGTCCTGGCCGCTAGCATTAAGCAGCTTCTGCCAGCCGCTAGAGCACTCGTCCGAGATGTCGATGTTTTCGCCATTGAATGAGATGGTCTTCTCGGTGCCGCATAGCTTAGTGCTGCCCCATCGGAGCACTTGCTCCCGACCTGTGCCTGCCGCCATGATCAAATCTCCTTGTGCAAGATCTGGACGTCGATGCGCGTCCGATGGATTACGCTGCCCGAAGTCGGGCCGGCCTCTACTGAATCGCGGCCGCCATCGATGTAGCAGCCGACGAACTTGGTGTTTCGATGCGTGAAGGCGCGTCCGGACAAGGCGGCCTCAACGGCGCGCGCAGCCTTGAGCGCCGCCAGTCCGCTCGCAGCCCAGCAATCGACCTGCACGCGCGTCTCGGTCAGGTTGTTCGCGCCGCACTCGTCAGAGACCGGAACGTCGCTGATCCGCTGGAGCGTCATGGATGGAAGCTGCGAAGACTGCGGACGGGTCGCCCAATAGACGCGCGTCGAGACTTCTGCCAGCACCCCGGAATTGGTCGAGAGGAAATGGACGAGATCTTCCTCCATCCCCCTACCTGCCCTTCAATTTCTTCTTAGCCGCGCGCGCCACGGCCTTGGCGATTTCGTCGCCGAGAACCTGCCCGACGATGTCGAGAACCTCTTCCTTGTGCGCATCCCACGCGGGTCGCATGAAGGGCTGAGGCGAATGATGCGCCGTGCCGAATTCCTGCAGCGCGCCGATCTTTGAGTTGCGACCACGCTCAGGGCCGACATGCATCTCGGCGAAGCTTTCCTGCTTCTTTGCCTGGCGCCGCGCCGTGCGCATCGCGGACCCGGCCTCTTGCTTCGATCCACCCGACCGCAGCACCGCAGAATATTCCGCATTGCCCGTCGTGTTCTTGATCTTCGGAGAGACCTTGATAGAGCCCTTCAGGTCTTTGGCCGGGCCGTCCGGGTCGTCCGGAGCCAGCGCGCGCGCTTTCGCGGCAATCGGCTCTCCGGCGATCACGAGTGTGCGCCGAAGAACGTTGCGTGCCGTCGCCTTCGTCAAATCTCCGAGGGCTTTGTCGAGTTCGGCAAAGCCCTCTGTCTTGACGACGGTTTTCATCAGGCCGGGATAACGACGCCGGGGTTCTGGATGTCGATCGTCAGGACGGTCGTCGATTTGGCGAGACCGATCTGAACGACGCGCTCACCTGTGCCGACGTCGGCAACCGGACAGAGACCGCCCGCCGTCAGGCCGGAGAGGTAATAGGCAGTGCCGGCCGTGAGCGTCGCGCCGATCGTGATGTCGCCCGTCTTTTGGACAACAATCGGCTGATTGAGCGACGAGCCCGTCAGGGCGATGCCCTGCGCAACCTGCGCTTCAGCCGTCGCATGGTCCGCATCGGCCTTCATCCAGAGCCCCGTCGCGGAAGCCAGATACACAGCCATGCCGGCCGTGATCGTCTCGCCCGCGACACCCTGAACCGTACGTGCGTCAGCACCCGGAACCACGTTCGCCGCGGTTACGCTCAAGTCAGCCATGATGAATTCTCCTCGTTAGGGGGTGCCTTCGTCGGCGCGTGCCGTGGCTTCAAATCGGACACCCTCACACCGGCCGATTTCTTCGACCCGCGAGATGTCGTAAACACGTTCGTTAAACAGGATGCGGTCTTTCGGGGTCACGCGCGCCATGAGCGGCGACCAGACCACCTCGAACACATCGGTCATCGTGGCGCCGACCTCGGCGGAAGCGAGCGTCTCGCGCGCAGTCGCGGGACGATAGGACGCCAGTGGACGGCCGATCTGGTTCCAACGATGCTCCGGCTCGTTCAAGTCGTTGCGGCCGATCTCGACAGCGCGCTCGACGATGATCTGCCGGTTTCGGCCGGAGGCTTTCACGGGCGCATCCGGCGGTAGTTGAAGAGCATCGCGTCGATGGACGTCATGTCGCCCGCTTTCACGGGCTCGCGCTGATTGAAATTGTCGGCGATGTGCAGCAGCATGGCGTGCCGCGCGTCTTCCGGGAACGCATCATCAGCAAACCCCGCCTGAACCGTCACAACGATTCGCGAACCCTGCTGGATCGACGGCCAGGACTGGCCATATTTGAGCACGATCGCCACATCGAGGCCGTCGGCGCGCACCTCGTAGACCGTGTCGGCCAAGGTCTGCGCGACGCCATCAGTGTCGACGTATTCGATTGTGACCTCATCGGCCGCGACAGGAGATTCCGGGAACACTTCGAAGTCGCAGAAGCTGTCGCATTTCACATCGAGCGTCTGCACCGCGAAGCAGATGCCGCAGTAATTCTCGGCGTAAACACGCGCGGCCTTAATGAGGCGCGTCAGCGTGTCGGTGTGATATGTTTCTTCCGGCTGCACGCCGCACTGCTGCTGCGCCTGCAGCAGCGAAACAGGCTCCTGAACGGGAGCCGTGGAGACGGTTGCCGGATACCACATCAGCGGCGCTTGCCCTTCACGGGCTTGTCCTCGCGGACCTCTTCCGGATCTGGATCGACGGCTTTCTCAACCTTCGGCGCAGAGACCGGCACAGCGCTTCCATTCTCGATCATGCGAACACATTCGGCCTGCGAAAATCGTTCGGTTTCATCACCGGGAGAAAGCGCGAAATCCATACCGGAAATCGAAACGAGCATTCTGATCTTCATCGCACTCTCCTGGAAATGAAACGGGCGGCCGAAGCCGCCCGCTCTTGGTTCAATCTCCAGCCGCTTACGAAGCGGCCGTGATGAGGTGTTTCACAGCGGCCGTGTCGCCGAGCTCGCCGTCGAAACGGATCAGGCCGGCAATGCCGAGATCCGGCCAGAAGCGTTCGCGAAGAACGCCGATGACAGGCGAGCCGACCTTACGGACGAAGTACTTGCTGAAGTCACCGAACAGCATGACCTTCGCCGCGGCGCCAAGGGACGCCATGTCGTCGTTGATGCTGTAGCGATAACCGAGCAGCGTGCCGGGCTGGCCGGTCGTTACATCGCCCATCTGCCAAAGGTAGTTGCCCTGGCCGTCCTTCAGTTTGCGGATCGCCGCCAGCGTCGTGTCGGAGAACATGAAGCGAGCCTTCGGCGAACGGCGATATGCCGAGTTGACCGAATGCAGCAGATCGATGATCTCGTCGCCCGTGATCGCGGCCGTGGCGACAGCGGTCTTGCCGAGCGAAGAAGCCGTCACGACACCGTTTGGATCGCCCGTGCCGTCGCCGGTCGTCAACTCCTTGTTCGCGATGCGTGCAAGGCGTTCGCCGAGCAGCGAGCCGAGCAGCGTTTCGAAGTTGAAGATCGAATCCTGCGCCAGCTCCATCGAGAACTTCACGAACTCGGTGTCATAGACGTAGGCGTCGAGGCGCTTCTGGCCGAAGGCGGCATCAGAGCCGCCGTCGTCCGTCAGGGCCGTTCCTTCGGTATGCTTCACAGCGACCACGGCCGTGTCGTCGACCGTCGGGATATTGATCTGGTTGCCCGACGACGTGTTGAGCGAGGTGCAGATGTCCTCGTCATACATCGGGCCCCAATCCTTCATCGTCTTGACGATCTGATTGGAGAGCTCGATCGGAACCGTATAGCCGCCGGCCGTGCCGGAACCGCCCGTCGTGGTCTGCATGCGAAGCTCTTCCTCGCGGAGAACACCGCGCCGAAGAATGGCGCGCTCCTCCGAGGAAAGTTCACCCGGATCACCTCCGACACGGAAGAACTTGTGAAAGACTTCGCGGTATTCCAGCTTGCCGTCTTCGTCCCCGGCGCCGCGGGCTTCAGTGTCGGGCTGGATCGGTCGGCGCTGCTTGCGCTGATCTTCCGCACGTTTCTCGAGTTCAGCGACGCGCTCTTCGCGCTCGATCTGCTTGTCGAGCCGATCGTATTCCGCCATCGCCGTGTCGTGCGCGGCTTCGAGTTCCTTGGTGCGGGCCTCGTCCGTCGAAGCGGTAATCAGGTCGTTGCGTTCGCGGGCTTCGGCGACGATCTTCGCCTGCTTCTCCCGCAGTTCCTTGATCCGATTGCTCATCGGTTCATCTCCTATTGATTGAGGAAATTTGGGCCTCGGCGGGAGCCTAGGCTTTACTCCGAACCTTCAGGTCCAGGTCGGCTTTCATGCGGAGCCGTTTGGCCGCCGCGTTGAAATTGGTTTGGCGGCGCTCCTTGCGGGTGTCCTCGAGGCAGCGCAGCGCAATCGACGTATCGTCATAGGCGGGGAACGCCACGACGCTCACCTCGCGCAAATCGAGCGCCTCGATCGTGCGCGTCGGCGGGTCGACGGTTTCATCCCAACTCTGTTTCGTAACGACGAAGCCAAACGACATGCCCGAGATGTCGCCGCGCTCGATCGAGATCGCGAGATCGCGCCCGTCGGACGTGTCGGGAAGATCGATTTCAATCGCGAGCCCGATCGCATCCTCGGAAAGCCGAAGTGTGCCGGCAGACGTGCGGCCAATCACCCGGCCGGAATCGTGATCGATGAGCGCGCGGACGTCCTGCTTGATCGCCTCCTTGAAGGCGCCGGGCGCAATGACTTCCCGGAAATATCCGCCGATGTCTGCCTCGCTGTTGAAGACCGCGGCATAGCCGCCGACCTTCTTGCCGGAATCCCCGGCCGCGCGCACATCAAGCGGTCGCGTCAGCGTCCGTTTCTCCAGGCTCATCGCCTTCTCCGTCTTCGTCCGACTGCGGCGTCCCGCTGTCGGTTGCTGTCGGCGTCGTGCCGAGGGGAACGGTGGCGCCCTGCATAAACAGGTCATCCGCCATCGGGTTGGAATGCTTCGGCCAGTTCATCAGATCGCGGCCGCGGTTTGGCTCGAGCAGGCCGCCCTGCACGGCGCGGACAATGCCCTCGATGCGGGACTTGAAGTCGCCGCGCATCAGGCCGTCGAGGTTGTGTTCGGCGAACCGGCCCCCGCGCGAGCGGCGCCCAAATATCTTTAGGTTGATCTCTTCCTCGAAAGCCTTCGCCCACTGCGCGATCGTGTGCTTGACGAGGTGAAGATCCTGCTGCTCGGTGTTCGAAAATGTGCCCTTGGAAAGATCCTGCAGGAACACCGGCGGAAGCCCGAACAGGCGCGCGATCTCCTGAATCTGGAACAGCCGGGCCTCGATCATCTGCCCCTTGGCGGGGTCGATGCCGACCGGCGTGAGATCGTATCCGGCAGGGATCGGGAACACCGGCTCGGCTTTGTTCTTCGCCGCGTCGATTGATCGCTTGATGTCCGACTGTGCGCGCTTGATTGCGTCGGGGCCAGCAGGCAGCGGACCCTTAAGCGCGAGAGGCGGAACGCCGCCGCCGGCGAAGAATGCCGATGCATAATCATTCATGGCAATCGCGAGCTGCAGCGCCTTCGCGCCGCGGCGCAGCGGACTGTCGACCGAGATCATGTCCCGCTTGAGATAGAACGGAACGTCGATAACTTCGTCGGCGGGATACTCCCGACCGTAGAGTTCATAGACCTTGCGGCCCATCCGGAACTTGACCGTCGTCGCGCTCGGGTCCATCGGCCAGATGTTGGCGAGCGTATTGCCCGACCATTCCAGCCAGGACAGGCCGCGCCCGCCGGTGAAGACCTGCTGCCAGTAGTATTTACGCCACCCGAATGACGTCCACTCGTCGTTCGGCGCCTCGTTCAGGATAGCGTTAACGCCGCCCCTGATGCGCTCGGCTCCGTTATCGGTTACCCGAAAGGCATTGAGCGGAAGGCTCGCCAGGCACGCGGACAGGAAGTCGACAGCGTCCGCAAAAGCCGGGACGGTCATCGCCGTGTCGATTGTAATGTTCGGCAGGTTCGCCGACGACACGCCAAAGAACGCGAGGAAGTTTTCCGCACTGACCGGGACGGCCTGGTCTTCCGGTGAAGCGCGCTTTTCCGACGCCTTCGTGATGTCGAATCCGAGAACCTTCATCAACCCACCAGGCTAAAGTTTGGATCGTCCCACGGGCTAATCGCCGGGGCTTCCTCAAGGTCTGTGCCGGCCGCGCCACGCATCATTGCGAGCGCCACCATTCCGTCGATCCGACCTCGGCTTTTTTCCTTGGTCAGCTTTCGGTTACCTGCCGGGTCCGACTGCACGACTGCGTTCGCCGCGCACATCGTCAAGACCGGATGATTTCCGTGCGCGACCTTCCCGTTCAGAATGTCGCTTTCAAGCTCGCGCAGAGCGGGCGACATGGACTGGAAGCCCTGCCCGAATTCCACGAAGAGAAATTCGACCTGCGCCTCAGAGAACCCAGCGCGATAGAGCCACGGCTTCAGGTGCCTGAAATTCCACCGATCGAACGCGACCTTCCGCATATCGAGTTCGTTAAAGAGCATCCAAAGATGCTCTGCGACGTACTGATATTCGATCGACTTGGCACCCTCGATCGCGACCAGATGCCCCTGTTTTGCCCAGACGTCATATTGCGTCCGGTCTGTACGTGACTTTTCGACGATGCCTTCGCCTGGCAGCCAGAATGTCGGCTCGATCTGCCAGACCGAATCGGACAACCCACCCAGCACAAGCGCGGTCAGGTCGCTCACCTCCGACAGGTCGAGGCCGCCATAGACGGCCAATCCCTTCAGTGACTTAGGGGCGGCTCCGCAAGATAGCCACAGCGCCCGCGAGACGAACGGAGAGTTCATCTCGACGCGCTGATTGAGGACGAGGTTCCGGTATTCGGCCTCACGCGACGGCATGCGCCGCGCGTCTTCGGCCATAGCCTTGACCTCGACCGCGTTCAGGAAGTCACCGAACGCTGGGTTTGCCTGCTTGATCGCCTTCTCGGAGAAGGGGTCTATGTCCATCTCGGCCGTGTAAAGCAGCAGCACAACGCGCGGGTCGTTGCCGGCCTTGGCGTCATCGATCAGGACTGAGAGCAGATCCGCATCGGTAGGCGCTTGCGTCGAGATCACGATAGACAGTGGCTGATCGTGCGCGCCGACCGCGGTCTCAAGCGCATCGTAAAGCTGCGACCGCGGCCCCTTCACCTGGCCGAGCTCGTCGTGAACGATGAACCGCGGCGAAAGCCCGTAGGCCGTCGTGGCGTCTGCCGACAGCGCCTTGTACTTAGTCCCAAGCTCGGGACAGAAAAGCTCCTTCACCGTGTCGCGGATGACGACATAGGCCTGCAGGGTCGGCGAGAGCCGGACGACCTTGGCCGCCAGATTGAACAGGATCGCGGCCTGGTCTTTCGACTGCGCCGCGCTGTTCAACTGCGAGTTCGGGACCGCCTCCGGGCCGACTGTGTGAAGCAGCAGCAGGAATGCCGACAGCGTCGTCTTGGCGTTCTTGCGGCCGAACGAAATGATGGCGCGGCGCGTGCCCTTCGGGTTGTCGTAAATCGCGCAGATAACGCGCTTCTGCCAGTCACGAAGCTTGACCGGCTTACCCACGTCCCGACCTTCGGGAATGCGGCAGTGTGTCTGGATCCAGCGTATGTTCCGCTGGCCGCGGGTATCCTTCTTGGCCCTACTCTTCCCAGGGCTTCGACGAGGCTGACGGCTTTTTGTTGCCACGATGGTTTGTCGTCGCCTGCTGGGAGATGCGCATCTTCGTCGCGAGTGATGCGATGCAGCGGCTCTCCCTCTCTTGGATTTTCAGAAGGCGGTCGTAGGCCGTGATCTTGAGATCCGGGTCGCCCGTCGCGCGCTCGATGAGAGACGCGATTCGATGGCTATGAACGACGTGCCGGCAGTACTGGGCGAGCATCGGAGAATTGGCCGGGGTGAACCAGTCAGCCGGTTCGGAATCGACGACCGCGCGCCACACCTCGACCTCTTCGTCGGTGAGGTGATGAGGCGGCGCTTGCCGCACGACCGTCTCAAGCTTCGCAGGAACCATAACTTCCATTGATGCCAGAGACTTGCGACCTCTCGTGCCCACTCCTCGAACCTTCCCAAAAAACCGAAATTGTTACGCTTTATGCTTTTTACGTTCCTCGACGGTGTCCCGTTGGGCGGCTCCAGAGATTGGACCACCCCCCACCCATCACAGATCTTGATCGATCGGCCATCCATCTAGACCTATGGTCTGCTTGACCCTGAAGCCGAACTGCTCAGCCGTACGCACCACATGGCAGGGCTGGCAGAGGCAGCGTATGTTATCGTCCGTGTCTGTGCCGCCCTTATCCAAGGGTATGATGTGGTCAGGCACAGTCGCTGCGATGATGCGGCCCTTGGCCTTGCAGTCCCTGCATAGGGGCTCGGCCTGCAGCCTGCGAATGCGCTGCTTGACGCCTGCCCTACCTCTTAGGCGTTCGGTCTTTCCGTGCCTGAAGGTGTGCATCAGCAGCCATCCATAAGGCGGCTATCAGTGCGACGGCTATGAAGGGGTAAGGACTTTGCTCCACGGAACACCCTGTCGATCATAGCCTTGTGCACATCATGGTCAGGGAGCAGAAGGCCAGGCCTCATGTCCATCTGTGCATTGAGGAAAGCAGCGTCGACCGTCTCCCGGCTTATCTGCTTTCCGCATCTGCACTTTGTAATTCGTATTGCACATACGTTCTGGATCTTGCCGCATCGGCAGGACACAGGGAAAGGAGGCTCGATCATTCGATAAAGCCGTCCTCGGCATCCTTGATGTCTTCACGCATCTGCGATGTCAGCGAGAACAGCCCGCCAAGGATCGCATAGCTGACGACGTTTCCGATCATGAAACTCGAAAGCGTATCGTCATGATGGGCGGCCACATAGGCCATACCGACGAGATCGCCAGCCTCGGCACGCTCCAGAAGCTCTTTCAGAACCCGGACGCAATCCTCATTGACCGGAAGGCCTTGGCCTTCAGGGATGGGATCGCCGCGAAGGCTGATGACCTTGTCGGCCATCCATCGTCACTTGAACGCCGGATGCGAGCAGCCAGCCGAGGGCTTTGCCTGGCAGGGCTTGGCATCGAACTTCACGCTCGTGCCGATCGTGGTGGCGAGAAGAAGGGCAATGATCATCGGGAACATGTCTGTCTCCTGACATGAAAAAGCCGCCCCGAAGGACGGCCTAAATGAAATCGCCCCGGTCAGCCTAATAGGGCTCCGGGGCGAGAGATTGGATAATCTACATACGCACTGATTTGCCTCACACGTCAAGCGGCAAGGAACTTGTCAACACCACTTGCAACAGCTTTCTCGCAGATAACTACATCGACTACCATCAACGCGTCCCGATAGCGCCTAGCAAGATAACGCCCCAAGGCAGCCCTTTCGTGAACCGCGCGCGGCTGGACGCTTGTGGGGCTCCCCATCCAGAGGAACGTCGCTCTTGCCCATATTACAATCCTCGCAGGCGGTTACGAGGTTCGACGCAGCATCATCACCTCCTCGGATGAAAGCGACTATGTGATCGCAATGGAGCACAACTTCAGGCGCACGGCGGCCGCAATATCTGCAGGTGAAGTTATCCCGCTTGAGAACTTCAAACCGCGTTCGCGGCGATAGCGTCTGCCGTCGGCGCGAAACATCAGCCGGACCGTACAGGTTGACGGCAAGCTGCTTGATTGATTGGCCGTGAACAGCGACCTCTCTCAGGATAATGAAATCGAAACGCCCGACTTCTGCGGCGACCTCAGCCAGCATCTTGCGCAGATCAAGCCGAACATCCTGGGCTAGCCGCTCAAGATGTGACACGGCGAAGAGGTGTGCAAACGCCTCTCCAGCCAATACCTGCTGCTTAGTCAGTCGACCGGCGACAACATCGGCCGCAGGAGTATTTCCGGGTCGTTTCTGGCGCGTCACAGCGTTCCGCCAACATTCAGATTTACATGGCGCGCGCGCCAATCATCACCTGTCTTCGGTGCCTCGATCTTCTTGGGCGGTCCATCACGGAGCTTTTCCAAGGTCTCACGCCAAAGTCGGCCGACAAAAAGCTCGGAATCGCGGCGCGCGTATTCTGTCAAGAACGGCCCATATCGATCATATGCGACCTCAGAGAACTTGCGGCCGAGAAAGATCGTCTCAACAAGAAGATCATAGTTCGCCGAGCCGACAACCTTCTTCACCTTCGTCAACTCATCGATCGCGGCAACAACCGAATTCGGCACGGCGTATGGCTTGAAGCTCGTGTCCACCTTGGCCCGGCTGTAGTCGATCGCTTGAGCACCCCCTAGCGTTGCATTCTCGCACTGCTCGAGGAACCAGTCGCCATTTGCCTTCTGCTGCGCGTCTATCTGCCGGCGGGCAAATGCATGTTCGAGTGCATCATGCCGGATGTTCTTCTGCACCCGCTCAATCTGCTGCGCTCCAGTCTCAGGGTGCCGGTACGGCGAAACTACCTGGACCTCTCTCGTCTCAAAGCGCCCCTCAAAGCCCGGACCCGCCTTCTGCTTCCGCATCGCTTTCATGTTCCCAGCCCTTTCCGCCTATGCCGCCGCTACGGCAGATGAAATTCTGGTTTCTTCCCAATCACTTGGAAAAAGTTTGCTTCCCTCTGGAAATGCCGATGAAGGTACTGGCTTCGGAGGCTTCCCGTACTCACGCTCCCATCTGTCAGCACACGACTTCCAGCGAGGGTCTTTCACCCCGATCGCCACACTAGGGACTGTACCAACAACCGGCACGTATATCGAGGGTCGATAGCTGTGCATTTCGCGCTCACGGATGACCCATGTGCTCCAGTTGGCGCCCCAGTCCATGCTCAGGGCTTTCCGGCCAGTCGCCGAGAAGGCGTTGTTCTTGAATTTCGAAACCACGCCGTCCAGACGATCGGCTGGGATTCCGCTCGCGATAGCCGTAGCCCTCTGGGCATCGGTCGGCTCCCAATTTTCAGGAAGCCTGGTCGCGCGCGCGCAACCTCTCTCTGCTTCTGTATCTGTTTCTGTCTCTGGGGGTGTTTCATGTAACGTTACACCATCGTTACTCGTGGTGTTTCTTTTACGTTCCCGATGCTGTTTCACCCGCTCATTTGACGTGTCGGATTTGAACTGGCGCGCATCCCAATTGTGCGGCGCGGCGCCGTCTTCATCGCGATCGAGCAGCCCTGCCGCAGAGAGGCCGCTGAGAGCCACGTTCACAGCTTCTGCCGACATCCGCAGCATGAAGGGCAAATCAGCCACAGGCAGACGTCCCTCGTTTCTGGAGGCCACGCAAAGCAGGTTCACCCAGACCTTGAAGAGGTCCGCCGGCAACGCCTGCACTTTTGGATCGTCCAGCGCTCCATCATAGAAGCGGAACCATCTGCTCATGTCCCCTGCCCTCCGCCGCCGCTCGGCGCTTGGTGATCGTCTTTACGCTGCTACTTGGATCGGCTCCCATGCGATGCGTCTCAGCACCGTGGGGCCGGTATGCTCTCGGTCCCAGCAGAACCAGGCGAACGGTGTCGCGCTCGATGCCTTGGGGCCGTCCCAGCCTTCGCGTTGCATCATCGGAAGGCGGTTGATGAAGGGATAGACGCGCGCCAGCTTGCCGCCGTCGAGGATATCCCGCCGCGCCGCGCTCTCGATGAACGCCAGCCGCAGCAGCATGTAGACCCTCGGGCAGAGATCGAGCCCATGCGCGACGAAATCAGCGGCGTTCTTGAACGGCGGGTTCGTGACGATGGCCTGCACGCCGATCGGCAATTGCTGCTCGAGCAGAAAGTCCCAGCCGTGCTGATCCTGATCGGGCGAATTGTAATCGACGAGATCCGTGGCATAGACTGTATGGCCTGCCGCTCTGAGCACGCGCACAATCGAGCCGGGGCCACATGCTGGTTCCCAAATCACTGGCGGCAGGCACTCCACCCTCAAAAGGGCATGAACAGCCTCAGGCGGGCTCTGGTAGAGATCGTTTCCGCGATCTGCCAAGGCAGCCTTGCTATTGCCCATTGTGGTGGAGAGGGAGGTCATGCTGCGTCGGCTTCCATAAGCTTCAGGATGCCCCGCTGAATTTCCATGGCTGCCGAAGCCCGCGCGCGGGCATTCAATCCGCAGTCACTAGCGCTCTGACCCCTACGAGCCAATTCCTGCGACTCTTTGATCGAAGCCAAGCCGCAATCGGCGGCAACCTTGGAGGCGTCGACCATGGCGGCCGAGCGATGCGCTCGAAACATGGCCTTCAGACACTCGAAAAGACTTGACCGTAAGTCCGGGTCGATGGGCGTCGTGTTTACGAGGCGCGCGATGTCTTCGTCCGATCCAGTCATTGAGCCGCCACCTTTCCCGCCATCCGCTCCATCTTCTTCCGTTCCCGTGCGATGCGTTTGTCTTCCTCGATAGAGGCGAGGAGAGCCATCTGGGTGTTGGTGTAGGTGCGTGTGGCGTGTCTGTTGTAGGGGCCCGGACGGCGCGCGAGACGTCGTTCGGCTGCGCGTTGAATTAGGGGGCGTAGGGTGCGGGTGTTCATGCCGGCACCTTAGATTTCCGGTCGTGCTTCGAGAGCAGCGCCGTGAAGACGGAGATGTCAGTCTGCTTGTCGACCACAGGGCGGAACCTCGCGGGGTGGAACGCGTATTCCGAGCGGCCTTCCTCCCACATCTGAAGGGGGTTTCGGACCTCGCGAAGGTAGATGTGGCCGGTCCGCTTGATTGCCCTTACCGTATACACGCGGTTCAGGCGCGGGAGGTTCTTGACCTCGCCATGCCGAACTGCGCTTTCGGGCCTGTAGCTTTCGGAAATGCAGACCACTTTCTGTCCGAGACGAAAGGCCATCACCCCTCCTTCCCGCCATGCAGGACGGTCACTTTGCCGCTGCGATCGGGCGTCATTTGGTTCGTTGAAAATGTTAGCGGATGCCATGTCCGGTAGCCCGGAGACCGGAGCGGAATATGCTCGCCGCAGATCACGACGTACGGCTCGCCATTCCCGTCGGTCAGGACGCGGCGCACGTGATGCGACCAGCCGAACTGCATGCTTACGTAATGCCAGCCGAACAAGCGATGCTTCAGCCTCCACATCAGATCGTCTCCTTCCCGCCATGCAGCGGGGCGCTCAGTGTGTTGATGCGATTGCGGACCGGCAGCCCGATCGAATGACCGCGTCGCGCCGCTTCCTCGCGATAGCGAACCTTTGCGAGCTTGCTGGCGCTGATACCGACGTGTGAATATTCACGATCGACGCTGTGAACGAAGGCGCTGCGGTCTCTGTATTTCCCCTCGCCGGAGCGACTGGCGTATTCGTCCGGACGGATGGGGCGACCAAGCGCCGAGCGGCTCGGGTCTGGGTCGCCCATGAGCGCGGCCGTAAGGTCGATCCTCCGTGCGGCCTGGCGCTCGACGCTTTCGCGGACCGGCCGAAGCGCATCCGGCTTGCCGATCGACACCGAGCGGACCGATACCGCCGCAGGCGCGTGATGGGTGGATGTGCCGAGCGAATAGACCGACCGGGTTTCGGCTGGGAACTCGCCCGTCGCCTTCGGTTCAACCGCCACCGCTTCGATACGCTTCGCGGCGCGCGGGTCGCCCTTGGCTCTGGCGCCTTCGATGATGCAGCGGACCGTGATGCCGTCGAGCTTCAGCGCCTCGGCGATCTCCGTGCGGTTTTTGCCCTCCGCCCAAGCGTCGAGGACATGATCGCGGGCGTAATGATCTGAGTGGGAACGGCGTGAGGGATTGTGCGGCGCCGCGCGAACATCGCCAGCCCGGCGCGCGCGGATGACGACGCCATCAATGCACGATGTGTCGAGGTTCAACTGTTCGGCGATCTGCCCGTTCGAGAAGCCCTGCGCCCAGAGGTTCAGGATGTTCTCCCTGCGGCCGTAGTTGTCGGCCCACGCCTGTTGCGAGTCGTTCATCTGCCCAACCCCGAGCCTTCCGGCTCTTCTCAAAAAAACTGACGCTCGCCCCCGAGCGTATGGACGCGGTTTACTGGCGCCGATCAGGCGCGCTTGAACAAAGTCACGTTGTCGAGTTGCTCCTCGAGGGCCGTCTCCAGCGCTGCGAGGGATGTCTGTGCGTCACGGGCCTTGCCCAGCAGCGCCTTGGCTTCGGTCTCGTCGACCTTGCCGTCCGTGATCGCCTCGGCGAACGTCGAGAGGACTTCGCCCGTGTCAGAGCCGACTTCGCCCAGGTGCCTCACGAAATTGGTAGCGGGGCGGGCTTCGGCCTTGATGACCAGCGATTGCCCGGCGATGTCCGCGAGAACGCGCGTCACGATCGGCTCGCCGACTTCGGCCTCAAGATCCATCACGACATCGATCGGCGGGAACAGCGGCTCATGCAGCGCGCCGTAGCGGGACAGCAGCGAGGCGTTGCCCCGCGTCGCCTCTGCTGCCCGCACAACGCCGCCGGCGGCTGCGATCAGGTCGCGCCACGCGGCCTTGATGGCCATGTATTCGCGGGAAGGAAGCTGCCGTCCGTTCATGAAAGGCCCCCGTTCTGAATTTCAGTGCTGGCGCTGTCGCTTACCGCCATGTTTCCCGTGCCGGGCAATGGTTCCCGGCGTGTGAAGGAACCAAGGCGATGCGGATCTGGGGGACATGGGGGCAAGCGATCTCCGCCGCTGCGTTTGCCGCTCTTCCCGGCCGTGCGTACGTCTCGGGATTTGGCGTCCTCTCCCGTTCCAGGAGTGGTGTCCCCAGCGGGAGAGGATTGCCCAGAAGAAGGTCCGGAGGCATTCGCGCCATCCGGGAGTTGGCCAGCCTGGTTGAGGGGAGGAACGTCGCTGGCAGACGTGTCCTTGGATTCGTGCCGGACTTCATCGGTCTCGCCGCCGGCGGGCGAGCTGAGTTCCTCCGGGGTGTCGCTGGAGGTAGCGACATCGTCGGAGTCCGAATTCGCCTCATGTGTATGCGCGCGCGTAGCACGGACCGTGCCAGACTTGCCGCTGTACGCATTGAGGTAGAGGTCGAAGAACGCTTCCTGCTCGTCCACCTTGGCGGAGTCCGCAGTGCGTTTCTCTATGTAGGACACGACCTTGCCAAGGGCGGTCTTGTCGTAACCGGAGTTTTTCGCCTCCAGATAAATTTCGCGGATATCCCGGTTGAGATCGCGCACTTCGTCGCGAACCCGGATGATCCGGTCGATGATGGAGCGGAGTTCCTGGTCGGCGGTCATGCGACTTTCCGATCATGGATGCGGGCGTGCTGCTCGCGGTTGACGACTATCAGGTTCGACCGCTCGTCCTCCGACATCGGGTGTGAGAGGTATGGCCACTCCCCGCCGAGGCCGACGACGGCATCCGGGTCATCGATCCGCACGACGGTGATGTTGCGCCCGAACGCCTGGCGGAGCGCAGGCCATGCGACGACGATCAGAAAAGCCGCGACGTTCACGATGCCAATGACCGTGAGAGCGATGTCGACGCTGATGCTTTGCCCGAAGAGTTTCATGCCCTCTGCCCCTCTGGAGACTGGCCATGTTTGGTATTGACGATGTCATTCAATATCTGCGCGAGATCCTGCAGGTATCGGTCGATGATGCGCGCCGCCTCGTCGAAGCCATTCAGGCGGGCAAGCTGCTGCCGGTAGATCAGGCCCATGTAGAGGCCGGACAGATCCGTCTCGAACTGGTTCAGCACGTTCTCAAAGTCGAAGCATTTCGACGTGCCCTCAGGGCATGAGACGATGAGCCGGGTTCCGTCGTGGGTAATCATGCCGAGCACCGCTCGGGCTGGGGTACAGACTCAGGCCAAGGCAGGCCGTCCGGCCAATTGTCTGCACACCACAAGACCACCCGGTCATATGTCTTGATCGTGAACCCCTGCCCTTCGCGCACACGCGAGAGGAACGAGTTGTCGTTGATCGAGCGCTTGCCGATCGTGGCGGCCGTGATGCCCGAATGGGCTTCCAGCGCCTCGGCGAGAACAAGCAGGTGAGAACGAAGCAGGTGTTCCATGACTACGGATGATGTGGAAAATTCCCCGCTAAGTAAAGTGGAAAATTCCACGTCGCGTATTTTTCCACGTCGGCGGATATTCCCGCCCATGCGTCAGGCAGAAGCAGCGGGCCTTCGGGCAGCAATCAAGGTGGCCTTAGAGGCTCAAGATCGGCTCACAGCGACATCGCTCGGGAAAGCGATAGGCCGGGATGGAAGCTACGTTCGCGACTTTTTGAACGAGCGGAAAGACAGCATCGGCGCGGCTGAAATTACAGCCATCGAGAAGCGCTTAATGCTCCCGGAGGGCTCCCTACTCCAGATTGTCGGAGGGCCAATCGCAACGCGTGAGGAACCTGGGGCGCGGATCGCGCCTGATGGAGATGACCTCCGGGTTGGGCCCAAGGACATTCCCGTCATGGGCATCACAGCCGGAGGCGCCAGCACCGACGGAGAGTTCCACATGAACGGCGAGACTGTGGACTATGTTCGACGCATGCCCGGCATCGCCACGCGGAAGAACGTCTTCGGCGTCTACATTGAAAATGTCAGCATGATCCCGCGCTTCCGGCCAGGTGAGCTTCAGTTCGCTTCACCAAGTCCACCAGCGCGCCCCGGCGATGACGTGCTGATTGAGCTTGTGCCGATGGAGGGAGAGCGCGCCGGTCCTTCGTATATCAAGACGCTGGTTCGGCGGACTGCGACGAAGCTCATTTGCGAGCAATACAATCCGCCGAAGGAGGTCGAGTACGACCTACAGCACGTGAAAGCGGTTTACCGCATCATCCCGATGGATGAACTCGCCGGCTTTTAGCCTGCCGCCGCCGCAGCCAGATCCGCCGCGTCTTCGGGAACGTCGCCAAACACCCCTAGCAGTTCCGCGTCTGCGAACTCGCCGGCCGAAGGGTTGCCCGTCCGACTGAAAGCAATCGCCCCTCCCTTGGCAGAAAGCCGCCGCGCCAAGGCGCGCGCCGCGTCGGGCCCTCCGTGAACCTCCCTTGCCTGCCGAACGATGAGGCCGCGCTCGGAATGCTCAAAGGGTTGAACAACATAGTAGGTTATTTCGCTCATAATCTGACCTCCCCAAGCCGCTAGACTAGGAAAAGATGACTCGACGTAAGGAACAAATCAAGAACCTTTATCGATCTTCCGCCGGACAGACGCGACAATGCTTTTGAGGGCTGCGATTTCTTCTTGGGCCTCAATGCCATCCGCTCGTGCGAGCCGGAAGGACGCCTCCAAAGCCGTTCGCAGGGTATCGATGTCGCCCTCCTCCGCCAGCTTGCGAGCAGCGCCGAGCGCCGCGTTGTGGCTTGGCTGGTCGTCCACAGCCTCCGCGACGAGAGCCTGAACGGCGGCTTCGTCGATCAGCCGGCCGGCGCTTGCGTGCTGTTCGCGGACAAAGGCAGCGATCTGTTCTCGCTCATTGCCGCATGCCCCGGAATCCGCAGTCGCCACGCGCGCGAGGATCTTGAGCGATCGAGATAGCGCGCGAGTGAAAAGCTTGTCGGCGGCGCGCTCTTCTTGCTCCAGCGCCATCGCCTCGATTTCCGAGGGCGTCCGCTCGACGTGGACGATCACTTCGATGTCGACGTAATCAGTGTCGCCCCTAAAGGCGCTGTAGAGTTCGGCGAATATCCGAGGCTCCGGCGCGCGGCCATCAAGGGCCTCCTCCGAAGCCCATTCAGGCAAGTAACCGAGGTGGATCTCCCGGCTTCGTTGCCCGCCGAAAAAGCCGGCCTCTGTCCACCACCCGTCGATTGCCGTGGCGTAGCCTTTTCGGCTGTGGGGATTGTTCGGCTCGCGCCGCGCCCGCACGCCGTATTCACGATTGTTCAGGTGAAGCCGTTCACCAGCGCGAATGAATTCCAGCGCGTTCGGCCTCCTATAGCTGAGGCCGACGACATCGATCGCGAGGCCTTGGCAGAGCCTTCTCCATGACCCTGCCGGCGGGCCTGTCCGATGTGGTTTGAACTTGATCATTTTGCACCCCCGGCCAAAGGGGAGCAGAACGTCCTGTGGAAACGAACGCGGATTTTTCCACGCTATCTATTGACGTGAGGAAATTTCCACACGATACTTCCCTTCACCTAATTCGGGTGGAGGGCGCGGCAATGCCAGATCACACTCCCGGCCCATGGGGCTGGTGGACATCATGCTCTTGGCGAAGGCTTACGAGTAAGGACAGCAACGGAAGCTGGCTGCGCCAGGGCAATGTCCTGTGCCCGGTCGTCGCCTCTGATGGGCACCCGGACATCATCGCCTCGAAAGAGGATATGGCGCTGATTGAAGCAGCGCCGGACCTTCTCGCCGCCCTTGAGCCATTCGCAGACATCTTGGGCGAGGACGACGACGATTTTGCGGACGACTGCAGCGTCACCGTCAGCTTCGGACGTACAAAGCACTATGCTTTGACGCTGCGAAATCTGCGATTAGCGCGCGATGCTGTCCTCAAGGCGGAGGGCCGCTCCGATGCCTGATCATCGCGGAGAGCCCTCTTGGGCTGAAAAGTCTTGGGGCGAGCGTGCGGTTATCATCGCCGCCGCACCGTTCCTTGCCCTGATCTTCATCTGCCTCGCGGTCATGATGGCGGCTCTCTGCCTCATCCCGGTTGCTGCTGTCGGCCTTGCGTTCGCCGGGATCTGGTGGGTCGTGTCATGACCCTCTCCGGCGCTACCCCCGCCCTTGAAAGCACGGTGAATTCGCTGAAGGCGCGGATGGACAATCTGTCGCCGCCGTCGAAGCATCTTGCCGAGGGCATCCTCAAGACGGTTGAACATACGAAGCGGGTGTCGCCGGCACAGGCCGCCCAGATTTCCCGGCTTGAGCGGCTGTCCCGCAAGAAGTTCAAGTCTCAGGCCAATCCCGATAGAGGCTACCGCTGGGAGGCCCTGCCCGGCGAAACGCCCGAGCAGACCTACGCCCGCCGGAAGTTCCAGATCAGCGCGGCCGACCATCGCCCGATCCGCACCCGCGAGACCGGCTATGTCAGCACAGCCGAGCAGAAGCGTCTGGCCTACGCCCGCGCCGAGCATGAATTCAAGATCGCCACGGACCCGGCCTACGCCGAAGCCGCCAAGCGGCAGGAGGCGCGCAGCGGCGCGTTCGTGGAGGCCTTGGTCGAGGGTGTCGGCATGGGCGACCAGAAGGAGAAGATCCTCCTGCGCTCTTCGGTGAAGCACTACCACCGGGGCGACATCCTGCCCTTGGCGCTGCCGCTGCATGTCCTGCCCGAAACGCTCGACCGGAAAATCCTGATCGGCTGCCTTATCCGGCGTCTTCGGATGCTGCGCGCCGAGCCCATCCTCGGCAACATGCACGACGCCGCCAAGGCCCGCGCCAAGATCCAGCATGTCCGCGCGGCGCTTATCTGCGAGGGCATCGCCCTTCTCCGAGATCGCGCGCAGGCGAGGCTTCTGGCCTTCGAAATGGATCAGGACGGAACGACCTACGACGACGAGGTTCCGGCCAAGCAACTCGACGAGGAGTTTGAAGGATGAACGAGATCATCCCCGCCGAACTCCGCAGCGCGATCCGCCGCCTCAGCGCGCAGATCCAGCTTCGCCAGCGCGACATCTTGGAAAAGACCTTCTCGGCTGAAATGTGCGGCTCTGCGTCCGCCCTCGATTATCTCCGGGATGTGCAGCGGGATGTCGGCGTTCTTCTCGTCTATGCCGATCGAGCGGTCGAGGAAGCGCAGCGCGCCATCGTCAGCGAAGAAGACGTTCCGGCGAAGCCTGTCCTGCGCCTGGTGCGCGGATGAGCGACATTCGCACCCGTGATCACCGGAAGAAGATCCCGCTGTCGGTCCTTCTGGAAGCCTATCGGGTTGCGCTTGCCAAGGCCCTCGGGCTTCCGAGCGATACCCGCTTCGAGGCTGACCACGACCCGGCGCTGTGCCTTCGTGAGTTCGACCCGGAAACGGGCGACTTCACCCCGCACCAGAACGATCCGGCCTTCATCCGCATCCGCACCGAAGAAGATCACTACGTAAAGACATTCGGCACAAAGGCCACGACCGCCGGCAGCGACATCCACGCCCGCGCGCACGGGCGTCGCATCCGCGCCGATGAGGCCGTCCACGCTCAGGCCATGCTGGCGAAGGTCGGCCTCGCCGAGCCGCCGGAGCGGAAGCCCTCGCGCCTGCAGTCGCGCGGCTTCGAAAGAGGCCCGAAGCAGAAGATCCCGAGCCGCCCCTTCCCGAAGCGCCCGAAGAAATCACGCCGCACCTACGGCTTGGAGAATCCCCATGACTAAAGAAAACACGCTTCCAGACCGTGTGTCGGTTGAGATGAAGGGCGAATTTGTGCTGGTTCGCCGCAATGTCGCGGTATCGGCGCGCAAT
>LNEV01000008.1 GCA_001464335.1 Rhizobiales bacterium Ga0077545 | reverse complement strand
TCGCCGCCGTCAGCGACGTCTTGCCGTGGTCAACATGGCCAATCGTGCCGATGTTGCAGTGCGGCTTGTTGCGTTCAAATTTCTCTTTGGCCATGGCGACCCAAGTCCTCGTTCAGATTTGTGAGGGAATTCGGCGCGGTTCGATAAGGGTTTTCGGCGCGCGCCGCAAGATGTCTGAGCGGAAAGCTGCATCAACCGCCCCGCCCAGTTGCCGCAGATATGGTGACGATTGGATGAAATTGGTAGTGAGGCGGCCTCCACCTGGTCGCTCGGCCCCAAGCTATGCGCGCACGCCATCCAGGGGAACGGCAGTATCCTTCGACACGGCTCGCCGGTTCACCGCGAGTCCGGCTCAAGATGAGATCCGTAAAAGGTTCAAGGCTGGAGGATGGAGCGGGTGAAGGGAATCGAACCCTCGTATTCAGCTTGGAAGGCTGCTGCTCTACCATTGAGCTACACCCGCGCGCCTGTTCGGCGAGCCCGTTTCTCACTCGGCACCGGCCGTCGCGTCAAGTGCCGCGAGAGCTTTACGCCTTCCCTGCCCCTTTCTTGAGCCAACGGTCGAGCAGGTCCGGCCAGCCCGCCGTCGGCGTGCCCGGAAAGCCCATGCCGAATCCGTGCCCGCCGGCCGGCAGTTCGTGGAACTCGACGGGAACCCCGGCCGCCTCGCACGCGATCCGCATGATGTGTCCGTTGATCGGATGTGCGATCGGATCATTGGCCGTCTCGACGAGAAAAACGGGCGCGCAATCGCGGCCGACATGGGTCTGGACCGACCATTCGCGTGTTTTCTCAGGTGTCGGGTTTTCCCCGATCAGCACACGGCGCGTGGATGTATTGTCATAGGGCCGCTCGAGCGTGATGACCGGATAGGCCAGCGCCGTGAAATCGGGCCGTGCCGAAAGCTCATCCACCGCATCGAGCGGCGTGTAGGACCGGAAGGCCGAGCGTGCCGACGCCATCGCGCACAGATGGCCGCCGGCGGAAAAGCCGAGCACACCGATTCGGGCGGGGTGTATTTTGTAAGCGGCGGCGCGGCTGCGGATCATGCGCACCGAGCGCTGTGCGTCCTGCAACGGTGCATGAGGCCCGGCCGTCCATCCTTCGCCGGGCAATCTGTAGGCCAGAACAAACGCCGTAATGCCGCGCGCATTGAGCCAGGCAGCCGGCGCGTAGGCCTCCCACTCGACCTGAATCGAGCGGTACCCGCCTCCTCCCGCGATCACGACGCCGATGCCGTTCGAATACGACGGCGCGAAAACCTCCAGATACGGATTTGCGATGTTGGTGATGCCGCCGCCGCGCCCCCGGGCCACAGGCCCGGTCGGTCCACCGCCGCCCGGAGGAGCATCGGGCCACAGCGGCACGAGCGCTCTTTGCGCGGCCCACGGCCTGGAGGACGCCAGAGCCGCGCCACCTGCACCGGCCAACAGACCTCTGCGCGTCAGCATGAGCAACCTTTCGCCGCCCGCCCCATTCCAAAGCTAGGAACGCACAGCGCCGCGCTCAACTCAACTTTAGGCCGTAGCGCATCGCGCCGCTTCTTGGTTTTCCGATTGACACCGGGGAGCCCCCTGACCATAAAGCCCGCCACAAAAGGCGCTGGCCGAGGCCGTGTCTTTTGCTGTCACGCCGCTTCAAGAGTTGCGTTTGACGGGGGAGTGTCCCGAGCGGCAAAGGGGGCGGACTGTAAATCCGCTGGCTATGCCTTCGCAGGTTCGAGTCCTGCCTCCCCCACCACCTTCCGTCTTTCTGAAATCCGAATTGCGTGTTTCCCGCGTTGCCTTGGGAGCGCCGTCATGACAAGAACCGGCGAATGAACCGCCCTCCCCGACGCCCGACATCCCGACCCGTCTTCAAAGGGCGCGGTGGGCGCCCGCTCGGCACCGGCGGCGAACGGCCGATTCTTTACGGCTGGCATCCCGTGGTCGAGGCGCTGCGCAATCCCGAACGCAAGATCCGCAAATTCCTTGCGACCGAGAATGCGCTGAAAAAGCTGCACGAAGAGGGCGTTCCGGTGCGGGTGGAGCCCGAACAGGTGCGTCCCGGCGATCTCGACCGCCTCCTGACGCCCGACGCCGTGCACCAGGGCCTCTACATGGAAGCCGACGCGCTGGACGCGCCGGATATTTTCGACCTGCCGGACAACGGGCTGGTTCTCGTTCTCGACCAGATCACCGATCCGCACAATGTCGGCGCCATCGTACGCACGGCGGCAGCGTTTGCGGTGGATGCCATCGTAACGACAAACCGCCATTCGCCGGCGGCCACGGGCGTGCTGGCGAAATCGGCCTCGGGCGGGCTCGAACATGTGCCCGTCATCAGCGTGCGCAACCTCTCCGACAGCCTCGATGAGCTGAAGGAGCGCGGATATCTGTGCATCGGGCTCGATTCGGAGGCGGCTGAAAATCTCGACGACATCGCGATGCGGCGCCCGCTTGCCCTTGTCATGGGCGCGGAAGGCAAAGGCCTTCGCATGAAGACCCGCGAATATTGCAGCGTGCTGGCGCGCATGGACATGCCCGGCGCCATCAAGAGCCTCAACGTCTCGAACGCCGCCGCCATCGCTCTTTACGCCGCCAGCCGGGCGACGAAGGGCTAAACGTCAGGTCTGGGGGATTCGCTCGATCGCCGGTTTCGGCCTGCCGTAGCGCGGGATGGGTCCCGGATCTGCGGGAGGAACGGCCTTCAGCTTTGGCCGGACGGGCTGCGGCGCACGGGGTATATAGGACGGATCAGACGCCCGCGGGATGCGCGAGGCGCGGTTGTTCTCGACGCCCGAGCGTATGCCGCCAACGGCGGGAGGTGCGGCGACGGCTGGAGCCGCCATCAAGCAGGCCAGGGCCAAGACAAGAAATCCGTCTTTCATCGACTGAATATGGGGCCGCAAGCGGCGAAAGCCTAGAGCCCGATCCTGATGGCATTTGCAACCGCAGGCGCCGACAGCAAAGCCACACCCGCAAGCCAGATCCACATCGAGACATTGCCTGTTTCCGCCTGCCGCGTCGCACGCTCGTAAATGGCCGCGGGAATGCCCCCCGCGATCACAGTCGCCGTGGCCAGAATGAGGCTGGCGCTCATGAAACGCAGAGGCAGGATCTCTCCCACGAACGGCGGCAGAACCAGCGGAGCAAACAGGAAGGAAAGCCCAATGAGCGGCGAAAAAATGCCGTTCAGAATCGCAAAGCCGAGGAGCGGGACGAGAAAGGAACGTGGCGTCACGGATTTGCTCCTCCGATCGAGGGCGCTATTCCGGCCGCCGCGAAGACCATCAGAAGGCCGATCCGCAGGATCAGCGTCCAGACGAAGGCGAGGATGACGAGCACCGCTCCGTCGGCAAGGCGGGGCGTCACCAGTGCCGTCGCGGCAACGGCCGGTCGCGTGATCCTGACAAAAAACCGCTGAATGAAATTGGGGCTATCGTCGCCGATGACGAGCCCAAGGACGAGCCTTGCAAGAAGCGTGTAGCCCAACGCGGCAAGAATGAAATTCGGCAGATGGTAATACCACTGCGCGAGGAATGGATTTTCCATGGAGCCCCTGTAAAGACGAAAAAGGGGGCCGTCCAGCGGCCCCCTTCCCGTTTACGGACGTATCAGGTGGTCTTTTCCTGCATCAGCGTTTCACCGCGCGGACGCCGGACCGCATCGATGAAGTCCTGCATTTCCCGCGACGGGGCGGGAGTGACAAGACTGACGAGGATCATCACCGCAAACCCGATCGGAACACCGAACAGGGCAGACGAGATGTTGGTGACATCGAACCAGCCGACCTTGGACGCCAAGACAGCGCCCACCGTCTCCGGATTGGCCAGAGCTGCCGCAACATCGACAACCGGCGCGCCGGTTATCGGATTGAGGAGCGAGGTCATGCCGAAGCTTTCGACGCCCAGCGCCGGATAGTAACGGGTAACGACAAGGTAGAAGATCGTTATGCCGAAACCGGCCGCGATCCCGGCGAGTGCGCCCGCTGTTGTGGTTCGCTTCCACCAGATCCCGAGCACGAGCGCCGGGAACAGGCCCGCCGCAGCGAGACTGAAGGCCCAGGACACCATTGCCAGAATGTCGGCAGGACGCGTGGCCGCCGTCGCCGCCGCCGCTATGGCGACAACGACCAGCAGAACGCGCGCCACGATGAGCCGGCGTGCCGAAGGCGCGCTCGGATCGACCATCTTGTAGTAGATGTCGTGGCTGAGCGCGTTGGCTATGGCGAGCAGCAGACCGTCCGCGGTGGACAACGCTGCCGCAAGACCACCCGCGGCCACAAGGCCCGCGATGACATACGGAAGCCCCGCAATCTCCGGCGTGGAGATCACGATAACGTCCGCATTGATCGCCAGATCCTGCACGCGCAGCGTTCCGGGATGACCCGCAACCTGCCCGCACGCCGCCGCAACATCGGCTACTGACTTGGCATCGACGCCGCACACCTTCATCAGGCCGATATTGCCGTAGGTGTAGACCCATTGAGGCAGTGCCTCGAGGCTCGCACCAATGACGTTCTGATAGACTTCCAGCTTGGCGAAAGCCGCATAAGCAGGCGCCGTGAAGTAGAGCAGGAAGATGAAGAACAGCGACCACGCCACCGATTTACGCGCGTCACGAACGCTTGGCGTCGTGAAGTAGCGCATGAGGATGTGCGGCAGGGACGCCGTACCCAGCATCAGACAGAAAATGAGCGCGAAGTAGTTCAGCGGCGAATAGCTCGTAAAGGGCTGCGTGTGAGCCTTCAACGTGCTGCCGGCCGCCACGAGCTGCTGCTCGAGGGACGCGATTTCCTGCAGTGCCTGTCCGTAAGTCAGCTGCGGCACGGGAATGCCGTATTGCTTCGTGGACAGCCAGACGACCGGGATCAGGTAGGCAATGATCAGGACGATGTATTGCGCCACCTGCGTCCAGGTCACCGCCCGCATGCCGCCAAGCATGGAACACAGCAGAATGCCCAGCAAACCGACGAACACCGCGATCTCGAATGAGATGCCGATGAAGCGCGATGCGATGATGCCCGTGGCGTAGATCTGCGCCACCACATAGGTGAAGGAGCAGCAGAACAGAACGACGATGCCGAAGAACCGCGCAAAATTGCCGCCATATCGAGACGACAGGAAGTCTGGAACCGTGTAGGCACCGAACTTGCGCAGGTAGGGCGCGACGAGAACGGCGACGAGCACATAACCGCCGGTCCAGCCGAGCACGAAGGCAAGGCCATCGTAACCCAAGAGGTACAGCGTACCCGCCATGCCGACGAAACTGGCGCCGGACATCCAGTCCGCGCCCGTGGCCATACCGTTGTAAACGGCCGGAACACGCCGGCCGGCGACGTAATATTCCGACACCTGCATGGTGCGGGACAGAACGCCGATGCCGGCATAGACCGCCAGCGTAAAGAAAACGAACAGATAGCCGATGATCGAGTTCGGCACGCCCATCCATTCAAGGAAGGCGAGGAACAGGACGAACACAACAAAGCCGCCGGTATACAGACCATAGACCTTGTTGAGATTGTCGGTGAATTCGGTGCCCCCGGTTCGGGGGATTGATGTCGACGACATGATTCCCCTCCCCTTAATCTTCAGCCACGCCGCATTCGCGATCTATCGAATCCTGGCGCTTGGCGAACCAGAACAGCATGACGACGAACGCAATCAGCGAGCCCTGCGCGGCCATGTAAAAGCCGAGCGGGAAGCCCAAGATGACGATGCTGTTGAGCGCGTTTACAAAGAAATGGACGATGAATGAGAAGAAAAACCACAAGCCCAGCATGATGAACATGAGCCTGCGGGTTTTCTCCCAATGCAACTCTGCATTCGGAGTTTTCATGGTGCGGTCCTCCCGAGCAGGCGCTTTATTTTGGCGCCTTGCGATAAAGTCCCGAACCAGCCGGCGCATCCCCTTCGCCGATCAGAACTCGGGAACACAACGTCAGGTTAGCTGCGAAATGTCGCGGGGGGGAGCCACGCCCGTCAAGAAAACACCGCAATTCTATAAGACTTATGTACAATAGGGCAATTTTTCCTATTGCTGTCGGAATGTGCCTGACGCGGCAGACTGGCATAATGCGGGTGAATCAGCCGCTCCGACGGGATTTATGGGAATGAGCTTGAAAATCTTCGGCACCAGGCCTGCGCCCCTTTGCGACAGGGCCGCCGCGCAGGACTTCCTTGATCGTAACGCCGCTTTCGTGAGCCAGAAAGCGATTTTCGAGTATTCGCGCGCGGCCGCCGGTTATCTGTGGCAGCCGCTCTTTTCGGAAGTTCAGTTCAAGGAAGCTCTGGAGCGATCGCGTTGGCTGGCCTATCCGCGCGGCGTCGTGCTTGTGGCCGAGGTCATGGAAGGCATTCTTCGTCCCGACGCTTCCGATCAAGCCGCGCTTTTATCCGGATTTCAGCACATCGCTCAGGCGGTTTTTGCCGCGCACGAGCCCCGTGGCGTGACGCCCGAGGAATGGAGCGAACTGACCTCCGCCAGCGTGGAGCAGATCGGGCGGTTTCAGGTGCGGCCCGTGCAGGCCGTCAAGGACATTCCTTCGAGCCTTGCGGAGGAAATCTTTGCCATCCTGCCGCTTCACGAAAAAGTACGAGGCCGTGACCCCGTACTTCTCCGTAACAACATAATTGCAAATCTTCTGCAGGTTCACGAGGATTTCGACAAACAGGCCGTCAAGCGCGAGCTTGCGCTGGCCATCGCCGCCCTCACCTGACGTCAGTCGATCTTTACACCGCCTTCCCCGACGCTGATGTCGAGCGTGTTCTGATCCCGCTCGTAAGCCTGATAGGCGAAAAAGCCCACAACGGCGGCAAGTACGATGATGATGACGACAAGGGTGTTACGGTTCATAAGGGAAAACCTCCAGAAAAGGGTAATCCCCAACGCGGCTTTCGGTTCCCCGCTGCGGACGATGAGCAGGCTCTAAAAGACCACCTCACCGCGCAGCGTCCGGACCTTCTGATTTTAGCCTGTCAGTGCTGGTAATTGACCCACTTCGACTGGTCAAATTTTGCAATGTCGGGCATGCACACAGATCCTAAAAACTGCGGATTTACGAAAACCAGGTCGACCTGGTAAAGGGTCCTGTCGTAATAACAAAGATCTACAAGCTCGAAGAGCTGGAATCCTTCGGCACGAACGGCCGCCATGCGATCCGGTGCAGTCCGGAGCGTCGCCTCGATTACAACAACGCTGCATCTTTCAAGGGTCTTCTTGGCCCCACGCAAGACGTCCAGTTCGACTCCGTCGACATCAATTTTCAGAAGAAACGGACCCTCCTCGCTACGGTCCTCAAGAACCGCGTCTATGGTCGTTGCCGGAACCTCGCGCTGCCCCATGCCATCTTTTGGATCCTTTACGATGTAAGCATGTGAAATCTCCATTCCGGACATGATCGAGGCCGTCGCAAGCTTCACCACACCCACATGGTCCGTAACCGCAACATTCAGTATTTCATGCGGAACGTGGTGATAGTTCTGCTCTATCGTGCTGTTCCATTCGACGATTGGTTCGAAAAGAAGATGCTTGCAGGCTCCAAACGCCGATATGAGATCGGGAGTGGCACTCAGGACGCCAACGTCGAGGATGGTTTTGACCGGGATGCCCAAAGACTTTATCCGCTCAAGAGCATGAAGCTTGTTTGGATGGCGTAGTGGTTCGGCTGCTGGCTCACGTTGGGTTTGCTTTTTTTTAGGAAACAATTTTTCGAAAAATTTTCTCATGATTACCAGTAGCCCGGCACGACAATACTGCCCGCGCGCGGCGGGGACAATCTGGATCGAATGTATTACTTACAGTTCGCGGTTATGAGCAGGCCGGCTTCGAGCAAGGTCTGTTTTCACGAAGAGCAATCCATCCACCGAAGCGGCCACGCGCAAGCCTTGGCGAATGAGAAAGATGGTGCCGGATGAGGGGATTGAACCCCCGACCTTCGGTTTACAAAACCGCTGCTCTACCGCTGAGCTAATCCGGCGCCGTGCGGAGGGTTAGCCGAGACGCGGCCCGGCTTCAAGCCGATCCTGCTAGAAGAAGCTGAACCCTGCCATGATGGCGACGTAGCGGATGAATTTTCCGAGGGCCGTCAGCAGGAAGAAGATGCCGAAGGGGGTGCGCAGGAGACCTGCGATCACCGTGATGACGTCGCCGATTCCCGGCAGCCAGGTCAGCAGCAGCACCCAGACCCCATAGCGGTTGAAATAGTTCGAGGACCGGGCAAGCTGCGCTTCGGTGATTGGAAACCATTTGCGGTCCGTGAGCCCCGACAGATAGCGGGCGGCGACATAATTGATGATCGCGCCCAGCACATTGCCGATGGTCGCTGAGAGAACGAGCAACCACGGCTCACCATTCCCGGACGCCAGAAGACCCGCCATGACCACTTCGGACGAGCCCGGCATGAAGGGCAGAAACGTCCCCGCGATCAGGGCCGCCAGAAACATCCAGGAATAGACTGAGAACTCGGCCAAGACGTATCTGCAGGTTTGCGTCCGCTGGACGCCGGAGAAAACGCTGGGAGCTTATCAGGAAACCGGATTGAGGACTTCGCCGCTCTTGGCGGTCTGAAGAACCGACACGACCTGCTCGGAGAGTTCAGCGTCCCGGAATGGCTTGTGCAGGATCGGTTCAGACGCAAATTCGCCAAGGGCGGTCAGGTCGGCGTAGCCGGTGAGGAAGAACAGCGGAATATCCGGACGCCTTTTGCGGGCGGCACGCGCGACTTCCGCGCCGTTCATGCCGGGCATTGCGAAGTCGAGGATGAGGAGATCGATCTCCGGGTCTTGCTCGAGTTCCAGCAGCGCCGACGGGCCGTTGCCGGCCTGCTTCACGTCATAGCCCAGCTCCTCCAGCCTCTGCCCGGTGACATCGCGCACGAGATCGTCGTCATCGACGAGCAGGATCCGCGGAATGGTCTTCGGCTCTGGGGCCGGCACAGGCACCATTCCCGATTGCTCTCTCTCCAGCACCCCGGATGCGCGCGGCACAAAGACATTCACGACCGTTCCCCGGCCCTCCGAGGTTTCGAGGCGCACGCCTCCGCCCGATTGCTTGGCGAAGCCGAGCACCTGGCTGAGCCCGAGACCCGAGCCTTTGCCCACTTCCTTGGTGGTGAAAAAGGGCTCGAAGACACGCGCCCTCACCTCTTCGTTCATGCCCGAACCGGAATCCGCCACGGACACCACGACATAATCGCCGGGCGCGGGCTCTTCCGGTCGCAAAGGCTGATCCTTCAGCGAGACATTCGCGGTGGAGACCTTGAGAAGCCCGCCGACATCCATCGCATCGCGGGCATTGATCGCCAGGTTGAGAATGATGAGCTCGATCTGCGTCAGGTCGACGAGCGCCGGCCACAGATCCTCTTCCATATGAATTTCGACAGCGACGCTGCCTCCCATCGAGCTCTGCAAAAGCTCGCGCATATTGCCGACGGTCTCGCTGAGATTGACGATCTTCGGCTCGAGCCGCTGACGACGCGAGAAGGCGAGAAGCTGCGCCACGAGAGAGGCGCCCCGCTCGGCGGCCATGCGCATGTTCGCCAGACGCTTTCGGACCGGTGCCTCGGTGGCGGTGCGCTCGATGAAGGTGAGGTTGCCGAGAACCACCGTCAGCAGATTGTTGAAATCGTGCGCAACGCCCGACGTCAACTGGCCCACGGCCTCCAGCCGCTGCACCTGCCGCAGCGTTTCCTCGACGCGCTCGCGCTCTTCGATCTGGGCAAGAAGCTGCCGGTTCGCGGCGGCGAGTTCGCTCGTTCGTTCGTCAATACGGCGCTCGAGCGCATCGGCGGCAAGCTTGCTCTGTGTGATGTCGACATTGCAACCGACGTAGCCGAGAAAATCGGTGACCGGCCCGTTCTTGCGTGGCGCCCCCTCGCACAGGAGCCAGCGTGTCGACCCGGCGCCGTCACGCACCCGCACACCGCGGCGGAAAGGCTGCCGGCGGTCAAAGGCCGTTTCGAGTTCTGCGGTGAAATCGGCAAGGTCTTCCGGCTCGATGAGGCTTGCCCAGCCACCCTTGAGAATCTGCTCGGCGTTGAGACCGAAAAAGCTTTCGTGATAGCGGTTTGCGAAAATCAGGCGCCCGTCGCTGTCGGTCATCCAGATGAGGGCGGGCGCCGAATCCGCCATGGAGCGGAAACGCTCCTCGCTTTCCCGCAGACTGTCCTCGCTCCGGCGACGTTCGGTGAGATCGAACATGGTGCCGCTGGCGCGCAGAGGATTTTGCTCGCCGTCCAGCAGAAGGCGTCCCGAGACGTTGACCCATCGCTCCTGATTGTTGTCGGCGCGGCATATGCGGAATTCAGCTTCATAGAAACCGGCCGTCACACCGCGCAGAAAATCGGTGTAGCGGCGCGTTACCCAGGACCGGTCCTCGGGATGTATGCATCTGAGGAAGGCGTCCATACTGGCATCGCTCTCGGGCGGCAAACCAAGGATCGTGTAGAACTCGGGAGACCAGGTTCGCTGTCCGGTGAGGACATCGACGTCCCAGATGCCGAGACCTGTGGCCTGCACGGCCAGCCGCAAACGCGACTCGCTTGAACGCAGATCGACGGTGCGCGCCGCGAGATCGTCGGCCGCGCCGCGCAGCCCCTCGGCGACGGCCCTGACCTCCCGGATGGACGTATCGGGAGGGTCTGCTTCCTTGCCTTGTCCGAGAAGCCGCGCCGTCTCGACCAGCCCCTCGACGGGCCTCGAAATGCTGCGCGCAACGAAGGCGGACAGGATGGTTCCGAAAACCAGAATTCCCAGACCGCCGACCGCCGCGAGGAACAGATTGCGCGTGATCGCGCTCGTCAGCTGATCCCGGGGAACCGAAACCGCAAAGGTCCATCGATAGGCGGGCGAGCGGCTGTGGGCGACGATGGTAGGCAAGCCGTCGAAGGACACGCTCTCGACAACGCCGGCTTCGGTTTGCTTGATGGCGTCATTCACAGGACCGCTCGGCTTGCGCCCGATCAGCGAAGCCCCGCCTGTGCTGCGGGCAACGAGGTTCTGATCCCGGTCGAAAATGTTGCCGTTCCACCCCGACGGCAGATCCTGCTCGGCCAGCGTGCGACCGAAAACCTTGGGCCGCATGGCGAAGGACAGCGCATACCGGATATCGGGGCCTACCAGAACGGGCGAGTGAACCATGATGACAGGCTCGGCCTCGCCTGGAATTTCCGTCAGGTTCGACACGACGGTGTCGCCTTGCTGAAGCTGGCGCCAGAGATTCGGGTTTTCACCCAGCGAAGCAGGCAACGGTGCACCCGCCGGGGCGGATGTGTTTACAAGCTGCCTACCGCTCTCGTCGGTCAGGATGACCCATGTGTCCTCATCCCGCTCGATCTGGCGGGCCTGCCGGTCGAAGGCCGTAAAATCACCCTCGGTTACATATGGAGAGGTCGACAGCGCGCGATTGAGCGCGGCGGCTTGCCCAAGTTCCCGGTCAACGACCAGCGACAGCGCACGCGCGGTTTCGCTCAACTGCCGCTCGAAGGCGGCGCGGGAATTGTTGTAGCTGTCCCACAGAAGATAGGCGCCGATCAGAAATCCCGGGATCAGCATCCCGAGAGTCATCAGAACAAGGCGCCCCCGGATGGTCGCAATCATCGGTTCCCGCCGCCCCACCCCGTAAGCCCCCCGCCTTCTGCTAACTTTCGGGAGAGTCACGAAGACTCGCCGGAAGGTCAATGCCGCAAAGCGGTACGCTAGTTTTTCTCGGCCCTGTTCGCAAAACGAGCGTTGCCGAGACCCGTTCCGATTGTAAACACTCCCCAGCGCTTCACATCCAGCATGTTCGGCAGTTCGCTAAGACCCTGAACGACCGCATCGTTGTGCATGACCACGACCGTCTCATGGCCTTCGATTTTCGGAATGCCCTCGCGGATGAGCGTCGGCAGATGGAATTTCTCCGACGTCCAGTCTCCGGGAAGATTCTGCGAACCTCGCTCGATCGAGCCGTCGGCGTTGATGAGACCCGGGCAGCCGATGCCGATGAACGGGGCGAGACTGATCTTGTTCTTGCCGGCATGGGCGATGAGCCCTTCCAGCATCGAAATGAGCTTTTTCACCGACTCGCTGCGGCTCGGTTTTTCGTCGCGATGGCGCCACAGCTCCGATTCGACGACCTCGATGCGCGACAGGTCCGAACCGCGGCCGTTCATCTGGACAATGCCGGCGCGGATATTCGTGCCGCCGATATCGACGCCGAGAATGGCATCGTAGCCTTTGAACAGCCATGAGGGTGCCAAATGGACCGCTCCGACCAGCCCGGCTTCATCGGGGTCGTAGCGGATCGGCTTCAATTCGACCTTCAATCCCTCCGATTTGAGAATGACCGACGCACGCCCGATCGCGAGTTCGCCGACACGACTGCCGCGCAGGCCACCGCCGATCGCGATGCGTTCGGTGCCCTTCCAATCCTTCAGCTTCAGAAAACGGCCAATGACCTTGGCCAGCGCCTGGGCGAATTCCTCGACGGTGCCAAGGACGAGGCCGGCGGCCTCGATGTCTTCTCCCACAAGAGCCTTGTCGAGTTTCTTTTTCGAGATTTCGGCGCTCGAATCCTCTCCCAGAGGGTCATCGCCATATTTGCGGACGGTCTTTCGCCACTCATCGAGAATGGAGCGAAAGGCGCGGTTCGAGGCGCGGTCTCCAAGGAAACCGTCTCCGTCTTTGGCTTCCACATTGTAGCTGTCGACAATGACTGAAGGCAGTTGGTCCGCACCATGTGCGGCAATAACCGAGGTCTGGGACTGGTCGTTCACGTTCTTTGATGTCTCTCAATGGCCGGAGGAGACCGGCAGGTCTTCGAACGACAGATTGAGCCTCAACGGCACGTCGTCGGAATCCGAGGATGATGTCTGGTAGTCTATTCCGATGACAAGGCTGCGCCGGGCGACCTCCCGCAGAAGAAGATCAAGTTCGCCGGTGCGCAGGCGGCTGGTAACTGCCCGTTTGAGCTGATCGTTTGTGAGTTCACCCACATTCATTCCGCTCTCCCTCCGGACGCATTTTCTGGTTCTGCATCAACGCCGGAGGCGGAGGCGCGTTCCTTGCCCTGAAAAAGAAAGTCTGGGAGAACAGCCGACGAAAGTGGCGGAGCGTCACGAAGACGTGACGCCCGTCTCTCGCAGATCGGGGCATGTTGCGCCCATCACGGGATGAACGCATCGAGAAGGACGCTCAGCGATGACCGAACTGACACGCCGCGCCGCGTTCGGCGCCCTCGCCGCAACCGCCGCGCTTCCTGCCCTGAAGATCGCGCCGGCCGCCGCAGCGGCGCCCGCCGCCGGCCGCCAGGTGCCCGGGATCTACCGCTACAAGATCGGGGAATTCGAGGTCACCGCAATCAATGACGGTGTCGGCTCGCGTCCGGTCGATGAGAGTTTCGTCAAGAACGCATCGCTCGATGACGTCAAGGCCGCCCTCGAAACAGCTTTTCTGCCAACGGACAAGCTCGCCATTCCGTACACACAGCTTATCGTCAATACGGGACACCGGGTTGTTCTCATCGACACCGGGACGGGCGGTCAGCTTTCGCCGACGGCTGGCCATCTGGTCGAGAATATGGAAGCGGCCGGACTGGACAACAAGGCCGTGGATGCGGTGGTCATCTCGCATTTTCACGGCGATCACATCATGGGCCTCATGACCAAGGACGGCAAAAAAGCCTTCCCGAACGCCGAGGTTATGGTGCCCGAGGCCGAATGGGCATACTGGATGGACGAAGGCGAAGCGAGCCGCGCGCCCGAAGGCCGCAAAGGCGCCTTTGCCGCCGCACGCAAAATATTCCAGCCGATCGCCAAGGACATCGCGCAGTACGGCGCCGAAAAGGAGATCGTGCCCGGCATCACCTCGATCGCCGCCTATGGCCATACGCCGGGGCACATGGCCTTCCGCGTGGCTTCGGGCGCCGACCAGGTGCTCGTGCTGTCGGACACGTCAAACCATCCAGCGCTGTTTGTGCGCAATCCGGGCTGGCACGTGACCTTCGACATGGACGCGGCAACGGCCGAAGAAAGCCGCCGCACTCTGTTCGACATGGCGGCCGCCGACCGGCTTCGCGTGCAAGGTTATCACTTCCCCTTCCCGGCCACGGGCCATATCGCCAAGGCTGGCGACAAATATGATTTCGTGCCCGCCTTCTGGAATCCGGCGATCTAGGCGTCAGGACGCGGTTTCGGCGAAGACACACGCGAGGTAGCGTGGGTCCATGCCCGCAACCGCCACTTCCACGATGGCCGGAACGTCGTACGGGTGGATCGCTCGGACGGCGTCCATCAGTGCGCCGACCTTCTCTTTGCGGGTCTTGAGGATCATCACAGCCTCCTCCGCCCGCTCGAGACTGCCCTGCCAAGCGTAGACGGACACCATGCCCGGAAGAATATTGACGCAGGCGCAGAGCTTTTCCTCGACAAAGCCGCGCCCTGCGGCCTCCGCTTGATGCATTGAAGGCCAGGTGGTGTAGACGAAAGCCGCTTCCTGCATGTAAGCCTCGCGTTAAGCTCGCCCTTACGGCTTGTCCGTTAGGGTGTTTTCCAGTGCATTCGCTCCGGTGATACCTCGTGCCGACGACAACGTCATTTGATGGATTGGTGGTCGACGGGCTGCATCCGGAACCGGAGCCGCTGGCACCGCCGCGCTTCAGCAAGATCGCCTTCGTCGCCTCTGGAGCGGACGAAGCCCGAACGGCCGCTCGGCGCCTGTCACACGCCTATGGAAATGTCCCCCTTGATGAGGCCGATGTCGTTGTCGCGCTTGGCGGCGATGGCCTCATGCTGGAGGCGCTGCACCGCCTGATGGACAAGGGCACGCCAATCTACGGCATGCATCGCGGCACGGTCGGTTTCCTGATGAACGATTATCGCGAGGAAGGCCTGCGCGAGCGTCTCGAAGCGGCCGTTCCGACGCGCATCCGTCCGCTCGTCATGCATGTCCTCGACATCGAGGGAAACCGGCATTTCGCCCGTGCGATCAATGAGGTCTCGATCTACCGCCAGAGCTTTCAGGCGGCGAAGCTCGAAATCTGGGTCGACGGGACGATCCGCATGAAGGAGTTGATCGGCGACGGGGCGCTGGTTGCGACCCCCGCCGGGTCGACAGCCTACAACCATTCGGCCTATGGCCCGATCGTTCCCCTCAACGCCAATCTCCTGGCGTTGACGCCGCTGAACCCGTTCCGGCCAAAGCGCTGGCGCGGCGCGCTGCTTCCCGACAGTTCCGAAGTGCGGCTCGGCGTGCTCGATCCGGTCAAGCGCCCGGCATCGGCTGTCGCCGACCACACCGAATTCCGCAATGCCGTCGAGGTCATCATCCGCCTCGACCGGGACCGCGGCATGGTGATGCTTCACGATCCCGACCACGGAATGGAAGAACGCATCATCGCCGAGCAGTTCTCGGGGCGCTGAGCGCAACCGAACCTTGTGTTAACCGAATTGTGGCAAGGTGATAACGGCTGCCGAAGGCTCCGTTAGAACATGATCCGCGTCGACTTCAACAAATTGCGTTTCCTCGTCATCGACGACAACGCCCATATGCGACGCATCCTGCGAACGCTGCTCCACAGCTTCGGCGCGCGCGAGGTCTATGAGGCCGAAGACGGTGCGGCCGGCCTCGAAGCCTACACGACCTATCTTCCCGACATCGTCATCACGGACTGGGCCATGCCCATCTTCGACGGGCTCGAACTGACGGCGATGATCCGCAAGCCGGGCGCCAATGCGAACCCGTACGCACCGATCATCATGCTGACCGGCCATTCGGAGAAAAGCCGCGTTCTGCGCGCCCGCGATGCCGGCGTCACCGAGTTCCTCTGCAAGCCGATCTCAGCCAAATCGCTGTATCAGCGCATTCTCAACGTCGTCGTCAATCCACGTCCGTTCGTACAGACGCGCGATTATTTCGGCCCCGATCGCCGGCGTACGTCGAGCAGCAATTACGGAGGCCAGGAACGGCGCGGGCCCGGCGCCGCCGGTGCGGAAATCATCGAACAGCAGCCCCTCTACAACAAAGCGCGGGGGGCGATGTGAGCGGCGCCATGAGACGTCTGGAAAAAAAGCCGGAGACCATCGTCCACAAGGACCACTCCATCATCATTCCTCCGACCACTTTGCGCGACCGCGCAATGGCGATCGGCGGGACGGGCGCGACCAAAGACGGGTTCGATGCGGACGCGCTGGAGCGTGCCGAAAAGGCGCTCGCCCAGCTCGAAACCAATTTCGTGGCGTGGATGTCGGACGAGACAACCAAGCTCGAGGCCGCGCGCGAAAAATTCAAGACCGCGCCAAAAGACGTCGACAATCAGCAGGTTCTCTACCGCGCCTCGCACGACATCCGTGGCCAGGGCCGCACGTTCGGCTATCCGCTTGCCGGCGAAATCGCCGACGGTCTTTGCGATCTGATCGATGGTGTCGAAGCCATCGAACGCCAGATCATCGAACTGATCGACGCGCATGTGGATGCAATCCGAGCGATCGTGCGCGATGAAATGCGCGAGGACAATTCGATCGCGCGCAGCGTCATCGCTGAATTGCGCACGGCGCGCGAAGCGATCATCGGCGTCGACCGCTTCGTCAAAATCAACAGCGAAGTCTACTGATCAGGCTGCCGTGAGGCGGGGCTGCGTGTAGGGACGAAGAGCGTCCATCGCCTCCTCGCGCGCCGCATCCGTCACCATGCGACGGAACAGTTCGGCAGGCCCGGCGATATCTCCCGTATCGGTCTTTGCAAGTGCACGCTCGGCAACGTGCCGACGCGCAGGCGCTCCCGAAATGTCGCAGGCGCGAAGTTCGACCCAGGCCGCCAGGCCCTCGGCGAACGGATCGGCGGCAGACAGCGGAAGGCCGGCATCCCGGTACAGCGCGCGGAAGCCGGCACGATGCGGCTCGGCCAGAAGCTGGCGCACCCGTTCGGCGCCAAGACCCGTCAGTTCTACAAACGCGGCCTCGATGAAATCGAGGTCGCCGTTCACCAGGGCCCGCAGGAGCAGCGCGGTGGTCAACTGACCGCTTTGGCGCAGATGACTGAGAAGCGCACCCAACGTGGACGGCGAAACTTCAGCGAGGAGAAGCGTCGCGCGTTCGCATGCGTCCTGCGTCATCTGACGGACGCGCTCTTCGTTGAGGCTGAAGCGGTTGACCGCCGTCTGCCCGAGCATTCCCGCGAGTTCGACGAGAAGGCTCTGGCGGATGGAAATCGGCAGATCCCGACGCTCCAGCAATGCATCGCGCACGCTCGGGTCCGCGCCGTGACGCTCCGCGAGCCGGGCAAAGGTGCGCCGGGTCAATGCGGCGCCCAGATTGCAGACGAGGATAGCGCAGGCCATCGGCGTGCCGATCTCGGCAATGACGGCGGACACGGCCGGAGACAACGGATCGCGCGCAGCAATGGCCGCCTGCTCTTCTTCACCTCGTGTCGGAATGAGATTGATAAGCTCGTTGTCGTCCAGCACCGGCGACATGATGAGAACCGGAATCGCGACCTCCGGAACATCGTGGGCCAAAGCGCGGATGATGTGACGCGGCGCGAAGGGGCTCGGGGCCAGTGCCTCGGCGATGCAGCGGCGCACGTCGCGCGAGTCGTCGTCGAGGAGCATGGTGAGCGCCGCTTCGGCAGCCTGGAAGTCCTGACGCGACAGTCCGGAATAAAGATAGGCCCTGGCGAGAGCGCCAGCAGCCTCGGCGCGCTGCGGTGCAGGCGCTGTCGGTGCCCAGGCAAGAAAACGCTGTACGATCATCAGATGTCTTTAGCCCCCCGCTGGAGTTCGGGCTTCATGAAGCCCGAAAGATCCAGTGGCTCAGTCGAACCCACAGCGGAACGTGTCTGCACGACCCGTCCCGCCCCCGTTGCGGAAGCCGGGGCGAGATCCGCCCAGATTCCCTGTACATATGATGAGACCGGCGGACGCCGCGCGGTCTGAAACATGGAATGAAAAACCGGCCTGTCTTCGGCGTAGGCCAAAGTCGGCGTGGACGGCTCAAGGTCCGTGAACAGGCCCGGCGCGCTGCTTGCCCTCGTCGCGGGGGACGCAGACGCTGTCATGGTCGCCGGCACGGACATCTTGTCGTGCTTGCCGGTGACCGTCGCGAGCACATCGGCCGCGCTGCGTGCCTTGCCCCCGCTGTAGAAAATTGAGCGGTTCGCGCTTGCGGCCTCTGGAAAATAGGAAGCCGCTTTCGCCTCGGGCGCGGCGCCTGCAAGGCGGATGAGATCGGTCGCGCCCTGCGCGCCGAGAAAATGCGCTGCGTAAAGCTCGCCCTCGCTGGGCGGCCGGCGCAGCGCCGATGTCATGACCGCATTGTTGCGCCCGGTGAACTCGCCCGCCATGAGCGCGGCGGTCTCCGCGTCAAAACGAAGATCGAGAATCTGCTGGCGCGCTTTGGGATCGGCGACGCTGTAACGGCCATTGGCCGATTTGGTGATGGCGGCGGCTTCTTTGTCGAGGCCATGCTTCGGTCCCGCTTCCTTGACCGTCTGCAGCCAGGTCTGTTCCACGAACTGGAACATCCCCGCTGCGGAAGAGGTCTTGGCCTTTGCGGACGGGTCCATACTGGACTCGCGCATCGCCGTCTTGACGAGATAATCGAAGCCCGCGCCAGTTGCGCTCGCAGCCTTGCGGAGCGTTCCCGCAATGCCTTGCGTCACATCGCTGACGGACCAGACACTCATCGAGGCAGAACCGATCGGTTGGAATCACCCCTTTCCGGGACAAATCACCATCGACCGAACGTGGTAAATGAAGAGTTAATGCCGAGCTTTTGCGTCATTTCCGATGGAGTGTCACGAGACTGGAAACCTCCGCGTAATCCGAAAGATAGCCGCAGCGCGCGAGCGGCGATGCACGGGCCGTGTCGAACAGGCCTTCGGGTGTCAGGAAGGCGCTGTCGATGTGCACACCGACGACCTGACCGAGGATCAAAAACCGGCCGAGCGGCACGCCATCGAGATCCTTGAGCTCGATGATCTCGATCAGGCGGCATTCCAGCGCTGCCGGACTTTCGGCAACGCGCGCAGCCTTCACAAGACGGCACGGCGCGGGCGTGAGGCCCGCGGCCAGCATTTCGTCTTCACCCTCCGGCAGCGCCGCGCCGGTGCGGTTCATCTGATCCGCAAGCGCGCTCGTTGCGAGATTGAAGACAAACTCGCGCGTCGCCGCGACGTTTGCGGCCGAGTGCTTCCAGCCTTCGCTCGAAAAGCCGATGATCGGCGGCACCGAGGAGAACGCGTTGAAGAAACTGTAGGGCGCGAGATTGCCGCGTCCTGCCTTATCGACGGTCGAAATCCAGCCGATGGGCCGCGGCGCAATGATGGCCTTGAACGGGTCGTGCGACAGGCCGTGCCCCTTCGACGGCTCGTAGAAGTGCACGACGCTCACCCCTGCCACCGCACCGCGATCTCATCGAGCGGCGGGCGCGGGCGATCGGGCGGCACCTGGTCGGAGGAGCCGATATAAATGAGGCCGGCAATGCGCTCCTCATGGGCCAGCCCGAGCAGGTCCATCGAGGCCCGGTCATAGGCCGGGCGGCCGGTGAGCCAGTTCGCCTTGAAGCCAAGCGCATGGGCCGCGACGATGAGGTTCATGCAGACGGCTCCTGCCGACAGCACCTGTTCCCATTCGGGAATCGTCACATGCGGCCCGGCGCGGCTCACAACGATGACCGTGAGCGGCGCATCGAGCTTCTTCTTGTCTTCCTCGACCTTTTTCGGATCCGCGCCCTCGGCGAGATGGAGCCTCGCAAAGGCCTCGGCCAATTTCGCGCGGGCCGCGCCCTCGACGAGGATAAAGCGCCAGGGCGTCAGCTTGCCATGATCCGGCACGCGGCTCGCCGCTGTGAGCAAGGTCTCGATCTGTGTGGCGTCGGGGCCAGGTTCATGCAGCATGAAGGCTGGCACGGAACGGCGGCTGAGAAGAAGGTCTTTGGTGTCGGTCATGATCCAATCCGCGTGGGGCTCCTGTTTCGCAAATGGCGGGCAAAGCGGCAATTGCCAAAGCGCCGTCTTGCAAATGCCCCGTTTTTCGGGAACACGGATGACATGACGAGGTTCATCGCCCGTGCATCGGCCTGTGCCCTTGGCGCCGCATTTCTGCTCGCGGTCGCGCCGGGTGCTCGCGCCCAGTTCGGCGGAGCAACATCGCTTGCACCGCAGGACGGCATGCCGATGGGCTTGCCCTCACCGCTCGAGCTGCAACCGGATATGCGGCGCAATCTTGCTCCCGTAAGCCCCGGCTCCCTCACGAAGACGGTGCTCAGCCTGAGCGCATTGTTTTTTGCCGATTCGACGCCCATCGACAGCGGGCTTCGCTGGCGCATCTTCGCCGACCAGGCGGACGTCAACGGAAATTATCCGCTCGTTCTCGAATCGACCGACGCAAAACCTTTCGTGACGCTCGATCCGGGCGGCTACATCCTGCACGTCGCCTACGGCCTTGCCGCCGAGACGCAACATGTGGTTGTCGGCACCGAATCGGTTTCCCTGCAAATTGCACTCGATGTCGGAGCGCTGCGCTTCAAGGGTATGATCGGGGAAAAACAGATCCCCCCGGATGAACTTGAGTTCGAGATTCACCGGACGGACGGCACGGACGAAGAACTCGTTGCGCGCGTCAAATCCGGCGTTCTGCTGCGCTTGAAGGCCGGGCTTTACCAGATCACGTCGACCTATGGTCAGGCGAACGCCAAGATCATTTCGGAAATCCGCGTCGAGCCGGGCAAGCTGACGGAAGCCAATGTTCTTCACAAAGCAGGCCGGATCGACCTCAGGCTGCTCGGCACGAGCGGCAGCGCCATTTCCGATGCCGTCTGGAGCATTCTGACGCCCGGCGGGGACATCGTGTCGGAGAACCTGCCCTCGCCCAACGACGTCATTCTGGCCGAAGGCGAATACATCGCCGTCGCCCGCTATGAGGGACAGATTTTCCAAAAGCCCTTCGACGTCCATTCCGGCCGCGTCGCCAATGTCGACGTCGCGGCCGTGAACTGATCAGCCGCGCAAATCGGGCGGCAGGGCCTCGGCCTTCAACAGCTCGATCGCCTGATCGAGCGACACCGAGGTCTGGTCGGGCGACCCGAGACGGCGGATCGACAACAGACGCTCTGCCGCTTCCTTGCGTCCCGCGACAGCCAGAACCGGGACCTTGGCCAGCGAGTGTTCGCGCACCTTGTAATTGATCTTCTCGTTGCGAAGATCCGTCTGCACGCGCAACCCGGCCTTGCTGAAAGTTTCCGCGACCTCCTGTGCATACCCGTCGGCGTCGGATGTGATCGTTGCGACCACCGCCTGAACCGGCGCGAGCCAGAGCGGAAACGCTCCGGCGTAATGCTCAATGAGAATGCCGAGGAAGCGCTCCATGGAGCCGCAGATCGCGCGGTGCACCATGACCGGCACCTTCTTCTCGCCGTCCGCGCCAATGTAAAATGCACCAAAACGTTCCGGCAGATTGAAGTCGACTTGCGTCGTTCCGCACTGCCAGTCGCGCCCGATGGCATCGCGCAGAACATACTCGAATTTCGGACCGTAGAACGCGCCCTCGCCCGGATTAACCGAGGTCTTGATGCGGTTGCCGGAGCGGCGCGAAATTTCCTGAAGCACGTCGGCCATCACGCTTTCGGCATGGTCCCATGCCGCGTCCGTACCGACACGCTTGTCGGGACGGGTCGAGAGCTTGACCACGATCTCCTCGAACCCGAAATGCGCGTAGGTCGACAGGATGAGATCGTTGATCTTCAGGCATTCCTCGGCGAGTTGCTCCTCGGTGCAGAAGATGTGGGCATCGTCTTGGGTGAAGCCGCGCACCCGCATCAGGCCATGCAGGGCGCCCGAAGGTTCATAGCGATGAACCGAACCAAATTCCGCAAGCCTCAGAGGCAGATCGCGGTAACTCTTCAGGCCATGCTTGAAAATCTGCACATGGCCGGGACAATTCATCGGCTTGATGGCGAAGACGCGCTCGTCTTCGGTATCGTCGCCCGCCGACTGCGCCGCGAACATGTTCTCCTTGTACCAGCCCCAATGGCCGGAAATCTCCCAAAGAGACTTGTCGAGGAGCTGCGGGGCATTGACCTCCTGATAGCCGAGCGGGCGCAGGCGCCGCCTCATATAGGCGATCAGTTCCTGGAACATGGTCCAGCCGTTCGGATGCCAGAAAACGGTGCCCGGCCCCTCCTCCTGGAAATGAAACAGATCCATCTCGCGGCCGAGGCGGCGGTGATCGCGCTTTTCGGCTTCTTCGAGCTGGTGCAGATAGAGATCCAGCTCATCCTGCTTGGCGAACGCCGTTCCGTAAATACGCTGGAGCTGCGGATTGTTCGAATCGCCGCGCCAGTACGCGCCCGCGACCTTCATGAGCTTGAAGGCATTGCCGACCTTGCCGGTCGAGGTCATGTGCGGACCGCGGCACAGATCGAGCCAATCGCCCTGCTTGTAGATTTTCAGCGTTTCGCCCGCCGGGATGGCATCGACGAGCTCGACCTTGAAGCTCTCGCCCTTCGCGCCGAAAAACTCCTTGGCCTCGTCCCGCGACCATTCTTCCTTCGTGAACGGCGCATCCCTGGCGATGATCTCGCGCATGCGCTTTTCGATGGCCGCGAGGTCGTCCGTCGAGAACGGCTCGTTGCGGAAGAAATCGTAATAGAAACCGTTCTCGATCACCGGTCCGATCGTGACCTGCGTGCCCGGGAACAGGCTCTGCACGGCCTCGGCGAGAACATGCGCCGCATCGTGCCGGATCAGTTCCAGCGCGCGCGGGTCTTCGCGATTGAGCAACTCGATCTTCGCGTCTGCGTGGATGATGTCGGAGAGATCATGCAGCGTGCCATCGAGCGCCACCGCGACGGTGCGCTTGGCAAGCGAAGGCGAAATGGCTTTGGCGACGTCGAGGCCGGTGGTGCCGGCAGGATATTCACGAGCGGCACCGTCGGGAAAGGTCAGAATGGGCATGAAAAAAACCTCGTGCTCACCCCTGCGAACCAAGCAGGTAAGCGGTTTCAGTTAGCTAGAACGGCGCGACCTCTCGTCGAAGCGGTGCACCATGTGGCGGCCGGTCCATCGGCCATAGCGCCACGGCATATACCAGCGGCCGTTAACGGGCAATTTTTCAGGAACGGCATCGAATCCGGCCGGGCCAAGGGGATGGCAGCGGCACAGGCGTGCCGTCATCATCCAGCCGCCGGCCCACGGACCGTGACGCTTGACCGCCTCCTCCGCATAGGCCGAGCACGTCGGCATGTAGCGGCAGTTTGCTCCCAGCATCGGCGAGATGAAGAGACGGTAGACCCGGACCGGCAGGAGAACGAGGGCACCCAAGGCAGAAATGGCGCTTACTCCGCCGCCTTCTTGCGGCTTTCGATCTGATCGAGCGCGTCCACCACCGCATCGAAGGTCAGAAGTGTGGAGGCATGCCGGGCCTTGTAGTCCCGCACTGGTTCCAGAACCTTCAGGTCCGCCCAGCGCCCGTTCGGCGGCGCGCCGCCTTCTTTCAGCATGGCGCGCATGTCCTCCCGCACCTTGCGGAGTTCGTCCGGAGTGGACCCGATGACCTGTGCGCCCATGATTGACGATGAGGCCTGCCCCAGGGCGCACGCTTTCACGTCATGGGCAAAATCCGAGACCTTGCCGTCTTCCAGCCGCAGATCGACCGTCACGGTCGAGCCGCACAGCTTGGAATGGGCGGTGGCGGATGCATCCGGGTTCTCCAGGCGACCGATATGCGGAATGCCGGCCGCCAGTTCCAGGATGCGTCTGTTATAGATGTCGTCGAGCATTTTCTGATCCTGCCGCTTACGTCCGGGTTCACCACGTCCTATATGGGCGGGTGGCCGTAACCCTTTTTGCGGCTTTCGGGTTGAAGATTATATAGGTGGACGGCGCGCGGTGCGATATGCACCCGGCTCACTTTAGGGCGGCAGGCCATGCGGGGCTGGCCGGAAGGTTACATGGACGCAATCATCAAGCACCCTGCCGCCAAAGCCGTGGCCCTCGAAAGCAGGCGCCCCTCGCGCGAGGAGGCGGAGGACGCCGTTCGCACCCTCATTTCGTATCTTGGCGACGATCCGGACCGTGAAGGCCTGATCGACACCCCCAAGCGCGTGGTGAACGCCTACAGCGAGCTGTTCGGCGGCTACAAGCAGAACCCCGCCCACGTTCTGGAGCGCGTGTTCGAAGAGGTCGGGGGCTACAAGGATGTCGTCCTCGTCGAGGGCATCCCCTTCCATTCTCATTGCGAACACCACATGGTTCCTTTCCTTGGAAAGGTCCACGTCGCCTATTACCCCACAGACGGCGTGGTCGGCCTCTCGAAGATCGCCCGTGTCGTAGACGTCTTTGCCCGCCGCCTGCAGACCCAGGAAAACCTGACCTCGCAGATCATCCAGGCGATCGACGCGGAACTGAACCCGCGCGGCGTCGCCGTAATGATCGAGGCTGAACACATGTGCATGGCCATGCGCGGCATCCGCAAATCCGGCGTGACCACCACGACGACCCGCTTTACCGGTGTCTTCGCCAAGGATCCTGCCGAACAGGTGCGTTTCATCACGCTCGTCCGCGGCGCCCAGCGCTGACCCGATGACCGTGACTTTCCCCGCTCCCACCTCCCCGCACGATGCCGAAGAGGGCCTGACTTTGGCGCCCCGTTTCGACGGTGATGGCCTCGTGACGGCCGTCGTGACGGATGCCGATTCCGGCGCGGTGCTGATGCTGGCGCATATGAACGCGGAGGCGCTAGCCCGGACCATCGAAACCGCGCAGGCGCATTACTATTCGCGCTCGCGCCGCAAGCTCTGGAAGAAGGGCGAGGAATCCGGGCACGTGCAGACCGTGACGGAAATGCGCGTCGACTGCGATCAGGACGCGATCCTGCTGAAAGTGCGCGTTGCCGGGACTGGTGCATCCTGCCACACCGGCCGCGTGTCGTGCTTTTACCGCGCGGTTCCGCTGGGAAAGCCCGGCGCAGAGCTCGAATTTATCGAGGCCGACCGGGCTTTCGATCCGTCGGACATCTACAAGAAGTAGCGCCGTTCAAGCCGAGGCAATGTAATCGCGCATCGCGCTCGCTTCGGCTTCGAGTTCGCCGAGGCGCGATTTCACGACGTCGCCGATCGAGATGATTCCGCAAAGCCGGCCGTTTTCCACGACCGGCATGTGGCGGAAGCGCCCTTCCGTCATGCGCTCCATGAGCGAACGCACCCGGTCGGATTTCACGACCGTCTTCACCGCTTTCGTCATGTGCTCCGAAATCTGTGCATCGAGCGCGGAGGCCCCGAGCTTGCTTACCGCACGCACAATATCGCGCTCCGAAAGGATGCCCAGAATGATGTCGTCACCGGAGGTAACTACGACAGTACCAATACCACGGTCGACCAGCAGGTGCGCGGCGTCGGCAAGCGTGTTGTTCGGCTTCAGCGTAACGACGCTATATCCCTTGGTGTCGAGTATTTCCGCAACATGCATATGCATCTTCTCCCAAATGTTTCCCTAGCCGCCTTCTGAAAACCGGGCAGCTTTACAAGGATGATTGCGCCGAAAGGCCGGACGATCAAGCGCGCCGGTGCAGTTCGTCGAATCCGAAGGGAAGTTTGGGATCGAAAAGCGGAAAAAGAAGGAGCCCGCCGATAAAACCGCCGATGTGAGCCTCCCAGGCAACCGGCGAAGGCTCGCCGCTCAGGAGAGCGCCCAGAGCATAGACGATGTTGATTGCAAACCAGATCGCCACGAAGCCAAGGATTTGGGGCGAGCGCATGATCCGGCTGAGGGGAGCTGCGGGAATCGCGAAGGCCGCCCGCCCCCGGCGGCGAAACGCGCCGAGTGGTCCGCCCGCCTCGAAAATGAAACGAACCGCCGCGGCTGTAAGGCCGGATATTGCGGCCGAAGCGCCGATCATCGGTGTGATTTCACCGAAATGCAGTAGAAGGTGCACCCCCGCGCCGAGCGCAGCCGTCGCCGCCATGAACAGCAGGAAACGGGTTGAGCCGAAACGCCAGGCCACTGCGCTGCCGAAGGCGAGGAGCCAGATGCTGTTCACTCCCAGATGCATCAGATCGCCGTGCAACCCCGCATAGGTCACGAACGTCCAGATATCGCCAAGCACCCCGCCCGGAAAAATGGCTTGCGTGAACGAGGGATCGTAGCGCGCCGGTATGAAGGCGAACATGAGCAGCATCTGCACTTCGCCGTTGCCGTCCAGAAAGCTACGCGCGACGTGGATGGCAACGAGGGCCGCGATTGTCCACCCAACCACCGGAGGCGTGTTGAAGACAGGCTCGCGAGTGGGCGGGTCGGAGAGGCGCATTTCAGATCACAGCAAATGGATCGGCGTTCGGGGAAAAGCAAGATCGAAGGCCGAAATATGGCAGGCCATCACACATCATTAACTGCGCTTGCCTATCGTCCTGACAAGATATTTGGAATCGGTTTTTCCGGTTCGCCTGCGGATACTTGCCTTGGCCCTTACGCAACCGGTCCCGAAACAGCGTCCCCAGGAGCGCCGACGCCATTCCCGCGTCAAGGTGGCGCTGATCGGCCGCTATATGCTGAGCGACCGGTGCGAGTATCCCTGCCAGACGCTCGACATTTCGCCCGGCGGCCTTGCCGTCGTGGCGCCGGTCATCGGACGTCCCGGCGAGAAGGTCATAGCCTATTTCGACCATATCGGCCGGATCGAGGGCGTCCTTGTCCGTACGATCCAGAACGGCTTTGCGATGACCATCGCGGCCACGCCTCGCAAGCGCGAGAAGCTTGCTGATCAATTGACCTGGCTCGCGAATCGCCAGGTGCTCGGCCTGCCCGAAGACCGGCGCCACGACCGCCTTCCGCCGACGAAAACACGCACGCTTCTCGTCATGCAGGACGGGCGTGAGATCCCCTGCCGGGTCACCGATATTTCGCTGTCCGGCGCGGCGGTGCAGATCGATATTCAGCCGCCCCTGGGCACGCCGGTGACCCTTGGCCGTACGGCCGCCAAGGTCGTCCGCCATTTCGAAACAGGCATCGCAGTCGAATTCATGCGCCCGCAGAACCTCGATCTGCTGCGCGAAGAATTCGGCGAATAGAGCCCGCTCCGACGGCGCTTCCTTCAAAATCAGAGCGTTGTGAAGCCTGCAGGTAAACGCAGCTTCATGCCTAATGAATACTTACTTAAATGGTTAGATTTTAAAACCCAGACTTAGACTGGGATCAAAGTATATCTGCCATATTGAACCTCGACGGGCAAGGAGGGGTTCATGACTTTGAGTAGATATACTTCCCAAACGAACAGACTTGCAGCATTCTTCGCAGCCTTTGCATTTTTTGTTTCTGCAGATGCAGCGAATGCTACAGGTATCTATGGTTCTTCTTCAATGAAAGAGCTGGGTCGCGCGCGAGCGCCGATCGGCCACGTGGAATTTTGCACGCGACTGCCGTCCGAGTGCGAGGGCACCGGCCGCAAAGGTTCGCGGATTGCAATGAATGCGGTGCGCTTCGATGAACTCGAGCGCGTGAACCGCTCCATCAACGCACAGATCGCTCCGGTCACCGACCTCGAACTGTATGGCGTCGAGGAACACTGGACCTACCCGGTCGATCGCGGCGATTGCGAGGATTACGTGCTGCTGAAGCGCCGCACGCTGATTTCTCTCGGCTGGAACGCCTCGGCACTGCTCGTGACCGTCGTGCGCGATCTGAAGGGCGCGGGACACGCCGTCCTGACCGTCGCGACCGACCGTGGCGACCTCGTCCTGGACAATCAGCAGGAGGGTGTCATGCCCTGGCAGCTGACCGGATACGAATACATCAAGCGCCAGTCCCAGACCTCTCCGAAGGACTGGGTCTATGTCGGCCCTGCCCGCAGCGATGTGGGCGTCGCGTCGACCCGCAACAGATGACCTGAAAACGCTCCCTGGGTCGCAACCCCTCCCCGTCCCCACGACCAGGCAGCGGAGGGCCGGTTTCCCACCCCGGAACCGGCCCTCATCTTTTTGAAGATCAGCTCTTTGACGGCCAGCGCGCCACACGGCACAAAGAACCCTCGATTCAGCAGGGACATATGACGTGATAGGGCTTAAAGGCGCAGGATTGTTTGCGGTGCTGTTTGCGGCTCTTGCCGCGACCGTGATGAACGGTCATCTGCAGAGCTTCGACCGTTCCCTGATGCTGGCCCTCCGAACCGGCGACAAGCATGATCCGGCAGGCCCGCTCTGGGTCGAGACAATGTTTCTCGACATCACCGCTCTCGGCAGCAACACCGTCGTCATTCTGGTGACGCTCGCAGCCGCCGGGTTTCTGGCCGTTGCGGGAAAACGCGGAACCGCATGGCTCGTTCTGGCGTCGGTCATCGGCGGCACGATCCTCAACAATCTGCTGAAGCTGCTTTTCGACCGGGCCCGTCCGGACCTCGTGGCCCATTCGGTCGAAGTGCATACACTGAGCTTTCCGAGCGGACACGCAATGTTGTCGGCGATCGCTTATCTGACGCTCGGTGCGCTCATCGCACGCACGCAGGGAACGCTGCGGACAAAAGCGTATATACTTGGCTTTGCGGCCGTCATTACCGCGATGATCGGAATGAGCCGCGTCTATCTCGGTGTCCACTGGCCGACCGACGTTATCGCCGGGTGGCTCGCCGGTCTGGCCTGGGCAATGATGTGCTGGGAAGTAGCACGCCGGCTGCAGGAGCGCGGAGATATCGAGAAGGCAGAGAATTAATCGTCCAGATCTTCGGCCAGGATGGCCATCTGGAAATTGTAGGACAGTTCGCCATCCTCTTCGTCGCGGAACAGAACGCCGATAAATTCTTCGCCAAGATAGACCTCGGCTGAATCCATTTTCTTCGGGCGCCCCACCGTACGCAAATTCGTGTTGCCGAAGGTACGGCGCAGGTAAGCCTGCACTTTTTCAAGTTCTTTCTTGTCCACGCGATTTTCTCCAAATCTGTTCGGGCCGGGGTGTCGCATCCCCTGCCGCCGGGCGCAAGCGCGTCAGATGACGGGATCGAAAATTTCAGCGTCCATCAGCATATGGTCCATGCTGCGCGAAGGATCCGCGCACGGCGCGCGACCGACGACACGCGCAGGAACGCCCGCCACAGTGGTGCAGGGTGGAACCGATTTTAGAACCACCGACCCGGCCGCGACGCGTGAACCCGCTCCCACTTCGATATTGCCCAGAATCTTGGCACCGGCGCCAAGCAGAACGCCGCGTCGAATCTTCGGATGGCGGTCGCCCGTTTCCTTGCCGGTGCCGCCGAGCGTCACATTCTGCAGGATCGAAACATCATCCTCGATAACGGCCGTCGCACCGACGATGACACCCGTGCCGTGGTCGATGAAGACGCCCTTTCCGACCGGAACCGCCGGATGGATGTCGACCTGAAGGGCGCTCGAAACGAGGCTTTGCAGGTACAACGCCATGTCCTTACGGCCATCGAGCCAGAGGCGATGGGCAAAGCGCTGCGCTTCGAGGGCGTGGAAGCCCTTGAAATAGAGAGCCGGCTCAAGAAACCGGTCTGCGACCGGATCGCGATCGATCACGGCCGCAAGATCGGCGCGGATCGCAAGCCCGATCTGCGGATCGGCCATGATGGCGTCTTCGAACGCCTGACGGATGATGCCATCGCCGAGTTCGTCCGCATCGAGGCGGGCGGCGATGCGGTGCGCTATCGCTGATTCAAGAGTGTCGTGATGAAGGATGGCCGAATGCAACAACCCGGCGAGCTGAGGCTCGCGCGCAACGACCTCTTCCGCCTCGGCGCGAAGCTGTTGCCAGACCGGATCGACGGCCACGAGCGCGGTCCTGCCGCGAGGCTGCTGGGTTTGGGACATGCAATCGCTTCCTGCCGGACCAATACCGGCACTATCTAGTGCCGATCAGCCTCCGGTAAAAGCCCTTCTTCAGGCGACTTCGCGCCAATCCGGCAGGCGGCTGGAAAAATCGGCGGGCGACATCGCGCGGCCGAAAAGGAAACCCTGCCCCAAGGAGCAGCCAAGCGACAGAAGCCGGTCGTGCTGCTCGAGTGTTTCGACGCCTTCGGCAACCACTTTGAAGCGGAAACTGCGGCCAAGATGCAGGATCGCCTCGACCACCGCCGCGTCGGCGGAATTGCTACAAAGACCGGCGACAAAGCTTTGATCTATCTTCAGTTTCGTCAGCGGGAACGACTTCAGATGACTCAGCGACGCAAAACCCGTTCCGAAGTCGTCGAACGAAATGCCGACACCCTTTTTCCGGAGCTGGTGAAGCTGGGCGATCATCGCGGCCTCTCGGCGCAAGATGATGTTCTCGGTGATTTCGAGCTCAAGCCCACCGGGCGACAGATCGGCCAGTTGCAGTGCCCTGTCCACGACGCCGACAAGGTCGGCCTTGCGATCGAGCTGCGAGGCAAAAAGATTGACCGCAACCTGAATGGGTGATCCGGCGTCGGACCATTCCTTCGACTGACGGCAGGCGGTTTCAATGATCCAGGTGCCCACATCCACCGCCAAAGGCATGGATTCAAGCACGGAAATGAAGTCAGACGGGCTTAGGACGCCCCGCTCCGGATGACGCCATCTGAGCAGCGCTTCTGCGCCCACAAGCGAGCTGTCGGAAAGCTTTACCTGCGGCTGATAGACGATTTCGAGTTCACCGTTTTCGTAAGCGCGTTTCAGCTCGATCTCGATCGACCGTTTCGACTGCAGGGCCTGCCGAAGAGCCGGCGTGAACACTTCCACGCGACCTCGGCCTTCCAGCCTTGCCTCCTGAAGCGCGAGATCGGCGCTCGCGAGGAGTTCCTGCGCCGACACGCCGTGCTGCGGAGCGATCGCGATGCCGATGCTGACCTCGATTTCATGCCAGCGGCCGTCGACCTGGAAAGGCGCGGAGATATCCGCGAGAATTTCGCGGCACAGCCGCTCGAATGCGCCGCTGGTCATATCGCCCTCGACGACGATCGCAAATTCATCTCCGCTCGGGCGCGCGACGAACATGGATTTCGGGACGACGGCACGGATCCGCCGCGCGACATGCTTCAGGATTTCGTCGCCGTGCAATTGGCCAAGCGCATCATTGCCTTCCTTGAAGTTGTCGATGTCGGCCATGAGGACATTAACCGGCAGTCCCTGCGCCAGAAGACTGTCGATGTGCATCCACAAGGACGCCCTGTTCGGCAGGCCGGTCAGGGAATCGAAATGTGCGAGATGTTCGAGACGCTGCTCATTGCGGCAACGCTGCAGATTGAGACGGCGAACCTCAAGGCGATCGACCACCAGCGAGGCGAGATCGCGCAGCGTCCGCATCTGATCGGCTGTGAAGTCGGGGCGCGGCTCCGTGTCCATGATGCTCAGGCTGCCGATCGCATGTCCGGACGGCGTGATGAGAGGGGCGCCTGCATAAAAGCGGGCCTGAGGATTTCCCGTCACGAACAGGTTTTGTTCAAAACGCGGATCCTGGGTCGCATCCGCCAGATACAGAACGTCGTTCTGCAAAATCGTGTAGGTGCAGAACGAGGCATCCCGCCCGGCATCGCCCGCTTCCATGCCGATGTGAGCCTTGATGAACTGACGCGTATCGTCCACGAGAGCGATATAGGCCACGGGGCACGAAAAGATCCGGCTCGCCAGGCTGACGAGACTGTCGAACTCGCGCTCGGGCGGCGTATCGACGATCTGATACGACCACAAAGCCTCGAGACGCCCCGCTTCGCTTGCAGGAACAGGATAAGGACGTTGCCGCAGATCCATCAGGTTTTCCCCTTCACCAAGGGACAGCCTAAACAGCACTCCGCTAAATCACCGTGTTCATGACACTTAAAATTGAATCAAAGCGTCAGGTGCGCTCGGCAAGGAATCCGACGACGGCCTCCTTGAACACCTTGTCGCCGACGCAGCGGTTGTGATCGCGTCCCTCGACCTCGACCGCCCGTGCTCCGGGGATGGCCTCGGCCAGAACCTTGGGATCGCCGGCGACGACATCTTCCGTGCCCACTACGACCAGAACCGGCGACGAGATCGTGCCCAGCATCTCCCGCGTCAACGGCAGGCGCGGCGAGCGGATGACGGCCGCCAGCGCCTTGAGATCGCCCTTTGTGGCCTCGGCGAAGACACGGAACGTGCGGGCATAGGAATCCGTGACATCGTCGCGGCTCGGGGCCTCGAGGGCCTTGGCGATCTCGTCGGATTTTGGCGCTCCCTCGAACAGGCGCCCGCCCATGCCGCCGATCACCAGACTGCGGACCCGATCCGGATGCTCGATGGCCAACAGGGCGCCGACGCGCGCGCCCATGGAATAGCCGACCACATCGGCCCGGGCGATGCCGAGACTGTCGAGCAGGGCCAAGGCATCGGCCGCCATGTCGCGGATGGTGTAGCGGGCCGGATCGTAGAGCTTCTCGCTCTGGCCGTGCCCGCGATGATCGAAGGCGATGACCCGGTAGCCGGCCTTCACCAGCGTATCGACCCATTGGGTGCCGACCCAGTTGACCTGAAGATTGGAGGCAAAACCATGAATCAGGAGAACGGGATCGCCCTCGCCCCGGTCGAGATAGTTCAGTGTGAGGCCGTCGGAGGAAAAGCTCGGCATTTCAGGACCATGTTAAGAGACGCAGGCGGGACGAATAGCCGCTCGCCATCGCTGGGTGAAGCCGTTAGATTGCGCTCCGGTTCAACTTAAACATGGGAACAGCCGCCGTGGCCGACATCCGCACACCGCATTTCCAGAACTCCGCCGGGCACCGTTCGGTGGCTATCGGAGTGCGGGAATTCATGTGCATCGGGGCCGAACCGCCCTACGACCACCCGCACGTTTTCCTCGATATGGGCGACGACAACGAGATCGTGTGCCCCTATTGCTCGACGCTCTATCGCCACGACCCGGCGCTGAAGGCCGGCCAGACAGAGCCCGCCGGTTGCCTCTGGGACGCCAACAGCGCTCTCGCCATCTGAACTCATGAGCTTTACGCGCCCGATTCTCATCGCGGGCGCCGGGATCGGCGGCCTTTCGCTGGCACTCCTTCTGGCGCGCAAGGGCGTCAGCACCGTCCTCGTCGAGCGGGCGCTGCGCATCGAAGAGGTCGGGGCCGGCATACAGCTCTCGCCCAATGCCTCGCGCATTCTTGACCGTCTGGGCCTCGGACCGGCGTTGGACGAAGCCGGCGTGCAGCCTGCGCGAATCCGGTTGATCGACGGCAAGACCGGCACGCCCCTCACCCAGATCCCGCTTGGATTCGACGCCGAGCGGCGCTGGGGAGCGCCTTATCGGCTGATTCACCGCGCTGCGCTGCAGCAGATTCTCGCGAGCGCGGTTCAAAAGGCCGACATCGACCTCAGGCTCGGGACCGAGCTTGTCGATTGCGCCGCCACGGCAAAGGGGGTCGTCGCCCATCTGCGCAGCCCGAACATCGACGAGAGCTTTGGCGCCGGTGCACTTGTCGGCGCCGATGGCGTGCGTTCCAGCGTGCGTACTGGCATGGGCGATGCCAATGTCGGCTTCAGCGGGCAGATCGCCTGGCGGGCGACCGTGCATCTGCCAACCGCGCTCGAAGCCAATGTCTGGCTGGGCCCGGGCGCGCATCTTGTGACCTACCCGATCGACCGCAACGGCATGCTCAATATGGTCGCCGTGACTCGCGGAAACGAGGCCTCTGGCGGATGGTCGCAAACCGGCAGCCGGGCGGAGCTGATGTCCTGGTTCGCAAGCTGGTCTCCACAGGTCCGCCGGCTTCTTGAGGCGGCCGACACCTGGCTGACCTGGCCGCTTTATAACGGCCGCCCGGCAAAGATCGGCGAGGGGCGCGTCACCCTTATCGGCGATGCCGCACATCCCGTGCTGCCGCACTTGGCGCAGGGCGCGGGACTTGCCATCGAGGATGCCGCCGTTCTGGCAGCGCGGCTTGAGGAGTTTCCGGACGATCCGGCAACGGCCTTTCGTGCCTATGAGAACGAGCGCGCCTCACGCACGGCCGCCGTTCAAAACGCCTCGCGCCGAAATGGCGAGATCTTCAGGCTTTCCGGTGCCGCCGCTTTCGCGCGCGACACCGTGCTTCGTGTCCTCGGACCGGAGCGGCTGATGGCGCGCTACGACTGGGTGTATGGCTACCGGGCCCGCTGATAGGCCCGCATCAAGCCGAGAGTTTAGCCGCGATCCGCGCGACATGGGCGCCCTGATAGCGCGCACCGTCCAGCTCGACGGCCGAGGGGAAACGGCTGCCATCGCCTCCGGTGATCGTTGAAGCGCCATAGGGCGAGCCACCCTTGATCTCATCGAGACCCGACTGCCCCTGAAACGCGTAAGGCAGGCCGGCGATGACCATACCGTGGTGCATGAGCGTGGGCAGGAAGGTCAGAATGGTCGATTCCTGACCGCCATGCTGCGTCGCGCTGGATGTGAAGACCGAGCCGACCTTGCCGACAAGAGCGCCGGTGAACCACAGGCCACCCGTCTGATCGATGAAGTTTCGCATCTGCGAAGCGACCGTGCCGAAGCGCGTGCCGGCACCGAAAATAATGGCGTCGTACTGAGGCAGTTCATCGACGATCGCGATCGGCGCCTTCTGGTCGAGCTTGAAGCCGGAGGCCTTGGCGACGTCCTCCGGCACCAATTCCGGCACGCGCTTGATGACGGCCTCGGCCCCCGCCTCGCGCACGCCTTCGGCAACGGCGTCCGCCATCTTCTCGATATGGCCATATGCGGAATAGTAAAGAACAAGAACCTTGGTCATCTGAACGCTCCATCCGGTTGCCCAAGACTTGCGCCCTTAGCAGGCCGTGGACAATGCGCGACGCTGCACGAGCGTTTTTGCACGAATGCAAGAAACCGGGCCGCGTTTGACTTTCTGGTGAGAAACGGGCACATGCTGCACCCATCGCTTCGGCGATCTTTGGCGATCAGGCCGCGTGAACAGGACACCTCTCAGGTCCTTGTCCGCCAGACGCCCCCGGAATCATCCGATAGCCCAGACACGCGGGGCTCTCTCTTAAGACCCCCGCACTTTCTGCGACCGGCAATGGCCGGGCTCGCACGCTGCGGCTTTTTGAAAGCAGACATCACACGTGACTTCTTTTTCCGATCTCGGCCTTAACCCGTCGATCCTGAAGGCGCTTGCCGCCGAAAACTACACCAGCCCGACGCCCATCCAGGCGCAGGCGATCCCCCATCTCCTCACCGGCCGCGACCTTCTCGGCATCGCCCAGACGGGCACCGGCAAGACCGCGGCGTTCGCGCTGCCGATCCTCAACCGCCTCGCCGCAGACCGCAAACCGGCCCAGCGCCGTTCCTGCCGCGTGCTCGTTCTGTCGCCGACCCGCGAGCTTGCGAGCCAGATCGCCGCGAGCTTCCGTACGTATGGAAAGAATCTCGGCCTGTCCGTCGCCGTCGTGTTCGGCGGCGTGTCGGCCGGTCCGCAGGTCCGCGCGCTGGCTGGCGGCATCGACATTCTCGTTGCAACGCCCGGCCGCCTGCTCGATCACCTCAATGGCGGCATGCTGAAGCTCGACCCGGTCGAGATCTTCGTGCTCGACGAGGCCGATCAGATGCTCGACATGGGCTTCATCCGCGACATCCGGAAGATCGTTCCCAAGCTTCCGAAGCAGCGCCAGAACCTGTTCTTCTCCGCGACCATGCCGAAGGAAATCGGCACGCTTGCCGCCGAGCTTCTGCAAAATCCCGTCGAAGTAAAGGTGACCCCGGTCGCCAAGACCGCCGACCGCGTGGTCCAGCATGTGGCCTTTGTGGACAGCGCGCAGAAGCGCGTGCTTCTTGCCAAGCTTCTCGGCGAACGCGGCATGAGCCGCGTGCTTGTCTTCTCGCGCACGAAACACGGTGCGGACAAGATCTCCAAGCATCTTGAAGCTGCGGGCATTCAGGCCGCCGCGATCCACGGCAACAAATCTCAGGGAGCGCGCGAACGCGCCCTCGCCTCCTTCAAGTCCGGCCAGACGCGGGCGCTCGTTGCGACCGACATTGCTGCGCGCGGCATCGACGTCGACGGCGTCAGCCATGTCGTCAATTTCGATCTGCCGAACGTGCCGGAAAGCTATGTCCATCGCATTGGCCGTACGGCCCGCGCGGGCAATGAGGGAATTGCGATTTCCTTCTGCGCGCCGGACGAACGTGGACTTCTGCGCGACATCGAAAGGCTGATCCAGATGCAGGTGCCGGCTCTCGAGGGCTATGACGCGCCGCGCGATCCGGTTCGCCCGAATGCGGAGCCTCACCGTCGCGGCGGACAGCCTCATGCACACGGCAAGCCGCGTCATCGCGGTGCGGCGCCCGGCGGTCCCGGCGGCAACGGCCAAAGGCTCGATCAGCGCAACGGCGAACAAAGGCCGGCAGGAGGCTTCCGGAAGCCTTTCCGCAAACCGGCTCAGCGTTCGAACTCGCCAGCCTAACGAAGAAAAAGGCGCCGCAAGGCGCCTTTTTTCATGTCAGGCGGCGTTGAACTTCCACCAGAGGAACACCGCCGCAACAGCGGGAACCGCGAAAACCACGACCAGAATGGGCATCTCCTCGGCCACCGTGTATCCTGCCGTACTGACGCCGACATAGAGATTGTAGACCGACGCGAGAAACCAGACCGGGACGAAACCGAGCGCAGCGCTGGACAGCGAAAAATTGCCAAGGCGCGCCGCGACCGCGAACGCAGCGAGAAGAACGAACCCTCCACCGATCACCATCAGCGTGTGCATCCTGCACCTCCTTCCAGCGGCGGGCAGGCTAGCACGAAAAAAGGGCGCTCAAAGCGCCCCTTTTGCCGAATTAAACCCTGCTCTCAGCGCAGCCCGAAGAAGCTGAGCACCGCGATAATGACGACCACAAGACCAACCAGATAAATGATACCGTTCATGTCCCTCTCCCTGTGTCCCCCGGAAAGGAACGTTGCAACGGGACAGAGGTTCCCTCGGCTTGCAGGCATGGAGCGCACTCCTTAGGGTGCGCCGGCCGCGCGGACGTGGCGGAACTGGTAGACGCAAGGGACTTAAAATCCCTCGCCCGAAAGGGAGTGTGGGTTCGATTCCCACCGTCCGCACCATCAGGCAGGCTGAAACCGGCCTTTTATGCCGAGACCGTCACCTTCACATGTTCCAGCATGGTCTCGACCTCGGCCCGTGCGGCCGCCAGCGCGTCGGCGCTGCGGGAGCGGATGACGAGATTGGTGTTGTAGCCCTTCTCGTCCTGGAACGGATACGAACCGATCGACACGTCCGGGTGCCGCTTCTGTATCTCGCCGAGCGGCGTTCCGACATCGCCCTCCTTGGCGTTGGCGAGAATGGTTTCGGACAGCATTTTCGGCCCCGTCTCGAGCAGCGGGGCGACGGCCCGGAACATGCTCTGCATGACCTTGGGCACGCCCGCCAGCACATGGACATTGCCGATGCGGAAGCCCGGCGCCTTCGAGGCCTCGTTGACGATCAGATCCGCCGTGAAAGGAATGCGCGCCATGCGCAGGCGCGCTTCGTTCAGCCGGTCGCCGTGGAAAATCTCCCGCAGCGCGGCCACCGCCTCCGGATGATAATCGATGCCGACGCCGAATGCCTTCGCCACCGCATCGGCGGTAATGTCGTCATGGGTCGGGCCGATGCCGCCGGTGGTGAAGATGTAGGTGTAGCGGGCGCGCAGCGCGTTCAGCGCGTCGACGATGACCGGCTCGTCATCGGGCACGACGCGGATTTCCTTCAGGTCGATGCCCATCTCCGTCAGCCGCTCGGCGATCCAGCCGGAATTAGCGTCCTTGGTGCGGCCGGAGAGGATTTCATCGCCGATGAGAAGAACGGCGGCAGTCACGATCTTGCTGTTGTCCATGGCGTCATTTTGAACCTCGCCCAGCGCGGCGGCAAGGCGGAACGTTTGGGGACGGCCGAACGTTTGTCGTGATCGCAGAAATATCGGGAGATGGGCCATGCCTGCAAAATCCCAGGCACAGCAGAAGGCCGCGGGCGCCGCGCTGGCGGTTAAACGCGGCGACATGCCGAAATCAAAACTGCGCGGCGCGTCCAAGGACATGGCCGAGAGCATGAGCGAGAAGGAACTCGACGAGATGGCCTCGACCAAGCGCAAGGGAAAGCCGGAACACGTCAGCAAAAAACACTAAGAAGGGAAGCGGCAATGGACAACAACGAACTCATCCGACTGCGTGCTTACGAAATATGGGTCCGCGAGGGCCAGCCGGAAGGCCGGGAGCTGGAACACTGGCTCCAGGCGCGGCGCGACATTCTCGGCACCCGTGCCGAACAGCGCGACGAAAACCTGCCGCCGCAGGCCGGTCAGGATGAGCCGAAGAAGGACGCGAAAACGCTGAAGGAATCGACCGAACTCGGCTGAGGCGTCGAGGACGGACGACGCGAAATGCCCGGTCCCCCGCCCGGGCATTTTTTTATGATGCGAGACTTTCCCTGATTGCACATACCCGGTTGCGGCCGTTGTGCTTTGCCCGATACAGAGCGTCGTCGGCGTTTGCGAAAACCTCATCGAAGGACAGGCCGGCTCTCCATTCCGCAACGCCGATGCTGGCCGTAATGTTCTGGCCATCGGGCAGGAAGATCGATGCGGATATGGCTTCCAGAAGGCGTTCGGACAGGCGAAGACCGCCTTCCAGCCCCACATTTCGCATCACCACCACAAACTCCTCACCGCCATACCGCGCGGAAATATCGCTGTCGCGAAGGCAGTTGGAGAGAACTCCGGCGACGTTTTTCAGAACGTCGTCGCCCACAGCGTGGCCGAATGTGTCGTTCACGTCTTTGAAATTGTCGATGTCGACCACGGCGACGACCGTGAATGCTTCATACGAAACCACAGCATCGAACGAACGCCTGTTGCGCAGACCCGTCAGCGGGTCGGTCTCGGCGAGATCGCGCATGGACCTCAGATCGGCCACGAGACGGCTCGTGTGCTCCAGCGTCGCGCGGTGCAGACGCTCTTCGACGCCCAGACGCTGAAGCAACGCACGCAGCGAGACCGACAGGGTGCTGATCTCTTCCGACCCACGATAGAGCGCCGTAAGGCCCTGGAACGGGCCGGAACCGATCTCGTCGGCCTCCGCAGCGAGGGCACGCAGGGGTCGCGAGAGATGCATTGCCAGCGGATATGCGGCAACAAAGCCGAGGACTGCCGTGACAAGACCGATCAGGACGATGACGCGCGTCATGTAGGACACTTCGGCCAGCGCGACCGCCTTTGGCTGGCGTGTCAGCACGATCCAGCCGAGATGCGCACCGGCCCGCCCGCGCATGACGGAATAGGCCGCCAGATGGACGTCGTCTTCGACCACCCCGCGCCCGCGCCGGTAGGCCTCCTCGGCCATTTCCGCCGACAGGATGCCGACGCCATAGGGCGCGCCCATGATGGCGGTGCCGTCACGCCGCAGAACGATGATCTCTCCGTCCGCCTCGCGGTCGGCCATGAGGAAGGCATCTCGGATCTCCGCCATCCAGGCCCAGTGAACATTGGCGCCGAGAACGCCGACGATCTCGCCGGTGGACGACCGGATCGGCATCGACACGTCGAAGACTTCGGGCCACCGCGCACCCGGCTTGGCGCGCAGGTGCGGGGCGCGATAGACGTCGCCGACATAGCCGTCCTTCTGGCCGTTCTGGAACCAGGGACTGTCCGCGACGGAGACGCCTTCCATCAGGCGGTCGGTTGCGGCGATCACCCTGCCCTGCGCGTCGGCGAAGCCGAGCCAGGCGTAGATGCGGGTGCCCTGCTTGGCGAGTTCGAGCACATCGCGCACGCTTTGCGGATCGGCGATCCAGTGGCCGCGGGACGGTTCGAGGCTGGCGATGAGCGACAGATCGCGGATGCGCGCCTCGACGCCACGGCCGATGCGGTCGGCCATGACGGCGGCGACGGCGCTGATGTCGTCCTGGACGATGCGGATGGCCTGCGTACGGCTGATGAGCGCAGCCCCCGTGCCGACGCTGGCGGCCACCGCGATTGCGATGGCTCCGCACAGCAGCGCGATCTGGGTGCTGAGAGGGCGTGCCGCGAGGGGCCGGAGAAGTCTGAAGGGCATTTCAGCGCAACTCATGCGCGCGGAACCGAAATTATCCCTTAACGTCTTGAGACAGCGGCCTTAACCGCCCGAAGATGGTGAAGGCGCGCTTAAGGCGGACCTGCACTTTCAGTAATGCGGCGGCGGGGCTTCTTCCGCGGGGTCCGCGCCGAGGGATTGCTCCGCGGTGGCCAGGCGCTCGGAGAGCTTTTCGACCTCGCGCTTCAGGCGGTCGATCTCGGCCCATTGCCGGGTGACGGCCTGGTTCAGCTCCTCGATGGTCTCGTCCTGATAGGCGATGCGGGTTTCGAGGGCTTCGAGGCGGGCGGACATGGTGTCGGTCATGCGGGCTTTCTAGCGGTGCGTGCGGCAAGAGGGAATGCGGCGCCCTCTCCCTCCCCTTTCATGGGGAGGGTCGAGTCGGCGCAGCCGACCGGGGTGGGGTTGCCGCCGCGCGCCCCACCCGACCTCGCTGCGCGAGGCCACCCTCCCCATCAAGGGGAGGGAGATGGCGCTCTGGAATCTGGATGCGCGAAAACGTCTTCCGGGGAAGGTTTGCGTGCGCGAGCCATCGGCTCGGCGGACTTTCCTTTCGCCAAACACGGGAACACCCGGTTTGGCGTGTCCTCGTCCCCTTTGGAGGGGCGCGCGGGACGCCGGGAGATTGACCGCTCCCGCGGCGGCGTTGGCTGTGTTTTGTAATGCCAACACCAATTGTTTTAGTCACCGTGGGGCATCGCTCTCACGACGTCCCGCGCGCGGTGTTCTGCGCCTCCGGTGCGCCGTTCCGTAAGCACCCTCTTTCAAGGCACCTACAGCGGCTTCATCCGACAAGGGCTTCGCTCTCGGAAGCCTACACCCTTGCCGCCGACGTGTTGCACGGCCATCGACCCGGCCGGAACAACGCACCTTCAGCCTCCGGCGACCAAAGGGAACGTTACTCCCCGGCCACCAGCCACCGCCCCCTTCCCCGCAATCCTGGACGGTCCGGAACCGCCCCCTCCGTGGAAAAGAGTGAGATGGGTTTAGCAGGGAATAGGAATATTGTCAATATCTAGATGGTTGTGAATCCCGAGATTTTTGAAATACTGCCTTTGGGAGAGAAAATGATCGATAGCAACTACGAACGCACTCGCAAAAATAACATCGAGGCGTACGGTCTTCTTTTTGACCTTGAAAACATACTTCGTGAGCTAATCGCGGCACGCCTACGGACCGAGCATAAAGGCTCGTGGCAAAAGCGCGGCTTACCCCCGGATATCCGAGACAAGGTTTCTTCCACCATCCGGCATGAAAGGTCGATTCCCTGGTCTCGGCTGACACCACATCACCCCCTTTACTATACCGATTTTCCGGACCTAAGAAAAATCGTTACGAACGGTACGAACTGGCCTTTATTCACGGAGTTTTTCCACGCGAAGTCAGGGACCGACATATCGCTGAGTGATGTCGAGTCGGTTAGGAACAAGGTCGCGCATAATCGCCTAGTCAGCGATGGCGATCTTTCTGTCCTTAAAGGTACATACACTAAAGTATTGGACAGCCTCGACTCGTTGAGCCTTGAGGCAGCAAAAAATGCGATCTGTTCGATCTTATCGATATCTGAATGTCTATCCGATATTCAAAATTCATTCTCGCACGCGTTGGAGGTAATGCCGAGCGGACATATTCTATCCGCCGACCGCATTACTTCTCTGAAATTGCTCGACGAATGGTGGTTCGATGACGATTACCTTGGTGAAGGCACGAGCCAACTTCGACATTTTTCTGGCATTTGTAAGCAATACTCCGATTTGCCCTCTGGGATAGGCCAAGCAGTTGCAAGACGCGAATGGGTAAAACGCAATCAAGCAGCGGATCTCGCGTCCCAATCCACAGCATTAATCGAAAGCATGATAAAGAAGGCTAGCAAAACTTATGCTTGAGAAGATTAAAACGCTCCACAACCCTTACGACTTTGCCAACCCAGTGTCAGATGAACGGCTTTTTTTCGGTCGAAAAACAGAGATTGCCGACGTTATTTATTATTTAAATCATGCAAAAGGAACCAACAAGCCTATTCACCTAGCATTTGTAGGTGCCCGCGCATCAGGAAAAACGAGCTTCCTGAACATGGCGGAGGTAGAGGCTAAACGGCGAGATTTTTGTGTTGTACGCATCAACTTAAACGAAGGGGACGTCCAAAACGACTTAGATTTCTTTCGAAAGTTATTTCACTCTGTGGTTATGGCTGCCTTCAACCATGGGGCCTTCGGCGGCCGTGCAAGTCCGACCTATTTTTCTTATCTTGAACTGACTGCTACGGGAGAAATCACCGATAAAGAACAGATGCCCTTAGTTTTTGCCATACTCTTGGGAAGGGCATTGAAAGCTAATAAAAATATCAATGCTCCTGATGACATCTTAGCAGAAGATCTCAGCGCTATTTCAACTGAAATCCGTATGCCAATTTTGATACTAATTGACGAATGTAATGTCTTGCGGGCCAATCGAGTCATTCTCGAAAAGCTCCGCAACATTTTCATGAACATGTCGGGGTACATGCTAGCATTGGCGGCAACTCCAGATTTTTTTCCCATAATGGATGAAATATTTTCGCCTATCATCCGCCAATTCAAACGTATTGACATTGGCCCGTTCAGGTCCGAAGACGACGTAGCCGACTGCATACGGACGCCCCTTGCGAATCTAGGATTGGAACAACGGGCAGTGAGGATGCTAGCTCCGTCGTTGTTCATCAAAGAGATGGACGCGCTATCAGGCCGCCGCCCGTATGAAATTCAACTCATATGCCACACGCTTTTCAGACGCAGCCAAGACAACGCGACGCGACGCTTTACGCTAGATCTTACCACGCTAGACAGCATCCAAAAGGAATTGGCCTCCGGCCAAAATGTCGACGACCGCCCGATCCTTCAGAAGGCCCAGTCGCTGAGAAGGAAATTATTTATCGCTTTAGATGCTGTCCTGAGCAGCAAGGAGACACTCCATAGCAAGGACTTGTGGCGCTTGGAGTACTTGTTCCATGGCAACACTCGATGGGTGGAGACTGCTTTTTACGAAGCAATTGACGATCTTATAAGGATGGAAATTATCGAACAAAATCCACAAGGATTAACATTCAAAGGGGATGAATTCGAGCGTATCTACCTAAAATATTTTGCGAGATCAAAACGAGCAAACGTTGGCTTCAGTCAGGCTCCGCTAGAAAGAACTGTGTTTTTAACTTTTATTCGCATGTACCAGGACTTTGATAGCATCAAACCTTTGACGGGACAGCTAGCTGCTGATTATGCGGACGATATCTCTCAATTTATTGAAATTGTAAACGATTGTGAAGACATTGATTACAACAACATTGTTGTTACACGGCTACTCATCGACCTGCTCAATTCACTCATCAAAAGCGAAACAGGTCGAACCGTCCGACTTTATGAAATATACTACACTTCTGATTTATGCTCGGGGCAATTCTGGTTTGTATGGTCCGCGCCCGAGCACATTGCTGGAATTCGCAAGCTAAATAAACGCTTAGAAGAGCTGTGCGCGCGGGGCGTCGACATCCAATTCAACATTGAACGAAAATACTGGGATATAACTGTACCTAGCGTGGCCACCGTCGTGTCCAGAATTCAAAAAATTGCGGATGAACTGCTTTCGACACAACTCGCAACAACCCTAATGGATATGATGCGTGGTTATTACGTCGATGAGAAAGATAAAATAAAGGCGAAAGAAATGGCGGAAGCCGCGTTTATACTCGTCGAAAGCAGACTCCATCCCGAAGCCAACGATGTCGGCTACCTATTTTTAGATGCTGGAGATCTTCCAGAGGCAGACCTGTGGTTTCAAGCTGCACTAAAATACGATGATGAATGCCCACGGCTCTTACATTACAATATTGGTATACTTAAAGCTCTACAGAATAACTATGAAGAAGCGAGAAAACATCTTGATATCGCTCTCAAGTCACCTGATATGGCCGCCTCATGTGTACATACTATAGAAGTTAATGGGGACGATATTGCCACCAAAGAGTTAGACAATCCAACAACTCTAGAACCGTTGATTCAGCAAGCATTGACGGCGCTAAAAACTCTATCAAAGTCAGAAGGATTGGCTCACACCTCCATCACCGAATAGGGCTTTCCGCCCTCCTTCTCGATGCCGACCGCCACGTTGAAGACCGGCACACCCTTCGGGGTGGCGCCACGAAAAGTTCCGCGGTGGGCGTGGCCGTGGACGACGGCTGTGATGTCGTAGCGGTCAATCGTTTCGGCGAGGCGGGAGCAGCCGAGAAAAGGGAAGATTTGTTCGGGCTCGCCCACCACCGTCGCCTCGACGGGGGCGTAATGCAGGACGACGATCTTCTTTTCGGTGTGCAGGCTGCGCAGCGCGATTTCGAGCTTGTGGCACTCGTCGATCGTTTCCTGCACGAAGGCCTTTACGGCCCCCTCTCCGAAGGCGCCGAGCATGCGGCGGCCGAAGCCGCCTCCGAAACCTTTCACGCCTGCAAAGCCGATGCCGTGATGTATGTGCGTGCTTTCGCCCAGCATGCACACGCCCGCCTGGCGCAGGATGCGCGAGACTTCTTCCGGCTGTCCGCATTCGTGATCGTGATTGCCGAGCACGGCGACGACCGGGATTTTCAGGTTCCGCAGGTCTTCGGCGAGGTTTTCGGCTTCCTTGGTGCGGCCGAAATCGGTGAGGTCTCCGGCAAGGCACAGGATGTCGGCCTCGTCGTTCAGTTCGAGGAAGAGGTTTTTGTAATAACCCGCCGCGTCCTCCTTCATGTGGAGGTCTCCGAGGGCGGCGACGCGCACGCTCTGCCCCGCCGCGACCTCATCGTTCGCGGGGCGTGCCGCCGCCTCGACGGAACGCGGCCTGCGGGTCTCTGTCTTCACGGCGTCCTGCATAAGGGGCTCCTTTCAGAAGGAATGTGCGGGGATGCGGGAGGGTTCCCGCCTCTCCCCTTGTGGGAGAGGCCGAGTCGCCGAAGGCGACCGGGTGAGGGGTTGAGAAGCCCAATACCCCTCACCCGGCCATCGCTTCGCGCTGTGCCGACCTCTCCCAAAGAAGTCGGGTGTTCCCGACTTCGTCACTTTTGAATCCCATCCCGGGAACACCCGGGTTGGGTGGGCGAGGTGTGCGGCGGAGCCGCGCTTTTGCGCTGGGTCCCGGATCGGCGCGCGGTTTCTCCGCGCTTGTCCGGGACGCGGGGCTCTTCAGCCGACGATGTCGGCGAAGCCCCATTCGGCGATGTCGATGAGGTAATCGGGCGGCGAGAACAGGCGGCCGCGGCAGACGCGCGTGTTTCCCATGGGCATGGCCCGCTGGTTCTGCAGGCGCGTCATCAGCTCGTCGAACAGCCAGTCGGGCACGCATTTGCGCTCTGTGGGGTAGACGAAGCGGAAATTGAGCAGGTGGATGAGCAGCACCTCCCAGTATTGCTCCATGTAGCCGAGCAGGCGTTTCCAATCGATCTGCTGGTGCTGCTTGAGGATGACATGGGCGATGTCCGCGCCGTCATAACGCTCGCGGTTCTGGACGAAGACCTTCGACCAGACCAGCTCCGTCGGCGCGATGAGCTGCACCTCGATGCCGTAAATGCGGGTGGTGTGCTTTTCCTCGAACCATGAGTCCGTGATGGGCGTCGCGGCGGTGCGGGAATTGAAGATGACGTCGAAGATCTGGCCGCCCTTTTTCACCTTCGCGATCCAGCGCTCGTCCTCCACCACCGTCTTGTGGCCGAGATCCTGGAAATAGCGCAGGATGCGCGGGTAATCGCCCGCGCGGCAGAAGACGTCGAGGTCTTTCGTGGGGCGCCGGATTCCGGTGTAGCTCGACACCGCGTAGGTGCCCGCGACCATGAACGGCACGCCGCATTTCTTCAGGTGCTTGAGGCTGTCGGCATAAAACGCCTCGGCCTTCGGCGGCACCGGCATGCTCTTCATCGCCACATGCTGCGAACTCATCGGTCCCGTCGTCCTCCGTGCGCCCCGCAGGCGTGCGGGGGAGAAGGCGAAACACGGCAGGATCAGGGAAGGTTCCGGGAGGACGTTGCGCGGATGGGAGGCGTGCCGCGCGGCGGCGGGAATGTATGCACATCTGGGGCGCCCGGCCGGTGCGGCTCCGCCCGCGGGAGAGAGCGTCAGGAGGGGCCGGATGACGGCCCGAGGCCGCGCCCCTGCCCGGCCGCAGGTTAAGCTGTTGCGCGGCAAGAACTAATCGCGCCCGCGTGTCACATGACGTTTTCATGACAGCCTAAAGTATTCCCCCTCTTTCGAATTCTGGGGCTTGGCGGACGACGCGTTTTGGGTTTGTCTTGCTCCCAATAAGAACACAAGGGAGAAACGCGATGCTGAAATACCTCACGGCCGCCGGCGCGGTGGCCGCCGGGCTTGCCTTTTCGGGCGCGGCCTTTGCGCAGGAATGCCCCAACCGCGGCCATCTCGACGACCGCTATTGCGACGCCAACAACGACCTCGTCGCCGACATCCCCAAGGAAACGCGCGACCCCAGCACGATCGTCTTCGCCTACACGCCGGTCGAAGACCCCGCCGTGTACGAAAACGCGTTCGCGCCCTTCACCAAGCACCTCTCCGAATGCACGGGAAAGAAGGTCGTCTACTATCCGGTGCAGTCGAACTCCGCCGAGATCGAGGCCATGCGTTCGGGACGTCTGCACGTCGCGGGCTTCTCGACCGGGCCGACGGGCTTTGCCGTCAACATGGCGGGCGCCATCCCCTTCGCCGCGAAGGGCACCGAAAAGGGCTATCAGGGCTATCAGCTTCTGATGCTGGTGAAGGCGGACAGCCCCTTCCAGACGCTCGCCGACCTGAAAGGCAAGCGCGTCGCCCATACGGCGCCGTCCTCGAATTCCGGGCATCTGGCGCCGCTCGTTCTGTTCCCCGACGAGGGACTGAAGCCGAACGAGGACTACAAGCCGGTGTTCTCCGGCGGTCATGACAAGACGGCGCTCGGTGTCGGCGCGGGCGATTACGACGGCGGGCCCGTCGCGTCCGACGTCTTCAACCGCATGGTCGACCGCGGCACGATCAAGGCCGAGGATTATCGCATCATCTACAAGAGCGAGATTTTCCCGACCTCCTCGTTTGCCTACGCGCACGATCTGAAACCCGAACTCGCCGAGAAGCTCAAGCAGTGCTTCTACGATTTCCGCTTCCCGCCGGAAATGCAGAAGGAATTCAACGGCGACGACCGCTTCTTCCCGATCACCTACCAGAAGGATTGGGCGGTGGTGCGCAATGTCGCGGAGAAATCCGGCACGCCCTACAACAAGGCGGCCTACGAACGCGAAGCGGCCCGCGAGGCCGAGGCGGCCAAGAAGAAGGCCGAAGAGAAGCAGAAGAAGCCGCAGTGAAGATGACGGCTGTGACGCCGACAGGGAGCGGGCATGACGCCCGCTCCCTCGTCATCCGCAACCTCGTGAAGGAATACCGGCGCGGGACGCCGGTGCTGCGCGGGATCAATCTTGCCATACCGGGACGCGGGCTGACGGCGATCATCGGCCCGTCCGGCACCGGAAAGAGCACGCTGATCCGCTGCATCAACCGCCTCGTCGAACCCACGTCCGGCGAAATCCTGTTCATGGGCAAGGATCTCGCGCGCCTGCGCGGCGGCGACCTGCGCGCGGCGCGGCGGCGCATCGGCATGGTGTTCCAGGAGTACAATCTCGTCGAACGCCTGACGGTGATGGAAAATCTCCTGTCAGGACGGCTCGGCTATGTGCCGGTCTGGCGGGCGTGGCTGCGGAAATTTCCGCAGAAGGACATCGACCGCGCGTTCGAGCTTCTGGATGCCGTCGGGCTCGGCAGTTTCGCGACGCAGCGTGCGGATGCGCTCTCCGGCGGCCAGAGGCAGCGTGTCGGCATCGCCCGCGCGATCATGCAGGAACCGGACCTCATCCTTGCGGACGAGCCCACGTCCTCGCTCGATCCGAAAACCTCGGTCGAGATCATGGAAATTCTCACCAAGCTCGCCGGCGAGCGCGACATTCCTGTCATCGTGAACATCCACGATGTCGAACTCGCGCGGCGTTTCGCGCAACGCATCATTGGCATGACCGAGGGACAGGTCGTTTACGACGGCCCGCCGGACGGCCTCACCGACGATCATCTGCGGACCATCTACGGCGGGGAGAACTGGCTCAATGAGCGCTCCGGCACCTGACGCGATCTCCCGGCAACCGTTCCGCACCAATTGGGGCGGACGCTTCGCGATGCTGGCTGTCGTGCTGTACACGATCTACGCGGCCTCGCATCTCGGCTTTTCCTGGGATCGCTTCGTCTCGGGTCTCGGACAGGGCGGCACCTTCCTCGCCCGCATGTTCCCGCCGAGCTTCGAGCGGTGGGAGCTGCTTCGCGACGGCATGATCGAAAGCCTTCAGATCGCGATCCTCGCCAGCTTCTTCGGCGTGCTCCTGTCGCTTCCAATCGGCCTTCTCGCGGCACGCAACCTGATGCCGGTCTGGGTGACGTGGCCCGCGCGCCTCCTCATCGCGCTCTGCCGCTCGTTCCATCCGATCATCATCGCCATTCTGTTTGTGAAGGCGGTGGGCTTCGGGGCGCTTGCGGGCGTGCTGGCGCTGATCGTCGGATCGATCGGCTTTGTCGGCAAATTGTTCGCCGAGGCCATCGAGGAAATATCGCTGAAGCAGGTCGAAGCCGTGCGCGCGACCGGCGCAAGCTTCTTTGGCGTCCTCATCATGGCCGTGCAGCCTCAGGTGCTGCCGCGCTTCATCGGGTTCGCGACCTACCAGCTCGATTCGAATTTGCGGAACTCCACGATGGTCGGCATTGTCGGCGGGGGTGGCATCGGCGCGACATTGTTCACGGCCTATCAGAGGTTCGATTTCGATTTCGTATTGACGATCCTGATCGTCACGATCGCGATGATCATGGTCGCGGAAGTGCTGTCGGGCTGGATCCGGAAGACATTCCAATGAGCGCGGCGACGGCCTCTCTGCACCACGAATGGCACCGCTTCTCGCTGCCGCAGAAGCTGGCGCGCTATGCGCTGTATCTTCTGACGGTGATCGCGGTCGTCTGGTCTTTCCGCACGATCGAGATCATCCCCGAGTTCCTCTACGATTCCCCGGCCCAGATCGCCGACCTGTTCGTGCGCATGTGGCCCATGGACTGGAATTACTTCTTCGCGGAGGTCTGGAAAGCGCTTGTCGAGACGCTTCACATCGCAACGCTCGGCACGATCCTGTCGCTGGCCTTCGCCATCCCGCTCGGCTTCATGGCCGCACGGAACCTGACGCCGTTGCCCGCGCTCAACCTGCTCGGTCATTTCCTGTTCGTCACCTCGCGCTCGGTGAACTCGCTCGTCTGGGCGCTGCTGTTCGTGGCGATCTTCGGCCCGGGGCCGCTTGCGGGCACGCTTGCCATTGCGTTCCGCTCGATCGGCTTCGTCGGCAAACTTTTCGCGGAAGCCATCGAGGAAGCGCATCGCGGCCCGATCGAAGCGCTGACGGCGGCGGGTGCGCCCGTGCCGAGCCAGATCGTGATGGGATACTGGCCGCAGGTGCGCCCGGCATTCTGGTCCATCGTGCTGTTCCGCTGGGACATCAACATCCGCGAATCCGCAGTGCTCGGCCTTGTCGGCGCGGGCGGCATCGGCGTCGCGCTCGACAGTGCCCTCAGCCTTCTCTACTGGGACCAGGTTTCGGTCGTGCTGCTGACGATCTTCGTGGTCGTGATCCTCGCGGAACTCGTCGTTACGACGATCCGCAAGCGTGTCCTCTGAATGTCGACTGCCGATATCATCTTTCTGACAGTCGTTCATTTCTGCACCTCGTCATTGACCGCTGTGATCGGCGCAGGCGGCGGCACGGCGCTCATCGCCATCATGCTGCAGATCATGCCGCCGGCTGCGGCCATCCCGATCCACGGTGCGGTCATCCTCGCCTCGAACAGCTGGCGGACGTGGCTGCTGCGGGACAAGCTCGCCTGGCCGATCATCATCCGTTTCTCGGCGCTGATGCCGTTCGGTGTGGCGCTTGGCCTGTTTCTGTTTCAGGGCCTGCCGACCGCCGTCATCCAGATCCTGATCGGGCTGTTCGTTCTCGCCTCGCTGGTGACACGCCAGTTGAAGCAGATGAACGACAAGGAACTTCCGCTCTGGGCGTTCGTGCCGGTGGGATTCGTGACCGGCTTTCTGAACATGATCGTCGGCGTCATCGCGCCGATCCTCGGCGTTCTGGTGATCCGCAAGGACCTCTCGAAAGAGCAGATGGTCGGCACGCTCGGCTTTTTCAGCGTCATCGGAAACCTGCTGAAAGTCGCCGGGTTCACGCTGGTCGGCTTCAGTTTCGCCGAATACGGGCTTCTGCTTCTGTGCATGATCCCGGCAGGCATGATCGGCACGAGCATCGGCCACGCGGTCCTTGGACGAATGGACGAAAAATACTTCCTTCCGGCGTTCCAGGTGATGCTGACCGCACTGGCGCTGAAGCTCATCGTCTATGACGGGCTGCGCCAGCTCATCGGCTGATCGCAATCCGTCGGGCGTCTGACGCAAGACCGACCCTGGCGTCGATCTCAACGAGGAGCAGCAGCGCGAGAGCGCCGTGCGTCTTTAGTCCCATCGGGCTGGCGGATCGGCCCGGCAGGGACTATTTCGAGTTCATTCACTCATGAAGGACGTGCCGCGGCTTCTGCCGCGGCTTTTTTTGCTCAATGAAGCCGCAGGACTATTCGACCACGCCGCCGACGCCCGTTCATCCCGGACTGGGATTTCGGGAATTCGTGCTGTTCGTTGCCGCCATCATGGCGATGAACGCCGTGTCGATCGATTCCATGCTGCCCGCGCTGCCGCAGATCGCCGATTCGCTCGGGATCACGCAGGACAACCAGATCCAGTGGGTCATTACGGCCTATCTTCTGGGCTTCGGCGGCGCGCAGATCATCTATGGCCCCATCGCCGACCGCTTCGGGCGCAAGCCCGTGCTGTTGGTCGGCATTGCGATCTACACGGCGGCGAGCGTGTGGGTCGCGCTGTCGGCCTCGCTCGAGACCATGCTGGCCGCGCGCGTGCTGCAGGGGGTCGGTGCGGCGGCAACACGCGTTCTGGCCGTCTCCATCGTCCGCGACTGCTATTCCGGTGCCGTGATGGCGCGCGTGATGTCGCTCGTCTTCATCGTGTTCCTTGCCGCGCCCATCATCGCGCCGTCGATCGGGCAGATCATCATCCTGTTCGTTTCCTGGCACTGGATCTTCGGATTTCTGGCCGTTTACGGATTTGCGACCCTGATCTGGGGCATCACCCGCCTGCCGGAGACGCTGCACCCCGAGGACCGGAGGCCGATCTCCGTCAAGTCGGTTTCCAGCGCTTTCGCGCAGACCGTGACGACCCGCCAGTCGATCTTCTATGCGCTCGCCGCGACGCTTCTGATGGGCTGCCTGTTCGCCTTCATCAATACGGCGCAGCAGATCTTCGCCGACGTGTTCGGCGCCGCGCATCTGTTCACGACGATTTTTGCCGCCATCGCCGCCTTCATGGCGGTCTCGAACTTCCTGAATTCGCGCGTTGTCGTGAAGGCCGGTCCGCGCGTCGTCTCGCACACCGCTCTGTTGGGGTTCACGGCCTTCGCCATCCTGCACATGGTCAGCGCGATGACGGGCTATGAAAGCCTTCTCGTGTTCTCGCTGCTGCAGGGCGGCCTGATGTTCTGTTTCGGCTTGATGGTGTCGAATTTCAATTCGCTCGCCATGGAGCCGATGGGGCATGTGGCGGGCACGGCTGCGTCCGTTCAGGGCTTCATCACGACGACCGGCGGCGCCCTTCTCGGCTTTCTCGTCGGCCAGCAATTCGACATGACCACCGTGCCGCTCGGCATCGGCTTCAGCGTCTATTCGGTGCTGGCCATCGGCTGCGTGCTGATTGCGGAAAAGGGCCGAATGTTCGGACGCGCCCCGAAATATCAGAGCGAAGGCTGACGGCTTTCACCTTTTCGGAAAGCCCGGCGAAAAATTTTTGAACCCATGTCGAAATTGGCCGCTCTCGTTCGTCATACAGCGCATGACAGAACAAGGAGAGCTTCACCATGCGTTCGATCTTCGTGAATCTGCCGGTCAACGACCTCGAAAAGTCGAAGGCCTTTTTCGGTGCCCTCGGCTTTTCCATCAACCCGCAATTCAGCGACGACAAAGCGGCCTGCGTTGTCGTGGACGAATATATCTATTGCATGCTGCACACGCATGAGCGGTTCCGCGATTTCATCACGGGCGAGATCAGCGATGCCTTCAAGGCAACCGAAGTGCTGAACGCGCTCTCGGCCGAAAGCCGCGAGGAAGTCGATGCCTTCCTTGCCAAGGCGGTGAAAGCCGGTGGGCGCGAATGGAAGCCGCCGCAGGATCACGGCTTCATGTATCAGACCAGCTTTCAGGATCTCGACGGCCATGTCTGGGAGATTGTGTGGATGGACCCGGCCGCGGTTCAGGGCTGACGCAGGCACAGGGAGCCGTCCATCATGTACGATGGACGGCCCCATTTGCCGTTCGCTTGCTGGGCTGCATGGAACTCCCCTCCCCGCCCGCTCGTTCTCCAAAGAGATTTTCCCCTCATGGAGGACGCTATGACAAACGAGCTGAAAGGCCGCCGCGTTGCCGTGCTTGCAACAGACGGCTTCGAACAATCCGAGCTTATCGAGCCCGTAAAGGCACTGAAGGATGCGGGTGCGGAGGTCGAGGTGATCTCGCCCAAGAGCGGCGAAATCCAGGGCATGAAGCATTCGGAAAAGGGTGACATGGTGAAGGTCGACCGCACGCTCGACCAGGCCAAGCCCGACGATTATTCCAGCCTTGTGCTGCCCGGCGGCGTGGCTAATCCGGACTCGCTGCGAATCGCGCCGAAGGCCGTCGACTTCATCAAGCACTTCGTGACGACCGGCAAACCCATCGCCGCCATCTGCCACGGGCCGTGGCCGCTGATCGATGCAGGCGGCGTGAATGGCCGGAAGGTCACGAGCTGGCCGAGCCTGAAGGCGGACCTGACGAACGCCGGCGCGCTGTGGGAAGACAGCGAAGTCGTCAACGATCAGGGCTTGGTGACTTCGCGCAAGCCCGACGACATTCCGGCGTTCAACCGCAAGATGATCGAGGAATTCGCGGAAGGCCGCCACGACAAACGCGCCGCGGAATAATACGCGATGTTGTATTCGGGCGGCGGTCGAAAGACCGCCGCCTTTTGCGTGCTTAGTTGCGGGCCGGCGGGTCGATCGGCGCTACCAGAATCGCGTTCGTGCCGGGGTAATTGTCCTGGAATTCAAACGTTCCGCCGAGCTGGGAGACGAGAGCATCCATCATGCGGGTGCCGAACCCCTTGCGATCGCCTGAGCGACCCACGCCTTCGTCGCAGACGACGAGGCGAAATTTGTTGCGGTCTTCGAGCAATGTTATTTTCACGCGGCCCGGCTCACCGTCATAGGCGTATTTGTTGGCGTTGATGACGAGTTCCGTCAATACCAGGCCCAGCGCCACGGCGCGGTCCGTCGGAAGCATGACGGGCTGAAGATCGCGCTGTATATGCGCCTCCCATTCGGGACCGAAGGACGCAACGAGATCGTCCAGAAGCTCGTCCACATAGCGGGCCGCGTCGATGGCGTCGATCTGGTCCGCCCTGTACAGACGGCGATGGACGAGGGAGACGGCCGCGAGGCGGCGCCGCGCCTCATCGAGAGCGCCGCGGAGCTTCGGGTCTTCGGAGGCGCGGGCCTGGAGCATGAGAAAGCTCGACACAAGCTGGAGGCTGTTCTGGACGCGGTGATTGACCTCGCCGATCAGGAATTCCTTCTGCTTGATCAGCATATCCTTCTCATCCAGCGTGTTGAGAAGCTGACGGTTGAGATCGCGCAGGCGCCGCGTCTGCCAGACATTCGTCACCGCAACGCGCAGACGGCCGGCCGCCTCGATCTCGGGAATGGTCCAGCGCCGGGCGCGATCCCGAACCGTTTCCGACCATGCATCGAAGCTGGCGCGGGGATTGAGCAGGCCGTTTTCGCCGGGGGTCATGTTCTTGTGCGGATTGCCCGCCCATTTGACGACCTCGGTCGCTTCGGCGCGGAACCACAGCACAATCCACGGATCGGAAGCCGACAATGTAATGGCAAGAAGACCCGCCGCCCCCGCACGCTCGCCTTCCGGCAGATCGTAATGCAAGGACAGGCGGTCCGTCGCATAGACCTTTTCGCTGCTGCGCGGGACGGCCCATGCGGCGAGTTTACGGACCTGCTCCTCGGCCGGGCAATGGCCGCCGACGATGAGATCGGAGCCGCGCAGGATCGCGACGCCATCCGCCGCGAGCATGCGCATGATCTCGCCGAGATGGTTCGAAATGGCGGTGTCGAGCGAGCCTTCGCGCGAGAGCAGCGAGACGATGTGATCCTCGAAGGAGCGCAGGCGTACGCGCTCGCGATAGGCGTCGGTTTCCTCGCGCGCCTTGATCTGACGCGCTAGGCCGCCCGCAAGCGCCCGGCAGGCCGAGCGCGTCTCGGACGATATTTCGAGCGGTTGCGGATTGTGGCAGGCGATGAGCCCCCAAAGAATGCCATCCCGGACGATGGACATCGAGGCGGAAGCGCCGACGCCCATGTTCTGGAGATACTGGATGTGAACGGGCGAAACGCTGCGCAGAATGCTGTCGCTGAGATCGAGCGGAGCTTCGGCCGTCCAGGCTGGGCGCAGCGGCGCGGGCTCGTAACCGACATCCGGAATGACGCGCACGAGGTTTCGCACATACAGCGCGCGCGCCTGCCTGGGTATGTCGGACGCCGGGAAATGGTGGTTCATGAAGGAGGCCTCGCCCTCCGCCACGTCCTCGCCCACGACAACGCCCGCATCGTCGTCGAGGAAGCGATAGACCATCACGCGCGCATAGCCGGTGAGACGACGGAATTCGACGGCCGCGGCCTCGAACAGCGCCTCAAGGCTGGGGGTCTTCTCGAAGCCCGCCGCCGCCGCCTCAATTTGCGGCAGGACGTGGACGAGCCCGGCGTCGGACGAGGCTTCGAGTTCAAGGACGAGGACACCGCTCATCATCTGAAGGGTGACGTCGAATATGTCGGAGGCGAAGGGCGGCTGTATGCGGCTCAAAAATCCGCGCGACGCGCCCGCGATGACGCGCATGGATTCGGCCAGGGCACGCTCGCCGAGAAGTTCCGTGAGGGCCTGCCCCTCCCAGTCGGTGCGGCCAAGCCACTCTTCGACATCGCCCGCAACATGCGTGATGGAGAGCGTTTCCGGATCGACGATCAGCATCAGCCCATGCGGCTGGATCGAGCCCGGAATGTGGATGGGCTCTCTCTCACAGATCTTCAGATCGATGTTCTGATCGTGCAAACGGCGTCCAAACGTGGATGGGAGGTCAGGCAAAGGCGGGGACCGAGCCTTGCCGTGACGTCAAAGTCCACATTCGGGCTGTCCAATTCACCTTGCCAACTCTGGCCCCCGGCGTCGAGTTCCTCAAATGGCGAGGGTTTCTGTGGAGAATTCAGGCCGCGCGCAATGTGGATATGAAGCGGGCCGTGCGCGGCTGGGACGGCGCGGTGAAAATTCGAGCTGGCTCACCCTTTTCCACCACATGCCCTGCCTCAAGGAAGACGACCTCGTTCGCGACCTTCGAGGCCAGGCGCAGATCGTGGGTGGCCATGACCATCGTCGTTCCCTCGCCCGCAAGCTGGCTGAGGACCTCGACCACCTCCTCCGCGAGTTCCGGATCTAGCGCCGAGGTCGGCTCGTCGCAGAGCAGGACTTTGGGAGACGGCGCGAGCGCGCGGGCGATGGCAACACGCTGCTGCTGGCCGCCCGACAAGGTCGCGGGCCAGGCATCGGCCTTTTCGGAAAGGCCGACCTTGGAAAGAAGATCGAGCGCCCGGGTGCGGGCTTTCTCCCGCGACCACTTCTGCACCGTGACGAGACCTTCCATGACGTTCTCGACCGCCGTGCGATGCGGGAAGAGCTGGAAGTTCTGGAACACCATGCCGGTCTGACGGCGCAGCGTAAGGACTGCTTTGCGATCCACCCGCCCGCCGGGCGTGAAAGCGACGCGCGTCTCGCCGACCGTGACCGCACCCGATGTCGGGATTTCGAGCAGGTTGATGGTTCGCAAGAGAGTGGACTTGCCGCCACCGGACGGGCCAATGATGGCGGTGACGGAGCGCTCCGCGAAATCGAGGCTGATGCCGGAGAGGACCTCCGTTGTGCCGAAGCGTTTGACGATGTTCTCCAGCGCGATCATGCCCGCGCCCCGACATAGCCGCCGGAGCGGTTGAGACGTTCTTCCAGCCAGTTCTGAAGCTGCGACAGCACCGAGCTGAGAACGAGGTAGATGAGCGCAGCCTCGATGTAGAGAATGAGCGGCTCATAGGTCGTCGCGACAATGCGCTGGGTGGCCTGAAACATTTCCGGCACCGTAATGACAGCGGCCAGAGACGTGTCCTTGACGAGCGCGATGAAGGTGTTCGACAGCGGCGGCACGGCGATGCGCGCCGCCTGCGGCAGCACCGTGCGGGTCATGGCCTGACGCCACGTCATGCCGATTGAATAGGCCGCCTCCCACTGCCCCTTCGGAACGCTCGTAATGACGGCGCGCAGAATTTCAGAGGAATAGGCGCCGACATTCAGCGTGAAGCCGATCAGCGCGGCAACGAACGCATCGAGCACGATGCCCGCGCTCGGCAGGCCGTAGAAGATAAGGAAAAGCTGAACCAGAAGCGGCGTGCCGCGGAAGATCCAGACATAGAACCGCGCGGCGGCCGCCACCGGCCAGGGCGCGAACAGGCGCACCAGCGCCGTCGCGAGGCCGAGCGTGATGCCGAAAATGAAGGAGAGGATCGCAAGCGGGATCGTGAACCAGAGCGCGGCCCACAAAAGCGGGCCGATCGAGTCGATCATCAACTGGAGCCAGTAAGGCAAGAGACCCCCCACAGAAAAACCGGCCGACACAAGGTCCGGCCGGTTTTCGATCCTAATCAGTTCGAGACGTTCGCGCCGAAATATTTCTGCGAGATCGCCTCGTAGGTGCCGTCGGCCTTGATGTCGGCCAGAGCCTTGTCGAGTGCGGCTTTCAGCTCCGGCTGGTTCTTCGCGAAGATGATGCCCGAGACTTCGGCGTCGTCCTTGGTGGCCGCGATCTTCACATTGGCGTCGGGCTTTTTCTTCTTGAAATCGAGGAAGGACAGGCTGTCGTTGACAGTGGCGTCCGCACGGCCCTGAAGGACGAGCGCGATGGACTGATCGAAGCCCTCCGTGCCGACGATCTCCGCGCCCGCGGCCTGAGCGAGCTTGCCGAAATTGGAGGTGAGCGTCTGCGCGGATTTCTTGCCCTTCAGATCGTCGAAGCTTTTGATGCTGTCGTCGTCGCCCTTCACGATCAGCACGGCCTTCGAGGCGATGTAGGGCTCCGAGAAATCGTATTTCGCCTTGCGGGCGTCTGTGATGCCGACCTGATTGATGACGACATTGTAGCGGCCGGCATCGAGGCCCGCGATCAGGCCGTCCCATTTGCCTTCGAGAAACTCGGCCTTCACGCCGAGCTTTTCGGCAACCGCCCGGCCGATCTCGACGTCAAAGCCGACAAGCTGGTTCGCTCCGTCATGGAAGGTGAATGGCGGATACGTGCCCTCGGTGCCGATCTTGAGGACGCCGGCGTCCTTGATGCCCTTGAGATCCTGCTGGGCGACGGCCGATGTGGCCGTCGCGAGGCCGAGGACAGTGGCCACGGCGAAAGATGCGATGCGTTTCATCTGAAAACTCCCTCCGGCGCCGAAACGGCTTCATCCGGATTATGTGGCGCGCCCTCCCCGTTTCGAGAAGACATCGATATGTGGGGAGCCTAAACGTATTTTACAGAAACAATAAACATAATTTTTTATATATCATATAATTTCTGTTATTCAATAAGTCCGGCTTGTCCGGACGCTTCCAGAGCCGGTTTCACCGCCATGAGCGCGATGAAGACGATCGCCAGAAGCAACACGATTGTCGGGGCGGGCGCGCTGTCGAGGAAGAACGACAGATAGACACCCAGCAAGGCTGCCGACACCGAGACGCCGACGCCGACCAACAGCATTGTTCCGAAACTGCGCGTCACGAGGAACGCGATGGCACCCGGCGCGATGAGCAGCGCGATGGACAGGATGATGCCGACGGAGGTCAGCGCGCCGACGACGGTCAGCGAGATCATCGCCAGCAGCCCGTAATGCAAAAGCCCGGTGTTGAGGCCCGAGGTCTGCGCCTGCACGGGATCGAAGGCGTGCAGCAGAAAATCGCGCCATTTGACGGCAATCACCGCCGCAACAAGCGCTGTGATCGCGGCCGTTTCCGCGATGTCGCGCCAGGAGATGCCGAGCATATCCCCGAAAAGGATGTGATCGAGATGCACCTCGCTCTGGATTTTCACATAGAGAACGAGGCCGACGCCGAACATTCCGGAGAAGACGACGCCCATCACCGTGTCCTGCTTGATGCGGCTGTTTTCTTTCAGATAACCCGTCGCGATCGCGCAGAACATGCCCGCCGCGAACGCGCCGAGCGCATACGGAAAGCCGACAATGTAGGCGATGACGACGCCCGGAAAGACAGCGTGGCTGATGGCATCTCCCATCAGCGACCAGCCCTTCAGAACCATGTAGCAGGACAAAAGAGCCGTCGGTACGGCGATGAGCCCGGAAATGACGAGCGCATTGACCATGAACTCGAACTGGAACGGCTGAAGCAGAATTTCCATCATGCTCATGCCTCCGCTTCCAGCGCGGCGCTGGCACGACGTCGAGCGGCGAGGATGCCGTGCTTCGGCGCGAAGACGAAGGCGATGAGGAAGATCAGCGTCTGCAGCACGACGATGATACCGCCGGTCGCTCCATCGAGGAAATAGGAGATGTAGGCACCGAAAAGGCTCGTCAGCGAGCCGATGAGGACGGCGATTATCAGAAGGCGGGGAAAACGGTCGGTGAGCAGATAGGCCGTCGCGCCGGGTGTCACGACGAGGCAGATGACGAGGAACGCGCCGACCGTCTGCAGAGCCGCGACCGTGCAGGCCGACAGCAGCGTGAAGAACAGGATTTTCAGCGCCGTGGGCCTCAGCCCGATCGTGCGCGCATGGCTCTCATCGAAGAAGACGACCATGAGGTCTTTCCACTTCGCAAGGAGGATCGCCAGCGATACGAAGCCGATGAGCGCAAGCTGGAGCGTGTCTTCCGGCGTGATGGCGAGGATGTTGCCGAGGATGATCGTCTGTATGTTCACCGAAGCCGGCGACAGCGAGATCATGAACAGGCCGAGCGCGAAGAAGGACGAGAAGATGAGGCCGATGATGGCGTCTTCCTTCAGCCGCGTGCGCTGGTTGAGAAACAGCATCGCGGCCGCCGCAAGCCCGCCGGAAAAGAAGGCGCCGAGGGAGAACGGCAGGCCCAGCATATAGGCCCCGGCGACGCCCGGAACGATGGAATGGGACAGCGCGTCGCCGATCAGCGACCAGCCCTTCAGCATCAGATAGGCCGACAGGAACGCGCAGACGCCGCCGACAAGCGCCGACACCCAGATGGCGTTGATCATGTACTGATAGTTGAACGGTTCGAGGAGAAGGCTCATGTCGTGCCCTCCTCCCTCTTCTTGTGGGCATAGACCATCAACGGCTTTTCATCGTCGGTAATGATGCCAACCGGATGCGTGGCGCCCTCCTCGGTGTCGAAGGAGAAGCGCCGCAGCGCGCCGCCGAACGTCTTTTCAAGATTTTCCTGCGTGAAGACGTCTTCCGTCGGGCCGTAGGCCAGCACGGTGCGCTTCAGCAGGACCGTGCGGTCGCAGAATTCCGGCACGCTGCCGAGATCGTGCGTTGAGACCAGCATCACCCGCCCCTCTTCGCGCAGGTCTTTCAGCAGCGCGATGATGGTCTGTTCCGTCGTCACGTCGACGCCGGTGAAAGGCTCGTCGAGCAGGATGACGCGGCTGTCCTGCGCGAGCGCGCGGGCGAGAAAGACGCGCTTCTTCTGGCCGCCGGACAGTTCGCCGATCTGGCGCTTGCGGTATTCTTCCATGCCGACACGGGCGAGCGCGGCAGTGACGGCGTCGCGGTCCGTGGCCTTCGGGATGCGCAGCATGCCCATGCGGCCATAACGGCCCATCATCACCACGTCTTCGACGAGCACCGGGAAATTCCAGTCGACGTCCTCGCTCTGCGGCACATAGGCGACCAAGTTCTTCTTCAGTGCCTCCGGCACCGGCATTCCGAGGATGGAGATGGAGCCGGACGCCAGACGCACGAAACCCATGATGGCCTTGAAGAGCGTGGATTTGCCCGAACCGTTCACCCCGACCAGCGCCGTGATGGTGCCGTTCGGGATCTCGAAGCTCGCATCGCGCAGCGCCGTGAAGCCGTTGCGGTAGGTCACGGCCGCGTCCACGACACGAATGCCCGCGCCCCCTGCGGTGGTCGTTACATCGGCCTTGAGATTGACGGGCGCATTCATTGCTGTGTCCATTCCATGTACGGGCAATTTCAGGAGGCGGCGAGACCTTTTGCGATCGTGTCGGAGGTGACGCGCAGCAGATCGAGATAGGTCGGCACAGGGCCGTCCGCTTCGCTGAGCGAGTCGACGTAGAGCACGCCGCCATATGTCGCGCCGGTCTCGCGGGCGACCTGTTGGGCGGGCTTTGGCGAGATCGTGCTTTCGGAGAAGATGACGCCGATCTTGTGCTCGCGCACCGCGTCGATGACCTGGCGCACCTGCTGGGGCGTGCCCTGCTGGTCGGCGTTGATCGGCCAGAGGTACAACTCCTTCAGCCCGAAATCGCGCGCCAGATAGGAGAACGCGCCTTCGCTTGTCACGAGCCAGCGCTTCTCCTCCGGGATGGCGGCAAGCTCGGCCTTGATGGGGGCGATGGCGGCATTGATCTTCGCCTTGTAGGCCTCGGCGTTGGCCTTGTAGGCCTCGGCGTTCGCGGGATCGTATTTGGCGAAGGCGTCGCGGATGTTGTCGACGTAGATCAGCGCGACACTCGGCGACATCCAGGCATGGGGGTTCGGCTTGCCGCTGTAGGGACCGTCCGCAATGCCGATCGGCTCGACGCCGTCGGAGACGACGACGCTCGGCACCTCTTTCAGATTGCCGAAGAACTTTTCGAACCAGAGTTCGAGATTGAGGCCGTTCCAGAGCACGAGTTGCGCCCCTTGAGCCTTGCGGATGTCGCCCGGCGTCGGCTGGTAATTGTGGATCTCGGCGCCCGGCCTGGTGATGCTTTCGACTGCCGCCGCCTCCCCGGCGACGTTGCGGGCGATGTCGGCGATGACGGTGAAGGTGGTGACGGCCTTGAACTTTTCCTGAGCCAAGGCCGCGCCTGTCCAAAGCCCCGTCGCGAGCACCGCCGCGCCAAGGGCCATGATCCCCCGTCTCGTCACATCCCGCATGCGAATGATCTCCTAATTGCGAATTACTCGCATTAAGGTGGCATCGGGAGGATGAGATTGCAACTCATTCTTAAAAATGGGCCGTTCGCATTGGGATGGCTGCGGATGATGGATAGGCGCTCAGGAGTGGCTGGGCCCTCTCCCTCCCCTTTATGGGGAGGGTCGAGTCGGCGGAGCCGTCCGGGGTGGGGTTGCCGCCGCGCGCCCCACCCGACCTCGCTGCGCGAGGCCACCCTCCCCATCAAGGGGAGGGAGAGGCGCACGTTCCTTGGCGTGCCGATGCGCGAAAGCGTCTTCCGGGGGAAGATTGGAATGCGCGAGCCGGTCGGCTCGGCGGGCACTCGTTCCGTTGCCCCTTTGGAGGGGCGCGCGGGACGCCGGGAGATTGACCGCTCCCGCGGCGGCGTTGGCTGTTTGTTTGTAATGCCAACACCAATTCGTACTCACCTCGGGGAAGTCGATCTCTCGACGTCCCGCGCGCGGTGGATTTTTGACCTCGGACTGTTTCCGCCGCGAAGGCCGACCTCGGGGCCTTCCTTGGGGTCTGGCACGCGATGGGGCCAGACGCTCCCGTGGCGGGTGGTTTTCCGCCGGCTTTCACACTCCTCAGCTTCCATCGGATCGGGGCAACGTTACTCCCCGGCCCTTTGGCCACCGCACCCTTCCCCGCGATCTGGACGGTCCGGAACCGCCCCCTCCGTGGAAAAGAGTGACGGGAGGAAAGCACAAAATAGGAATATTGTCAAGATGCGTCTTCAACGCGATCTTCATGTTTTTCATGTGGAATGCGCGCCCATCAGGGAGATGAGTGATGACAACGCCGTGCAAGGGCTGCCGCGAAGATGCGCCCAAGATCGATTTCACCATGGCGTTCCAGCCCATCGTGGATGCTGCCTCAGGGCGCGTCTGGGGCTATGAGGCGCTGGTGCGCGGGCTGAACGGCGAAGGCGCAGCCCATGTGCTGTCGCAGGTGACGGACGAAAACCGCTACCGCTTCGACCAGGACTGCCGCGTCAAGGCGATCTCGCTGGCGGCCCGGCTGTTTCCGGCCGGGGGCGCGGAAATGCTGTCGATCAATTTCATGCCGAACGCGGTCTATGAGCCCTCGGCCTGCATCCGCGCGACGCTTGCTGCCGCGAAGAATGCGCGGTTTTCGCTCGAACGCATCATGTTCGAATTCACCGAGGACGAGCGCATCGCGGACACCCGGCACATCGAAAACATCGTCGCCGCCTATCGGGAGCTGGGCTTCACCGTGGCGTTCGACGATTTCGGCGCGGGCTATGCGGGGCTGAACCTTCTGGCCTCCTTCCAGCCCGATCTCATCAAGCTGGACATGGGCCTCATCCGCGATGTGCAGACATCCCATGCGCGGCAGGTCATCATCAGCGGCATCGCCGCCATGGCGCGCGAGCTGAACATCCGCCTCCTGGCCGAAGGCGTCGAAAGCGCCGACGAAGTGTGCGTTCTGCGCGCCTCCGGCATCAATTTGTTTCAGGGCTATCTGTTCGCAAAACCCGCTCTCGAAGCCCTGCCCGCTCTGGGGTTTGATGTGAGCAAGGCGGCCTGAAGGACGGGAGCATAGGTGGAAACCGCGCGGCAATGCGCGATCTCCCTCTAGTGACTCCAGGGTGATATACTCTACACTCATGCTGACACAAAGCTTTGCTTACATAACGCGAAGTTTACTGTCCCCAATAGGTTAGGCACTTATTGGTGATTACATATTCATAGTTGATACCTATTCGGACCCGACCAATGGCGCAGTTACTGTTTACGTGTGGATATGAGGGATTGACGCTAGAGACGTTCATTGAACGGCTTACGCGAAATGCAATACGTACTGTTGTCGACGTACGTGCCAACCCCATCTCCCGGAAAAAGGGGTTCTCTAAAAACGCCTTCTCCGAAGCTTTACAGGCAGCAGGGATCGCCTACCTTCACGCGCCCGCGCTAGGCTGCCCAAAGCCCATCAGAGATAGATACAAACAGGATCAGAACTGGTCAGTGTACACTCAAGGGTTTCTCGCTTACGTAAAGAAGCAATCAGATCCTTTGACACAACTGGCGAGCCTATCCATACGGTCAAATACGTGTCTTGTGTGCTTTGAAGCGGACTTCAACCTTTGCCATCGCACTTACGTCGCACGGGCCGTTACCAAGCTGAATCAGCAATCTGTCGCGCATCTCACAAATCAAGGAAAAGTTGTCGAGTCGACAGCTGCTCCTGCTGCAGCTTAGGTGGGTAAATTAAACTAACGATCAGCCACTGATCAGGAAAACGATGGATATTGCCCATCAAAAAAATGAGATCAGCGGCTGGTAACTGTTTTTCGAGCATGTCCCTGAAAGCGGCGCCCCATTCGTTTCCATGTCTACGCTGACAGTTCCAAAACAGCGCACCAATTTCCCAGTCGACGACCTTGTGTCGGTACTCGCTCACAACGCCATTCACATTACAAGCGTAACGATAGTGAAAGTCGTATGGCAGCTTTCTCAGTCGAGCGATTGATTTTTCATCTTTGTCGTTGAACAGTCCCCCCTGCCTTTCATGCTGGACCAATTTTTCAAGCTCTTCTTTGGTCCATTCCGGTTTTTCCGAACGGGTAATATCCAAACCAAGAATTCGTGAGGGGCGAACCAATCCCAATGTTTGCCCGGTGGACTGTCTGGACAATTCTAGTGTCATGAAATCCGCTAGCGTCGGTATTTTTTCAATTTCAACGCGTCGATCACGCCATTTTTTCTTTGTTGATAATGGAGGCTCCTCACATTGAATCGTATCGACAAATACCTTGTGGCTTTCCCGACGCTGATCCCCCGGAGGTCGATCGACTCGAACCTGAACCCATTGCCACTTCTTAAATTGCTGATCATCCCCGATCAGGCGAAAAGGAACGGGGAACAGTCGAATTAGCGTACCGTCCTCTTCCATGCCGGCTACGCACGACGTCTCGATATGTTTCCCGCTGGGAGACGGGTAAGTCTTGCAGAGGATCAAGACGCGCGTTTTTCGAGAAGCCATTTGCCCGCCTAGCGAATTGCACAACTTACGCGGAAAACATTCGTCGGCCTTTACGCAGAGGTTGTTCGAAGCTTTTTCCGATATCCAGAGGTCCCCGCCGTTATCCTCAGCCTCTACTCGCACTTGCCCCCCGCTCTGCTCCCGCCTAAACCCTCTTCCACCATGTCCCACAACACGTTCGGCCATCTTTTCCGCGTCACGACCTTCGGCGAGAGCCATGGGGTGGCGCTTGGCTGTGTGGTGGATGGGTGCCCGCCTCTGATCGAGCTGAAGCTCTCGGAGATTCAGGGCTTTCTGGACAAGAGGAAGCCCGGCCAGTCGAAATTCACCACCCAGCGCCGCGAGGCCGACGTGGTGAAAATCCTTTCCGGGGTGATGGAGCAGGACGGCAAGCTGCTGACGACGGGAACGCCGATCGCCCTCATGATCGAGAACACCGACCAGCGCTCCAAGGATTATTCGGAGATCGAGGCGAAGTATCGGCCCGGCCATGCCGATTACACCTATGACGCCAAATACGGCATCCGCGACCATCGCGGCGGGGGGCGCTCTTCCGCCCGCGAGACGGCGGCGCGCGTGGCGGCGGGAGCCGTGGCAAGGCAGGTCATCCCCGGCGTGTCGATCCGCGCGGCGCTGATCCAGATGGGCAATATCCGCGTGGACCGCGCCCGCTGGGACTGGAGCGAGGTGGACCAGAACCCCTTCTTCTGCCCGGACGCCGAGGCCGCCAAGGAGATGGAGACCTATCTCGACGGCATCCGCAAATCCGGCTCCAGCATCGGGGCCGTGATCGAGGTGGTGGCCGAGGGCGTGCCCGCCGGCTGGGGCGCGCCGATCTATGGCAAGCTCGATTCCGACATCGCCTCCGCCTTCATGAGCATCAACGCCGTGAAGGGCGTCGAGATCGGCGACGGGATGGGCGTCGCGGAACTGACCGGCGAGGCCAATGCCGACGAAATGCGCATTGGCAATGACGGCCGCCCGGTGTTTCTGGCGAACCATGCCGGGGGCATTCTCGGCGGGATTTCCAACGGGGCGCCGGTTGTGGCGCGGTTTGCGGTGAAGCCGACCTCCTCGATCCTGACGCCGCGCAAGAGCATCGACCGCGCGGGGAACGAGGTGGACGTTTCGACCAAGGGCCGCCACGACCCCTGCGTCGGAATTCGCGCCGTGCCCATCGGCGAGGCCATGATGGCCTGCGTGCTGGCCGACCACTTCCTGCGCCATCGCGGCCAGGTGGGGTAGCGTGGCCTCATCCTGAGCCGGATGCGTCAGCATCCGTGTCGAAGGATGGCGGCGAGCTCTGAGTTTGTGAACATCCTTCGACGCGGCTCGCTTCGCGAGTCCGGCTCAGGATGAGGATGTAGAAAGAAAGCATGACCAAAGACCCCCTCGCCCATGTGCGCACAACCATCGAAGCCTTCGCGAACGGCGCGATGGTGGTGGTGACCGACGACGACGACCGCGAGAACGAGGGCGACATCATTTTCGCCGCCGTGCACGCGACCCCGGAAAAGCTGGCCTTCACCATCCGCCACACATCCGGCATCGTCTGCGCGCCGCTGACCTCCGGCGAGGCCAAACGCCTCAACCTGACCCCCATGGTGTCCAACAACGACGCGCCGATGCAGACCGCCTTCACCGTTTCGGTGGATGTGCGCCACGGCACGACGACGGGCATCTCCGCCGAGGAGCGCACCGCGACCGTGCGCGCGCTCGCCAACGGCAATATGGGCGCGGGCGATTTCGTGCGGCCGGGCCACATCTTCCCGCTCATCGCCAAGGACGGCGGCGTGCTGATGCGCTCGGGCCATACGGAAGCGGCGGTGGATCTGTGCCAGCTTGCCAACCTGCCGCCGGTCGGCGTCATCGCCGAACTCGTCAACGACGACGGCACGGTGATGCGCGGCCCGCAGGTTTCCGACTTCGCACAGCAGCACAAGCTGCCGGTGATCTCGGTGGCGGACCTCATCGCCTACCGCCAGTCACGCGAGAAGCTGGTGACGCGCGTTGCGGAATTTCCGGTCGAGACCGAGATCGGCGTGCTGAAGGGCTATGCGTACATCACGCCGTTCGACGCGGTGCACCACATCGCGCTCGTGCATGGCGACATTTCGAGCGGCAAGAACGTGCCGGTGCGCCTGCACCGCGCGGACGCGCTGCGCGATGTGTTCGGCGGCTCCAAATCGATCCGCTGCGCGTTCCGCGCCTTCGGCAAGGCCGGGAACGGCGTCATGGTCTATCTGCGCGACGGCACCGCGGGCGTTCCCGTGACGCCGCTCGACCAGAGCCGCAGCCAGGCCCGGCGCGACGAGGAATGGCACGAAGTGGGCCTCGGCGCGCAGATCCTGCGCGATCTCGGCGTGTCCTCGATCAAGCTGCTGGCCTCCAAGGAGCGCCATTACGTGGGCCTTGCGGGCTTCGGCGTCGAAATCGAAGAAACGGAGAAGCTGGAAGGGTGAGCAAGCTCGAAGGCCTGAACACAGCAGGCCAGTGGGCCGTTCTTCTTCTTTGCTCCGCGCTCGTCGTCGGCCTTCTTGAGCTGATCGGCGCGCCCGGGGTGTTTCTCATCGGGCCGATGCTGGCCGGGATCGTTGTCGGCACGAATGGCGGCGCGATCCGCCCGCCGCGCTTCGCCTACCGCGTGGCGCAGATCCTGATCGCGCTGATGATCGCATCGAGCCTGACGCCCAGCACGCTGAGCATCTTTCGCGACCAAGGCATCCTGTTCGTCGCCGTCATTGTGGGCGTGCTTATCGCCAGCAACCTGCTCGGCATCCTGCTGACGCGCCTGAAGGTTTTGCCCGGCACAACCGCCATCTGGGGCTGCGCGCCGGGCGGCGCATCGGCCATGGTGATCCTGTCGGAGAGCTTCGGCGGCGATGTGCGGCTTGTCGCCTTCATGCAATATCTGCGCGTCGTGCTGGTCTCGATCGTGGCCGCGCTCGTCGTCATCGTCTGGACGGGGCACATGTCCGAGACGAGCTCCGTGGCGGGCTGGGCCGCACCCGTGGAATGGGTGTCGCTGGCGCAGACACTGGGACTTGGCGTGCTGTGCCTCGTCGTCACGACGTTGGTGCGCATTCCGGGCGGAAGCTTCCTGCTGCCGCTGGTTGTCGGCTCCATCCTGCAATCGACGGGGCTGATCGACATCGAAATGCCCCTCTGGCTGGCGGCGGCGTCCTACATCGTGCTCGGCTGGTATATCGGCCTCGGCTTCACCAGCGAGAGCCTCCAGCATGCGCGCCGTGCGCTGCCGAGCGTGACGCTTGCCATCCTCGCGCTGATCGCGATCTGCGGCGGCTTTGCCTGGCTGCTGCACGTCTTTGCCGGCGTCGACCCGCTGACGGCCTATCTCGCCGCAAGCCCGGGCGGGCTCGACACGGTGGCCATCCTGGCCATGTCGAGCCATGCGGATGTGCCCTTCGTGCTCGCGATGCAGACCTTCCGGCTGGTCGCCGTCATGCTGGTCGGCCCCTACATCGCGCGTTTCGTCGGGCGGCGTCAGACGACCAAGACCGAGGAAACGCCGACGACCCCGCTCGACTGAGCCGCCCGCCACCGCAACCTTTCCGACAATGGCTTCGTTTGAAGTCAGGAGGTCCCCATGTCCGAGAAACACAAATCGATCCTGCTGAAGGCCAATGCGGCGATTGCCGAGGGCGATTACGAGGGATTTCTGGCGTTCTGCACGGAGGACACGGTGTGGAACTTCGTCGGCGACGAGGTGCTGGAGGGAAAGGACGCCGTGCGCGAATGGATGGAGGACACCTATTTCGCGCCGCCGAAGATCGAGGTCGACACCCTGATCGCGGAGGGCGAGTATCTGACCGCGATCGGCACCGTGACCATCAAGGACGAAGACGGTACGGACACCGACTACGCGTATTGCGATGTCTGGCGCTTTCGCGGCGACAAGCTTTTTGAACTGAAGGCGTTCGTCATCGAAAGCGACGACGAGTGATCACGTGCACATACACGCCGGTCGATCACGAAATTGTTAGAAGCCGGAATCCTCTTATGTTTTAGGATGATGGTGGGATTATCAAGATTCGGGGGAATCGGGATGAACGCAAAAACCGCGACGAGACTGACCAAGGCCGAGCGGGTGCGCTTTACCGTCATCGACCTTGCGGAGACCGCCGGCATTCCGATGGCCAAAGCCCGAAGGCTTATCAAGGACTTGGGGAACGACGCGGAGATTTTGCTCCAGGCTTGCAGCAAACCCGAAGCGCCACGGCAGGCGGCGCGCTAGCCTCTTCCCTCAGGACACATTCTTCTCGAAAAGATTGCCCGCGACCTCGCGGAGCGTCGGCGCGGGCCGGGCCACGAAGGGCAGCGGCCGGCAGACGGCGATGGCAGCCAGGCCGATCCGCGCCGTAAGAATGCCGTTGATGACGCCCTCGCCAAGCCGGGCGGAGAGTTTCGCGGCGACGCCGTGGCCAACGATCTGATCGATAAATCCCTCCCCTGCCGCCATGCCGCCGGTGACCGCCAGATGCGTCAGCACGTGACGCAGGAGCCGGAAAAAGCCGAGCGTGCCGGGGCGCCCGCCATAGACATCGGCGATCTTGCGAATGAGCGCGATGGATGTCGCCGCGACGACCGCCACATCGATGACCGCACGCGGCGCCACCGCCGTAATGACGGACACGCGCTTGGAGGCCCCCGTGACGAGACGCCGGGCTTCGAGATCGAGCGACGTCATCAGCTCGCGCTCGGCGAGCTGGACGAGATCGGACCCGTCGATGATGTCGCGCTTCGCATCCGCCAGGGATGCGCGGGCGCGGGCCGTACGGGCATTCTGTGCGTACAAAGATTGCAGGTCGGAAACGACATCGAGCGCCAGCGCGCGGTCGTCCCGCACGATGGCATCCTGCGCCTTCGCGCGCAGGCCATCGATCTTGCCAAGACGGCGCAGCGCCAGAGCCTCGCGCCCGACCAGCACCAGAAATGCGAACAGGAACAGGGTCGCCAAGCCGACGCCGATCCAGCCGAGCGCGGCGCTGCGCGCAAACAGATCCTCGACAAGATTGGTGACGGCGAGACCGAAGCCGAAGGAAATGAGACCGCCGAGCGAGGCCCAGAACAGAGTGCCGATGGTCGAGCGCTTCGGCGGAGGCGCCGTGACCGTCGCCGCTTCCGCGATCTCGCCGGACGAGGTCGGCGGCTCGACAAGGATATCGGCGACCTCGGCCTTCGGCTCGGGAAAGACGAGTTCCGGATCGTCGAGGCGGAAAGTGGCGGGCTTGCGGGGGCGTGTGGACATCGCAGCAGATGTAAGGGCTAGGCTCGACGGATGCAAATTGGTTTGTTCTTGTTATGTTCTTGGCGTCGAGCTTCTGAGGAGTTTTGGGGATGGCTTCGCCGTAGAGTTCTTTCGCTGGGTTCCGGATCGCATTCCGCGCTGCGCGCTGCATGCGTCCGGAAAACGGGAGGGAGGAATACGTGATGTACTGGGTTTACATTCTTGCCAGCCAACGAAATGGCACGCTCTACACCGGCGTGACGAACGACCTTGTGCGGCGCGTGCACGAACATCGCGAAGGATACGTACAGAGCTTCACACGAAAGTACGGTGTGACGCGTCTCGTTTTCGTGGAGTCTTTTGATTCAATCCTTCAGGCGCGCGAGGTGGAAGCGCGGCTGAAGAAATGGCGGCGTGACTGGAAGCTGGCCTTGATCGAGAAAGACAATCCCGGCTGGCACGATCTTTACGAGGATATCACGTTCCCCGGACAAGCCGCGCACAGCGCGGCGCAGATCCGGGGTCCAGCGGAAGATGCGGCGGCGCGGCCGCCCGTTTGAACCTGCAAAGGCATTAAGGGAGGAACGGCTTCGCCGCGATTCTTGCGCTGGATTCCGGATCACATTCCGCGCTGTGCGCTGCATGCGTCCGGAACACGCCCGCCGAAGCATCAGACCAGTTTATCTCCAAGCAGGAATTCCAGAACGCGGTCCATGCGTATGTGCGGGAGCTGTTTCTTCTCCCACGGGCCGTTTTCGATCTTCGGCGGGCGGAACTTGAGGATGCCGACATCGCCCTCCCCGCCATCCGCGCGGCCCTTGTAGCCCCCGGGCGAGAGCGCGACTTCCGGGTCGGCCGGGAGGTCGCCGGGGAAGACGCCGATCTCTTCGGTGCCGGTAAAGACCTGATCGCCCGAGCGCTCGCCCTTTTCAGGTGTGCCCGCAATGACGGGAAGCTCGTGGCGGCCCTGCTTTGCCAGAGCCTCGCGCGTGGCGCGGACGGCGGAGATGGCCAGCACATCGACCTTGGCGCCCGCGAACTGCGCCCTTTCGCGTGCGCGCTGGACGAGGCGGCCGAGGATCGCTTCCAGCCGGTCATGGCTCGAATGATGGAGGTGATCGGCCTTGGTGGCAGCAAACAGGATGCGCTCGACGCGCGGACGAAACAGGGTCGAGAGCCAGGAATTGCGGCCGTGGCGGAAGGCATCGAGCACATCCGTCAGCGCGGATTCGAGATCGGCCACGGCGTCCGGTCCGGCATCGAGCGCGGCCAGCACGTCGACGAGAACGATCTGGCGGTCGAGCCGCGCGAAATGATCGCGGAAAAAGGGCCGCACGATCTCGCGCACATAGGCGTCGTACCGACGCGCCATCATGGCATGGAGCGAGCCCGGCTGCGGGATGCCGTCGGCCGCGACATCGAGCGGCGCGAAGGTGAGCATGGGCGAGCCCTCAAGATCGCCCGGCATGAGGAAGCGGCCCGGGGGCAGCGCCGAGAGCGTGTCGCGCGAGGTGCGCGCCTCACGCAGATAGGCGGTGAAGAGATCCGCCGATGTCTTGGCGGCGCTCTCGTTTTCGGGCGCGTTCGGATCGAGCGTTGCAAGATGGGTGTGCCAGGCGGCGGCAAACGCCTTGCGCGCGCCCTTTCGGCTCATCGCGACGGTCTCGGCGGACCATTGGGCGTAGCTCTTTCCCATCAGGCCGAGATCGAGCAGCCATTCGCCGGGATAGTCCACGATGTCGAGCGTCAGGAAGGTCGAGCCGCGGCGCCGGCCGAGAAAGGTCTCGGACTGGAATTCGAGGACGAGGCGAAGCTCGGCGATGCGGCGGGTCGATTCCGGCCAGCGGCGCTCGTCGAGCAGCGCCTTCATATGCGTCTCGATGTCGAAGCGCGGCACGCTGTCGTCGGGCTGCGGCGACAGGCGCGCGCCGATGAGGCGGCCATCGGCGTAGGCACGAAACAGCGGCAGCCGCCCGCCATTGACCAGAGTATTGACAAGCGCGGTGATGAAGACGGTCTTGCCGGCCCGCGACAGGCCGGTGACGCCGAGCCGCACGGTGGGATGCAGGGCCTCGGCCGCCGCATCGAACACGCTCGCCGCCGCGATCCTGGCTTCATGGGTGATGTCGGAGAGTTTCATGCCCGCCCTCTGTGGGGGCGTGCACCCCCCACTCCGCTCGAAGCTTTCAGCTTCGAGTCGGCCCTCTCCCACAAGGGAAGAGGGGAAGCGGCAGAACCCGGCTCGGAATGGATCAATCGTTCAGCCCCAGATGTTTCGGCGTCTCGAACGTGTAGAGCCAGGCCTGTTTCTCCTCGATCGCCGCCCAGGGCATGTCCTCGAAATCGAGGACAGCGATCGCGCCTGTCGGGAATTTTTTCTCAAACCGTTCCGCGACTTCCGGCTCGGCACTTTCGGCCAGCATGAGCGCAAGAGATTCCATGGAGGGGTTGTGGCCGACGACGAGAAGGGTTTGCACATCGCCCTCCGAATTGCGCACCACTTCGAGAACTTCCTCTGCCGTGGCGTCGTACAGGCCGTCCTCATATAGGACCTCCGGCGCAGGTTCGAAGGCCTTGGCGGCGGCATCCCAGGTCTGCCGGGTGCGGAGCGCGGGCGAGCACAGAACCAGATCCGGCACGATGCCCTGCCCTTCCAGCCATTCGCCCATGCCCCGCGCGGCCGCAATTCCGCCCTCGGTCAGATCGCGCTCACGGTCGTGATCGTAATGGTCGGGCCTCTCGGCCTTGGCGTGGCGAAACAGGATCAGTCTGCGCATGGAAGAGTGTGTCTTTCTGACAATGGTGTGACGAATTCTGAACTATGCGAGCACAAGCCACGCACAAGCCCCGGCCCGTTAAACTCTTGTATGGCCAATTCGCCTTAAATTCGACATCGGCGCTGGGAAGAAGTGAACCCGTCGCCGTGGGGAAGCGACGAAACAGAAGGTTCACAAGGAAACAGGTCCGATGTTGGTTGCACAACGAGTTGAGTTCGAAGCTGACAGTCCTCTCGACTTCTCCCATCTTTCCCGTCAGACCGCCGGTGATCGCAAGCTCGAACGCGAGGTTCTCACGATCTTCCGTCGGCAGGCTTCACAAGTTCTCTTCCAGCTCGAGGCGATGCACGACCCGATGAACCGGCTCGAAATCGCCCAGACGCTCAACGGTTCCGCCACCGGCATCGGCGCCTGGCGCGTCGCCACCGCAGCGCAGGCTCTCGAAGCCGCCGCGCGCGCCGGACGGCCCGCGGGCGAACAGGTCGCGATCCTCGCCGAATGCATCTCCGAAGTCGTCGACACGATCGACGATCTGATGGCAGAGGCTTGAGCCTGGTTCCAGTCTGGAGCTATTACAGGCTCTAGCGCATCCGGCCGATTCAGCTTACATGCGGCTTTGAGTTTTCGAAGGGCGGCCTTGCCGCCCTTCGCTTATATTCGTGAGACATCATGCCCAGCATCACCTTCATCTCCTCCTCCGGCGAAGCCCGCACCGTCGATGCCACCAACGGCTCCACTGTCATGGAGACGGCGCTTCAGAACGGCATTCCCGAGATCGAGGCCGAGTGCGGCGGTGCCTGCTCATGCGCGACGTGCCATGTCTATGTCGATGCGGAATGGACCGAGAAGGTCGGCGGCCCCTCGCCCATGGAAGAGGACATGCTGGACTTCGCCTTCGAGGTGAAGCCCGAGAGCCGCCTGTCTTGCCAGATCAAAGTGTCGGACACGCTCGACGGCCTCAAAGTGCACACGCCGGCCCGCCAAGGCTAATTTATCATTTTCGATGCGTGTTTATTTTTATACTGCGTCCAATCATCGCAAATAGTACAAGGGTGCCGGGCCGTGCGGGATAGAACCGCCGTCCGGCCTTCTTTTTAGAGCTATTCCGGAGTGTGGCGCAGGGCTTCCCCTTCGTCGTCCGGCGGTCTAATAAGCCGCGACCTTTCAGCTGGCGCATGCGGGCGCCGCCAACACACGATAAAGATGCCATGACCGAGACGATCAAGACCGATGCAGTCATCATCGGTGCCGGCCCCTGCGGCCTGTTTGCGGTGTTCGAACTGGGCCTGCTCGACATCAAGGCCCATGTCGTCGACATTCTGGACAAGGTTGGCGGCCAGTGCGCCGAGCTCTACCCGGAAAAGCCGATCTACGACATTCCGGGCCTGCCGGAAGTGACCGGCCAGCAGCTCACCGAAAATCTGATGGCGCAGATCAAGCCATTCGAGCCGACCTTCCATCTGTCGGAGATGATCGAAAGCCTCGAAAAGCTGCCCGACGGCTCATTCCGCCTCGGCACCAATGCCGGCACGGTTTTCGAGACCAAGGTCGTCATCATCGCGGCGGGCGGCGGCTCCTTCCAGCCGAAGAAGCCCCCGATCTCCAATGTCGACGAATATGAGGGCCAGTCGGTCTTCTACGCCGTGCGCAAGATGGAGGCCTTCCGCGGCCGCGACATCCTGGTCGCCGGCGGCGGCGACAGCGCGCTCGACTGGCTGCTGAACCTGCAGCCGCTGGCCAACAGCATGACCATCGTTCACCGCCGCGACGATTTCCGCGCCGCGCCCGACAGCGTGAACAAGATGCGCGCGCTCGTTGCCGAAGGTAAGGTCAACCTCGTCATCGGCCAGATCGGCGAACTCAAGGGTCCGGGCGGCAAGCTCGAAGCCGCTGCCGTGAAGCTCCCTGACGGCACGGTCAGCGAGATCAAGTGCGACGCGCTCCTGCCTTTCTTCGGCCTGACGATGAAGCTCGGCCCGCTGGCCGAATGGGGCATCAACCTCGAGCAGAACCTCATCCCCGTCGACACCGAGAAGTTCGAGACCTCCGAGCCCGGCATCTACGCGATCGGCGACATCAACACCTATCCGGGCAAGCTGAAGCTGATCCTTTCGGGCTTCCACGAGGCGGCCCTGATGGCGCAGTCGGCCATTCGCCGCATCAACCCGGACAAGAAAGTCGTGTTCCAGTACACGACCTCCTCCACCAATCTGCAGAAGAAACTCGGCGTCGCCTGAGGCTTCGTTCACCATCCAAAGACCAAGGGCCGCTTTGCAGGAAGCGGCCCTTATCTTGTTGGTTTTTCATAAAGAAACAGCCGCAATAATGAGCGGTGACGCCATATTTCCGACGCGGGTTTGGAGCAAATTCGACGTTTGAAATTGCACACAGGTTTTTCCACAGCGCTTGGCGGCGGCGAAGCCTGTGTCACTGCTGGCGGTTTCGGGTATAGTAAAAAAGCCGTTAACGACGTTTGGTAAATCTTTAACCTTCGGATTGAATCAAGACGGGCCGAGGTTAGGATCAGAGGGCGGCGTACTATGAAGCTCTCGCGCGATGGGGCCACCACGCAAAGGAGCCGGGGGATCAAGGACCTGTTGTATTAGGTCTGAGGCGGGGGATGAAGATCGTGCCTTTCGGCGCGGTCGCTTCTTCAATGTCACCTCCTATAGCGCGCGCGGCCGAATGTAGTGCGGTACGGCAGCGAGGCTTTGAGTTAAATGGCGAACCTTCCCGGTGCAGCGCAGAATCCGTCCGATGCGGCCTTGTCCGCGATCGAAGAGGCGCTGAAGCTCGACGAACCTGCCGGCGACGAAGATCTTTTCAGACAGGAAGGCCCCCGCAAGGGCACGCTGACCGCCAACCGCCCCGCCAACGACGACGCCCGCTCGTTCGGCCATGTGCTGCACAATCTGCAGCGCCGTTCCTCCTCGCTTCCCTACGTTCTGGCGGGCATCAGCTCGGCGGCGTGGATCGTGCTCGGTCTCGTCTACGCCAACACCCAGATGCCGGGCGGCTTCACCTCGCCCGACAATCTCGTCCAGACCCTGATGCTGGCCTTCGTGATCGCGGCGCCGGTCGTCTTCTTTTTCACCCTCGCCGCCCTCGCCAACCGCGCGCAGGAGATGAAGCTCGTCGCCTCGTCCATGACGCAGGTCGCGATCCGCCTCGCCGAGCCCGCCCGGACCTCGTCAGAGGCCGTCGCCACTTTGGGCGATGCCGTGCGCCGCGAAGTTGCGGCCATGGACGCGAGCATCGACCGCGTGATTTCCCGCGCGGGCGAACTCGAAGCCTCCGTGCGCGGCGAGGTCATGACGCTCGACCGCACCTACCGCGACAACGAGGAGCGCATGCGCGGCCTCGTCGACGGCCTGCGCAACGAGCGCGAAGAACTCGAAAAGAACGCCTCCGAGCTGTCGAGCTCCATCGCCCAGGCGCACAGCGGCCTTGCGCGCGAGCTGGCCGTCGCCAGCGAAAGCATGACGTCCTCGATCACCGAAGCGGGCAACCGCGTGACGTCGACGCTCAACGAAAAGAGCCTTCAGATCACCGACGCCTTCGGCACCGCCGGCGACACGCTGATCCAGGCCGTCTCGAACCAGAGCCACGATGTCATCGACCGCCTCAACGAGACGGGCGTGGCCTTCAACCGCAATCTTGCCGAAACCTCGGACCGCCTCTCGGCGGAACTCGGCGCCCGCGCGGTCTCGATCCAGGACACGCTGCTCACGACCTCGAGCGACATCGCGAAAACCTTCGACGACCGCTCGCGCGCCGTTGCCGACAGCTTCGTGGCGACGAGCAACCGCATTTCGGACTCGCTGGAAGAACGCGCCGAAGCCATCGGCTCGACCCTGACGCAGACGACCGCCGCCCTGACCCAGACCCTCGCCGAGCGCGGCGAAACCGTGTCCCGCGCCCTCGCCGAAAGCTCGACTTTGGTCACGACGACCCTGTCGCAGCGCGCTCAGGAAATCGCCCATACGCTGATGTCGACCGGCACATCGCTCACCGACACGCTGACCGAACGCGCCCGCGACATGACGGATTCGCTCTCGCAGACCGGCGCGCACATCGCCGACACGATCTCGACGCGCGGTGCCATCGTCAACGACACGCTGGAGCAGTCCGGCAAGACCATCGCCACGACCTTCGCCGAGCGCGCCGAAAGCCTCACCCAGACCCTGATGGCGACCAGCACCGACATCGCCGCGACCATCACAGAGCGCGTCTCCGATGTGAACGAGACGCTGAAGCTGACCGGCGAAGGCCTCGTCCACGATCTGGCGCTGCGCGGCAATGAAGTGCAGCAGAAGCTCGACGAAACCGGCACCCGCATCACCGAAACGCTGTCCTCGCGCGGCGAAACGCTTGCCGAGCGCCTCGACATCGCAAGCGTACGTATTCACGACGCGGTCGTCGGCCGCGGCGACGCACTTGAGCACACCTTGCGCGAAGTCGGCTCGCGGATCGTCGAGGACATCGACACGCATGTCCTCGCCGCGCGCGATGCCATGGAATCGGGCGTTCGCGGCTTCGAGGACCTGCTTTCCGAGCGCACAGAAGGCGTGCAGCAGACCTTCATCGCCACGGCCGAACGCGCCGCTGCGACCATCGCCGACCGCGGCGACACGCTGACCGCCAAGCTGAACGCGACCACCGACCGTATGCACGACATCATCGCGGTGCGCGGCGACGATCTGGAAGTGCGCGTTGCCTCCATGATCGCCGGCATCAGCGACACGCTTGTCAGCGGCGCCGACACCTTCCACGAGAAGCTGGCCGACCGCGTCAACGACAGCGTGATGCATGTTCGCGACTCGCTCGACAGCGCCGCGACCAGCCTTGCCGACCAGATCAGCATGCGCGGCAGCGAGGCCGTTCGCCAGCTGACGCTCGCCGGTACCGACATCGTCGAGACGCTCGCCGAGCGCACCGAAAAGGTGAACAACGAGATGGCCGACACCGCCGAGGCGCTGACGACCACGCTCATCAGCCACGGCTCGCTCGTCACCGAGAGCCTCGCCTCTTCGCTCACGCAGCTTGAAGGGCTGGTCGGCGACCGCGCCCAGGCCATCGCCGACAAGATCAGCACTGATGCCGCGCATCTCGACGAAACCCTGACGGCACGCATGCGCGACATCGAGAACGTGTTCGATGTCCGTGCGCCGGAGCTTGTCCGTACCTTCACCAGCCGCGCCGGCGAACTCGAAGCGGCCATCGCCCACGGCACCGAAGCGCTCGACGGCAAGATTTCGCACCACGCCGAAACCTTTGCCGGGCTCATCGAGCGGCATGCGCTGGAACTCGATTCCAGCATCGGATCGCGCATGCGCGACGTCGCGGATGTGTTCGACGTGCGCGCCCCGGAGCTGGTCCGCAGCTTCGCCGAACGCGCGGGCGCCCTCGAGGCGGCCCTCGCCTCGGGCACCGAAACGCTGGACGGCAAGATCTCGCGCCACACCGAAAGCTTTGCCGGCCTCATCCAGCAGCGCACGCAGGAACTCGACGCCATCGTCTCGGCGCAGCTCGAGAACTTCCAGACCACATCCGGCGAGCGGATCGGCGAAATCGGCACGCAGATCGAAGGCCGGATGCAGCGCGTGGGCGACGGCCTCGACGCCCGCGTCGAGAGCTTCAACGACATGCTCGCCAACCGCACGATCGAAATGTCGCGCACCCTGTCCGACGGCGGCCGCGAACTCACGGACGCGCTCGACGACCGCGCGCAGAAATTCGCCGCCGAAGTCGAGGCCCGCGCGAACGCGGTCGTCGCTTCGCTCGAACAGCGTGCGGACTATGTGAACTCGGCGCTCGGCAACAAGGCCAACGAGGTGGCCGAGACGCTGGACACGCGCATCGAGCGCTTTGAATCGGCGGTCGTCGATCGTCTGGACGCCGTCACGTCGACGCTGGACGAGCGCGGCGCGCATCTGACCCAGCGCCTGTCGGCGGGCGTCGAGTCGGTGACGGACACGCTGATCGTCGCGGCGTCCGAAGTCGAGACGACGCTCGAAAAGCTGACCAAGGAAAGCATCGAAACCCTGCGGGAGCGCACGATCGGCCTTGCCGACACGCTCGGCGAACGGAGCGCGGAAATCGCCCGCGTTCTCGACCAGAACGGCGGCAGCTTCCTGCAGAACATGCAGACCCAGCGCGCGGAACTCGCCGCGCAGATGGCGAGCAGCAGCGACGAGGTTACGCGCGCCATTGCCGAACAGGCCGAGCGTGTTTCCCACGCCTTCTCCACCTCGATCGAGCGCATCCGCGGCGAAGTCGCCGAAAGCGTCACCGGCGTCACTCAGCACATCACGGGCGAAACGCAGCGCGCGACCGAAGACCTGCGCGGCGCGGGCGAAACCCTGCGCGGCTCCATCGTCGGCTCGCTGTCGGGCCTGCAGACGGCCTCCTCGGCGGTCCGCGAACTCGTCGGCCATGCCTCGCAGACGGTGGACGAACTCGCCCAGCTCACCGGCGAAAAGAACGTCGCCCTCGCCGACCAGGTCGAGCAGCTCCGCAGCATCGGCAAAGGCGTGCTGCAGGATATCGGCGGCCTGACCGAGCGCTTCGACCGCCAGGGCCAGGCGCTGACGATGACCGTGAACGCGCTCGACGGCGCCCAGGCGCAGATGGAAGGCTCGCTCGACAACCGCCGCCGCGCGCTGGAGCTGCTGACCGAGACCATCGACGGCCGCGCGGCCGAACTTGACACCGTTCTGAAGGGCTTCGCGCGGATGGTCGGCGAATCCCTCGCCGGTGCCGAGCAGCGCGCCCGCGAGGCAAGCGCCGCGCTGGCCCAGAACACCGAGGCCGCCACCCGCACCATGCAGGAGCAGTTCGGCACGCTGCGCACCATCTCGACCGAGGAGCGCGAACGCACCGTCCGCGAACTGCGCTCGACCTATGACGACGCGCTGAACGAGATGAACTCGATCCTCAAGAACGCCTCGACGGGCCTCGGCCTCGTCGCCAAGGACGTCCGCGAGATCACCACCTCGATCAAGACCGACCTCGACACGACGCGCGAGGAAGTGCGCCGCGGCATGGCCGCCATGCCCAAGGAGACCGAGGAAAACACCAAGGCGATCCGCCGTGTGGTCTCCGACCAGCTCAAGGCGCTCGAAACCCTCTCGGACATCGCCTCGCGCGGCGCGCACGACACCGCCGAGCCCCGGCAGGTCGAGTATGCGTACAGCAGCGAGCCGGTCCGTCCGCGCCCCGAGGCACGTCCCGAGCCCCGCCGCGAAGCCTCGCGTCCGGCGCGCCGCGACGAAGCCGCCCCGCCCTCCAACGACAGCGGCTGGCTGAGCGGTCTTCTGGCCCGCGCCTCCGATGAGGAACCGCTCGGCTCGCAGGTGCAGCGCCGCATGGGCCCTGTGGAGACGCGCCGCGAACAGGCCCCGCCTGCTCCGCCCCGCGCGCCGCGCACGGCTCCCGCCTCGCTCGACCATCTGGCGCGCGACATCGACCGCCTCGTCGACACCGACACGCTGCTCGACGCCTGGGAACGCTATCGCCGTGGCGAGCGCAATTCCTTCTCGCGCCGCGTGTACACACAGGATGGCGTGCTGGCGTTCGAAGACATGCGCCGCCGCTACGACCAGAACCGCGACTTCCGCCAGACGGCCGACCGCTACATCGCGGAATTCGAGCGCCTGCTGGACGAGGTCTCCCGCAACGAGCGCGATCCATCGGTCGCACGCGGCTATCTGTCGTCCGACACCGGCAAGGTCTACACGCTGATCGCCCATGCGGCCGGACGCTTCGACGACGTCGTCTGATCGGCTCTGGATCGAATGCTTAAAGGGCGCCGAGAGGCGCCCTTTTCTTTTGGGAAGATTGTGTCCTGGCCCCGGGAGGCAACAGGGCAATGCGCGGATACGACAAGGCCGATCGAAGGCCTGCCGGTTGCGTTTTGATCCAAGCGCAACTTTTCGCCGGGCTCAATCGATGAACCGCGCGACCTTCAGGTCAGGCTGTATGCGAATGATCGGCGGCTGAAGGCGCTATTAGCGCGCGCTCCCGGCGGACAGAAACGGCGCTCACGCGCCGGGAAGAAGCCGCTCAGACGTGTCCGGAGGCCCAGCCGACGAGCTCGACGAGAACCTGGCCGAGCGCCTGATCGAGCGACTGGGAGGCCGACGGCCCCGTCACCGGGCCCGCAGGCACTTCCGCCTGGAAGACGCGGCCGGACAGGACTTTGCCGCCATGACGGTTCGAGACGATCTTGGCCGCGATCTCGACGCGGGCGACGGTGCTGCCGCCACGCACATCAAGCTCAAAGGCGCGGATGTCGGTGATGAGCTGGTAGTCTCCGGCGACGCGGTCACCCGAACGGGAGACCGAACCGATGCGGCCAGCATTTTCGAAGCTCTGGACCATGCGCGTCTGCACGAGGCTCGGCAGCCGGTCGGTCCACTGGGCGGCCGGGACGTAGGAGATCTGGCCGCCGGAGCGGGCCACCATGCGGTTGGAATCGACGGTCTTGATCGCGGTCGGCTCGAACACGACAAGCGCCCCACGGCCCGCCGCAGCGCGCCCCGTAAAGCTCTGGGGAGCGGACAGATCGTAAGTCGCGATCGGCGCTTCGCGCAGCATGCCGCCGACACACCCGCCGAGCACCAGGGCCACGACCGATACGGCCGCGACGCGACGCAGCGGCGCAAGATTCGAAAATGTCCGCAACCTCAGACTCCCAGCCCGATATGCGGTCACGGCCTTGCCCCCAACGCCGGTACCGTCCGCCTCAGCGTGTACGACCATACTCCGGAACCCCGCCTCCGCCAAAGAGGAACCTTTGGGGATTCTGCTCGAGGCTGCGGACAACCCGATCCACGCTTGTAAGAGTTTCCCTGCCGGAGGCGATAAGTCCACTGAGATCACGCAGTCCGCGACCAGTAAAATCGGACATGTCACTTGAAAGTGACGCTGTGCGCTTGTCGAGGTTGTCGGCAAGGATGCGGATCGATTCCGCAGTCTTCTTCACTTCGTCGAACAGACCGCTGTCCTGCCCGTTGCCCAGCAGCGAATCGGCCTTGGCGAGGACGCCGTCGACACGGGCCGACGCCTCGTTGAGGCGAGAGATCATGGATTTGGCGTCGGCGACGATGACGTCGATGTTCTCGCTGTTGCGCGCAAGCGCTGCCGAGAACGTCGTGGCATTGTCCACGATCTGGCGGACCTTTTCCGGGTCGATCTGGCTGAGGCCCTCGGAGAACGTACGGATGTTGCCGACCGCCTCGGTGAGCTGCGGCTTGCTCTCGACCACGAACTGCTCGACCTGGAACAGAATGCCGTCGGCGCGCGCCATCATCTTCTGGGCGGCTTCCATAAGGTTCTGCGTCGTGCCCGGCATCGCCACGATGATGGGCGAACCGCCGTCCGGCGCGGCGGGAAGCTCGGCCGCACCCGCCTGCCCGCCTTCGAGCATGAGCGAGGAGACGCCCGTGAAGCCGGCCTGTTCGAGCTTGGCCTTCGTATCCTGGCGGACCGGCACATCGCCGTTGACCGCGATGACCGCGACGGATTTTCCGGGATCTGTCGGCGACATTGTGAGGCTCTTCACCTCGCCCACCGACAGGCCGTTGAACAGGACCATCGACCCCGCCGTGAGGCCCGACACCGAATCCGAGAACACCACCCGGTATTCCTGCCGGTTGGTGTTGAAATTGCCGCCGAACCACCAGACGAAGGCGAAGGCGCCCGCCGTTACCGCCAGCGTGAACAGGCCGATGATGATGTGATTTGCACGAGTCTCCATCGCGTCCTCAAACTCCTGCCGCAGCCCGCGCGCGGGGGCCCTGGAAATAGGCTTTCAGCCAAGGATGGTCGGCCCTGCGCATTTCGGAAATCGGGCCTTCCTTCAGAACCTTCTTGTTTCCGAGAGCCGCAATCCGGTCGCAGGCCTGCGCGAGACTGTCGAGGTCATGGGTTACCATGAAAACGGTCAGCCCCAAAGTACGCCGCAGCGTCAGGATCAGCTCGTCGAAGTCCTGCGCGCCGATGGGATCGAGGCCCGAGGTCGGCTCGTCGAGGAAGATGAGTTCCGGATCGAGCGCCAGCGCGCGGGCGAGCGCGGCGCGCTTGATCATGCCGCCCGAAAGCTCGGACGGGTACAGATCGGCCGCGCTGGGCTTGAGGCCCACGAGATCGAGCTTCAGCATCGCGATCTCTTCCATGAGGCGCGGCGAGAATTTGGAGTGCTCGCGCAGCGGCACCTGGATGTTCTGCTTGACCGTGAGCGAGGAGAACAGCGCGCCGTGCTGGAACAGGACGCCCCAGCGCCGCTCCATCGCCAGCTCCTGCTCGTGACTCTGGGTGTCGCGGTCGACGCCGAACACCTCGATGGTTCCGGCGATTTTAGGCACGAGGCCGATGACGCAGCGCGTCAGCACGGATTTGCCGGTACCCGACGCCCCGACAACGCCGAGAATTTCACCGCGCCAGACATCCAGGTCGAGACCGTCGATGATGAGGCGCTCGCCGAAACCGGCTTTCAGCCCGCGCACGCGGATGACCGCATCGCGGTGCGGTGGCGCTGCGCCCTTGTCGACGTATGAGCCGTTGGTTTCCATCACATGTTTATCGCAGAGAAGAAGATGGCGAAGATGCCATCGAGAACGATGACCATGAAGATCGATTTCACCACCGAGGCCGTGGTGCGGATGCCGAGCGATTCCGCCGAGCCTTCCACATTCATGCCCTCGATGGTCGCGATGAGGCCGATGACCAGCGCCATGAACGGTGCCTTGATCATGCCGACCATGAAGCTGTCGAGCGTCAGCATGTAGTCGACGCGGCCGATGAAGACTTCCAGCGAAATGCCGCCATAGATAAGCGAGACCAGCGCCGCGCCGCCGAGGCAGGCCATCGTCGACAGGAAGGCCAGCAGCGTCATGCCCACGATGAGCGCCAGCATGCGCGGCAGAACCAGCACCTCGATCTCGTCGAGCGCCATGACACGGATGGCGTCGATCTCCTCGCGCATCTTCATCGAGCCGATTTCGGCGGTGAAGGCCGAGCCCGAACGGCCCGCGATCATGATGGCGGCCAGAAGCACGCCCATTTCGCGCACGGCGAGAATGGAGATGAGGTCGGCCGCGAAGATCGTCGCGCCGAAATAACGAAGCTGAAAGATCGACTGCTGGGCGATGATGCCGCCGACGAGGAAGGCAATGAGGCAGACGATCGGCACCGCGCGCAGGCCAACGAGTTCCAGATGGTGGACGAAGCTCGTGTACCGGAACTTCCGTGGGTTGAGGACGACGCGGCCTGCGGCGGCGATGACCGCGCCGAGGAAGGCGGCCCAGCTGGTCAGATCCTTGCCGGCCGATTCCATGCCGCGGCCGATATCGGCAACGAGCGCGAGCGCGGGGTTGAGGCGGCGCGCCGGTGTGGCCTTCGACTTGGTGCTTTCCGTCGCGATGGCGTCGATGAGAATGCGCTGTTCGGGCCGCCCGCCCTGTATGGTCGCCGACCCGCCGCGCGCGGCGATCTCATGCTGAAGACGGTCGAGCAGATGCGCGCCGACCGTATCGACACGCGAGACCTCGCCGATGTCGAGCGTGACCTTACGCCCGGCGAGCGAAGCTGCCGTTTCCTCGACAAGCGATTCGAGATTCGTCGCATGGCGCGCCGTCCATTCGCCCGACAGGCGAAGATGGTAGGAGCCCCCGTTCGGAGAATCAGGGAAAACAGGACTGTCGGCCGTGAACGCAGTCACTTCAGGTATCCGTGTGGCGCAAGCACGCGCTGCGTGTTGTAGCTGACAGCCCGCGCCGAGAGAAGCGACCGGACCGAAAGAAAGACGGGATATGACACGCGCGCTCAAAGTGTTGCAGGAAAGTTGGCCCATTGCCGGACGCTTCACCATTGCGCGCGGCTCGCGGACACAAGCCCGGGTGATTGTGGCGGAAATTACGGACGGCGTGCATACCGGCCGCGGCGAATGCGTTCCCTATGCCCGCTACGGCGAGAGCATGGAGAGCGTCGAGGCCGCCATCCGGAGTGTTTCGGCCGACATCAAAAACGGGCTTCAACGCGCTGAACTGCAAAAGCTTTTGAAGCCGGGTGCCGCGCGCAACGCGCTGGATTGCGCGCTCTGGGATCTGGAGGCGAAGGCCACGGGGCGGCGCGCCTGGGAGATCGCCGGCCTGCCCGCGCCGACGCCCGTCACCACGGCCTTCACGATCAGCCTCGGCACGCCGGAGGAGATGGCCGCGGCGACGAAAGCCGCCGCCCAACGCCCTCTCCTCAAGATCAAACTTGGCGCGGACAAGGATGTGGACCGTCTTGCGGCCGTGCGCGCCGCGGCACCGCTCGCGCGCCTCATCGTCGATGCCAATGAAGGCTGGACCGCTGAAAACCTCGCGACGCATATGCACGCCTGCGCGGCGGCGCATGTGGAACTTGTTGAACAACCTTTGCCAAGCGCGAACGATGGCGCGCTGGACGGCATCGCGCGGCCGATCCCGATCTGTGCGGACGAAAGTGTCCATGACCGCGCCGGGCTGGCTGCGCTTCGAAGCCGTTACGACGCCATCAACGTCAAGCTCGACAAGACCGGCGGCCTCACCGAAGCCATTGCACTGACTGAAGAAGCGGAGCGGCTCGGCTTTTCGATCATGATCGGCTGCATGGTCGGGACCTCGCTTGCGATGGCCCCAGCTCTGCTGCTGGCCGGGCGTGCGCAGGCGGTCGATCTCGACGGTCCGCTTCTTCTGGCGCAGGACCGTGCGGACGCGCTGGCCTATGACGGCTCGACCGTTTATCCGCCGGGCCGAAACCTGTGGGGCTGAAAGCAGCAGGCTTTCCGGGCATTTGCCCGACTCGCGGTTTTTCTTAAGAGTGCGGAAATGTCTGTCGGCGAACCTTCGACGTCAAAGGTTCGACAAACAGGGCCATCAGGGAAGACATGAGCAGCCCTCCACCCGCGTTGCCTGAAGAGGACTACGAGGCCATCGAAGCCGCGGTGATGGAAACCGCACGCGGCCGCTGGTTTCTCGCGGAGTTCGCGCGGCGCAACCGCTCTGCCGACACGACGGTGCTGCTCGCCGCGATCGACCGTCTGGAAAAGCTGATCGAACCCGGCCCGGGCAATGCGGTGTCGAAACCGCACGAGCCGGTCGCCACCGGCCTTGCGACCAGCGCATCGTCCGAACTCTTTGCCATCGACAGCCAGCCGATCGCGCCGCACATCCCGATGGCGGGGCTGCCCGATGACGGGGATGCATCCTGGGTCATCGAGGACCGGGTGACGCCGCCTGCGCTTCCGAAGCCGCTCGAAATTGTCGAGATCGACGATGCGGACCTGATCTGGCCCTGCGCGGACAGCACGGTTGAGGCGGAGAACTGGAAGCCGGAGGCCTCCGAGGCGGCCGAGGCCGAGGCACCGGCGGGTACGCCCAGCCTCGAACCGGACATGGACGACCTCGACAGCGAGGTCGCGCCGCCGACCACCCAGAACCTGATGCTGACGAGCGCCCTTGCCGCCGCGCACGACACCGTGGCGCGCGCAAGCGAAACGCCGCCGCCTGCGCCGCCGGGTGGCATCTCGCCGAACAGCGTCGATCCCATCGTGCTCGACGGGCTGAGTTTCGAGGAAAAGATCGTCTACTTCGCTTAGGAGCCGGAAAGCGCGACGCTGGGCGTCTTAGCCTTCGGCCTTCGCGCGTTCCATCTCGTCGATGAACATGCGGGCGCAGACCTGCCAGGAATGCTTGAGCGCCAGATCCCGCGCGTCCTCGCTTTTCAGATCGAGCGCCCGCAGGGCCGCCGCGCGCAGATCCTCATCGAGCGCCCCGGCTTTGGTGCCCGACAGGACGTCGAACGGGCCGGTCACCGGAAAGGCCGCGACCGGAACGCCCGAGGCCAGAGCTTCGAGGATGACGATGCCGAACGTGTCGGTCAGGCTCGGAAAGACGAAGACATCGGCCGACGCGTAGGTACGTGCAAGATCCTCACCCGTCTTTTCGCCGAGAAAGACAGCCTCCGGATATTTCGCTTGCAGCGCGGCGCGGGCCGGACCGTCGCCCACGATGACCTTGGTTCCCGGCAGATCGAGTTTCAGGAACGCATCGATGTTCTTTTCGACCGCCACGCGCCCGACCGACAGGAAGATCGGCCCCGGATAATCGAGCACCTTTTCGGCGCGCGGGCGATAAAGCTCGCTGTCGACGCCGCGCGTCCAAGGCCGGATCTTGGTGAAGCCGCGCGCGGTGAGATCATCCGCCAGCGATTTCGTGGCCACCAGCGTGCCGCGCCCCGCATTGTGAAAATTGCGCAGCCACGCATAGGACCAGCTTTCCGGGATCGGCAGCCGCGCGCGCAGATATTCCGGGAACTTGGTGTGGTAGCTCGTCGTGAAGCTCCAGCCGCGGTTGATCGAGGCGCGCCGCGCCGCCTGCCCCAGCGGACCTTCCGTCGCGATGTGCAGGTGATCGGGCCCGAACGCGGTGATCTTCTGCGCGACCGCGCCGGGCGGTGTCACCGCCAGACGAATCTGCGGATAGCTCGGCATCGGCACCGTGAAGAACTGGTCGGGCGTGAGAAACAGGATGTCGTGGCCGAGCCGGCGCAGCTCCTCGGCGACGCGCTCAAGCGTGCGCACGACGCCGTTGACCTGGGGGTGCCAGGCGTCGGTGACGATCAGGATGCGCATGAAGACTTTCGTGTCGCGGGATCAGGCGGCGCTGCGTGCGGCATCGGAAAGAGCGGCTTCCTCCCGCTCGATGTCGTCCTGGAGAAGACGGACCGAACGTGTCCAACGGATGATTTCGAACGTACCGTCGAAATTCTCGGCCACCGCGGTGCAGCTTTCAACCCAGTCGCCTGTGTTGATGTAACGAACGCCGTGCATATCGTGCATGGCCGCATGATGGATGTGGCCGCAAATGACGCCGTCGCAGCCGAGCCGCTGCGCCTCGCCCGAAAGGGCTTCTTCGAACTCGGAAATGAAATTGACCGCGTTCTTGACCTTGAGCTTGGCCCAGGCGGACAGCGACCAATAGGTGAGCCCCAGTTTGCGGCGCACCACATTGATATAGGTGCTGACGCCGAGCGCGCTGACATAGGCCCAGTCGCCGAGGAAAGCGAGCCATTTGGCGTGGCGCACCACCATGTCGAAGAAATCGCCGTGAATGACGAGATAGCGCCGCCCGTCCGCGCCTTCGTGGATCGCCTGCTCGACGACCTCGATGCCGCCGAAATGCGACCCGTAATAATCGCGCAGGAATTCGTCGTGATTGCCGGGAATGTAGAGGATCCGCGTGCCCTGACGGGCCTTGCGGAGCATTTTCTGCACGACGTCGTTGTGGAGCTGCGGCCAGTACCAGCCGGACCTGAGGCGCCAGCCATCGACGATGTCGCCGACTAGGTAGATCGTGTCGGCGTCGTGAACCCGCAGAAAATCGAGGAAAAGCTGCGCCTGGCACCCTTTGGTGCCAAGATGGATGTCGGAGATGAAAAGGCTCCGAACGCGGCGATTCTCGGGTCGGACAGTCGTCATGCGGTCAGAAAGCATGGCCGCATAACGCTATTGTGACAGTCGTCCGGGGCTCACGCCCAGAGGGCGTGGAAATGGTGGACGGGGCCGTGGCCGTGGCCGACCGACAGATCGTCCGAGGCCGCGATGGCGGCGCTGATATAGGCCTTGGCATCCGAGACCGCCGTGCGCAGCGGCTTGCCGTGCGCGAGGCCCGCAGCAATGGCCGAGGACAACGTGCACCCGGTGCCGTGGGTGTTCTGCGTGGCGACGCGGCGCGCGGTGAAGCGGCTGAGGCCGGTCTCGTCGATCAGGATGTCGGTGCTTTCGCCGCCGTGCCCATGCCCGCCCTTCAGAAGCACCGCGCGCGGGCCAAGGGCCAGAAGCGCCTCCGCCTGGCGGATCATGTCAGCTTCGTTTTCCGCCATGTCCTCGCCGAGCAGGACGGCGGCTTCCGGCATGTTCGGCGTAATGACGAGTGCCTTGGGGATGAGCAATGTGCGCAGCGCATCGACCGCTTCGGGAACAAGCAGGCTGTCGCCGGACGCCGCGACCATGACGGGATCGAGCACGATGGTTTTCGCCCGATAGCGCTCGAGCGAGGCTGCCACCGTCTCGATGACGGCGGGCTGCGAAAGCATGCCGATCTTCACGGCCTTGACGTCGAGATCGTCGAACACCGAGGCAAGCTGTTCGGCGATGAAGGGCGGCGGCACGTCGTGGATCGAGCGCACGCCCATCGTGTTCTGGGCGACGAGCGCCGTAATGACGGTCGCTGCATAGACGCCGAGCGCCGAAAAGGTTTTCAGATCGGCCTGAATGCCAGCGCCGCCCGACGGATCGGTGCCCGCAATCGTGAGTGCAATCGGTATCGTGGAAGAGGTCTGTGCCATCGTCCCGCTTTCCTCCGCCGGCATGACCCGGATCAGGTTCGTGGGTTGGCGTCGGACCGGGATGGCCCATGCCTCTCAGCGCGCCTTCGGACAGGAAAACGCGCACCCCAAGCAGATGCGCGTCACATAAAGGTCACGGCGCAGACACGCAAGATGCGCGGGGCGGGCCCAGCTAGACTTCTGTGTCCGCCTGACGGGCGCGGGCCCGCTCGATGCCCCGGCGACGCTCGTCGCGGATGACGAGGATGCCCGACAGGATGACGACGATGCCGCCCGCCAGCGCAAACCAGTCCGGAAGGTCGCTGAACGCGAACCAGCCGATGGAAAGCGCCCAGATGAGGCTGGTGTATTCAAAGGGCGCGATGACGGAGGCCTCCGCATAGCGGTAACCCGAGGTCAGGAAGATCTGGCCGATGCCGCCGAAAATGCCGATTGCGACCAGAGCGGCCGCCATGGCCGGATCGGGCCAGACCCAGCCCCACGGCAAGGTGGCCAGACCGATCGCCGCCGAAATGATCGTGAACCAGAAGACGATGGAGGCCGTGGTCTCGGTCTGCACAAGACGCCGGATCTGGATCATCGCGCAGGCCGTGGTGAAGGCGCCAGCCAGCGCAAACAGCATGCCTTCCGTGACGCGGTCCGCCTCCCCGCCTCCGGATGCCAGCACGCGCAGCAACGTGCCATCGGCCAGATGCGGCCACAGCATGAGCGCGACCCCGGCGAGGCCGAGAAACACCGCCACCATGCGCGGCAGCCGCAGAGGCTCCCCCAGCACGGCCGCGGCGATCAGAACCGTTATCAGCGGGCTCGTGTAGTGGATCATGGTCGCGTCCGGCAGGGACAGGCGCGACAGCGCCGAGAACATGCAGAACATGGACACGGTGCCGATCGACGAGCGCAGGACATGGCCGCCGAGACGGGAGGTGCGGACGGCGCCGATCTGCCGCTGCGCGGCCAGCCACAGCATCAAAGGCAGCAGGGCAAAGAAGCTGCGCGCGAACAGGATCTGGCCCGTCGGGGCATCCTCGCCGACCCAGCGGATCAAGGCCGCCATCAGCGTGAAGCAGAAGGCCGAAATGATCTTGAAGAGGATGCCCCTCAGCATGAGCCGCGCTCAGGCACCGCGACCGAGAGGCAGCGCCGCCCCGAGCGGGGGGACGCTTCCGGGGATTTCCCAAAAGGGGCCAGTGGCCGGAAAAAACTAATCATAAGAATGTGATGGAACTTCCAGATGGTCCGCGTGTTCGGCAAGCGCGGCGCAATATCGGCCTGTCATATTGCTCCGCTACGAGAGTTTCCGGAAACCGGAGTAGACCCATGTCGGACGTTTACGTGATCGAAGTCGGCGGCAACGCGGTTGGCATCGTGGCGCGCGACGAAGATGGCAAGAGCTACCGCTTTCACGCGGCCATACCCCGCGCCTTCGGGCTGGATGGCCGCCGATTCGCGACCCCGGACGACGCCCACAAGGCGATCCGCAAGGCGCTGAACGCGCCCCCTGCGGAGGCTGGGCGCAGCGACCTTCCCGTACTTGGCAGGGCCGCCTGAACATTTGTTTTCTCCCCGTTAGGATGGACGTCAGTTCTACACGAAGAACCCCTTGATCTTGGTGTGATACTTTGTGCTAGGCTGACGTCCAGGAGAGCATCCAAGCTCTTCAAACTAAAGAGCATCAAAAAGCTCTTCTTAGGGGGAAACGCGAATTATGCAGAAATTTAAGCTCGCTTCGCTTGTCGCTTTGTCTCTGGCGGTGGGTGGGACCTGCGCCTTTGCCCAGGACAAGAAGGAAGAAATGCCCAGCCCCGCGGTCGAGAAATACGCCCGCGACTTCCTGGCAAAATGGGGCAATGACCCCAAGCTGATCGAAGCCGTCAAAGCCTCGACCGCCAAGACCAAGAAGTATTCGTTCGACGACGTCACGGTGATCGACAGCCAGTGGCGTGTGGCCAAGAGCGGCGCCGACAAGGAAAAGAAGGCGGCCGACTCGCTCGTCGAACTGACCACGGACTCGCCGGAAGAAAACCTGAAAAAGGGTGAAGCCCTGATCAAGGCAACTCGCGAGAGCGCGGCCTCGAAGTTCCTCATCGAGCAGATGGAGAAGGCCGAGCCAAAGGGCGCCGTGACCGAAATCTTCGTGATGGACGGCTGGGGCTGGAACGTCGGCCAGACCGGCGGCACCTCCGACTATTATCAGGGCGATGAAGGCAAGTGGCAGAAGACCTTCGCTTCGGGCGATCCGAACGAGGTCGAAGTGCTGCCGATCGTCGAGGAAGACGGCGTGCGTTACTCGCACGTGTCGCTGCCGATCAAGGACGGCGACAAGAACATCGGCGCGGTTACGATCGGCGTCGATGTCAGCAAGGTGAAGTGATTTTCACAAACAACCTGTCACAGTGACTTACAAGGGCGGCTTCGGCCGCCCTTTTCTTCTTGACGTCTGGACTACGGGGACACGCATGAGACTGGCCGCAGCTTTCATCATTACATTTGCCAGCCTTACATCTGCGGGCGCCCAGACACAGCCGCAAGCCGGGATGGAGCACGCGCAACGCGCCGAAGCCTATGCGCGCAGCTTCGTTGCCGGTTTCGCATCCGATGCGATGCTGCATTCGGTTCTTCGCGAATCGACGAAATCGCACAGCCGCCTCGACTGGAACGAACAGCGCGCGCTCGACCGCCGCTGGCGCGACGAAGCCGCCGACCGCACGAAAGGCGGCCTTGTCGAGGCCATTACGCAGAACGCCGTTTCAGACTGGCTGGAGGAACGCAGAGCCGAGGCGCCGGGCGGCGCCATTACGGAAATCCTGGTGATCGACGGACTTGGCTGGAATGTCGGGCAGACGGCGATGACCGCCGATTTTTTCCAGGGCGATGAGCTTCAGTGGCAGGACATTCTGCCGAACACGGAAGATGCGGTGATCGTCTCGGAGTTGGAAGAAAACGCCGATGGCTCGGGCCGCGACCTCGCGGTCGTGTCGCTTCCGATCGTCAGCGGACCGGTCAATATCGGCGTGATCACGCTCGGCGTGGATATGCGGAAGATTCCGTAAAACGGCGCATCTGGTGGCACGCTGCGGAGAGGCCGCCTGTGCCCTTCGGCACGGCGAGGTCAACACCTTCATCTTCGGTATTGGGGAAGATTTGGTGGGCGCACTAGGGCTCGAACCTAGGACCCGCTGATTAAGAGTCAGCTGCTCTACCAACTGAGCTATGCGCCCGCCGTGTGCGAAGCTTTGAACTTCGCGCGGGTCGTGGAGGTAACAGACACCGCAGGGCGTGTCTACCCCTTCCCTCCACTCATGCGACAAAGAAAAAGGCCGCTTCAGGAAGGGCGGCCTTTTGAATTCCCGAGCCTTAGCGGCAGGGATGACGATAGCCGTCATGCCCCAGATAGGTGCCCGTGCGCGGATCGTAGGATCTGTATTTCGAGAAGCAGTATTCGTCCCATTCGCGATCCGCGTAATAGCGCTCGCGGTCACGCTCCGCGGCACCGGCTGCGATGGCTGCGCCCGATAATGCCGGCCGCTGCTGCGGCGCCGCCATATCCGCGATGGCGGTGGCGATGACCATGGTGGCGGTGGTGGCGGCGATGCTGCGCCTGCTCGGCCACGGGCGCATCGGCCCTGGAGGCCCCCCAGATGGTCGGCATGGCGCCGTTGGCGGACGCCGGGACAACAATGCTCGAAACAGCCAGCGAACAGCCCAGAAGCGTGGATATGAACATCTTCATACGGTTGATTCCCTTGATCAATCGGTCCCACGCCCCGGCGCAAGCTATGATAATCTGTCCTAATGGGCAATCTTCTCGCACTGCGCCCTGCGCTGCGCACGAAAAAGGCCGCCCCCGAAGGAGCGGCCTGAAGAAACGCCCGAAGTGTTACGGGCAGGCGTGACGGTAGCCGTCATAGCCCAGATAGGTCCCCGACCGCGGGTCGTAGGAGCGGAAGCGAGACGCGCAATAGGAGTGGCTGTCCGAATAACCGCGATTTGCGCCAGCCGCGATGGCTGCGCCCGCCGCGAGGCCCAGAACGCCCGCCGCGACCGCTGCGCCGTTGTTGTGGCGGCGATAACCATAATAACGGCGCGGGCCGTGATAGCGGCCGCGATAATGCCCGCGATGGCCTCTGTAGTGGCGGCGGTGCTGGACCTGCTCCGTCCGCGCCGTGTCAGACTGGCTCGAAGACCAGATCGTCGGCATTGAGGGGGCCTGCGCAAAGGCAGGCGCTGCCATTCCCATTCCTGTGAAAACAAGCGCGCAGCTGAGGGCAGTCGATATCAGTCGCTTCATCCCTGAAGGCCTCCAGATTGGAAGTTCGCCCCCCGGCGGCTTCAAAGCACGGATATGGGGTCGAACGGCCCCGCACTCAAGGCGCGGGGCCGTTCAATCTTCCTCGACGAAGACCTCTTCACGCTTCTTGGCCACGCTGGGCAGAAGCACAATGACGAGAGCGATGGCTGCCAGAGTGAGCAGCACGGCGCTGATGGGACGCTCGGAGAAGTTGATGAAGATCATGGGATCGCCGCGCGAAATGATCATTGCGCGCCGCAGATGCTCTTCCAGGAGCGGCCCGAGGACGAAACCGAGCAGCAGCGGCGCGGGCTCGCAATCGAGCTTCAGCAGAAGCCAGCCGACGACGCCGAACAGGGCCACCGCGTACAGATCGAAGGCATTGCTGTTGACCGAATACACGCCGATCGAGGCGAAGGCGATGATGGCCGGAAACAGCGTGTGATAGGGCACCTGGAGCAGCCGCACCCAGATGCCGATCAGCGGCAGGTTCAGGATGACGAGCATGAGATTGCCGAGCCACATCGAGGCGATGATGCCCCAGAACAGTTCCGGCTGATCGCGCGCCACGTTCGGACCGGGCACGATGCCCTGAATGATCATCGCGCCGATCATCAGCGCCATCACGGGATTGGACGGGATGCCCAGCGTGAGCATCGGAATGAAGCTCGTCTGAGCGCCGGCATTGTTCGCGCTTTCCGGGCCCGCAACGCCCTCGATGGCGCCCTTGCCGAACTCTTCGGGATATTTCGAAACCTTCTTCTCGACCGTGTAGGCCGCGAAGCTCGCAAGGATGGCGCCGCCGCCCGGCAGAATGCCGAGCGCCGAGCCGAGGAAGGTGCCGCGCAGGATGGGAGCCACCATGCGCCGCCAGTCCTCGCGGCTCGGCCACAGGCTGGTGACCTTCGCGATCACCGCGTCCCGCGTGTTCTCGTTTTCCATATTGCGGAAGATTTCCGCAATACCGAACACGCCCGCCGCCACGGCGACGAAATTGATCCCGTCGGCAAGCTCGAGCCGGTCCAGCGTGAAGCGCGGCGCGCCGGTGTAGATGTCCGTACCGACAAGGCCGAGCATCAGCCCGAGCACGATCATCGCGAGCGCCTTCATCACCGAGCCGTGCGCCAGCGCGACCGAGCAGACGAGGCCCAGAACGACCAGCGAGAAATATTCCGGCGGGCCGAATTGCAGCGCAATCTCCGTCAGCGGCGGCGCGGCCAGCGCGATGACGAAGGTTGCAAATGTGCCCGCGAAGAACGAGCCAATGGCTGCGGCGGCCAGAGCCTGCCCCGCCCGCCCCTGCCGCGCCATCTGATAGCCATCGATGGAGGTGACGGCGGATGAGCTTTCACCCGGCAGGTTGATGAGGATCGCGGTTGTGGAACCGCCATATTGCGCGCCGTAATAGATGCCCGACAGCATGATGAGCGCGGGTGTGGGCGGCAGGACGAAGGTGATGGGAAGCAACATCGCGGTCGTCGCCGTCGGCCCGAGGCCGGGCAGCACACCGACGAGCGTGCCGAGCAGAACGCCGAGGAAACAGTAGAAGATGTTTTCGGGAGCGCCGGCCGTCGCGATGCCGAGCGCAAGATTTGAAAGAAGCTCCATTACCAGAACCTCACCCAGGGACCGATCAATTGAATCGGCAACCCAAGCCCCTTCACGAAGACGAGCGAACAGAAGATCGAGAGCCCCGCCGACAGGAGCACCGCGAGCAAGGGCGTCATTTTGCTGCTGGCGAAACTCGCCGCGAGCGCAACGATGAAAATGCCCGGGACGAGCCCGATGCCACGCACCGCGAAGCCGAAGAAGCACAGCGCCGGAATGATGAGCAGCATCGCCCGCCAGGGAATGCCGCCAATTGCGGCGTCAGGCTGTCCGAAGCTCTTCCCCGCGATGATAAGGCCGAGCAGGATGAGAAGGCCGGCAAGGACCATCGGGAAATAGCCTGGGCCCATGCGCGTCGCCGTTCCCATATCGAGATCGGTGGAGCCGACCGCGAACAGAAGACCGATGACGACGAAAACGAGCCCGCAGATGAGATCTTTGCGGTTGGCGGTCAAGGAAAGGCCTCCCAGCCGTATGTTTCTCTTTGACGGGTGGCCCGCCTGTTCTGCCGACCATGACCATTCACCACAAACGTGGCAACTGGAAAAAAGTGTTGCACGGCCTGCGAAAAGCAGGCCGTGCACAGGTCTTCAGTCGAGTGTCATTCCGAGCGGTTTGACGATTTCGCCCCATTTGTCGATTTCGGACTTCTGGAAGGCGGCGAACTCGTCCGGCGTGTTGCCGGACGGCACGGCGCCGAGATCGCGCAGGAAGGTCTGATTCCGCGGGTCGTGCAGAATGGCCGCGATCTCGGTCTGGAGCTTGTCGACGATGGGGCGCGGCGTGCCGCCCCGGGCGAACAGCCCGTACCAGGCATAGGCTTCATAGCCCTTCACGCCCGCCTCCTGGAGCGTCGGGACGTCGATCGCCGCAGAGCGCTGCGCGCTGCCGACGGCAAGCGCCCGCAACTTGCCCTCCTTGATGTGCGGCGCGACGATCGGCATGTCCGCGATCATCACCGGCACCTGGCCGCCCAGAAGATCGGCAATCGCATTGCCGCTTCCCTTGTAGGGAACATGGGTCATGTCGGCGCCGGTCAGATGCTTGAAGAGCTCTGTCGCCAGATGCTGCGAGGAGCCGTTGCCGCCGGACGCATAGTTCAGCTTGCCGGGGTTTTTCTTCGAATAGTCGATCAGCTCCTGCACGGATTTGATCGGAAGGCTCGGGTGGACGACGACCACGAGATCGACCTTTGCCACGAGGGTGACGGGCTCAAAATCCTTCACCGCGTCGTAGGGCATGTTCTTGTAGAGGAACGGGTTGACCGCGTGCGTGCCGATGGACGCCATGACAAGATTGTAGCCATCGGGTTCCGAGCGCGCGACCGCGAGCCCCCCGAGATTGCCACCGGCACCCGTGCGATTGTCGATGACGACCGGCTGGCGCCATTTCTTTTCCAGATCGCGCCCGACGAGACGCGCCAAAGTGTCGTTCGAGCCACCGGGTGCAAAGGGCACGACGATGGTGAGCGGACCGCTCGGAAATTGCTCCACACTCTCGGCATGCGCGAGGGCGGGAGCCATGGCGAGAAGCCCGGCGAAGCCAAGCCTGGCCAGCGAGAAAAATGACATGGCGTTTCCTTATGCTTTCCCGGCCTTCTGTGGACCGTGGACGTGTCGGTTGGGTGGCGCCGTCGCGGCACCACCCGGCGTATGTCAGTGCGTGCCCTCCAGAATGGCGCCCTGCTCGCGCAGCTTCGACTGAAGGCTCTCGAGCGGGAGCTGGCGAATGTCGGTGTGGCCGGCCGCAATGCTCATGGCCGCCGCCGTGCCCGCCGCGTGGCCCGTGCCGAGGCACTGGCCCATCATGCGGGTCGTGCCGTTGGCCTCGCGGGTCGAGGACATGCAGCGCCCGGCAAGAACGACGTTCGACAGCTTCTGCGGGATCAGCGTGCGCCAGCCGATGTCGTAGGAGCCGCCATCGGGGATCTGGATGCGGACCTGCTTGATGCCATCGCCGTGGATGTCGATGTGGTGGGCGCCCTTCGTAATGACATCGGGGCGCTTGCGGCCTGTCTTGCAGTCCTCTCCGGTGATGATGTCCTCGCCCATGATGCGGCGTGTTTCGCGGATGCCGACGCGCGGCGCAACGCCCGCAAAGCTGGCGTTCTCGAAGCCGGGGCAGCGCTTTTTGAGGAACGACACGGTCTGCCACACCTGCTCCAGCAGGACCGGAACGGCGCGGCTGACCTCGATGGCATGGGTGCCGTCGATGTTCTCGGCGACGCGGGTGGCGTTGACGCAGACTTCCTTACGGGACTTCGAGGTCGGCATGATCATGATGAGCGCGGTCGGCGGCATGTCGCCCCGCTGGATGGCGCCGCCGAGGAACGGGCCATTGCCGCGGAAGAACACGGTGGGCTCGCCCTGGTCGTGGATCAGCTGCGCCAGATCGTCGTCGCTGCGGTCGCCGCGCAGGTAATCGCTTTCGCCGACGGCAAGCGAGGCCGAGTTGTCGCGGACGAAATCGAGGAACGGCTCGTTCTCGACGCCGGACATGCGGAACATCAGCGACACCGGCTGAAGGTCTCCGCTCTCGTCGGAAAACTCGAACGGCGCGCCGGCCATTGCGGCAACGTCTCCATCGCCGGAGGCATCGACGAAATATTTCGCGCTCAGCAGCGTCTTGCGGTTCTTGCTCTGCAGCACGACGCTCGACACGCGGCCGTCCTTCGTCACGACCTCGGTGGCGTGCGTGTACAGCAGCACGGTGACGTTGTGCCGGGCGAGCACGCGGGCGATGGCGATCTTCATCACTTCCGGATCGCAGCAGATGTAGGAGATGAGACGGTAGTCGCAGAGCGGGCCGATGAAGCCGTCCATGGCACGGCATTCCTCGTAGATCTCATCGGAAACGCCCTTCACAACCCATTCGCCGCGCGCGTTTAGGGCGCCGTCGATCGACATGCCGCTGAGAAGCTCGCCGCCCAGCATCGGGCCGGCATCGACCACGATGGTGCTTGCTCCGGTCTTGGCGGCGGCGATGGCCGCTGCAACGCCCGCGGCCCCGCCGCCGATGACCGCCACGTCGTAGTCGAGATGCTGCATAGTTCCTCCAAAGTCCACATTATGGACTATTAAGTCGTGTTCTTGACTGAGCGACCTTAGGAGCAGATGCTTTCGCCGTGTAAGTTGACCATTAGGATGAATTTGAAGTCCGCATGATGGACACAGTAAAATCAGACGCTCCGAGCGGCGCTCAGAGCATTCACCGCACTGCTGCCGTGCTGCGTGCGCTCGCAGCCCATGCCGGCCCCGGAATGCGGCTTTCCGACGTGATGACGATGACCGGGCTGCAAAGACCCACCGCTCATCGCATGTTGCAGGCGCTGATCCTCGAAGGGCTGGCGCGGCAGGACGCGGAGACAAAACGCTACCGGCTGGGACCGGCGCTGTTCGAACTCGGGCTTGCGGCCGCGCCGCGCTTCGACATACGCGGCATCTGCGGGCCGAGCCTCGACCGCCTTGCGGCGGCAACCGAGGACACCGCTTTCCTGACCGTGCGCAGCGGTTACGATTCCGTATGTCTCGACCGCCGCGAAGGCTCCTATCCGATCCGCGTCCTTACGGTCGAAATCGGCGGACGGCGCCCGCTCGGAACCACCGCCGGGAGCCTGGCTCTGTTGTGCGATCTGGATGCGCGCGAATGCGAGGAAGTCATCGCGTTCAACGCCGCGCGGCTGACCGAATATGCACGGCTGAAGGCCGATGGCCTGCGCGCGCTTGCCGAGCGCGGACGCACGCTCGGCTACGCGCTCAACGACAACGATTTCACGCCGGGCATTACCGGCCTTGGCGTGTCGCTGCCGCCGGCGCCGGGACGGCAGCCTATCGCGCTGAGTGTGGTCGCCCTGTCCGGACGTCTGGCGGAGCCCCGGCGTAGCAAGATCGTTGCGATGCTGAAGACCGAGGCCAGGAAGATCGCCGCGGAATTCGGAGGCGGCGCGACGCCGTAGCCCGCAAACAAAAACGGCCCGCTCGCGCGGGCCGTTTTCGGGATGATATCCAGGATCAGTCGGCGTATTCGCCAGCTGCCTCGATGACCGGCTTCCAGCGCGCGATCTCGGTCTCAAGCTTGGTCTTGAGTGCCGCCTGCGTGGCATCCGCCTCGGAAGCCGGCGCCGTGCCGAGCGAGGCGAAGCGCTCGATGACGACCGGATCCTTCAGCGCCTTCTGGAGCGAGGCCGTCAGCTTGTCGAGAGCCGCCTGCGGCGTGCCCTTCGGCGCGTAGACGCCGTGCCAGATGCCGACTTCGAAATTGGCAAGACCGGCTTCGGCCGCTGTCGGGACATCCTTCAGCGCGTCAAGACGCTTGGGCGTCGTCGTCGCATAGGCCTTGATCTTGCCTTCCTTGATCTGGTTGGTCGTGTTGGTGGTCTGGTCGCACATCAGATCGACCTGACCGCCCATCAGATCCGTCAGAGCCGGGCCCGTGCCCTTGTACGGCACCGCGGTCAGCTTGGTCTCGATGGCCGACATGAAGAGCATGCCGCACAGATGCGACGCCGCGCCGATGCCGGCATTGGCGTAGTTCACCTTGTCGGCGTTCGCCTTCACGTAGGTGATGAGTTCCTTGAGGTCTTTCGGCTCGAAATCGGGCTTGGAGACGATCACCATCGGCACGTCGGTGACGAGGCCGACATAATCGAAATCCTCCAGCGGATTGTAGGCGAGCTTGCGGTAGAGCGAGGCGGACGTCGCCATGCCGATATGGTGCAGAAGAAGGGTGTAGCCATCGGCGTCGGCCTTCGCCACACGACCGGCGCCGAGCGTGCCGCCCGCTCCGCCTACGTTTTCGACCACGACCTGCTGGCCGAGATCCTTGCTCATGCTCTCGGCGACGAGGCGCGTGACCGTATCGGTCGGGCCGCCTGCCGCGAACGGCACGATCATCGTGACGGCGCGTTCGGGATATTCCGCCAAAGCCGGTGTTGCGAAAATCGCGGCACCAAGCGCCGCGGCAAGAAGTTTATTCATCAATCGTCTCCCTTGCCGGACATCTGTCGAGGCGCATGGCCGCCGTGTCCTAGCCGTTTGATATTTGGTCGGAATTTCGCCCGGGGCAAGAAAAATGTCCACCCGCGGACGAGAGAGTATTCGGCATCGTTTCCCGAAACCTCTCACAATCTTGGGAAACAGCCGTTTCCTGCCTGAGCCATGGCTACACCCTTGACCGAAGGATTGCCACTTCAGCCCAATTGCCCTCCAGCGCACAAGCAGCTTATGTCTTGTGCAACCAAGACAGGAAACCGGCGGTCCGGCTTTCCGATAATCCAGCCTGGGAGAAGACTCATGCATGTCAATCGTCGCCAGTTCGCAATTGGCGCAGCCGCCCTTGGCGGGGCCGCAGCGCTCGGTTTTCCGGCGCGCGCCAACGTCACATCGCTGGAAATCATCGCGGCGGCAGGCCCTGGCGGCGGCTATGACACGCTCGCCCGCACGGTGCAGGGCATCGCGCAGGAGCTGAAGCTCATCGACAACGCGCAGGTCATCAACGTGCCCGGCGCCGGCGGCACCGTCGGCCTCGCCCAGCTTGTAAACCAGAAGAAGCCGAACGCCCTTCTGACGGCCGGTCTCGGCATGGTGGGCGCGGTGATCCTCAACAAATCGCCGGTCACGCTCGATCAGGTGACGCCCGTCGCGCGCCTTCAGGGCGAATATCAGCCCCTCGTCGTCTCCGCGAAATCGGACATCAAGACGCTCGACGACCTCGTGAAGAAGTACAAGGCCGATCCCGGCTCGGTGAGCTGGGGCGGCTTCGGCATCGGCAGCCCGGACCATCTCGTCAGCGCACTCGTCATCAAGGCGGTCGGCGGCGATGTGAAGAAGATGAACTACATCGTGGTCGGTGCCGGCGGCGAAATGCTGCCCTTCGTCATCTCGAACAAGGTCACGGTCGCAACCGGCGGCTATGCCGAATTCGCCGAGCACATCAAATCCGGCACGCTGCGCGCGATCGGCATTTCCTCGCCGGAGCGCCTGCCCGGCATCGATGTGCCGACCTTCAAGGAACAGGGCGTGGACGCCGAACTCGTCAACTGGCGTGGCCTTGTCGGCTCGCCCGGCATCGACGCGGACACCCTCGCCTCGCTCGACGGCATCCTGACCAAGGTCGCGCAGAGCGATCAGTGGGCCGAGGCCTGCAAGCGCAATGGCTGGCAGAACCTCCATCTCAACGCCGCCGACGTCAAGACCTTCCTCGACAGCGAGAAGAGCCGCATCGGGGCGCTTCTCACCGAGCTCGGCCTCGCCTGAAGCGGGAGTTATCGGATTGGAAAAGGCCGCCTTCGGGCGGCCTTTTTTGTGCCCGGCGGCAGTGTGTTCTGTGGATGCGAGCACGCGGCGCGCGGGGGTTATTAAGAGTTATCCACAGCAATCCACAGGACTTATCCACAGCCCGCAATCGGTGCGATATTGCCCGGTGGGCTAGACGTCCCCGGCCCGGAGGACATGTGCATGCGCAGCACAACTCACACCGAGAGCCATCTCATCCAGCGCATCGGCTGGCTGCGCGCCGCGGTGCTCGGCGCCAATGATGGGATCGTCTCCACGGCAAGCCTCATCGTCGGCGTGGCCGCGGCGGCGCCGGCCCAAAGCGACATCGCGCTTGCCGGCGTTGCGGGGCTCGTGGCCGGGGCAATGTCGATGGCGGCGGGTGAATATGTGTCCGTGAGTTCGCAATCCGACACCGAAAACGCCGACCTTGAACGCGAGCGGCGTGAATTGCTTGAACAGCCGGAATTCGAGCGCGAGGAACTGGCGCGGATCTATGTCGAACGCGGCCTCGATGCCACGCTGGCGCGCACCGTGGCCGAAGCGTTGATGGCGAAGGATGCGCTTGGCGCGCATGCGCGGGACGAACTGGGCATAACCGAGATCACCTCGGCCCGCCCGATCACCGCGGCCTTGGCGTCGGCGGCCTGTTTTGCGATCGGCGCGGCGATGCCCCTGGCAATGGTGTTCGTCGCGCCGCTGTCGCTGATTGTGCCGGTCGTCGCCGGCGCATCGTTGTTGTTTCTGGCTCTGCTCGGCGCCGTCGGTGCGGCTGCGGGCGGCGCGGGAATATGGCGACCGACTTTGCGGGTGACGTTCTGGGGCGCCTTCGCAATGGCGCTTACGGCCGGGATCGGAAAACTGTTCGGTACCGTCCTCTGAGAAACCCAAAAAAGGCCGCCCGAAGGCGGCCTTTTTGACTGTGCGGACAAATTCAATCAGGCGTCAGGCGACGGCCTGGGCGTTCGTCGAATTGCGCTTGATCATGAGCTTGTTGAGGCCCGAGACATAGGCTTTCGCCGACGCAACCAGAGTGTCCGGATCCGCGGCGCGGCCGGTGACGGTCTTGCCGTTCTCGGTGAGCCGTACGGACACCTCGGCCTGCGCGTCGGTGCCTTCCGTTACGGCGTGGACCTGATAGAGCTCCAGCACCGCCTCATTGGGCACGATGGACTTGATCGAATTGAAGATCGCATCAACGGGCCCGTTGCCGGTCGACTGCACCGTTTTGTGCTCGCCCTCGACATCGAGCGTCACCGTTGAGGACTGGGCGCCGAGCGTGCCCGCGATCACCGTCAGCGACAGCACCTTGATGCGGTCATCGGCGTGCGCGATCTCCTCATCGACAAGAGCTTCGATGTCCTCGTCGTAGACATGTTTCTTGCGATCGGCGAGCGCCTTGAAGCGGGTGAAGGCTTCGTTCAGCGCATTATCGCCCAGCTCATAGCCGAGTTCCTTCAGCTTCTCGCGGAAGGCGTGGCGGCCCGAGTGCTTGCCCATGACGAGCGAGGTGGCTTTCACGCCGACGCTTTCGGGCGTCATGATCTCGAAGGTCTGCGCGTTCTTCAGCATGCCGTCCTGATGGATGCCGCTCTCATGCGCGAAGGCGTTCCGGCCGACGATGGCCTTGTTGTACTGGACCGGGAAGTTCGACACCGCCGAAACGAGCTTCGACGCACGCGTCAGATAAGTGGGATCGACCCCTGTCTCGTAAGGCAGGACATCGGCGCGGGTGCGGATCGCCATGACGACCTCTTCAAGCGCCGCATTGCCTGCGCGCTCACCGAGGCCGTTCAGCGTGCATTCGATCTGCCGCGCACCACCCGCGACGCCCGCCAGCGAATTCGCAACCGCGAGGCCGAGATCGTCATGGCAATGGGTCGAGAAGGTCACGTCGGCGGCGCCTTCGACATGCTCGAGCATGTAACGGAAAATGGCGCCGTATTCTTCCGGGGTCGCGTAGCCGACCGTGTCCGGCAGGTTGATGGTCGTCGCACCGGCCTTGATGGCCTGCGCGACGCAGCGCGCCAGATAGGGCAGCGGTGTGCGGGTCGCGTCCATCGCCGACCATTCGACATCGTCGACGAGATTGCGCGCCTGCGCGACCGTGGCCGCGATGATCTCTATGACCTCGTCCTCGCTGCGGCGCATCTGATGCGCGAGATGGATCGGCGAGGTCGAGACGAAGGTGTGGATGCGCGGGCGGCGGGCGATGCGGACCGCTTCGCCGGCGCGGGCGATGTCGCCCGGAATGGCACGCGCGAGGCCTGCGATCACCGCCTTGTCGGCGCGCTTTGCGATTTCCTGAACGCTCTCGAAATCGCCGACGCTGGCGATGGGAAAGCCCGCCTCGATGATGTCGACGCCCATGACCTCAAGCAGTTCGGCCACTTCGAGCTTTTCCTCGAAGGTCATCGTGGCGCCGGGCGATTGCTCGCCGTCACGCAGGGTGGTGTCGAATATGACGACGCGGTCTTTGCCGTTGGAAGTGCTCATCGGGATCTGCCTTCTGAATTCAGGACCGGCCTTGGGCTCGGTATTCCGGGTTTGTTTTCTGAGCGGTCAATCTCCCCTGAGCGCCCAGGCAAAAGCCCGGCCGGCGTTCAGGGGCGGCTAAGAAGGAGCCCGGAAAGAAGGCGCGCGACGCCGGCGGCGAAACGCCGTGCCGTCTTGTCGTCGAATGTGGTGCGGACCAGCATGGTCTCGTTCCCGTTGCGCCTGAAGTCATTCTCTACGCCGGAGCTGACCCAAAGGCAGCCCGGAGGCCGATTTCATAAGCGGTTCCCGGCGCGGCGGCAAGACCCCCCGTGCCGGAACCGGCTGGGCACAGGCGGCCTTCCCGGCTTGCCCGAACGCCGTGGAGACGGCAATTTTACGCCATGACTCGCAGCATCTCTCTCGGGCTCCTGGCCCTGCCCCTCGCCTTCGTCAGTCCGGCTCTGGCCAATTGCAAGACGGATATCTCGACCTTCCAGAAGCTTCTCGACAACGACCTGAAGGTCGGCCATGTCGGCAAGAGCGTTCACGCGAAGGCGTCCGCCGACCTCGCGGCCGCAGGCAAGCTTTGCTCGGCCAGTCAGGATGGCGCCGCTTCAAACGCCGTTCGGGCGGCGCGCAGCCGCTACGGCTACCCGACCAACTGACAAGCCCTGCGCCTTTCGAGGTCAGCCCCGCACCATGTTCCGGCACCATTCTGCCCGCCTTCACGACATGCAGGCAGCCGGAAGGGCATGGACAACCAGGATAATCGACGACGCACGCGGTGGACCTCCCGCCTGCGCACCGGAAAAATTTTCGACCGTGCCAACCGGCTTCTGGGCGAATGCCGCATTGCGGACCGCTCCGAAACCGGCATGCGGCTGCGTCTTCTGAGCGAAGACCGGCCAATGCCCGTTCAACTGCGCCTGTTCGACGATGCCGAGCAGACGCTGACGCCGATCGAAATCGTCTGGATGAAGGATGGAGAGATCGGCGCCCGCACCCTCAAGGCGGAGGAAGACCCGATTCTTCTGTCTCAGGAGCAGATCGGCCAGCTCGGCCGCATGGCCTCCCTTCCGCGCTGAGGGTCAGTCTCCGAGCACATCCCCGACGAGAGCGGCCGTATAGGCCGGCACGTTCAGCCCGGCGAGTTCATCGACCGACCGAACAAGCACCACGTCTTCAAGCTCCGATTTCGCATCGAAGGCGATGCGCGCGCGGCAGATCGACCGAACCTCTTCCGCGGTGAGGCGGGCATCGAGCCGCCGCGCGCAGCAGAACAAAGGCCCGTCCCACGAGATCCAGCGCTGAGGCGAGAGCACGAGATGCTCGCCCGACAAGCCCGTTTCTTCTTCGAGCTCGCGCAGGATCGAGCCGTCGATGTCGACGCTGCCGTCCTTGACGTCCTCAAGATCGGGCGTGCCGCACGGGAAATAGACAAAGCCCGCATTGGCGGTATGGGCCGACATGCGCCCGAGCAGGACGGCGCCGTCGGATGTCACGACAACGCCCGAGCCGAACAGGTTGAAGGCATCGGCGCGCGGAAAACCGAGGGCCCGCCAATAGGTCAGGGCCGCGTAATCGGTTTCGATGTGTGAGGACACGAGGCGCGATTTCTCGATGCCGACGTCGCTCGCGATCAGCACCCGGCCGTTGAACAGAGCGGGCTTGGCCGCTTTGGCCTCGGCCCAGTGCGCGGCGATGGCATCGGCGTTTTCACGCGCCCATTCCCAGATGTCGTCGCGCATCGTGCAATCGAATTCGGTCACGTCGCCGAGGGTCGGCGCGCGGCCCGAGGGGTTCAGAATGCTCATGCGCGGATGATGCCTTCGGAGACCAGAACCGCATCCCCGCCAATGGTCGCACCTTCGAGGCGGCCGCCGAGAACGTCCATACCGAGAATGATCCGGCTCGGGCGGCCCATTTCATAGCCCTGTTCGATGGCGTAGGTGGTCTGGCGCGCGGCGGGCGGCTCGAACTGCATGAGCGCGCCCGCGAAGGCCGCCACGGCAGAACCCGTCGCCGGATCTTCGCCAAGTCCCGGCTCCAGCATACGGGCATGGAACGCGCCGTCCGCCTCGACGCATTCACGGGTGTAGACGAATGCCGAGAAATCGCGCCCGCCACCGCCGAACGCCGCGCTCCACAGATGCGAGCGGACCGCGATGCGCCGGATCGCCGCAAGATCGCGCACCGGCACGAAGACGAAGGGGTTTCCCGCCGAATAGCAGCTCACCTTATGACCGGGAAAACCGATCTCTTCGGCATCGAGGCCGAGAGCCGCGGCGATGGCCTCCACCGACAACTCGCCCTCGATCTCCTGCGGCAGACGCGGCAGCTCGAACCGGGCACGGCCCTTCTCGGCGTCGGCGATGCGCACGGTGCACGGCACCACGCCGACCTCTTCCTCGACCATGAAATTGAGATCCTGGCCCGGGACCGCACAGTTCATCAGCGCAAGCTGCACCGCTGCGCCGACGGTCGGATGACCGGCAAAAGGCAGTTCGCGGTACGGCATGAAGATGCGAAAACGCGCGAGATGGATCGGATCGTCCGGTGGCAGGACGAACACGGTTTCCGACAGATTGAACTCGCGGGCGATGGTCTGCATCGCCTGTGTGTCCAGACCTTCGGCATCGAGAACGACGGCCAGCGGATTGCCGCCGAACCGCTGCGACGTAAAGACATCCAGGGTGACGAAGCGGCGTTTCATATAGCCTCGGCCTCGAAGCGCGTCGTCGGCGTCACGAACTCGTCCTGAGCGGCGACGGAGAGGATTTCGCGCGAACCGGCCTCGGCCGTGCGCTTGAGAAGGCCATAGACCGAAGATGCCGCGCGCGCGAGCGCTTCGGCGGCGTTTTTCGTTTCGAGGTAATGGACGAAAAACAGCGCGGCGATGGCATCCCCTGCCCCGTTGATCGCGACCGGCAGCAGGGGCGTACGCACACGATAGCGCCCCGTCCCGTCCGAGACGGCAAGATCGAGCGCGTCGTCCGGCGTGTCGGCGGTGCGAAGGCTCGTGACCAGCGCGACCTTCGGCCCCTTGGCGTGCAGCATGTCGAACGCCCGCGCGAGGCTGCCGTGATCGGCAATGCGCATGCCTGTCAGAAATTCGAGCTCGAAATGGTTCGGCGTCACGATGTCGGCGGCTGGAACCGCGCGCGTGGCCATAAATTCCGGGATGCCCTCGCGCACGAAAATGCCGCGTCCAACGTCTCCGATGACGGGATCGCAGCAGTAAAGCGCCTGCGGGTTGGCCGCCTTGACGCGCGCAACCGCATCGAGGATCGCCTCTCCGATGGCCGCATCGCCCATATAGCCGGACAGGACGCCATTGCAGGTGCCGAGCACCCCGCGATCGGCCACGCCTTCGACCACCTCGCGGATCGCCTCGCCGGAAAAGACCTGTCCTTTCCAGACGCCGTAGCCGGTGTGGTTTGAAAACTGGACGGTGTTGACCGCCCACACTTCGTGGCCGAGCCGCTGCATCGGAAACATGGCCGATGCATTGCCGACATGCCCGTAGGCGACCCAGGACTGGATGGAAAGAATGTTCATGGCGCTCGTCCCTTAGGACACTGCGCGTTTCCTGCAAAATGAAAAGACGTGATGTCCGTCATCGCTGACGACGATCAGCCGGGATTGCGCCAATGGCGGAACGCGTCGATGACCGGCACGACATCGGCCAGACGGTGAACGACGGTCTCGGCGCCCGCCTCGGTCAAGGCATCGCCCAGACCCAGACGTCCGTGCGCGGTGCCGGTAAAGCCGATGACCCGCATCCCGGCGGCGTGCGCGCCGGTGACGCCCGCGACAGAATCCTCGATGACCACCGTGTCGCCAGGCGCCGTTTCGAGCTGCTGCGCGGCGTGCAGATAGACATCGGGCGCGGGCTTCGGCCTTCCACCGGCGACATCGCGCGCCGAGAACACATAGGGCCGGAAGCGGTCGTACAGGCCCGTCGCCCCGAGCGAGATCTTCAGGCGAGAGGTCGGCGAATTCGAGCAGACGCACCGCGGGTCGTCGAGGCGATCGAGCACCTCCTGCGCGCCGGGGACGGCTTCGACCCGCGCAAGGCGCTCGTCGAGCGCCTCGACGTAAGCGTCCTCGAAGCCGTCCGGCAGCGGCTTTCCGGCTTCGCGCGCCACGGTCTTGAGAACCTCATCATCGGTGAACCCTGCGAACCGGGACAGCAATTCCTCCGCCGAGGCCTCGAAGCCCGCCGCCGAAAGGTGCTCGGCCATCAGGCGAAGGGCGAGCGGTTCGGAATCGACGAGCACGCCGTCGCAATCGAAGATGATCAGCATGTCTTGCTCCTTGAACGACAAAGCCCCGGCGCGATGGCCGGGGCTCTTTTTATTCAGCCGTCAGCGAACTCAGTTGCGCTCTTTGTCGACCAGCTTGTTCTTGCCGATCCACGGCATCATGCCGCGCAGCTTCTCGCCGACCTCTTCGATCTGGTGGGCGTCGTTGACGCGGCGGATGCCTTTGAAGCGGGCGGCGCCGCCCTTGTATTCCATCATCCAGTCGGACGTGAACTTGCCGGTCTGGATGTCCTTCAGGACGCGCTTCATCTCGGCCTTGGTCTCGTCCGTGATGATGCGCGGGCCGGTGACGTATTCGCCCCATTCGGCCGTGTTCGAGATCGAATAGTTCATGTTGGCGATGCCGCCCTCATAGATGAGGTCGACGATGAGCTTGGTTTCGTGAAGGCACTCGAAATAGGCCATTTCCGGCGCGTAGCCGGCTTCCACCAGCGTCTCGAAGCCCGCACGGATGAGCTCGACGAGACCGCCGCACAGCACGACCTGCTCACCGAAAAGATCGGTTTCGCACTCTTCCTTGAAGGTCGTCTCGATGATGCCCGAACGGCCGCCGCCGACGCCCGAGGCGTAGGCGATGCCGAGCTCAAGCGCGTTGCCGGAGGCGTTCTGGTGAACGGCCACGAGGCACGGCACGCCGCCGCCCTTCTGGTATTCGCCGCGCACCGTGTGGCCGGGACCCTTCGGCGCGATCATGATGACGTCGACCGTCGATTTGGGCTCGATGAGGTTGAAATGCACGTTGAGGCCGTGCGCGAAGGCGAGCGCGGCGCCGTCGCGGATGTTCGGGGCGATCTCGTCCTTGTAGATGTCCGCCTGAAGCTCGTCCGGCGTCGCCATCATCATCAGGTCGGCCCATTTGGAAGCCTCGGCGACCGACATGACCTTGAGGCCGTCGGCCTCGACCTTCTTGGCCGTGGAAGAGCCGGGGCGCAGGCCGACAGCGATGTCCTTGATGCCGGATTCCTTGAGGTTCAGCGCATGAGCGCGGCCCTGGGAGCCATAGCCGATAATGGCGACCTTCTTGCTCTTGATGAGATTGAGGTCGGCATCCCGATCGTAATAGACGCGCATAGTTCTTCCCCGTGAAAGCGGATGGCCGCGAAACGCAGCTCTGGAGGGTGGACGTTTCCTCCCGGGCTCATAAGCCCGGAAGGCCGGTGGAACAAGTGGATTACATAGCCTTGGGGCCGCGCGAAATGGCGGCGACGCCCGTCCGCGAAACCTCGACGAGGCCGAGCGGCAGCATGAGGGCGATGAACTGATCGAGCTTGTCGGGCTTTCCCGTCAGCTCGAAGACGAAGCTCTCGATGGTCGCGTCCATGACACGGGCGCGGAACGCCTCGGCAAGACGCAGCGCCTCGGCCCGCATCTCGCCCTTCCCCGCCACCTTGATGAGCGCAAGTTCGCGCTCGACCGAGGGGCCGGAATTGGTGAGATCGACGACCCGGTGGACCGGAACGAGGCGCCCGAGCTGGGCCTCGATCTGATCGACGATGGCCGGCGTTCCCGAGGTCACGATGGTGATCCGGGAAACGTGCTTGTCGTGCTCGGTTTCCGATACGGTGAGGCTCTCGATGTTGTAACCACGGCCGGAAAACAGGCCGACGACGCGGCCGAGGACACCCGGCTCGTTGTCGACGAGTATGGACAGGACGTGACGCGACACGATTTCGTTCTTGGCAAGCATCAGACGAGAACCTTACCCTCTTCATCGATGACCGAGCCGATATCCGCGGCAGCCGCCGCATCGCCCAGGATCATCTCGTTGTGCGCCTTGCCCGACGGAATCATCGGGAAGCAGTTCTCGATCTTCTCGACGCGGCAATCGAACAGGACCGGCGCATCGACCTCGATCATTTCCTTGATCTTGCCGTCGAGCTCGGCCGGATCCTCGCAGCGGATGCCGACGCCGCCATAGGCTTCGGCGAGCTTCACGAAATCGGGCAGCGCTTCCGAATAGGACTGCGAATAGCGCGCGCCGTGCAGCAGCTGCTGCCATTGGCGGACCATGCCCATGTACTCGTTGTTCAATATAAATATCTTGACCGGCAGGCGGTGCTGCACGGCGGTCGACATTTCCTGCATGTTCATCAGCACCGAGGCCTCGCCCGCGATGCAGCAGACGAGCGCGTCGGGATGGGCGACCTGCACGCCGAGGGCTGCCGGCAGGCCATAGCCCATCGTGCCGAGGCCGCCGGACGTCATCCAGCGGTTCGGCTCTTCGAAGCCGTAATATTGCGCCGCCCACATCTGATGCTGGCCGACCTCGGTCGTGATGTAGGTGTTCGGACCCTTGGTCAGCTCGTACAGACGCTCGACCGCGTATTGCGGCTTGATGATCGATTTCGAGTTCTTGTAGCTGAGGCTCTTGCGCGCGCGCCACGTCCCGATCTGCTTCCACCAGCCGGCCAGAGCTTCCTTGTCGGCCGATTTCTTCTCGGCCTTCCAGAGCTTCGTCATCGCCTCGATGACGTTGCCGACATCGCCGACGATCGGGATGTCCACCTTGACGATCTTGTTGATCGAAGACGGATCGATGTCGACGTGGATCTTCTTCGAGTTCGGCGAAAAGGCATCGACGCGGCCGGTGACACGGTCGTCGAAACGCGCGCCCAGACAGATCATCACGTCGCAATCATGCATCGTGTGATTGGCCTCGAAGGTGCCGTGCATGCCGAGCATTCCGAGCCATTGCTTGTCCGAATGCGGATAGGCGCCGAGACCCATCAGGGTCGAGGTGATCGGAAAGCCCGTCAGGCGCACGAGTTCGCGCAGCGCCTCGGAGGCCCTGGTGCCCGAATTGATGACGCCGCCGCCCGTGTAAAACACCGGCTTCTTCGCCGAGGCCATCAGCTCGACGGCCGCGCGGATCTTGTCCGCATCGCCCTCGATGCGCGGCTTGTAAGTGCGGTGCTCGACATGTTCCGGCCCCGTATAGAGGCCGGCTGCGAACTGGATGTCCTTCGGAATGTCGACGAGGACCGGGCCCGGACGGCCCGAGCGCGCGACATAGAACGCCTCGTGCAGGATGCGCGGCAGCTCTTCGACGCTCTTGACCAGATAATTGTGCTTCGTGGCCGGGCGCGTGATGCCGACCGTGTCGCATTCCTGGAACGCGTCCGAACCGATCAAATGGCTCGGCACCTGGCCGGTGATGACAACAAGCGGGATCGAATCCATCAGCGCGTCGACCATGCCGGTGACGGCGTTGGTGGCGCCGGGGCCCGAGGTGACGAGGACAACGCCGACCTTGCCGGTCGAGCGGGCATAGCCTTCGGCCGAATGGGTCGCGCCCTGCTCGTGGCGCACGAGGATGTGCTGCAACTCATTCTGCTGAAACAGGGCATCGTAAATCGGAAGTACGGCGCCGCCGGGATATCCGAAAATGGTGTCCACGCCCTGATCGAGCAGAGCCCTGATGACCATTTCCGCGCCGGTCATCTCAGCGCCAGTCTTCGATCCCTTCGTCATGGCGATCCCTTCCGCCTGCGTTCTTAAAGCTCCCGCGCCTGAACATCAGGTAACCGGGGTGCAGCCCCGGCGCGGGCAATAAAAAAGGGGCCTCGAAGAGCCCCTGCATGCGCCACCGTTCGCGACGGCCCGACTGGCCGTTACGTGGATGGCGCTCCCGATACAAGAATTCGCGTGCCCATGCCCGCTGCTCCCAGTTTAGGTGGAGTTGGGAATAATCCTCTCCCCCGCCCCGGTCAAGGGAAACTCTCGCCCGAAAAGACAAAACCCCGCCTGGTTTCCCAGACGGGGCTCGGTTGCCTCGGTTTCGGCAAGTCTTAGAAGTGGTAAGCAACACCCGCGCGGATGGCGTGAACGTCTTCCACATTGATCTGGTAGGTGGTGGTGTCACCACCCGCGAAGATCGTGCGCTGCTCTTCATCATAGTTGAGGTAGAGGTATTCGAGGCGGGCGGACCAGCCTTCGGCGATCATCATTTCAACGCCGGCGCCGACCGTGAAGCCCTTCAGATAGGCATCTTCATCGCCGAAATCGTTCTCGACATTGACCTTGGCGAGCGAGAAGCCGCCGGCCGCGAAGAGCATGACGTTGTCGAAGGCATAGCCGACGCGCAGACGCGAGGCCGAGAAGAACTCGGTTTCGACAGACGGATCTTCAGGATTGACGATGGCGATGTCACTGTCGATCGCCGCGACCTGGAAGCTGCCGTCGAGGCCGAACACCCAGCTGCCGGACTGCCAGTTGCGGCCCCAATAGACGCCGCCGAAGCCGCCGTCGTAATCGGAGCCGAAGGTCTCAAGATCCGTGTCGTTATCGACGGTGAGGTCCGAGAAGGCATAACCGCCCTGAAGACCGACGTAATAGCCGGCCCATGCGTCCGATTCGACGATCGGCGGAAGGCCGAGATCGGCGGCCGAAGAGACCGAAGTCAGCGCGAACAGCGCGGCGCCGGCGAGAAGAATGCGCTTCATGATGGTGTATCCCCAAAAACCAGTGGCCCTTTTGTACTGGGGATTCGCCTTCCGGCGCTGTAGTTTTGTGGCAACACACGGACCAATTCGTGTCCCGCCCGCCCAAGTCCGGTCACTCTGTTCCCAGAACCATCTGCCGGGCGGCCTCGGGAGACATTTTCGGCCAGTCGGCGAAGCGGTTGCGAAACCACGTGTCCTGACGTTTGGCGTATTGCCCCGACAAGATCACGGCGCGCGCAATTGCGGCCTCAAGCGGTATCTGACCAGCCAGAAATGCGGCGAGCTGCGGCACGCCGATGGCTTTCAGAGCGGGCAGCGCCGGATCGAGGCCCCGCTCGTCAAGACGGCGAACCTCATCGAGCGCGCCCTCCTCCACCATGCGCGCGAACCGGCGCGCGATCCGCGCCCGCAGCTCGGTTCGGTCCACCGACAGGACGATTCGTTTGGCCTCGGCCAGATCGATCAAAGGCGATCCAGCGATGCGCTGCCAGGCGCTGAGGGAAATGCCTGTTGCGTCAATGACTTCCAGCGCGCGAATGAGGCGCTGGGAATCGCTTGGGCGAAGCTGTGCCGCCATATCCGGATCGCGGCGGGAAAGCTCCGCGTGAAGCTCCTCGGGCGGCACCGACGCGGCGTAAGCGCGCCAGCGGGCACGGACCTCGTCCGGCACCTGCGAGACTGTGGACAGGCCACGCGTCAGCGCCTCGAAGTAAAGACCCGTGCCGCCGACGAAAATGAGCGGAAGACCGGGATTTTCCGCCAGCACCCGACCGGCGTCGAGAACGAAGCGGCCCGCCGAATAGGCCTCGGAGGCATCGACATGGCCGTACAGCAGATGCGGCGCCCGGGCCTCGTCTGCCGTGGACGGGCGGGCCGAGACGAGCTTCAGATCGCGATAGACCTGCATGGAATCGGCGTTGACGACCACACCACCCAGCCGCTCGGCCAGATCCAGCGCCAGCGCCGACTTGCCGCTGGCCGTCGGGCCGGCGATCAGGACAGTGCGCGGGCGTACGGCAGCGGGCATGGGGTCTCGACTCCGCGAAGGAAGGATTATAGCCCCCTATGACCGCCGGGGCCGCCATGTCGTCAATGCCTTATCTTCTGTCTTTCATCTCGCCGCCTGCCAGCCGGGCCCTCGACGAGGACCTGGTGCGGCGCATCGCGTCTACCCTCCCCGACGCCGGAGCGCCGGTGTGGCTGGCGCCCGGCGAGGCCGCTGAGGTGCCGTTCGGAACGGAGAAGGCCGATCTCTCGGGACTTCTGGAAAAGCTGCGCGGAGGGCTTGGAGGCCGTCCGGTCGATCTCAATCTTCTGCCCGCGGGCGCACGGCGCAAGAAGCTGCTCGTGGCCGACATGGATTCCACCATGATCGCGCAGGAATGCGTGGACGAACTGGCCGATCTTCTGGGCCTGAAAGAGAAAGTCGCCGCCATTACCGAGCGGACCATGCGCGGCGAACTGGATTTCGAGCCGGCCTTGCGCGCGCGCGTCGCGCTGCTGAAAGGCATCACGCTGGAGGAGATCGGCACTCTCATCCGCGAGCGCATCACCCCGATGGCGGGCGCGCGGGAGCTTGTCGGCACGATGAAGGCACACGGAGCCCACACCGCCCTCGTCTCGGGCGGCTTCACGCTGTTCACGGGCCCGGTGGCGGCACGAATCGGCTTCGAGGAGCATCGTTCGAACGAACTGATTGTGGATGAGGGCAGGCTTGCGGGCACGGTCGCCGAGCCCATTCTTGGCCGCGAAGCGAAACGCGAGGCGCTGATCGAATTGCGCACCCGATTTGGGCTTCAGAGCACCGATACGCTCGGCGTGGGGGATGGCGCGAACGACCTGGCGATGCTGGACGAGGCCGGTCTCGGTGTTGCCTTCCGGGCGAAACCGGCCGTGGCCGAAATGGCCGACGCACGGATCGACCATTGCGATCTTACCGCGCTCCTGTATCTGCAGGGCTACCGACGCGAGGAATTCGCGGTCTGATCGCTCAGTTCAGCGGCAGCCGCACATAGCGCATTTCGCCCGCCGCGTTGGAGACGAACAGGCTGGCGCTCGGCCCGCCCTGCCCCTTCAGCTCCGCAATGCGCTTGTCCAGCTCTTCAGGCGTTGCGACCTTCTTGTTGTCGACGTCCTGAATGATGTCGCCGACGCCGATGTCGAGCGCCTTGAACGGCGAATCCGGCAGGACGGCGACCACGACGACACCCGATTCCACCGTCGGGTCGATGGCGAAGCTCGCCCGCGCCTTGTCGTCGAGCGGGGCCAGATCGAGGCCGAGCACACGGCCCGTCGGCTTCGGCAAATCGTTCAGCTTGTCTTCCGATTTGGGCGGCAGCGCCGCGGCCTGCGGTTCCTCCAGACGCCCGATCCTGACCTTGGTCTTGATCTCCTTGCCATCGCGCCAGATCGTCACCTCGGCCTCGCGGTCGATGCCCGCATCGGCGACGAGACGCTGCAAGGTGCGCGAGGTGGGCACAGGCTTGCCGTCGAAGGAGATGATGACATCGCCCTTGCGGATGCCGGCGGCGGCGGCCGGGCCCTTGTCCACGGTGTCGGCGATCAGGGCGCCTTGCAGGCCCTTCATCGCGATGCGCTTGGCGACTTCTTCGGGAACGTCCTGAATGCGCACGCCGATATAGCCGCGCCGCGCTTCGCCGAACTCCAGAAGCTGGGCCACCACCGGCCGGAAGGTCGAGGTGGGAACCGCAAAGCCGATGCCGACCGAGCCGCCCGTCGGCGACAGAATGGCCGTATTGACGCCGACGACCTCGCCCGAAAGATTGAACAGCGGACCGCCCGAATTGCCCTTGTTGATCGAGGCATCGGTCTGGATGAAATTGTCGTATTTGCCCGTACGCATATCGCGGTTGCGCCCGGACACGATGCCCGATGTCGCCGACAGGCCGATGCCGAACGGATTGCCCATCGCCAGCACCCATTCGCCGACACGCAATATCTCCGGGTCGCCGAAAGCGACGGGCTTGAGAGGCTGGACGGGTTTGACCTTCAGAACCGCGATGTCGATTTCCTTGTCACGGCCGACGACCTGCGCCGGAAGCTTGGTGCCGTCGTTGAAGACGACCTCGACGCGGTCCGATCCATCGACGACGTGAAAATTGGTGACGATGGTTCCGCCCGCATCGATGACGAAGCCGGACCCTTCGCCGAGCTGGCGCTGAAGCGGCTCGCCACCCTGCTGGCGCTTGAAGAAATCGTCGAAGAACTGATCGAGGGGAACGTCGGGCGACAGGTCCGGCACCTGCGGCTGGTCGTCTCCGGCATCGCGGCCGATGTTCTGCTGAGTCGAAATCAGCACGACCGAATCGATCACTTGATCGATGACGTCGGCGATGGCCTCGGGACCGCGCGGCGAAGCCTGGGCCTGCGCCTGGACCGGATGGACCTGCGCTGCGGCCGGCTGCAGCGAGAAACTGCACAGCGCACCGGCGATGACGACGGAGCTGAACCCACGGAAGAATGTTGCTGTCATCTGAGCCTCTGAATGCTCCGATGATATTGGGCGGGTTCGGCCCCGGGGCCAAGGGCCCCGGGCACACATTCGCGCAATCGCGCGCCGCGGCCTAGCCTCGCACCAGCCAGACAATGGCCACGCCGAGCACGGCGGCGCCCACACCGACGATCCGCATGCGCTGGATCGGCGATTGCGCCGCCGCCTGCATGGCGGCCTTGGTCAGGCTCGGAAATGCTGCCGAACACACGCCCTCGATGACGAGAACGAGACCAAGAGCCGCTATGAAGTCTCTCACTGAGGCGGGACCGCAGCGGGTGCCGCCGGGGCATTGCCCATCGGCAGGCGGAAGTAGCGGAAGAACTCCGAATCGGGGCTCAGGACCAACCGCGTGTCGTTCGATCCGAGACCCGTTTCATAGGCCTGCATCGAACGGTAGAACGCAAAGAAATCCTGATCCTGACCATAGGCCTGCGCGAAGATATTGTTGCGCTGGCCATCGCCCTCACCTCGAATGCGCTCCGCCTCGCGGTTCGCCTCGGCGACGACGACCACGACGTCACGGTCGGCGCGGGCCCGGATGCGCTGTGCCGCCTCGGCACCCTGAGCGCGGATTTCCGACGCTTCACGCTGACGCTCCGTCTGCATGCGCGTGTAGATCGCCTGGCTGTTCGCCTCGGGCAGATCGGCACGACGGATGCGCACATCCACGACCGAAATTCCGAGGTTCTTGGCCTGGTCGTTCACGCCGTCACGGATGCGGGCCATGAGCTGGGTGCGCTCATCGCGGACGACCTGCTGGAAGGTCGATTCACCCAGCACACGACGCAGACCCGAGTTCACGAAGGTCGCGAGCTGTTCGTTGGCGCGGTCCACCGAACCGAGCGCCTGATAGAACAGCAGCGGATCGATGACGCGGTAACGCGCGAAGGCATCGACGCGCAGACGCTTCTGGTCGGAGGCGATGACCTCCTGCTCCGGAAGATCGAGCGCGAGGATGCGCTTGTCGATCCGCACGACGCCGTCCACGAAGGGCAGCTTGAAGTACAGACCCGGTTCGCGAACGATGTTGATCGCCTGACCGAAACGCAGGACGAGCGCCTGCTCGGTCTGGTTGACGGTGAAGACGGAGCTGACGCCGAGAAAACCGGCAATCAGCAGCAGAAGGAGCAGAGCTCCGCCGGCGATGCCCTTCATCGCTGAACTCCCGTATTGGTGCGCGGACCGGTGATCTGGGGGATGACCGGCGACTGAGGCTGGGTCTGCGTGGCTGCGGGACGCGGTGTCCGGCCAAGCTCGTTCAGCGGCAGATAAGGCACGATGCCCTGACCGTTCGACGAGGAATCGAGGATGATCTTGTCGGTGCCCGCGAAGATGCGCTCCATGGTTTCGAGGAACATGCGCTCCCGCGTGACATCGGGCGCCTTCTGGTACTCCGTCAGGATCGAGTTGAAGCGGTCGGCGGCACCGCGCGCCTCGTTGATGACGCGCTCGCGATAACCTTCGGCCGACTGGGAAATACGGGCAGCTTCACCGCGCGCTTCCGGCACGACGCGGTTGGCGTAGGACTGCGCCTCGTTCTGCAGACGCTCCTGGTCGGCACGGGCCGCCTGAACGTCGCGGAAGCTGTCGATGACCTGATCCGGCGGATCGACTTTCTGCAGCTGCACCTGAACGATGAGAACGCCCGCCTGATATTCGTCGAGCGTCTTCTGCATCAGATCGTGCACCGAACGCTCGATCTGCTGGCGGCCCTCGGTGAGGACGAGTTGCAGATCGGAACGGCCGATGACCTCGCGCATCGCGCTTTCGGCGACGGCGCGGATCGTGGTTTCCGGCAGCTGGATGTTGAAGAGGAAGTCCGCGGCTCCGCCCGGCTTGATCTGCCAGACGACGGCGAAGTTCACATCGACGATGTTCTCGTCGCCCGTGAGCATCAGGCTTTCCTGCGGAACCTCGCGCACGCCGATATTGCTGCGCTCGGAGCCTTCCATGCGCAGGCCGACTTCGAGACGGCGGTTCTCGGTGACGTTGGCGATGACGACGCTCTCGATCGGGTAAGGCAGATGATAGTGCAGGCCTTCACCCACGGAGCGAATGTGCTTGCCGAAACGCAGCACGACACCCTGCTCGGACGTGTTCACCTGGAACCAGCCCGAGAAGCCCCAGACGACCAGAAGAGCCAGCAGAATAAGGAAGATGCTCTTCTTGCCCGTGAAGAACCCGCCCGGCATCACGCGCCGAAGGCGGTCCTGGCTGCGGCGCAGAAGCTCGTCGATGTCCGGCGGGCGCTGACCACCACCATTGCCGCCGCCGGAGGGGCCACCGCCTCCCCAAGGACCGGGATTGGGGCGCCACGGACCACCGCCGCCGCCACCGCTCTGATTACTCCAGGGCATTCAAATCCTTCCCACCAAACGCCGCATCACGAACAGCGGCGGTCTTATGTGCAGATGCTTGTAGAGGACGGCAAGGTGGAGGATCAACACAAAGCGGTCAAATCTTGGTCAGATGCCGGATAACGCGTCTGCCGCCGCGGAAACTACTGCAGGGCTGACCCGGTCAGGTGACGTCCGCGCTTGCCTTCGGAACATACTGAACAAAGGAGAAAGCGTGGTCGTCCTTTTCGGCCGCCTCGTGGGCTTCGCGGCTTTCTTCCATCCACTGGCCGGGGTCGAGTTCCGGGAAAAGGGCATCGCCGTCGGGCCGCGCATGGATCTCGGTGACGTGGATCCGGTCGGCCTCGGCAAGAAGCTGCCGGAATATCTCGCCGCCGCCGATGACCGCGATTTCGTCGCTGTGCAGGCTGACGGCAAGCTCTCGCGCCTTTTCGACCGCCGCCTCAAGCGAATGGACGATATAGGCGCCTTCCGCACGATAGGCCGGATCCGTCGTGACGACGATGCTTTCGCGCCCCGGAAGCACCCGCCCGATCGATTCGAACGTCTTTCGCCCCATGATCATGGGCTTGCCCCAGGTCAGCGCCTTGAAGCGCTTGAGGTCGGAACGGACGTGCCAGGGCATGACATTGTCCCGGCCGATGACGCGGTTCTCGCCCATGGCCACGACAAAAATGATCTCCGGTTCGTTCAAATCCCGCGCTCCGCAAGCTCTTTCAACGCCACGCCCGACACCCGGCAAACGGTCCACTCGTCCTTCAGTTCCGCGCCCATGGCCTTGTAGAACTCGATCGAGGGTGTGTTCCAGTCGAGCACCGACCATTCGAAGCGTGCCAGACCTTCCTCGACACAGCGTTTCGCAAGCCGCGCGATCAACGCCTTGCCGATGCCCTTGCCGCGCATGTTCTCCTGCACGTACAGATCTTCGAGATAGATGCCGTGCAGCGCCTCGAAGCTCGAAAAATTGTAGAACCAGAGCGCAAGGCCCACCGGTTCGCCGTTCCATTCGGCGATGTCGCCGAAGACGCGCGGGCTTTTGCCGAACAGCGCCGCGTGCATCAGCTCTTCGGTTGCGACGACCTCGTGCTCGAGCCTTTCATAGACCGCGAGCTCGTGCATGAGCGCAAGGACAGTCCCGGCATCGCCGGGCCGGGCCTCGCGAATGGACAGCATCAGACCGCCACCGGAGCCTTGATCGGCGCGTGGGGGTCATAGCCCTCGATCGTGATGTCCTCGTACTGGAAATCGAACAGCGACTTCACTGCCGGATTGAGCTTGAGGACGGGCAGTTTGCGCGGCGCGCGCGACAGCTGCTCGCGGGCCTGATCGAGATGGTTGACGTACAGATGCGCATCGCCGAACGAATGGACGAAATCGCCCGGTTTCAGGCCGGTGACGTGCGCGATCATGTGCGTGAGAAGTGCGTAGGACGCGATGTTGAACGGCACGCCGAGGAAAATGTCGGCCGAACGCTGATAGAGCTGGCACGACAGCCGCCCGTCGGCGACATGGAACTGGAACAGGCAGTGGCACGGTGCGAGCGCCATCTTGTCGAGATCGGCCGGGTTCCACGCCGAGACGATCATGCGGCGCGAATTCGGGTTCGAGCGGATTTCGTTCAGCACCTGCGAAATCTGATCGATCGTGCCGCCGTCCAGGCTGGCCCAGGAACGCCATTGCTTGCCGTAGACCGGGCCGAGATCGCCGCTGGCATCCGCCCATTCGTTCCAGATGGTGACGCCGTTGTCCTGCAGGTAGCGCACATTGGTGTCGCCGGCCAGAAACCACAGAAGCTCGTGCACGATGCTCCTGAGATGCACCTTCTTGGTGGTCACGAGCGGGAAGCCTTCGGACAGATCAAAGCGCAATTGCGCGCCGAAGACCGACAATGTGCCGGTTCCGGTGCGGTCGCCTTTGCGAACGCCCTCCTCCAGCACGCGCTGCACGAGATCGAGATAGGCTTTCATGATTCTCTCTGGCCTGTTCGAGGCCGATTATAGCCGTTCGATCCCGGCCTGTCCGTCCGACATTCGCAATAGCGAACAGGAAAGAGCAGGACCCCGAAAATGAACCCAAACGGCATTTTATCGTTCAGCCTCCGTTCAGACCCGAACCTGTAGGAGAAAGCCATATGCTTTTCTCAGGAGGACCCGAATGAAGAAAATTCTCGCAGGCGCCCTGCTCGCCGCCACGCTCGGCCTCGGCCTTGCCGCAACTTTCGCGCCGGCTCCGGCCTCGGCCCAGGGCATCGTGATCACTCCGCAGGGCGTGCGCGTCTATCCGTGGCAGCCCGATTACAACCGCTACGACCGCCGCTACCGCCGCGACATCGACCGCCGCGACGCGGTGGAAATCGCCCGCCACCACGGCGTCGGCCGCGTCTGGAACGTGGATCGCCGGGGCGCGCGCTGGGTTGTGACCGGCGATGCGCGGCGCGGTGCCGGCGGCCTTCGGGTCGCGATCAATGCCCGCACCGGCAATGTGATTTCGATGGATCGCGTCCGCCGCTGACCGGTAACACTTTGATGAAAAAGGGCGCCCGCCGACGGCGCCCTTTTTTGTTTTGCCGGTTCACAACGCCACAACCTGCATCTGGGGCTTTGATTTGGGCGTGCTCTGCCCCTATATTCGTGGTGCCGGCTTGTCCGGCTATGGTGATAAACGGCCTTCGTAATAAGCCATTCGGACCCGGGGGCAGTACCCGGCGCCTCCACCAGATCCCGTCATTCGTTGGGCGGGCTGCGGCGGGGGCGAAACAGGATCGACGAGGGTGTAAAAGTTGTCCTTTTGCCCGGCATTGTACCGCCGTTATCGGGCTAATTTGTAGTTGCAAACGACAACTATGCTCCGGTGGCCGTCGCTGCGTAATGCAGTGCAGGTACCGATTTAAAGTCCTGGCTGGCTAGCACCTTTCAGGCGGGGTTCGGAGGCACCTGGCAACAGAAGCCTCCACTTATCTTGCTTCGGCTATCCGGAGCGCCCTCTTGAGACTGGGTCCGGGTCGCGGCGGCAGGGAATGAGCACCGATCTTATTCGATACGATCTTCTGGCGCAGGAAGCGCTGCGCGGCGTCGTGCGGCGCGTTCTTCAGGACGTGGCTCGCACCGGCGTTCCCGGCGAGCATCATTTCTACATCTCGTTCAACACCGAATTTCCCGGCGTGCGGATCTCTCCGCGCCTGCGCGAGAAATATCCGGAGGAGATGACGATCATCCTCCAGCATCAGTTCTGGGATCTCATCGTCTCCGATCATGGGTTCGAGGTCGGCCTGTCGTTTTCGAACATCCCGGAAAAGCTGGTTATCCCCTACGACGCCATCACGGGCTTCTTCGACCCGAGCGTGAAATTCGGCCTCAAATTCGAGCCGCTGAGCCAGAACGCCGAGGAAAAGACCGAGAGACTGGTGGCCACACGCGATCAGCCCCGCGGCGCCGGCTCCGAGCCGGAGGAAGAATTGCCGATCCGCTCCACTGCGGAGATCGCGGCCGAGGATGACGGCAAGCCGCCCGTTCCCGAGGAAGGCGCGCAGATCGTCAGCCTCGACAAGTTCCGCAAGAAATAAGCTCCCTGCGAATGGCGTGATGACGCTCCCCCGGATGCGGTGCTAGACAGTGCCGGCCGCCGCAAAGGCGTGCTTTTAAGTCACTGAAAGAGCGAGGAGGACGCCCGTGACCGCGACCCGCACCGAAACCGACACCTTCGGCCCGATCGAGGTCGCCGCCGACCGCTATTGGGGCGCACAGGCCGAACGCTCGCTCGGCAATTTCAAGATCGGCTGGGAAAAACAGCCGCTGCCGGTCGTCCGGGCGCTCGGCATCGTCAAGCGCGCCTCGGCGGAAGCAAACATGGACCTCGGCCGGCTCGATCCGGCCATCGGCAAGGCCGTGGTGCAGGCCGCGCAAGAGGTCATCGAGGGCAAGCTCGACGCTCATTTCCCGCTCGCCGTCTGGCAGACGGGCTCGGGCACGCAGTCGAACATGAACGCCAACGAGGTCATCTCGAACCGCGCCATCGAGATTCTGGGCGGCGAGAAGGGTTCGAAGAAGCCGGTCCATCCGAACGACCACGTCAATATGAGCCAGTCTTCGAACGACACCTATCCGACGGCGATGCACATCGCCTGCGCGGAAGAGATCGTCCAGCGCCTCATCCCTGCCCTTCAGACCCTGCGCAACGCGCTGAACGACAAGGCGCAGAAATGGGCCAAGATCATCAAGATCGGCCGTACGCACACGCAGGATGCGACACCGCTGACCCTCGGCCAGGAATTTTCCGGCTACACGCAGCAGGTGGAAAACGGCATCGAGCGGATCGAGCAGACTTTGCCGAAGCTGATGCAGCTTGCCCAAGGCGGCACCGCGGTCGGCACCGGGCTCAATGCGCCGGTCGGATTCGACAAGGCCGTGGCCGACAAGATCGCCGCCATCACCCAGCTTCCTTTCACCACCGCGCCGAACAAATTCGAGGCGCTCGCGGCCCATGATGCGATGGTCTTCTCGCACGGCGCGATCAACACCGTCGCGGCGAGCCTGTTCAAGATAGCCAACGATATCCGCCTGCTCGGCTCCGGCCCTCGCTCGGGCCTCGGCGAGCTTTCACTGCCGGAAAACGAGCCCGGTTCCTCGATCATGCCGGGCAAGGTGAACCCGACCCAGTGCGAAGCTCTGACACAGGTCTGCGTGCAGGTGTTCGGCAACAACGCCGCCGTCACCTTCGCCGGAAGCCAGGGCCATTTCGAGCTGAACGTCTACAACCCGGTGATGGCCTACAATTTCCTGCAGTCGGTGCGCCTTCTCGCGGACGCGGCTGTGTCCTTCACCGAAAACTGCGTCGTCGGCATCGAGCCGCGCGAGGACAACATCAAGGCCGCGCTCGAGCGCTCGTTGATGCTGGTGACGGCCCTCGCCCCGAAGATCGGCTACGACAACGCCGCCAAGATCGCCAAGACGGCCCACAAGAACGGCACCACCCTTCGCGAAGAGGCAGTCGGCGGCGGATATGTGACCGATGCGGAATTTGACGAAGTCGTTCGTCCGGAGAAGATGATTTCCCCGGGCTGATTGCTGGAGCTTCCGATGGCCGAGATCGTCAACCTCAACCGCTTCCGCAAGGACAAGGCCCGCGCCGAAAAGGCGGACAAGGCCGCCGGGAACCGCGCGGCGCACGGGCGCACGAAGGCCGAGCGCGAGCTTGAGAGCGCACGTACGAAAAAGGCCGAGGAGCTTCTCGACCAGCACCGGCGGGATGACGACAGAACGTGAGCGTGATCGTCAAACGCTCGATCGAAATCGCCGGGCACCGCACTTCGGTGACGCTTGAGGACGCGTTCTGGAATGCGCTGCGCGAAATCGCGGACGCGCGTGGACAGACCCTGCGGGCGCTGATTGCGGAAGTGGATGCCCGGCGCGGGCGGAACAATCTGTCCTCGGCGATCCGGCTCTTCGTTCTCGATTATTACCGCGCCGCGTCCGGCAAGACCGGGCGGGTGTAGAATTCCAGCGGCGACTGGCTGTCGCGCGTCGTGCTGCGCAGGGTCGGCCGCGCTTCCGTTTTCTTCGGCAGGATGTCGACCGGCGGCGGCAGATCGCCGGGAGGCACATCGCCCGTCGCCTCGCGGATCGCCTTGAGGCGGGCGGCCTCGATGGCCTCGGCGGCGCGGCGCTGCTCCTCTATCATGCGGCGCGCTTCTTCCTCGGCGGCTTTGATCGCCCGCTCCTTGCGCTCCGCTTCCATCTGCTCGATGCGCTTTACCTCGCGCTCCACGGCACGGATCGCCAGCACATTCGCGAAGGCTGTGGTCTCGACCTTGCGCTGCGGCGCGGCCCACGGGCCGCCAAGCGAAAGGTCGGCCTGAGGGATCGCGTTCTCCGCGAGATCGGCCAGCATTTTCGGGCGAAGGTCGAGGTCTGCCGTAAGCAGGCGCCGCCCGAGATCGAGCGTGCCCGAAGCCGTCGCCGCCACGAGCGGCGCCTCGATGGCGGCATTGCTGACGCGCACGACGCCCGATGCGATTGTAAAAGCGGAGGACACCTCCCCGACATCGAGATCGGCCATGGCAAGCTCACTGCTGAACCGGGTCGCGATGTCGGCGGCATCCGCCGGCTCGCTGCCGTTTTCGACGGCGATCAAAGTGCGCTCGAACGCGCCCGCATCGACCCCGGCGAGCCGCGCGTCGCGCAATGTGAAGCTGCCGCTGCCCGTGAGCCCGGAAACGATGGCCGACAGGTTGGTGCCCGTTCCCAGCATGTCGGCCGTCAGATCCAGAGTCCCCGTTGCAGGGGGCGCATCCGGGGAGCCCCAGAGGAGATTTTCGACGCGCGCATTTTCAAGCGCCAAGCGACCTGCCAGCGACAGATCGTTCTCCGCACGGCGCAGCGCGAAATTGGCTTTCAGAGTGCCGCCCGCGATTGCCGTTTCCCCGTCCTGCACCGCAAATTCGTTGCGGCCGAGAACGAGCGTGAATTTCGTCTTCCCGCCATCATAGCCCGGCGCGATGGCGAGCGCGTCGGTACGTATCGCGATCCGGCCTTCGAGACCGTCGAACAGACTTGGCGCGGTGGCGCCGGACGGCCAGCCCGCCGCATCGGACTGCGCGATCGCGATCGGCCCGAGCGCAAAGCCCACAATCTCCGACAGGCTGAGCGAGGGTGTCTCGAGAGCACCGCCAAGCCCCTTCGCGCCGATGGAAATAGCTCCACTGACGCTTCGTCCATCGACCGTTCCGGCGAGGCGCGAGAACCCGACGCTTTTGCCGTCCCACGTCAGATCGGCTCCTGCGGTGAGCGGCACTGTCGGCAGCGTTGCGGGCGGCGCGCGACCCAGCAGCACTGCGTAGCGCGCGGCATCTTCGAACGCCACGTCGAGGCGCCCGCGAATTCCGGGAACTGCATCGGCCTTTCCGGTAAAGACAATCTTGTCCCCCCCGGCGGTGAAATGCGCATCGAGCGCCGCGCCCTTCGACACATCGCCATCGAGCCGCGCCTCAACGGATGCGGCGCCGAAGCTGTCGAGCGACACCGCAGGCAGGCCGAGCTGATTGAGAAGGCGCCCGCCATCTTCGGCCGTCGCCACCAGCTTCGCTTTAACGAGGCCCGCGAGAGCAAAGCGCGGCCCGCTCGCCTCCGCCTCGACCTGCGTGCCGCCAAGCGATCCGGAAATTTTGACGCTGGCTCCTCCGCCATCCGCGTTCGACGCAATCACAGCCGTAAGTGCCGCCGGGGCAATGACGGACGCGCGGCTTCCGATCTCGTCGACGATGTCCGAAGGCGCACCGGCCGTCCGCAGAACCGTGACGAGACCGCCCAAATTTGCGGCATCGATCTTGGCGTCGAGGCGCGCGGCGCGGGTGCCTTCGGCGGAACTGAGGCGCCCCGTCGCCGAAATTCTCGCGCCGCCGAGATCGGCGATCGCGAGCTTGCGGATGTCGATGGCCGAGGCATCCGCGCTCAGATCGACATCAACACCGGACCACGGAACCCGGGCATAAGTCAGCTTCTTTGCCTTCAGGACGAGCGCCAGATCGGCGCCCTGCGATGTGCGGACAAATCCGAACAGGCGTTGCGGATCGAGCGCGTCGAGATCGAGGCTTTCGGCGGTCAGGCGTGCTTCCAGCTTGCCGCGGCCCTGCGGCGGATCGGTAAAGGCAAGCCGCCCGCCGATCTCGGCGCCATCGGCGCTGGCCTTCATCTCCTCGAGCGACCAGCGGCTTTGCTGCGCAGCCAGCATCGCGTCCAGACGGAATGTCTTGAGAGCGAGACCCGGACGTTCCTTTGCCAGCCCATCGAGCCAGTGAACGAGGGCCGGAGCGTTGGGCGCATCGAGCTTCAGCGCACCGTCGAAGCGCGGGGCTTCGCCTTCTTTCAGATGAAGTTCTCCTGCTGCATCGAGCGTCGTGCTGCCGGGAAGCTGCGCGTTCAGGCTTTCGAGCGTCCAGCCTTCGGAGGTGGAGACGGCCACCGCTGCAAGGCCCTGAACAAGATCGCCGCCGAGCGCGACGCTTTCGAGATTGGTCTCGACGCGAATGGGCATGCCCGGCCGCGCCGCCCCGGAGAACCGGGAGGCCAGCGCCGACAGAACCTCGGATGGGGCCAGCGGCGGCGCATCCTTCACCCGGCCCATAAGCCGGTCGACATCGACCTGCCGCGCGGCAAGTTTCAGGTCCACCGATGCTTTCGGGCCGAGGACGAGATCGAGCCCGCCCGCAAGCCTGACATCCTGGCCCGGCGCGCCGTATTCGAATTCGATCTTCTCGGCGTGCAGCTTGCGAAGGTCGGAGGTGACAACGCCTTGAACCTTCCAGGGCGTACGGGCGGTTGTGCCCTCTCCGGCCGCCGTCTGCGCCACGATTGCGAGGCCCGCAAAGCGCGGCTTTTCCGCGAGCTGGAGGGTTCCGTCGAAGGAGAGCACGGGGCTTTCCGCACCGGACAGAGACAGCTTGATCTGACCAAGGCCAGTTTCATCGAACCGCCCGGTCGCGCCGCGCAGCGTGTAGCTTTTGCCATCGACCGTGCCCGCGGATTCGATCTTCAGGGGGCCTGCCAGAGACCCCGCCTCCCCGGACAGGGAGACATTCTCGATGACGGTGCTGCGGTTCGCAGCCGGGTCGGCCAATGTGATGCGCGAATTGGTGACGTCGAGATCGGTGATCGCAATCGTGTCGAGATCAGCGCGTGTCATGCCACTGGCAGCAAAGGGCACGGACACTTCGCCGTCGGCCGACAGGCTTGCCTTGAGTTCGGCGCCGTCCACCTTGAGGCGCGAGACCTCATATTCACCGCTCAGAAGCGGTGTCAAAGCAAGGTCGAGTTCGAAACTGTCGGCCGTGAATTTGGAGGCTGCCCATTCATCGCCCGCAACGATCTGGGAAAAACGGATGCGCGGACTGGGCAGCAGACGCACATCGACATCGCCCAGCACCTTGACCGGCACGCCAAGCAGACGGCTCGCCTGAGCCTCGAAGGTGGCGCGATGGCTGCCCCAGTCGATGAACATGGGACCGACGAGGGCTGTCACAAGCGCGACAAGCAGCGCAACGCCGAGTCCGGTCAATGTCGTGTTCAAAACGCCGCCCTAAACCTCTGCGTCCGCCATGATCCGGCGCGTCGGAAACCAGCGTAAGACTATGACGCCAAGATGGTAAGAAAGCGACGGCGGCAACGCCCCTTGCCCCTCACTTTTCGCTTCTTCTCCACCGCCCATCAGCGGTTTCGAATGGCATTGGCGACGTCGAGGATGGATTTCGCGCCGAAAGCGATGAACATGGCGCCGACGCAGCGGGTGATCGGCCGGTGATAGCGCATCATCACATGCCGCACGGGACCCCAACCCGCCATCCAGAGAAGAACCGCGTAAGCCAGAACGAAGCCGACAATCGCCGCCGCCATGAAGCCCGGCGCGTCCGACCAGGTCAGTTCCTTGGCAAAGGGTGCCGTGAGCGCCGTGAACATGGCGACCGCGACCGGATAGGCCTTGGGGTTTGTGAGGCCGAACACGAGACCCGTCCGCGCCGGATGCGCCGCGCCGATGTGTTGCCCAGTGCCGTCGCCCGGCGCGCGCAAGGCCTGCCAGCCGAGCCAGATGAGGAATCCGCCGCACAGCACGCCCAGAATGTCGAACAGCGTGTAGCCAAGCTGGCTGACGCCGACGATGGACATGATGGCGAGGCCGCACCAGAGCGTGTCGCCCAGAAGATGCGCCGTGATGAAGCGCCTGCCATGCGCGCGGCCGGACATCGCCGTGAGGGTGAACAGGGCAAGCACCGCCGGTCCCGGCGCAATGCCGTAGATAAAGCCCGCAGAGAAACTGGCGGCGAGAGCCTGAAGGGTCATGACACGTCTATAGCGCCGGAACAGGCCTTTGCGGGAGAGGATGCGTCATGATTTTTTGTCGGACGGTGCATCACGCTTTGTGAAGCTGCGAATAGACCCCGCCGCGCGCGATAAGATCTCCGTGCGCGCCCTGCTCCGCGATGCCGCTTTCCGTGACGACGACGATGCGGTCGGCGTTGCGGATCGTCGCCAGGCGATGGGCGATGACGAGCGTGGTGCGGCCCTTCGCCAGTTCCTCCAGAGCCGCCTGAATGGCCTGCTCCGTGGCCGTGTCGAGGGCGGAGGTGGCCTCGTCGAGAATGAGGATCGGCGGGTTTTTCAGGAACATCCGCGCAATGGCGAGACGCTGCTTCTGACCGCCGGAGAGCTTCACTCCGCGCTCACCGATGAGCGTGTCCATGCCGAGCGGCAGGCTGGAGATGAGGTCTTCGAGCTGGGCGCGGCGCGCGGCTTCCACGATGGCCTCCTCGCTCGCGTCGAGACGGCCATAGGCGATGTTCTGCCGGATCGTTCCGGCAAACAGGAACACATCCTGCTGGACGATGCCGATCTGCCCGCGCAGCGAGGCGAGCGTCATGTCGCGGATGTCCGTACCGTCGATGAGGATGCGCCCGCCGGTCGGCTCATAGAAGCGCGGCAGCAGCGAGCAGATCGTCGTCTTGCCTGCGCCGGACGGGCCGACGAAGGCGACGGTTTCGCCCGCCCGGACCGACAGGTCGATCGCGTTCAGGACCGGCCGCGCGGGATCGTAGCCGAAGGACACATTTTCGAAGCGGATGTCGCCGTTGAGCGCTCCCGCATCCTTCGCGTCGGGACGGTCCACAATGTCGGGCTCGGTTTCCAGAAGTTCGAGATAACGGCGGAAGCCGGCAATGCCCTTGGGGTAGATTTCGAGAACGGCGTTGATCTTCTCGATGGGCCGGAAAAACACCGTGACCAGCAGAAGGAAGCTGACAAAGCCGCCATAGCTGAGTTCGCCCTTGAGCACGAACCACGTGCCCGCCACCATCACGATGACCTGCGTGAGGCGCATGCCGAGATAGGACAGCGAAGTCGAGGCCGCCATCAGGCGGTAGGCGTTGAGCTTGGTCTCGCGGTAGGCCGCGTTGTCCTTGGCGAACAATGCGCGCTCATAGTCCTCGTTGGCAAAGGCCTGCACGACGCGGATGCCGCCGACATTCTCCTCGATGCGAGCATTGAAATCGCCCACGCGCCCGAACAGCGCGCGAAAGTTCTGCGTCATGCTGTTGCCGTAGCGGGTCGTCACGAAAGCCGCGACGGGCACGATGATACCGGTGATGAGCGCAAGCTCGACATTCACCGTCAGCATCAGCACGAACGCACCGATGAAGGTCATGACGGCGATGAAAACATCCTCGGGGCCGTGATGGGCGACCTCGCCCACTTCTTCGAGATCCTTCGTGACACGCCCGACGAGATGGCCGGTCTTCTGGTTGTCGTAGAAGGAGAAGGACAGCTTCTGCAGATGATCGAAGCTCTTCCGGCGCATCTCGGTCTCGATGTTGATGCCGAGCATGTGGCCCCAATAGGTCACGACCACCATGAAGCCCGTGTTCAGCAGGTAGATCACCAGCAGGCCCAGCGCGGCGAGCAGGATCAGCGACCAATCCTGCTGCGGCAGCAATTCGTCGACGAACAGCTTCACGGCCATGGGGAAGCCGAGTTCGAGCAGCCCGGCCAGGACAGCGCAGGAAAAATCGAGCGCGAACAGCCCCTTATAGGGCGCGTAATAGGCGAAAAAGCGTTTCAGAATATCCATGGTCGTCTGCAGGGCCTTCGCGGCGCCGGATCATATCAATGCCGATCCTCGTCGGTGGCATCCTGATAGCCCCGCCGCCAATAGGCGGCAATAAGGTGGCGGGTTTTGGGGTGGTTTCGTGTCTTTCGGACGTGACGGCGGATGGCGCGGGCCGCCTTGTGTTCGCAACCGACCAGCACATAGGGCGGATCGCTCTCCGGCCAGTCGAGATCGAGGAGCGCCGCCTCCAGAAGGCCGCTCGTGCCCGCCTCCGCACCGTTGCGGTGCAGCCAGACTAGATCGAGGCCCGGACGTGCCGCGATCTGCTGTTCGTCTTCGGGGCCGGCGATCTCGAGGAAAATGCGGATCCGGGAGTTCAGCGGCAATTCCTCGGCCAGCCGCGCAATGGCAGGCAACGCCGTCTCGTCGCCCGCGAGCACATAGCTGTCCGCCGCAACCGCCTCCCCGCCACCCGGCCCCATCAGGCCGACGGGATCGCCCGGCTCGGCGGTCATCGCCCAGACCGAGCCAGGCGATGAACCATGCAGCACCACGTCCACATCCACTTCGCCATCGGCTTCGCGGATCTTGCGGATCGTGTAGATACGGCCTGTCAGCTCATCCTCTCCCTTCGGCCAGATGACGCGGCCATCCGGCCCCGCTTTCGGCCAGACGGGCACGCGACCGCGCGGCGGGATGAGGACGCGGGCGTGGAGCCCGCCTTTCGCGAAATGGGCGGCATCGCCCTTCAGCGTCACGCGGCGCATGTTGGGCGATATCTGCCGCTTGCCGATCACCTGCATAGCGCGAAAATAGGGCACCTCATCCGAGGCGGCGCCATTTCCGGCCCATACAAGGCTCGGGGTTTCCCCTTCCGCGAACATGAAGATGTGTTCGGCGAGCGAGGATTTGACGAGGAAGAGCGCGGGCTCGCTTGGGCATTCGGCGCGCAGATTGAGCGCATCGCCCTCGATTTTCAGCACCGCATTGCCGAGCGGGCTGTCGATGCGCGCGCCGCTTTCGGTCTTCGTGACGGTGCCGTGCTCGACGAAATGATCGCATATTCGCTCGAGCATGGCTTTCGGGTTTGCGAGAACGACGCGCGCCTCGGCGCAGAGTGCTTCAGCGGGCATGAGCCGCCCCCCGGTTCAGAAGCCAGATGAGATAGGGCCCGCCGATCAAGGCCGCGAACAGGCCGACCGGCACCTGATATGGGAATGCAATGATACGCGACAGCCAGTCGGCGGCAATCATGATGGCACAGCCGAGAAGCACCGCCGCGGCAAGCTGGTCACGCCCGCGCGCAAAGCCGATGAGCCGCGCAAGATGAGGCGCGACGAGGCCGATCATCGAGAGCGGGCCGATGAGAAAGGAAGACACAGCCGTCAATACAGACGCAAAGACGGCCAGAACGAGCCGCGCGCGCCGCACCGGAAGGCCGAGGCTTCGGCTCGTCGCCTCCCCGAGCGGAAGCACGTCGAGCCAGCGCCAGAACATGAAAAGAGGCAGGATCATCGCGACAGCCGCAACAGTCCCCGTCCATGCCTCCACCGAGCTGGCATTGTTGGTCGAGCCCGACATCCAGACGAGCAGCGTGAAAGCGCGGATGTCGCCCTGCGCGAGAACGGTCGAAATGATCGCCATGCAGAGCGCGCCCATCGCAAGCCCCGCCAGCAACAGCCGCTCGGGTCCGAAGCCCGACCGCCCGGCAACCAGCAGCATGACGATCAGCGTTGTGAGTGCACCGCCCGCCAGACCCGCGATCAGGAATTGCGGGGCCATGCTCGGCGCCAGATAAAGCGCGACGGTGAGGCCGACACCCGCGCCGGCGCTGACGCCGAGAATTTCCGGCCCGGCGAGCGGGTTTCCCGTCATGCGCTGCATCAAGGTGCCCGCCGCGCCAAGCATGGCGCCGGCCGCACCGGCTGCGACGATGCGCGGCCCGCGAAACGGCAGGAGATCAGACAGAAGAACACCCGTCGCGAGAGACCAGCCATGCGGCCCCTGCCCGATCATGAGCGCCGCAAGCCCCGCCGCGAGGATCGCCGCCGCAAGGCCGATCATCATCCAGTACGGACGATGCAGGCGTTTTTGTGCAAGTGGGTTGGTGCCCGGGCGCATATGGGCCTTGAGACGCGGCAGGAGCCAGATCAGAAGCGGGCCGCCGAACAGGGCCGTCACCGCGCCGGTGGGCGCGAGATCGGCAAAGCCCGAGCCAAGCAATTGCACGGCGCTGTCGGTCACGGAAAGAAGCAGCGCGCCGATCAGCGGCGCTGCGATGAGAACATCGCGCGGGGTGCGCGCGCCGCTCGCGCGCGCGAGTGTCGGCGCGGCAAGGCCGATGAAACCGATGACGCCGATTTCGGCCGTCACGCTTGCCGCGAGCCAGACGGCGACGACGAGAACTGCGATGCGCATGGCATGCAGCGCGATGCCGAGGCTTTTCGCGGCGCTGTCATCGAGCCCGAGGACCGCCAGCGGACGCAGCAGCAGAAAAGCCGCCAGCGCACCGAACGCAAAGCGCGGCAGCAGGGCAAGAGGGGCGTCCCAGCTCTGCTGCGCCAGCGAACCGGCGCCCCAGATGTAGAGCGACATGACATACTCGCCCTTCGCCAGCACGATGGTCGTACTGACAGCGGCAGCGACGAGGGAGATGACCGAGCCGGACAGCACCACCGTCACCGGATCGAGCCCACGCCGCCAGCCGAGCAGGAAAACGACAAGAATGGCCGACGCGCCTCCCGTGAACGCCACCGCTTCGCGCGAAACCTCGATCAAAAGCGGCGCATAGGCCGTCGCGGCGGTGAGCGCGAGCTGCGCGCCGGAGGCGATGCCGAGCGTCGAGGGATCGGCAATCGGATTGCGCAAAACGCGCTGAAGCAGCGCGCCCGACAGGCCGAGCATGGCCCCGCAGATCAGCGCCGAGACCGCGCGCGGCAAAAGACTCTGCCACAGCAGGATCTGGCCGAGCGCCGCCGACACATCCGCGGGCCCCGGCACGAGCGGACGCGTGGCGAGGACCGCCGCAAAAAGCACGGCGGCGAGAAGCGCAAGCGCGCCCCATGACGCAAATGCCTTTCGGGACGCGCTAACCACGCGCCCGCTCCGCAGAGGGCAAGGCCTGAACGAGCAGGCGCGCAAAACGGCGCGCCGCCGGCAGAGCGCCGAACGGATTGATCGGGTCGAGCCAGATCACACGTCCCTCGCGCACCGCCGGAAGCGCGTTCCAGAACGCGCTTTGCGACAGAACCCGTGCGGCATCCGGGGGGATCGGCGGAATGATCGCGATCCACGCATCCGGGGTCAGCGCCAGAGCTTCGAGGCCGACCGGCGCCATGGCCGAATAGCTTGTGTTGTCACGCCATGCGTTTTCGAGGCCGAGGCGCTTCAGAACTTCGCCGAACATGCTGTCCGTACCGAAGACACGGAAATGGCGGGGATCGCCGAGATTGATGGGGATGATCGCGCGGCCATCCCCTGCCCGCAGCCGCCCCTTCAGGGCGGCGATCTCGGCATCGGTCCCGGCAAGGAACGCTTCCGCACGATCGGAGATTGCGAGCCGTGCGCCGATGCTGCGCGTCATGCCCACGCATGCGTCGAACGGCAATATTCCGGGCGCGTAGATGGTGAAGCTCTCGACCGGCGCGATGCGTTGAAGGCGTTCTTCGGACGCGCGGTAGAAGTTCGACGAGAAGATGAGATCCGGCGCGGCAAGCTGCAGAACTTCGAGATTGATCGTGCCGCGCAGGCCAAGATCCGCCGTCTGCGGCGGTACGGGAGGTTCGACGGCGACTTCGGAGAATTGCAGAAGCTCCGTTGCGGCGACCGGCGTGATGCCCAGCGCAAGCAGCGTTTCGAGCACCGACCAGTCGACGGTCGCAACCCGCTCCGGCACGGCGGCGCGCACCGGCAGAGCCATCGCGGCGAAGGCCGCGCCCGCACCGAATAGATCGCGCCGCGTGAGCTTCACAGCACATATCCGATGGGATCGCCGCGTGTCGGATGTGGCAGCACGCCCATCGGCACGCCGTAGATACGGCCAAGCACCTCCGGCGTCATGACATCCGCCGCGCGGCCCTGCGCGATGAGGCGCCCTTCCCGCAGCGCCACGATGTCATCACACACGCGTGCAGCGAGATTGATGTCGTGGAGCACGACGATGACGGTGACGCCGCGCTCGCGGCTGACGGCCTGCACGAGATCGAGCATCTGCCCTTCATGGGCGATGTCGAGCGCAGACGTCGGCTCATCGAGCAAGATGCATTTCGTGTCCTGCGCCAGCATCAGCGCAAACCAGGCGCGCTGGCGCTCGCCCCCCGACAGCGTGTCGACCTGACGTTCCGCAAACCCGACCAGTCCCGTGCGCGCGAGCGCGCTTTCGACCTTCTCTTCGTCTGTCCTCGAAAAGCGCCCCAGTGCGCCGTGCCAGGGAAAGCGACCAAGCGCCACGAGTTCGCGGACATTCATGCCGTCCGCACCCGGCGTGAATTGCGGCATGTAGGCGATGTGGCGCGCGAGTTCGCGGTCGTGCCAGTCACCGAGCGGCCGCCCCGCAAAGGCGATGCGCCCGCCGTCCGGCGCGAGCTGGCGTGCGAGGAGTTTCACAAGGGTCGATTTGCCCGAGCCGTTCGGGCCGATGAGGCCATGAACGCGGCCCGACTCCAGAACCAGATCGAGCGGCTGCAGAATATCGCGGCCGGGCACAGAAAACCGTGCGCCGTCAATCTGGAAGCCGAATTCGTTCACGTGGAATGGTCCCGAAACAACGGACAAGGCCGCGCAATGGCATGCGCGGCCCTCATCCTCAAGCCTTCTCTCTTACCATTTGTAGTGGGCGGAGAGCGTGATTTGACGCGCGGCTCCCCAGCTGCAGGTGCTGACGCCCTGACAGCCCTGGACATATTCCTTGTCCAGCAGATTGTTGACGTTGAGCGCCAGACCCCAATCGTCCCGCTCGTAGCGAATGGCGGCGTCGACCAGAACGGCATCGGGCACCTTCAACAGGTTCTCGTTGTCCGCCCAGGACTCGCCATTGTAGCGCAGGCCCGCACCGAAGCTGACGCCCTCGAAGGATCCGCGCGTGACCTTGTAATCCGCCCAGAGCGAGGCCGTCATCTCGGGGATGAGGAAAGGCGAATTGCCGATGATCGCGGGGTTCGCGTCCTCGGTGATCTCCATGTCCAGAGCCGTGAAGGCCGCGATGATCTTGAGGTTCTCGTTCACATTGGCTTTCGCTTCGAATTCGAAGCCCTTCGACGTGACTTCGCCGATCTGAATGTTGACGCCAAGGGCGCCGGGGCCTCTGGTCACGACGTTCTGCCGCGTGATGTCGAACACCGACGCCGTGATGATCGCATCGACGAAGGTCGGCGCGTATTTCACCCCGGCCTCGAACTGATGGCCCGTCTCGGGCTCGAAGGGCGTACCGCTGGTGCCAATGAGCGGATTGAAGAAGGTCGCGGCGCTGACATAGGGGGTCAGGCCGTTGGCGAATTCATAGGCAAGGCCCACCCGGCCGCTCGCCTCGCCGTCATCCGAAGAATAGGGGGTCGAAAAACCGCCGCGTACTTCCTGATCGGTCTCGACGATGTCGTACCGGCCATTGAACGTGGCAAGCCAGCCGCTTCCGAAACGGATCTGGTCTTGCAAATAGATGCCGACCTGATGCTGCGTAACGACATCGTCCAGATAGGGGATAGAGAAGGTGGCGGGTCCCGTATATTGCGGATCGGTCGCGCTGATGGGATCGAGCGTGCCAGAGTATTGTACGTGGTCGATCTTGAAATATTTGTAGTCGACGCCGAACAGCACCGAGTGCTCCAGACCGCCGGTCATAAAATCGCGCGAGGCGCGGTTGTCGACAGTGAAGGTGTCCACCTCGGTATCGTGGAGGAAGCCGATACGATGGAGCATACCGGTGGACGGGTCGTCATTTCCATTCAGATCGACCATCCAGTTGTAGGGCGCGTAACCGAACGTGTAAGGCGCGTTTTCCTTGTTGTGCAGACGCCCATAGCGGGCGTTCTGCTGGATGGTCCAGTCATTGTCGAATGTGTGTTCGAACTCATAGCCGATGAGGAACTGGCTGCGGTCCTGATCGTCCTCGGAACGCTCACCGAAATAGGCCTTCCGGTCGATCTTGCCGAAGGGCGCATCCCGGACCGTGCCGTAATACGGCAGGAAGCTGCCGCCGGAATGAAACTGGTCGAGCGTGGCATATTCGGCATAGGCCGTGATGCGGGTCGCGTCCGTCGGCTGATAAGTGATCTGGGGCAGCACCGCGCCCCGGAAATCCTCCGAATAATCGGTGTACTGGTCGCCGCCCGCGACGCGACCCGTGAACCGGTAGGACCATTCATTGCCCGCACCCGCCACGCCGCCGGCATCGAGCCCGAAATAGGCATTGCCCCAATTGTTCACGCCAGCCTCGGCGTAGGCGAAGGTCTCGCCGTTGGGCCTCTTGCTGACGAGATTGATGATGCCGCCCGGGTTGGCGCCGCCGTAGAGAACGGACGCAGGCCCCTTGAGCACGTCCACGCGCTCGAGAAAGAAGGGGTCCGTCTGGAAGCCGCCGAAGCCGTACGCATAGAGCTGAAGCCCGTCGCGGAAGACGCCCTTCTGCGTGGCGTCGAAACCTCGAATGTAGAACCAGTCGGTGTCCGGATCCTGGCCGAAGGGTTGCGCGGTGACGCCTGCGGTGTAGCGCAGGATCTCGTCCACTTTCGTTGCCTTGCGGTCGTCGATTTCCTCGCGTCCGACGACGGACACCGCCTGAGGGATTTCGGTGATCGGCGTGTCGGATTTCGAACCCGTTCCGGATTTCGTCGCGACATAGCCGTTCACCGGGCCGGTCGTGGTCTCGGGCGTCTGCGCTTCACCTTCCACCGAGATCGTTTCGAGTTCGATCTGCTGGCCGCCCGCGGGAGCCTGCGCGAGACCCGGCGTTGCGGCGCACAGCGCGACGCCGCACATCAGAATGAATCTAAATTTCGCCGATGAAAAATCATGCATAGTACAGTCACCCCGATAACCGGCAGGGCAGTTAAGAAGAATTCAAAACAACTCTTCTTATCGGACCAAGCCATCCCTCATCGCGGCGCTGATATCAACTCGACTTAAGACTTTATTGCTCGATCCTGCTGCGCATTGAATATTCTTGGTGTAGGGTGTGATTATTGCGATATCTGCTGTGTTTTGTGTGGTTTCGCACACAGTATAGATTGGAACGATTACAGGTTTGCCATGACTTTTCATCCGCGCATGACGTCGATCCGCGAGGGCATCTCCGTTCTCGACACGCTGAAATGGCGCAGCTGGAACGGCGTGGTTGCGGATGTGTGGAACGCGCAGTGCGGACGCGGCGCGCGCGGCGAATATGTCTCGCCCTATCCGCGTCTGTTCATCGTGCTCGACAAGCAGGGCGGCGATTTTTCGGCGCGGCTTTCACCCGACGGACCGGCCCACCGCGCGGAGGGAGGCTCGATCAGTTTTCTTCCGGCAAATGTGGCCGTATGGACGGAGTGCGAAGAGATCGAGAGCCTGCGTCATCTCGATCTGCATTTCGACCCGGCGGTTCTTTCCGAACGCCTGATCGAGGACATCGACGAGGAGCGCCTTTCCAAGCCGCGCCTGTGCGTCGACGACGCGCGCGTGATGGCGCTTGCCCGGCTCATCGCCGCCGAATGCGAAGGCCCCGATGCGCGGCACGATCTTTACGGCGACAGCCTGACGCTTGCCCTCATCATCGACGTGCTGAAGCTCGGCCGCCGCCAGGACAGCGCGAAAAAGCGCACGCCCCTCTCCGCCCGTCAGCTCCGCCGCGTGACCGACTTCATCACCGAGAACTGCACGCGCAGCATACGCCTGCAGGAACTGGCCGAACTGACGGAGCTTTCGCAATCCTATTTCAGCCATGCCTTCAAGGCCGCGACCGGCGTGCCGCCGCATCAATGGCAGATGAATGCGCGCATCCGGCGCGTGCAGAACCTGCTGCTGCGGGGCGATGTGCCACTCACCGAGATTGCCGCCGAAACCGGATTTTCCGATCAGGCGCATTTCACCCGCACCTTCCGCCGCTTTGTCGGCGACACTCCGGCAGCGTGGCAGAAGGCACGGCGGAACTAGCCTCCCGCGCGTGGGAAGGCCGCAGACCTCGCAATCTGCCCTTCGGAATGCCATTTTGTTCTCAGATAGCGAATCGCGACGTTGCGCGCGCGACCTCCCTTTGCCGTTCCGAGGATGAGTTTTGGCCGATCCGAACGCCGTTCCGTTTTTCGACGACGACGAGCCCCCGACCCCGCGCCCCAGCGGGATTGCCGCGCGCGCGATGGCGGGCGTCATGCAGGCGCGCACCGGGGCCGCCGGCAATTATCTCGAAGGGCTGAACCCCGAGCAGCGCGAAGCGGTCGAGACCACCGAAGGCCCCCTCCTCGTCCTTGCGGGCGCGGGCACGGGCAAGACGCGCGTTCTGACGACCCGCATCGCCCATATTCTGGCGACCGGCCGGGCGCGGCCCTCCGAAATCCTGGCCGTCACCTTCACCAACAAGGCCGCGCGGGAGATGAAAAACCGCGTGGCATCTCTCGTCGGCGATGTTGCCGAGGGCATGCCCTGGCTCGGCACCTTTCACTCCATCGGCACCAAGATCCTGCGCCGCCATGCGGAGCTGGCCGAGCTGAAATCCTCCTTCACCATTCTCGACACCGACGACCAGATCCGCCTCCTCAAGCAGATCCTTTCCGCCGAAAACATCGACGAGAAGCGCTGGCCCGCGCGCAGCCTCGCCTGGGCGATCGACGGCTGGAAGAACCGCGGCCTTGCGCCGAAAGACGTGCCGCCCGGCGACGGCGCCGCGATCGCCAACGGGCGCGGCAAGGATTTGTACGCACTTTATCAGGAACGCCTGAAGACGCTGAACGCATCGGATTTCGGCGATCTTCTGCTGGAGCCGATCCGTATTTTCCGCGAACACCCGGATGTGCTGGAGCAGTATCACAGGCGTTTTCGCTACATGCTGGTGGACGAATATCAGGACACCAATGTCGCCCAATATCTGTGGCTGCGGCTGCTGGCGCAGGGGCCGCGCAATCTGTGCTGCGTCGGGGACGACGACCAGTCGATCTATGGCTGGCGCGGCGCGGAGGTCGACAACATCCTGCGTTTCGAGAAGGATTTTCCGGGCGCGAAGGTGATCCGGCTGGAGCGTAATTACCGCTCGGATGCCCACATTCTCGGCGCGGCCTCCCATCTCATCGCCCACAACGAAGGACGCCTCGGCAAGACGCTGCGCCCGCAGGGCGAGGACGGCGAGAAGGTGACGGTGACGGGATCCTGGGACAGCGGCGAGGAAGCGCGCTCGATCGCCGATGAGATCGAGACCGTGCACCGCAAAGGCGGGCAGCTCAACGACATCGCAATCCTCGTCCGCGCCTCCTTCCAGATGCGCGAATTCGAGGACCGTTTCGTCAATCTCGGCATCGACTACCGCGTGGTCGGCGGGCCGCGCTTCTATGAGCGGCAGGAAATCCGCGACGCGCTGGCCTATCTGCGCTGCGTGAATTCGGCGTCCGACGATCTGGCGTTCGAGCGTATCGTCAATGTGCCCAAGCGCGGGCTTGGCGATGTGACCGTACAGGCGCTGCAGAGGTTCGCGCGCTCGACCCGCATTCCGCTGCTTCAGGCCGCGCAGGAGATGGCAGACACGAGCGAGTTCAAGCCGAAGCCCCGCGAGGCGCTGAAGACCCTGACGCAGAATTTCGCGCGCTGGACCAAGGCCAGCGAGGAGATGAAACACACCGAGCTTGCCGAAATGGTGCTCGACGAAAGCGGCTACACCGAGATGTGGCGGCAGGACCGCTCGGCGGATGCCTCGGGCCGCCTCGAAAACCTGAAGGAGCTTGTGCGCTCCATGGACGGGTTCGAAAACCTTCAGGGCTTTCTTGAACATGTCTCGCTCGTCATGGACACCGAAAGCGGCGCGAACGACGACAAGGTGACCTTGATGACGCTCCATGCCGCCAAGGGCCTCGAATACGATGTCGTGTTCCTGCCCGGCTGGGAGGAAGGCCTGTTTCCGCATCAAAGATCGCTGGACGAGAGCGGCCGCGCGGGCCTCGAAGAAGAACGCCGTCTGGCCTATGTCGGCCTTACGCGGGCCAAGAAGCGGGCGAAGATCTATTTCGCCTCCAACCGCCGCATCCACGGAATGTGGCAATCCTCGCTGCCGTCGCGCTTTCTCGATGAATTGCCGAACAAGCATGTCGAGGTGACGGAGGCGCCCGCCGCGTTTTCCAATCGCGGCTTCGGCGAAAGCCGGTTCGACCGCCTCGAACCCTTCCAAGCCTCGACCTACAACACGCCGGGCTGGCAGCGCGCGCAGGCGCGCAAGGACAGCGGCTTTGCCGAACCACGCGCGGGTGGCTTCAACCGCCGTGGCGGGCCGGTGGTGATCGAGGGCGAGCTTGTCGCCAAATCCACCGCCAATGCCGCGAGCTATGTCGTCGGCGAGCGCGTGTTTCACGACAAGTTCGGCTATGGCGAGGTGATCGAGGTCGAGGGCAACAAGCTGATGGTGGCTTTTGAGAAAGCCGACACCAAGCGGGTCATCGACAGCTTCGTGAAGCGGGTTTAACTACACCCTCGTCCTGAGCCGGGCCGCAGGCCCGTGTCGAAGGATGGCCGCACGCTCTGAATTTCCCAAACATCCTTCGACACGTGAGCTTCGCTCACGGCTCAGGATAAGGCTGCCGGAAGCCGCCCGCTTCGAGGATCTGAACCATGCCCACATCCGTCGTCCGCATCTTCACCTCCCAGCAGCAGGCCGAGCATCTCGGACAGATTGCCGGAGAGCTTCTGCCGCTCGACGAGATGTCGGTCGCATTGTCCGAGACGGCGCCGGACGATCCTGTGTGGCGGGTCGATATCTATGCCGGGCCGAACACGCCGCCGGACGAACTCGAACGCGAGGTGCGTTCGGTTCTGGGCGCGGAAATCGAGGGATTGAGGATCGAGGCCGAAAGCATCGAGGACGCCGATTGGGTCGCCGCTTCGCTGGCGGGCCTCGACCCGGTGCCCGCTGGGCGCTTTCTGGTGCATGGGGCGCATGACGCGGACCGCGTGCCGGAGGGCGTGATCGCCATTCAGGTCGAGGCGGCGCTTGCGTTCGGCACCGGCCATCACGGCACGACGAAAGGCTGCCTGATCGCCTTCGACACTCTGGTGCAGCAGACGACGCCCGCGCGCGTGCTTGATCTCGGCACCGGCACGGGCGTGCTGGCCATCGCGGCGGCGAAACTGCTCGGCATAAATGTCCTTGCGAGCGACATCGACACGACCTCCGTCGGCATCGCGCAGGCGAATGTCGAGATCAACGGAGTCGAAGATCGGGTGAAGGTCATCGAGGCGGATGGTTTCGGCCATCCCGACATCGCCGCGCGCGCGCCGTTCGATCTCATCTTCGCGAACATACTCGCCGGGCCGCTGATCGCGCTCGCGCCGGAGATCGCCAAAGCCGCCGCGCCGGGCGGCCATGTCATCCTCTCCGGCCTTATGAGCGAACAGGCGGATGCCGTGCGCGACGCCTATCTGGCCTCGGGCTTCGGCGTCGTGCGGGAAAGCGTGCTCGACAATTGGGTGACGATGACGCTCGCGGCGGCCTGAAGCCGCCGCGTCATTCAGCCAGGCAGATCAGAAACCGCGGAAGCGGGCGTGATACAGCGCCAGATCGCGCCCGAATTCGCCATGTGCCTCAGTCGACGCAAAACGGTCGAGCCAGGCGAAGAGGCGCGAAAACAGCGAAGGAGTGCGGGCCGAGCCGGCGGCGAGAGTTGCAGTGGCCATTGTTCTTGTTCCTTTCATGTTGTGGTATTCTGTATACCACGGACGGAATATAGAACCTGGTCAGTGACTTGACCCCTGCTCGTTTCGCATGGCTGGTCCACGACTTGGATCGAGCGCCGTCACCAGGAGGCCATCTTCTTTGGCGCTTCCCAGTTGGCCCTTCCGTCCGGCGAAGCTGGCCGACTAGACTGGCCGCCATGTCCGAATCTCTTTTCCAGACCTTCGAGGACGATGCCGACGGCTCGCGCGCCAAAGCGCGGATCGACGTGCTGCGCGCCGACCTCCGGCGTCTCGGCCTTTATGGCTTCATCGTCCCGCGCGCCGATGCCCATCAAAACGAATATGTGCCGCCCGCCGAAGAGCGGCTGGCCTGGCTGACCGGGTTCACCGGCTCCGCCGGGACCGCAATCGTGACGCTCGATGAGGCGGCGATCTTCGTCGACGGCCGCTACACCGTTCAGGTGCGCGAACAGGTCGACACGAAGCTCATCACACCCGTCAACAGCATGGACACAGCGCCGGGCGCGTGGATACGCACGCACATACCGGCGGGGCAAAAGCTCGGCTTCGATCCGTGGCTGCACACGGTGGACGGCGTTGCCGGGCTGAAAAAGGCCGCGACGGAGGCCGGGGCGGAGCTTGTGCCAGTTTCCGAAAACCCGATTGACCTCATCTGGACGGACCGCCCCGCCCCGCCGCTCGCGCCCGTGGTGGAGCACCCGGCGAAACATGCGGGCGAAAGCGCGCCGAAGAAAATCGCGCGCCTCACGGCAGAGCTTGGACGCATCAAGGCCGATGCCATGGTGCTGACGGACCCGCACGAGATCGCCTGGCTGTTCAACATTCGCGGCGGCGATGTTGCCCATACGCCCCTTCCGCTCGCCTGGGCGGTGGTTCCCGCGGAAGGCCGCCCTGCCCTTCTGGTCGACGGCCGCAAGCTCTCGAACGCGCTGCGCGACCGGCTGGAAGAGCTGGCCGATATCGGCGAGCCGCGCGATTTCGCATCCGCGCTTGCTGTCCTCAGCGGCAAGAATGTCGTGCTCGATGGAGGCGCTGCGGCCGAGCAGGTAAGGACCGATCTCGAAAGCGCGGGCGCCAAAGTGCTCAAGGCGACGAGCCCCATTGCGCACATGAAGGCGGTGAAGAACGCCACGGAAATTCGCGGCACGCGCGCGGCGCATCTGCGCGACGGGGTGGCCGTGACGCGCTTTCTGCACTGGTTCGACACTGCGGTGAAACGCGGCAAGCTCGATGAGATAACCGCAGCCGAGGCGCTGGAAAGCTTCCGCCGCGAAACCGGCGCGCTGAAGGACATTTCCTTCCCGACGATTTCAGCCGCCGGGCCGAATGCCGCTCTGCCGCATTACCGCGTCACGCGCGCCTCGAACCGCACGATCACGCCGGGTCTTTATCTCGTCGATTCCGGCGCCCAATATCTCGACGGCACGACCGACATCACCCGCACGATCGCCGTCGGCAAGACGACAAAGGACATGAAGGACCGCTACACGCGCGTTCTCAAGGGCCACATCGCCGTCGCGACCGCCATCTTCCCGAAAGGCATTACCGGCGCGCAGCTCGATCCGTTCGCCCGCCGCGCGCTGTGGGACATCGGAACCGATTTCGACCACGGCACAGGGCATGGCGTCGGCTCCTACCTGTCCGTACATGAAGGTCCGCAGCGAATATCCCGTCTCGGCCACACCGTGCTGGAAACCGGGATGATCCTCTCGAACGAGCCCGGCTATTACCGCGAAGGCGCGTTCGGCATCCGCATCGAAAATCTCATTCTCGTCGAGAAGGCGCAGCTCGCAAAAACCGAACGGCCCTGCCTGTCGTTCGAAACGCTGACGCTTGCGCCGATCGACACCCGGCCGCTGGACCTGAAACTTCTGACCAGGCAGGAACGCGCCTGGCTCAACGCCTATCACAAGCGTGTCCTGAAAGAGATCGGGCCGAAACTCGACACGAAAGCCCGCGCCTGGCTGAAAAAAGCCTGCGCGCCAATCTGAGGAAATGCCCATGCTGAAAATCTGGGGTCGCGTGAATTCCAACAATGTCCGCAAGGTCCTCTGGATCGCGGAGGAACTGGGTCTCGACTACGAAAACATCCAGCTTGGCGGCGCGTTCGGCGGTCTGGACGATCCCGCCTTCCGCGCACTCAATCCGAACGGTCTGGTTCCCTGCATCGACGATGACGGGTTCATCCTGTGGGAATCGAACGCCATCGTCCGTTACCTCGCGGCCAAAAACGGCCGGTTCTGGCCACAGGATCCGGCAGTACGTGCTGTCGGCGACAAATGGATGGACTGGTCGAATGCGAGCTTCCTGCCCGCCTTCCGTGGCGCATTTTTCGGCCTCATCCGCACGCCGCCCGAAAACCGCGACAGGGCTGCGATCGCCGCGAGTTTCGATGCAAGCGTCGTCCAGCTCCGACGGCTGGAAGCCGAGCTGGAGAAAACTCCGTATCTGTCGGGCGACGAACTCGGCATCGGCGATTTCGCCTTTGGCGGGTTTGCCTATTGCTGGTTCGAGCTTCCGGTGGAACGCCCGGACCTGCCGGCCCTTGAGGACTGGTATGGACGCATGACGGCCCGCCCGGCCTTCCGCAAAGCCATCATGACGCCGATGACCTGATGCGGGGCCCCGGAACATCGTCCCAAGGCCCCGGTGCGGTCAGGAGCGCAGATTGAGCAGGGAGGCTATTTCCTGGTTGCCCGGCACACGCCCGCCGGGCGTCGCCTTGTCCACGATGCCGGGCAGCACCTGCGAAAGCTGGCGCAGCAATTCCTGCTCGCTCACGCCCGCCTGCCGCGCAATATCGCTGATGGTCTGGTTGCCGATGGCCGAGCCGAGCTGATCGGGCTCGATCGGCTTGTTGGCGCCGGGCTTCACCCAGCTGTCGGCCACATCGCCCTGCCCGGCCTTTTGAAGCTTCTCCAGCAGACCGCCGAGACCGCCCATGAGGCCGCCATCATTGTCGACCTGATCGGGCGCCGGGGCGCCCGCGCCTTCCGGCGCCTTGTTGGCGAACACGCGGCTGACCAGCAGCGCGCCGAGCGCAATGAGAATTGGTTTGGATATGCTGCCGCCCGGAACGGCATCGTCGAAAAGGCCCATGGGCACCTCCTGCCACACAAAGCCACCCGCCCGGCCGGAACCTTTGCGCCTCGTGTCGAGTTTGGCAATCCTACCCTTCGCGAGAAGGTTGCGGTTTTGCAGCCTGCGCGATGCGGCCCAAGGAGAAAACGCATGTCTGTCATCGGATGGATCATTCTCGGGCTTATTGCCGGCTGGCTGGCAAGCAAGATCATGGGCACAAGCGGCACCCAGGGCGTTCTGATGGATATCGTGCTCGGAATTGTCGGCGCGCTCGTCGGCGGCTTCGTTTTCAGCCTGTTCGGAACGGCCGGCGTCACAGGCTTCAACATCTGGAGCCTGATCGTCGCGACGATCGGCGCCGTGATCGTCATCTGGCTTTACCACAAGCTGTCCGGGCCGCGGACGGCCTAACCGAAAGCTAGACGCAGCAACACAACGCTGACGACACCGACCGCCACCACGGCAAGTATTGGCAGCCGAAACGCTGCCAATACCGTGATGGCGGCGGCAAGAGTTTCGGCCGGTCCTGTCGCCAGCGCCATCGGCGCGACGACAGACGTCAATACGGCCGCGGGCAAGGCCTCAAGCGCCGCGCGCACGCGGCCCGTCTGCGGTATGTGCTCCGCGATAAGAAGCCCCGCGAGACGAACGCCGTACGTCGCCACGGCCATCGCGACAATCGCAAGGAAATTGGCAAGGGTGATGCTCATGCGGCGCGCACCTGCTTCTGCGGAAGCAGAACCGCAACCGCCATTCCCGCGAATGCGCCCGCAATGACATACCAGGCCCCGTCGACCACGACAGACACCAGCGCCGCCGTGACCGCGCTGGCCGCCATGACAACACCCGTGCGCGAGCCCTTCCAGAACGCCATTGCGAGCCCCAGAAACAGCGCCGTAAAGGCAAAATCGAAACCGTACGCCGCCGGATTTTCGAAGGCTTCACCGATGGCTGTACCCAGCACCGTCCAGAACAGCCAGTTCGCATAAAAAAACGGGATCATGCCGAGCAGGAACGGCCAGGTGAGCAAAGTTTCCGCCGCCCGCTTTTCGGCGACGGCCCAGTTCTCGTCGGCCATGAAGAAGACGATGATCGCCTTCTCCCATTCGGCGAAATGCGTGAGCTTTCCCGCCAGCGACGCCGTCATCAGCACAAAGCGCAGATTGACCAGAAAAGCCGCGAAGCCGAGCGCAAGCCAAGGTGCGGGATTGGTCCACAGATCGACGGCGACGAATTGCGAGCCTCCGGCGAAAACAAGCGAGCTCATCAGCCCGATCTCAAGGGGCGTCAGTCCCTTCTGAGCGGCCATGGCGCCCAGAATGAGCGCGAACGGCACACAGGCGACAGCGGCGGGAAGAATGAGGAGGAAGCCGGCGCGTGCGTCGGAAAAGCGCGTGTCTGCACGCATCGGAATCTCGCGCGGCTTCTTCATAGGGGGAACTTTATCCTTTTGCCCGCGTTCCACTAACCGGCAGGATCAAGGAGGCAATTCATGTCCACACTACTTATCATCATTCTCATTCTTCTTCTCGTCGGCGCCCTGCCGAGCTGGGGCTATAGCCGTTCGTGGGGCTATGGACCCGGCGGTATTGTCGGCGTTCTTCTCATCATCGTCATCGTCCTTGCGTTGACCGGACGGCTGTAAAACAGGCTCCGCACAGTCTGGCCGGGATATCCGGTCAGGCTGTGCGCCGCATGTACAGGCCGAACAGGTAAAGCCCGATCATGGGCAAGGCCCAGTAAAGCGGCTGCAGCGCCGCTTCGCCCGACGGCAGGACTTTCGGCGTTACATTGAAGATGAGCGCCAGCAAAACGACGAAGCCGAAATAGTTTGCCTGGTATTGAACGACATGGCGCTTGCGGAACGGAAACGCGCCCCGTTCTCCGCGCTCGAACAGAAAAAGCAGCCCAAGGCCGACGAGAACCGGCAGCACATAGACCGAGAGCCCGGCCGCATAAGATGCTGCATAGACGGCCAGACACAGCGCCATCGCGCCCCACCAGATCAGCCGTTCCTTTTCCATAAATCCCCCCTTCAGGATATTGCGGCCTAGCCGATCAAGGCGAGCCATTCGTCTTCTGTCATGACCTTGACGCCAAGCTCCGTCGCCTGCTTGAGTTTCGAGCCCGCGCCGGGACCTGCAACGACGATGTCGGTTTTTTTCGACACGGAGCCCGAGACCTTCGCCCCAAGCCGTTCCGCCCCAGCCTTGGCCTCATCGCGCGTCATGCGTTCCAGAGTGCCTGTGAAGACAACGGTCTTTCCGGCGACCGGGGTGTTCCTGGCGGCCTCTTCCATCGGCGCCGGGCGCACTTCCTTCAGAAGGGCATCGAGTGCAGTCTCGTTGCGGGGTTCGCGGAAAAACTCGACAACCGCCCCGGCCACGATCGAGCCGATGCCCGACACGTCGACCATTTCCTGCCAGGCTTCATTGCCTTTGTCGGCACGATTTCCTTCCTCGGGCATGCGCGCGGCTAGGGCCGCATCGCGAAGCGCATCGACGGTCTTGTAATGGCGCATGAGGCGCTTGGCGTTGATGTCGCCGATATGGCGGATGCCGAGCGCGAACAGGAAGCGGTGAACGGGGCGCGTCCGGGCCTCCTCAATCGCGGCGAAGAGGTTCTTTGCGGAAAGCTCGCCCCAGCCTTCGCGGTTTTTCAGGCGCGCAAGCTGGCCCTCTTCTTCGCGCTCGATGCGGAAAATATCGGACGGCTCTTTCACCAGCCCCCATTCGTAGAACGCGCGGATCTGTTTTTCACCGAGGCCTTCGATGTCCATGGCATTGCGCGAAACGAAATGGCGAAGCCGCTCGACGGCCTGAGCCGGACAGATGAGACCGCCTGTGCAGCGCCGGTCGGATTCGCCCTCCTCGCGCACGGCGTGGCTGCCGCAGGCGGGGCATGTGGCGGGAAATTCGTAGGGCTTCGACTGCGCCGCGCGCTTCTCGATCACGACACGCACGATCTGCGGAATGACATCGCCCGCGCGCTGCACAACGACCGTATCCCCGACACGGATGTCATTGCCGTCGCGCACCGTGTTTCCGTGGGAATCGACGCCCCGGATGAAATCCTCGTTGTGGAGCGTCGCGTTGGACACGACGACACCGCCCACCGTGACGGGTTCGAGCTTTGCCACCGGCGTCAGCTTGCCGGTTCGCCCGACCTGAATTTCGATGTCGTTGAGTACGGTGAAGGCCTGCTCCGCCGCGAATTTGTGGGCGATGGCCCAGCGCGGCGAGCGCGAGACGAACCCGAGGCGGCGCTGCAGATCGATGCGGTCGACCTTGTAGACGACGCCGTCGATGTCATAGCCGAGGCTCGCGCGGATTTCGCCGATCTCGCGGTGATAGGCTGCCATCTCCTCGACAGTATGGACGCGGCGCATCAGCGGGTTGGTGCGAAAGCCCCATTGCTGAAACGCCTCGACCACACCCAATTGCGTCTCTGCCGGAAGATCGGGAGCCTCGCCCCAGGCATAGGCGAAGAAATGCAGATTGCGCGCCCTAGTGATCGCGGAATCGAGCTGCCGGAGCGAGCCGCCTGCCGAATTGCGCGGATTGGCGTAGACCGGCTTGCCTTCCTTTTCCTGACGCTCGTTCAGGGCACGGAAATCCGCATGCGACATATAGATTTCGCCACGGATTTCGATGAGATCGGGAACGTTCTTTCCCTTCAGCGTCTGCGGTATTTCCGAGATCGTGCGTATGTTCGCGGTGACGTCTTCGCCGGTCTCGCCATCGCCACGCGTCGCACCGAGAACGAGCTTTCCCTTCTCGTAGCGCAGATTGGCCGACAGACCGTCGATCTTCGGCTCGGCCGTAAAGGCGATTGCCTCGTCCTTGAGGTTCAGGAAACGGCGCACGCGGCCGACAAAATCCGCCACATCCTCCTCGTCGAACGCATTGTCGAGCGAGAGCATGGGCACGCCGTGGCGGGCCTTCGCGAATTTCTCGGAGACGCCGCCCGAAACCTTCTGCGTCGGGCTTTCGGCGGTGACGAGGTCCGGAAACCGGGCCTCGATGGCGATCAGCCTTTTGCGGAGCGCATCGTAATCCGCATCCGAAACGCTGGGGGCGTCTTCCTGATAGTAAAGCGCGTCGTGCGCACGTATCTCCTCGACAAGACGCGCGTGCTCGGCCTGCGCCTCAAGCGGGGTCTCGGGGATCGGATGCAAGTCGGTCATTCGAGGCTGCGCGATCTTCCTTCAGGAAGTCACGCCGCACCTTTCATCAGGCGCTCGGCGGCAGCGCGGGCTTCGTCTGTGATGGCCGCGCCCGCGAGCATGCGGGCAATTTCCTCGCGGCGATGGGCGGATTCGAGCGGTGTCACGCGTGTCGCCACCCTCTCCTCGCCCTTCACATCATCCTTTGCGATCAGAAGATGGGAATCGGCCCGCGCAGCGACCTGCGGCGCATGCGTGACGGCCAGAACCTGCGTGCGCTGCCCAAGCCGCGATAGGCGCGCACCGATCGCATCCGCAACCGCCCCGCCCACACCGGTGTCGATTTCATCGAAGATCAAAGTGGGCGCCGAACCGCGATCCGCCAGCGCGACCTTGAGCGCGAGCAGGAAGCGCGCAAGCTCGCCGCCCGAAGCAACTTTGAGAATGGGTCCGGCCTTGGTGCCCGGATTTGTCTGCACCCAAAATTCCACGCGATCCGAGCCTTCCGGCCCCGGCGTTCCGTCCGTTGTGACTTCGGCGGTGAAACGGGCGCGTTCCAGTTTCAGGTCCGGCAGTTCGGCCATCACCGCCTTGGCGAGCGCATCGGAGGCTTTCCTGCGCTTTTTCGACAAAGCCTCGGCCGCCTTGCGGTAGGCGGCTTCCGCCTCCGCTGTCTCGGCGTAAAGACGTTTCAGGAGGCCCTCGCCGTTTGCGAGCGCGTTCAGTTCCTCGGTGAAGCGCGTCGCGGTCTGCGGCAGGCTGGCGACGGTCGTGTTGTATTTACGGGCGGCCGCGCGCAGTGCAAACAGCCGTTCTTCGGAGCGCTCAAGCTCCTTGGGATCGAAGGCCGCCGCATCGATCGCGCGTTCGAGATGCTCACGCGCCTCTTCGAGCTGGACGAGCGCGGCGTCGAGCGCCTTCATCGCAGGCTCGACATAGGCCGGAAGCGCGCCGGCACGGCGCTCAAGCCTGCGGACCGCGGACGCCAGGGCCGGAACCGGCGAACTCGCCCCGGCAAGCGTCTGATGAACCTCGTCGAGATCGCCCGCGATCTTCTCGGACTGCATCATCAATGCCCGCTTGGCGGCCAGCAAATCCTCCTCACCCTCTTCCGGTGCAAGGGCGGAAAGTTCCTGATGGGCGTGCTTCAGATAATCGGCTTCCGCGCGCACGCGCGCGACGAGGACTTCCTGATCCTCACGCGCCCGTTCCTTGTCGCGCCAGACCGCCCAGAGGCGGGATATCGTCCTGACATCAGCATCGAGGCCGCCGAACGCATCGAGCAGCGCGCGATGCTGGGCCGGATCGACCAGAGCCCGATCGTCGTGCTGGCCGTGGATCTCGACAAGGGCCGCGCCGAGCCCGCGAAGGATATGCACGCCGACCGGCTGGTCGTTGACGAAGGCACGGGTGCGCCCGTCGGCAAGCTGTACACGGCGCAGGATCAGATCCTCGCCCTCGTCGGCGAGATCGTTTTCGATGAGGACCGCACGCGCGGGATGACCCGCGGGGACGTCGAAGACGGCCGTGACCTGGCCCTGCGTCGCACCGCTGCGGACCAGGCCGGAATCGCCGCGCCCGCCGAGCGCGAGCGCGAGAGAATCGAGAAGAATGCTCTTGCCCGCGCCGGTCTCGCCGGTGAGCACGGTCAGTCCTTTCGATGCGGCGAGGTCAAGCCGATCGATAAGAACAATGTCGCGGATCGAAAGCTGAAGGAGCATGGACCCGCAGTCTATATCAGCTTGTGATTCCCTTGAATGCTTTCGAAATCCACGAAGCATTGTCCTCGCGCGGCGCAAGCCCCTTCGAGGAGATCAAGTTGTGGGTGTCCTTGTACCACTGGCTCTGCGGAAAATTGTGGCCAAGTACAGCCGCGGCCGTCTGCGCCTCGTTCACGATGCCCATGGCCATATAGACCTCGGCAACGCGCGCCAGGGCTTCTTCGACGTGGCGGGTTGTCTGGTATTGCGTGACGACCGTCTTGAAGCGGTTCGCCGCAGCAACATAGTTGCGATCCTTCAGGTAGAAACGGCCGACTTCCATCTCTTTGCCGGCGAGCTGGTCACGGGCGACCTGCACGCGCTGCTGGGCGGGATCGGCGTATTCGGACTTTGGATATTTGCGGACGACCTCGTCGAGCTCGCGCAGCGCCTGCTCGGTGATCTTCTGGTCGCGTGAGACGTCGGCGATCTGATTGTAATAAGACATGCCGACGAGATATTGCGCATAGGCCGCATCGCTGCTTGCCGGATGAAGGGCGATGTAGCGCTTACCTTCTCCAGCAGCTTCCGTGTACTCGCCCTGCTTATACTTCGAGAAGACACTCATCATATTGGCCTTGCGCGCCCACTCCGTATAGGGGTGCTGCTGATCAAGTTCCTTGAACTTCTCGTCGGCCTTTTTGTACTCGCCTTGTTCCAGGTGGTAGAGGCCCTGATTGTAGAGCTTGTCCGCCGGATCGGTGCTGTAAACGATCTCGTCGTCGGTCTTCTTCTTGAAAAGACCGAACAAAGCGTGAGCCGGAGGCACCGACGAGGTGAGCGCGAAGGCCGCGAGCACGCAGGTGCTCAATACGGGCAGCGAACCCTTCATCCACGACATCATGCGAACCCTCTGAACGAAGCTTGGACGGAACAGCCTTCTACATCAAACGCGGATTAACCGCCATGATGTGGCAAAGTCGAGGCTGCGGATCGTTCCTCAGTTCATATCCGGGGAAAAAACCGGCTGCAACGCGCCGACGAATTCGCCACCCGCGACGGCCGGAACCGGGGTCTCGACAGTCCAGGCCGTCGGGTCGGCGTACAGGGCACGCACCATCGCAACATTCAACTTGTGGCCCCCGCAATACGAACGGTAGAGCCCCTGAATGGGCAGCCCAGCCAGAGCCAGATCGCCCACGGCATCGAGCGTCTTGTGACGCACGAATTCATCGCGCCCGCGCGCCCCGTCGGGGTTCAGCACGCGCTCCTCGTCGAGAACAACCGTGTTGTCGAGGCTCGACCCCTTGGCGAGCCCGATCTTCGACAGCTTTTCGAAATCCTTCATGAAGCCGAACGTGCGCGCGAATGCGAGTTCGCGGCGGAACGCCTTCGGCGTCAGATCGAGCGCAATGGACTGGCGCCCGATCGCGACGTGGTCAAAATCGATCTCGACTTCGAGCCGGAAACCCTTGGAATGCGGAAGAAGCTCGCCCCAGGCGCGGCCGTTCTCGACACGAACCGGCTTCAGAACCTTGAGCACGCTTCGCGGAGCGGACAGCTTGACGACGCCGACGGCATCGATCGCCTCGACGAAATGCTGCGCGCTGCCGTCCATGATCGGCATTTCTTCGCTGTCGACCGAGATGACGGCATTGTCGACGCCGAGGCCACGCAGGGCGGCCATCAGATGCTCGACGGTCGAGACCTGCCCCCGCTCGGCATCGCCAAGCACGGTGCACAGCTCGGTCTGGCCGACATGATCGACATGGGCGCGATAGGTGCGCGTGACGCCATTGGGGAGATTGGTGCGGCGGAACTGGATGCCGTTGCCGGCAGGCGCCGGGAAAAGCGTGATACGGACGGGGGAGCCGCTGTGGACACCGATTCCGGCGATCGACATCGATCCGCCAAGAGTGGTCTGCTCAAACCCCATAATCTTTTACCCCTCACGCGTCCGCCAGGCGGATGCTGATCTACTCAAATCGCGGAGTCCCCGTCCGCGTGTCTGACCATGAGAGTAAGATTCGGCCCTAGGCGGGACAAATCACGCTTGATGACGGACTGTTACACTTCGAGCGAAGTTTAACCCTCCATTCACTTTCCTGATTTCCATTTTTAACATCGAAAACAAACAGATGCGGGCGGTTTTTCAACCGCCCGCCGAGGTGTTGCAAAAGCATCACCTTGTCTGTTGATCACGCCTCAGTTGGCCTGACGGCGCAGGAAAGCCGGGATTTCCAGCTCATCTTCGACCGCACGGGCCGGCTGCTGGCGGCCATGCGAATCAAGCTGGCCACGCGCGCCGCGCTGCTGTTCGCGGGGCTGGCGGCGGTAATCGGCCTGCGGCTCCGGGGCCTGGTTCATCACCGGCTCGTGGGTGTGCGGCTCCTGCTCGTCGTCGCGGCGGCCGAGACCAACCGAAGCGAGGCGCTGGAGAAGCGTCGCGCGCTTTTTCTCCGGGTGATGATCGGCAACCGGATAAGAGCCGTCGCGCTGCAGGATCTGGTTCTGCGCCGGGATCGGCAGTTCGTCGAGACGCGGCATGCGGGCCGGACGCACCGCACGTTCGGGGGCCGGAGGAATGAACGCGGCCGGCTCTTCCATCTGCTCCTCGTAAACGGGCTCTTCCTGGACCGGCTGCTCGTAATAGTTCGGGCGCGGAGCGAGCGGGCGAATGGTGACATCCTCCGCGAGCGTCTCTTCGAAGGCAGCCTCCTCGTAGACGGGCTCTTCTTCCTCGACGATCGGGCGGAAGGCCGGAATTTGCGAGGTGGCGGCGGTGGCAGCCGCGGCCGCGGCGACCGCGGCGGCGGAGGTCTCGACAGAGACGGTGCGTCCCTGCGGCTTCAGGCGCGCGGCGAGATCCGCCAGATGTTCTTCGCTGTAGACCGGAGCGACCATGCCCGTGTTGTCGATGCCGGTGGCGACGACCGACACGCGGATCGTGCCTTCGAGCTTCGGATCGAACGTGGCACCGAGAATGATGTTGGCCTCGGGATCGACCTCTTCGCGAATGCGGGTCGCCGCTTCGTCGACTTCGTACAGCGTCAGATCATTTCCGCCGGTGATCGAGATGAGAAGGCCGCGCGCGCCGCGCATGGACACATCGTCCAGCAGCGGGTTGGCGATGGCCGCTTCGGCGGCCGTAATGGCACGCTTCTCGCCCTGCGCCTCGCCGGTGCCCATCATCGCCTTGCCCATCTCACGCATCACGGCGCGAACGTCGGCGAAATCGAGATTGATGAGACCTTCCTTGACCATCAGATCGGTGATGCAGGCAACGCCCGAATACAGCACCTGGTCGGCCATCGCGAAGGCGTCCGCGAAGGTCGTGCGCTCGTTGGCGATGCGGAACAGGTTCTGGTTCGGAATGACGAGCAGCGTATCGACGTGCTTGGTCAGTTCGTTGATGCCTGCTTCCGCCATCCGCATGCGGCGATGGCCCTCGAAATGGAATGGCTTCGTCACGACACCGACCGTGAGAATGCCGAGTTCTTTTGCCGTACGGGCAACGACCGCCGCAGCGCCCGTGCCGGTGCCGCCGCCCATGCCCGCCGTGATGAAGGCCATGTGCGCGCCCGCGAGCTGATCGCGGATTTCGTCCATGACCTCTTCGGCGGCTGCGCGGCCGACTTCCGGCTGCGAGCCGGCGCCGAGACCTTCGGTGACCTGAAGACCCATCTGGATGATGCGGTCGGCCTTGGTGAGGGAGAGCGCCTGGGCGTCGGTGTTGCCGACGACGAAGTCCACCCCCTGAAGGCCGGCTTCGATCATGTTGTTGACCGCGTTGCCACCGGCACCGCCGACACCGAACACTGTGATACGCGGCCGCAGCTCCCGAATGTCGGGCAGTTTCAGATTAATGGACATGTCTTGCCTCTCGGGTTTCGTACGCGCGCGGGTCGCGTTTTTCGATGTCAGTTCCGCGGCAGGTTTCTTGCCGGCCATCAGAAGCTCTCCTTCAGCCACTGCCCCACACGGGACAGATAGCCATGTGTACCGGTGGCGCGCAGTGGAGAGCGCGCCGCCTCGAAATGTTCTTCTCCCGCACGCTGCGGGTAGACCAGAAGTCCGACCGACGCGGCAAAGCTCGGCCCCTTTGCGTATTCGGGCAGGCTGCGGATGCCGAGGGGACGGCCGATTCGCACCTGGCGCCCGAGAATCTTCGCGGCAAGATCCGCAAGACCGGTAAGCTGGCACGCACCGCCTGTCAATACAACGCGCTTGCCCGCCTCCATCGCATGGCCGGACGCGCGCAACCTGTCGCGCACGAGCTCAAGCGTCTCTTCGACACGCGGCTTCACGATGCGCACAAGCTGGGATTTCGGCACATGATGCAGCACGGCGGCGTCCTCGTCTCCGACAGGCATGATGCCGATCATCTCATGATCGTCCGTCACGCCCGAGAAGACCGAAGCATGCAGTGTTTTCAGCCGCTCCGCATCATCCACCTTGATGGACAGTCCGCGCGCGATGTCGAGCGTGACATGATGACCACCAAGGGCAATCGAATCCGTATGGACGAAGCGACCGCCGGAGAACACGCCGACGCTCGTTGTTCCTGCGCCCATATCGACAACGCTGACGCCGATCTCGGCTTCATCGTCCGCGAGCGCCGCAAGGCCCGCCGTGTACGGCGCGGCAACGACGGTCTTCACCGACAGATGGCAGCGCTCGACGCACAAAACCAGATTTCGCACCGTCGCCGAATCAGCGGTCACGACATGCATGTCGAGACCAAGCTCCTCGCCGACCATGCCACGCGGATCGTGCACGCCGCGCGTTGCGTCGAGCGAGAAGCCCATCGGCATGGAATGAACAACGCTGCGATCTGCTCGCACCGAATGGTCGGAGCCCGTGCGCAGAACGCGCTGGATGTCGCCGTCATGCACCGGCCGGCCGGAAACGGGGACCGTCGCGCTGTAATGCTCGCTCATCAGGCGGCCCGCCGAGACGGACACGATGACGCTTTCGACACGTGCTTCGGCCATGCGTTCGGCGGCATCGACCGCCACGCGGATCGAATGCTCCGCCGCTTCCATGTCCACGACCGCACCGGCCTTGATGCCGCGCGAACGTTGATGCCCGACGCCGAGAATTTCGACTTTGTGCGTACGACCCGGAAGAAACTGATCGGTGTCGACGGGGCGCAGGCGCCCGATCAGGCAGACGATCTTGCTGGTGCCGATGTCCAGCACCGAAAAATCAAGCGCCCTCCTCGTGGGAAGCGGCCTCAGGCGCGGCGTGACGGCATGCGGGAAAGACTTCATGTGCCTGCCGCCTTGCTTTTCGCTTTCGCTTGCTCGGCAAGCTTGGCGGCAGCCTCATCCGACAGGCGGACGGTGGCGCGGCCCGGCAGACGCAGATCGACCTCCGTGATGTCGCGGTCGCTGAGCTGGCTCGACGCATCGAGCTTCACGAAAGCGGCCAGCGCCTTTTCCATGCCGTCCTGCGGCAGCTTGACGTCCATACCGTTGGTGAGACGCAGATTCCAGCGGCGGTCGCCGACGCGCACCACAGCATAGATGTTCTTGCGCAGATCCGGATAGGGCTCCAGCGCCGAAAGAATGGATTTCGCCGAGGCCTCCGCCCCCGCGCCGACAAGCATAGGCAGGTCGATGAAGCGCCCGCCTTCGGCGCCCTCGATGACGGTTCCGTCCTGGGCGATGACGGACATTTTCTCGCCGTGCTGCCACAGCGCGTAAGGCTCGCGCTCCTTGACCGAAACGGCCACGCGATCCGGATAAAGCTTGCGGACGCTTGCTTCGATGACGAGCGGGTTCTGCATCAGGCGCTCGCGCGCCGCCGTGACATCGAGGAACACCAGCGACTGCCCCGGGCGCGTGCCGAGCGCATCGAGAATTTCGCCGTCCGTCAGGATTTTTCGGCCATCGACATCGACGCCGGCCAGCACGAAGCCCGAACCGAACGCCTGCGGCAGCGCCGCGGTCAGATCGCCCATCTCCTGCCAGCGATTGCCGATGGTGGCGCCGTAAAGGCCCGTACAGACGAACAGAAGCGCAACTCCCGCCCAGCCCATTCCCGGACGCGTGAGGCGCGCGAAGAACGAGGACATGGCCGCCGCATTACGGGGTCTGGCGGCGGGCATGGAAAAGCGCTGCGGTGCGGGAGGCACGCCATCGCGATGGACGGCGAGCTCGGCACGGGGGCTGCGGGTTTTGACCGGACGGCTGGAATAAACGACGCGCGTCTGCCCGGCTGCAAAGCCGCCGGGGCCGCCAACGGCCCGCAGAGGGCCGTCTAGCGATCTAAGCTTGCGTCTTCCACCATCCATTGCACGAGCTCATCAAACGCATAACCGGCGTACGCCGCCAATTCGGGCACCAGGCTCGTCTGCGTCATTCCGGGTTGCGTGTTGACTTCGAGACAGACGATCTCGCCGGAACCACCCGGCCGATCGTCGTATCGGAAGTCGGCACGACTGACCCCGCGGCAGCCGAGCGCGTGATGCGCCTTAAGGGTTGATGATTGAACGAAATGGTAAACAGACGGTGAAATTTCGGCCGGAAGGATGTGTTTTGATCCTCCGTGGGCATATTTCGCATGATAGTCGTACCAGCCCTCGGCCGATACGATGTCGATGACATCGGTCGGCTTGCCGTCGACCACCGCGCAGGTCAGCTCCCTGCCCGCTATGTATTTCTCAGCCAACAACAATTCGCCGTGAGGCCAATCCGGGCGCGTCAGCTCCTGCGGCGGATGCTCCTGGTCTTCGCGGACGATCAGGATGCCCACGGAGGAGCCTTCGGCGACCGGTTTCAAAACATAAGGAGGAGTTAACGCGTGCTTTAAAGCCGCCTGTTGCCTGTTAACCACTTTTCCCTCGGCAACGGGCACCCCGGCGGCCTTCATGACCTCCTTGGCGCGCTCCTTGTGCATGGCCAGGGCCGACGCCAGAACGCCCGAATGGGTGTAGGGAATCTGCAGAAGCTCGAGCACGCCCTGGAGGGTGCCGTCCTCTCCGAACTTGCCGTGGAGCGCGTTGAAGGCGACATCCGGCTTCAGCTTCGACAGCACCTCCGCAATGTCGCGTCCGACATCGATCTCGGTGACGTGGTAGCCCGCCTTGCGCAGATTCTCGGCGCAGGCCTTACCCGAATTCAGCGAGACCTCGCGCTCGGCCGACCAGCCGCCCTTCAGAACCGCGACGTGCTTGGACATCAGACTGCTCCCGTGAAGACGTCACCGTCGAGAAATTCGCGCACCTCGCGCCCCGGCACGAAATGGCCCATGCGGCGGATCTCCCAGCGCAATGCGATCCCTGAATCCGCCCGGACACGATTGCGGACCGTCTCGCCCAAAAGCTCGATGTCGTGCGCGGAGGCTTCGCCGGTGTTCAGCAGGAAATTGCAGTGCAATTCGGAGACCTGCGCATCGCCGATTTTCAAGCCGCGGCAACCGGCTGCATCAATCAGTTTCCAGCTCGAGTGACCGTCGGGATTCTTGAACGTGGAGCCGCCGGTTTTCGAGCGGATCGGCTGGCTCTGTTCGCGGCGCTCGGTGATCTCGCGCATCCGCGTCTTGATCTCCTCCGGCTCGCCCGGCGTCCCCTGATAGACCGCCGACACGAACACCGCGCCAGGCGGCCCGTTCGATTTGCGGTAGAGATAGGCCATCTCGGCGTTCGTCAGCGTGACGATTTCGCCCGAGCGGAGCACCGCGCGCAGTTCGACCATGCGGTCGCGCGTTTCGGTGCCGTAGCAGCCCGCGTTCATGTAGAGCGCGCCGCCGATGCCGCCGGGTATGCCGGAATAGAAGGTCAGTCCGTCGATCCCCGCTTCGGCGGCCGCCGTCGCGACACGCGCGTCGGGCAGCGCGGTGCCGACGCGGATCTTGCTGTCGCCCAGCACCGTCACATCGCCGAAGCCGCGTGCGGACAGGCGGATAACGACGCCGTTCAACCCGCCGTCGCGGATCAGGAGATTGGAGCCGAGACCGATGGTGGTGACGCGAATATCGTCCGGCAAGTTGCTGAGGAAGAAGGAAAGATCCTCCTCATCCGCAGGCTGGAAGAAAAGCTGTGCCGGGCCTCCCACGCGAAACCATGTGATTTCGGACAGAAGCTGGTTCGGCGTCAGGCGGCCACGGATTTTCGAGGTCCAGTCGCCAAGCTTCAGTTCGGGAAAGCTCACTTTCCGCCCCCGACAACCTCAAGCTCGCCCGGCAGCGCATAGGCCCATTGGGTGATCGAGCCGGCGCCGAGGCAGATGACGTAATCGCCAGGCCGCGCGAGGCCCGCGACATGGTTGGCAAGCTGTTCGGGAGCCGAAAGCGCAACCACATTGCGGTGACCGCGCGCTTTCAGCGCCGCGACGAGGTGGTCCTTGTCCGCCCCGTCGATGGGCTGTTCCCCTGCCGCGTACACATCCGCGACGATGACGGCGTCCGCGTCGTTGAAACAGGTCGAGAAGCCGTCGAACAAAGCCTGAAGGCGCGTGTAGCGATGCGGCTGAACGACCGCGATGACCTTGGCGTCAGTCGAGGCGCGCGCGGCGCGCAGCACGGCGGCGATCTCGACGGGGTGGTGGCCGTAATCGTCGAAGATCGACACGCCTTTCCATTCGCCGGTCTTGGTGAAGCGCCGTTTCACGCCGCCGAAGCGCGACAGACCCTCGCGGATCTTTTCCGGCGGAATGCCGAGATTGTGCGCGACTGCAATGGCGGCGGTGGCGTTGAGCGCGTTGTGATGGCCGGGCATCGGCAGTTCGAGGCCGTCGATGCTGGTCTGCCCGCCTTCGAGATCGCGGATGAGAACATCGAACCGGCAGCGGCCGCCCTTCAGGTCGATGTTCAGCAGACGCACATCGGCCTGAGGATTTTCGCCATATGTCACGACGCGGCGGTCTTCGATCTTGCCGACAAGATCCTGCACGACAGGATGGTCGAGGCACATCACGGCAAAGCCGTAGAACGGCACGTTCTCGACGAAGCTTTTGAACGCCGCCTTGATGGCGTCGTAGGTGTGGAAGTGGTCGAGATGTTCGGGGTCGATGTTCGTCACGACCGCGATGTCGGCGGGCAGTTTCAGGAAGGTGCCGTCGGATTCGTCGGCCTCCACCACCATCCAGTCCGACGCGCCCATGCGCGCATTGGTTCCGTAAGCGTTGATGATGCCGCCATTGATGACGGTGGGGTCGAAATTGCCCGCATCCAGAAGCGTCGCGACGAGCGATGTCGTCGTCGTCTTGCCATGCGTGCCGCCGATGGCGACGCAGGTCTTCAGACGCATCAGTTCGGCCAGCATTTCCGCGCGGCGCACGACCGGCAGACGCTTGCCGCGCGCGGCGATGAGTTCCGGATTGTCGCGCTTGATGGCGGAGGACACGACGAGAACCGCCGCCTCCCCGAGATTTTCGGCTTTGTGGCCGACCGTGACCGGGATGCCCTTGTCGCGCAGGCGCTTCACGTTGGCGTTCTCGGCGACGTCAGAGCCCTGCACGCGATAGCCCTGATTGGCCAGAACCTCGGCGATGCCGGACATGCCGATGCCGCCAATACCGACAAAATGGATCGCACCGATATCGACGGGCAGCTTCATGGCAGGACTCTCAAATCTCAGTAGGACGTGGCGCCCGTCTCGACGACCAGATCGGCCAGCCGCGCGGCGGCATCGGGGCGGGCGAAAGCGGAAGCTGCTTTCGCCTGTGCGGCCAGTGTTTGGGGTGTTGCAAGCAGGTCCGTCAACAGGCGGGTCAAGAAGGTGGGCGTGAACTGGTCCTGCAGGACCAGAGTGGAGCCCCCCGCTTCCGACAACAATTTGGCATTTTCAAGCTGATCGTTGTCGAGCGAATGCGGCAGCGGAACGAGAATCGAGGGCCGTCCGATCACCGCAAGCTCGGCGACCGTGGAGGCGCCCGAGCGCGCGATGACGAGATGGGCGTCGGCCATGCGCTGTGGCAGATCGCGGAAAAACGGCGTGGTCTCGGCCTGGATGCCCGCCTTCAGATAGGTCGCGGTGGCATTGTCCACGTCTTCCGCGCGTGCCTGCTGGACGACCTTGATGCGGGAACGAAGACCACGATCGAGCGCCGCGAGCGCGGGCGGGACCGTGACCGACATGACCCGTGCGCCCTGGCTGCCGCCGAAAGCGAGAATGCGAATCTCGCCGTGCTCATCCGGCGGAACATACGGGCAAGCCGCATCGAGCACGGCGGCGCGGACGGGATTGCCGATGTGCACGGCTTTTGCGGCGATCGCGGGCTTGACGTTGGTGAGCTTGGGAAAGCCGGTGGCGATGCGCGTGGCCCGCGCCGCCAGCAACCGGTTGGCGCGCCCCATCACCGCGTTCTGCTCGTGGATGATGTTCGGCACGCCGAGAAGCTGGGCCGCCGCGAGCGGCGGCAGGCTGGGATAGCCGCCGAACCCGACGATGCAGCGCGGGTTGATGCGCTTGATGAGAGCCATGCTCTCGCCGAGCCCACGCCCGAGCTTGATCGCCGTGCGGAAGACGGCGAGCGGCGATTTCGACCCGAAGGTCGCCGATTCGACCGCATGCACTGCGCGCGCCGGAAACGTGCCGGCATATTCGCGCGCGCGCGGATCGGTCACGAGTTCGACCGGAATGCCGCGCTTGTTGAGTTCCGCCGCGAGCGCCTCCGCGGGGAAGAGATGTCCTCCCGTTCCTCCGGCTGCCAGGAGAACGGGGCGTTGCGTGTCCATCAGGCGAACTGTCCCACCGGAAGCGGATTTGCCCCCGCCTCAAGCTTCGCACGCGGACGGCGCCGTGTCAGCGCGATCAGTGCGCCCATGCCGATGGCCAGCGAAATCAGCGAAGAGCCGCCATAGGACACGAAAGGAAGCGTCATGCCCTTGGCAGGCATGAGCTGGACGTTCACCGCCATATTGATCGCGGACTGGAGGCCGAACAGCATCGTCAGACCCGCAATGGCGAGGCGGCGGAACGGATCGTCCTGCTGCGAGGCATGCCAGAGCCCGCGCAGCACGACGAAGGCGAACAGGCCGACGATGATGAGGCAAAAGAAGATGCCGAATTCCTCGCCCGTCACCGCGAAGATGAAGTCCGTATGCGCGTCGGGCAGGATGCGCTTGACCGTGCCCTCGCCCGGCCCTTTGCCGAACCAGCCGCCGGACACGAAACTCTCGAACGCGCGCTCGCTCTGGAAATTCTCGCCCGCTTCGGGATCGAGGAATTTCACGATGCGGTCGCGCACATGCGGCACGAGTTCATACGCGACGAAAATTCCCGCGACGCCGACGCCCGCAAGGCCGCCCATCCAGACCCAGCGCAGGCCCGCGAGGAAAAACAGCGCGCCCCATACGATCCCGATCAGCATGGTCTGTCCGAAGTCCGGCTGGAGCACGAGAACGCCGATCGTCATGCCGAACAGCATGATCGCCATCAGATGCCCCGGCACGTCGTCGCGCCGCGCGCCTTCGGAAAACAGCCAGGCGGCCAGAATGACGAATCCGGGCTTCACGAATTCCGACGGCTGCAGGCCGACAGGACCGACCTGAAGCCAGCGATGCGCGCCCTTGATCTCCGGGCCGATGAACAGCGCCAGGATCATGGCCGGCCAGAAGATGCAGAAAACGATGAGCGCCATGCGGCGAATGCCGCGCGGATTGAGCAGCGAGACGCCGAACATGATCGCCGCGGCCGGGACGAGGAACATCACCTGCCGGTTCACGAAGTGAAACAGATCGAGGCCGAGGCGGTCGGCGACGCCCGGGCTCGCCGCAAGCGACAGCACGATGCCCGAGAGCATCAGTGTGATGACCGCAAACAGGAGCGGCTTGTCGACGGTCCACCACCATTCACTGAGAGGCGTCCGTTCCGCGCGCGAGATCATCGGCACATGTCCTTGGCGAGAATCCTGAGAGGCGGCCGGGCCGCCGTATACGAATCATTTTCCATGATGGGGGTTATCGAACCGTCACCACGCCGCGAGTTCTCAGCCCGCCTTGATGCGCTCCTGCACGAGGCGCCGGAAATCGTCTCCACGTACCTCGAAATTCGGATATTGGTCGAAACTCGCGCAGGCGGGCGACAGGAGAACGACCGGCTCCGCCGCAGCGGATGTGCGGGCGTCTTCGGCGGCGCGCGCAACCGCGCGGTCCATCGTCTCGCAGACTTCGTGCGGCACGGCGCCGAGCGTCTCGGCGAATTCCTGCGACGCCTCTCCGATGAGATAGGCTTTCGCGACGCGCGGAAAGAAACGGACAAGACCCGTAATGCCGCCCGATTTCGGCTTGCCGCCGAGAACCCAGAAGATGCCGGTTTCGAAACTCGCGAGCGCCTGTTCGGCCGAGTCGGCGTTGGTTGCCTTCGAGTCGTTGACGAAGAGAACATGGCCGAGATGGCCGACCTGTTCCATGCGGTGGGCGAGACCCGGAAAGGTCTGAAGACCCCGGGCGATGACATCCGGGTCGAGATCGAGCGCGAGACAGGTCGCGAAGGCCGCCGCCGCGTTCTGCGCGTTGTGACGCCCGCGCAGGGAGCCGACGCCTTTCAGATCGGCAAGCTCTTCCCCGCCCGGTGCGCGGACAAGCCGCGAGCCTTGCGCAACGATGCCCGCCTTTACGGCATGGGAATGCGAAATGCGTTCGACCTTCACGCCGCCGGCTTCCAGGCGATCGGCGATGGCGGCGGAAATGTCGTCGTCCGTACCCACAACCGCCGTGTCCGCGCCGCGCACGAGGCGTTCCTTGATGGCGGAGTAATTTTCCATCGTGCCGTGGCGCTCCAGATGATCCTCCGAGAGGTTCATCAGCACGCCGACCGTGGGGTTCAGCGAGGGCGCCAGATCGATCTGGTAGGAGGAGCATTCGATGACATGCACCCTGCCCGCGTTCGGCGGATCGAGATCGAGAATGGGCGTGCCGATATTGCCGCCGATTTCCGCATCGAGGCCCGCCTGCCGCAGGATGTGGCCGATCAGAGCCGTTGTGGTGGATTTCCCGTTTGTGCCGGTGATGGCGACGAAGGGCGCATCCGGATCGAGCAGCGCGCGCTCGCGGCAGAAGATCTCGATGTCGCCGATGATCTCGACGCCTGCGGCCTTCGCCTTCTCGACCGTCCAGTGCGGAACGGGATGGGTCAGCGGGACACCCGGCGCCAGCACGAGCGCGTCGCAATCCGCAAAATCGATCTCGCGCAAATCGGCCGTCGCGATGCCCGCCGCTCTGGCCTTTTCGACGCTTTTTTCGGAATCGTCCCAGGCGAGCACATCCGCGCCTCCGGCGACGAGCGCCTTTGCGGTCGACAGGCCCGAGCCGCCGAGACCGAACAGCGCGACGCGCTGCCCGCGGAAAAAGGTCGCCGGTGTCATCGAAGCTTCAGCGTCGACAGGCCGATCAGCGCCAATACGACTGCGATGATCCAGAACCGGATCACGACCTGAGGCTCCGTCCAGCCGAGCTGTTCGAAATGGTGGTGGATCGGCGCCATCTTGAAGACGCGCTTTCCGGTGAGCTTGTAGGACACGACCTGGATGATGACGGACGCGGCTTCCAGGACGAACAGCCCGCCGATGATCGCAAGGACGATCTCATGCTTGGTCGCGACCGCGATCGAGCCGAGAAGGCCGCCGAGCGCAAGCGATCCGGTGTCGCCCATGAAGACCTGTGCAGGCGGTGCGTTGAACCAGAGGAAACCGAGGCCCGCGCCGAGGATGGCGCCGCACATCACAGCAAGCTCGCCGGTGCCCGGCGTCAGGTTGATCTGCAAATATTCCGCAAAGACGGAATTGCCCGCCAGATAGGCGATCATCGCGAAGCTCATCACCGCCACCATGACCGGCACGATGGCCAGACCGTCGAGACCGTCGGTGAGGTTCACCGCATTGCCGGCCCCGACGATGACGAACGCACCGAAGATGACGAAGAACCAGCTGAGATGGAGGAGGAAATCCTTCAGGAACGGAAAAGCGAGCGAATAGGCGAGCGGATCGGGACTGACGATCTGCATGATGATGACGGCCGTACCGGCGATCAGAAATTCAAGCGCGAGCCGCAGCCGTCCGGAAAAACCCTTGTCGCTCTGCTTCGTGATTTTCAGGTAATCGTCGTAGAAGCCGATCGCGCCGAAGCCGAGCGTCACGCCGAGGACGACCCAGACATACGGGTTGCGCAGATTGCCCCACAGCAGCGTCGAGACGACCAGGCCGATGATGATCATCAGCCCGCCCATCGTGGGCGTGCCCTTCTTGGTCAGAAGATGGGTCGGCGGTCCGTCCGCGCGGATCGGCTGTCCCTTGCCCTGCGTGAGGCGCAGATAGGAAATGATCGCGGGCCCGAACATGAAGACGAACAGCAGCGCCGTAATGACGGCGCCACCGGTGCGGAACGTGATGTAGCGGAAGACGTTCAGAAACGGGAACGTGCCCGAGAAGTCGGCGAGAAAAGTCAGCATCGGTCGTCCTCAGGCCGGAGCATTGCCGGCGGAAAAACGGGCATTCAGGGCTTTCACGATCAGGCTCATCCGGCTGCCGTTCGATCCCTTGACCATGATCGCATCGTTGGGGCGGATCGCGCCGAGAACGCGCGGCTCCAGATCGGTGGAAACTTCCGCCCAGCCGCCGCGGCGCTTTTCGGGCAGTTCATCATACAGCGCGCGCATATGCGGCCCGGCGCAGAACAACAGATCGATCCGCGCCTTTTCCAGCGCCCAGAGAAGATCGCGGTGCATGTCGTCGGCCTTTTCGCCCAGTTCCAGCATGTCTCCCAGAACCGCGATGCGGCGTGTGGCCTTGGTCTGGCCGAGCAGCGCGATGGCCGCGCGCATGCTTGCGGGATTGGCGTTGTAGCTCTCATCGAGGAGCGTCGCACGGCCGCCGTTGACGGTCAGCACATGTCGTTCGCCGCGTCCGGTCGAAGGTTTGAAATCGGCCAGAGCTGCCGCGCCTGCCTTGACGTCGAGTTCCATCAGCCGCGCCGCCAGAAGCGCCGCGAGACTGTTGAGGACGAGATGGCTGCCCGGCGCGCCGAGATGATAGGCCACGTCCTTGCCGAGAACAGATGCGGTGATCGCCGTGCGGTCCGACAGCACGCTGTGCATCAGAAGGCGCGCATTCGCATCCTTGGCCTGGCCGAACGACATGACCTGCGCACCCGATTTGAGCGCGACCAGCGACAGGCGCTCGAAATGCGGGTTGTCGGCGTTCAGCACCGCGAAATAACCGCCCGGTTCAAGCCCGGCGAATATCTCGGCCTTCGCATCGGCGATGGCCTCGACCGACGGGAAATGTTCGAGATGGACCGGCTCGACATTCGTCACGATGGCGATGTGCGGACGCACCATCTTCGTCAGCGGCGTGATCTCGCCCGCATGGTTCATGCCGATCTCGAACACGCCGAAATCGGCGTCCGGCGGCAACCGCGCGAGGGTGAGCGGCACGCCCCAATGATTGTTGAAGCTGGCGACCGAGGCATGGACGCTGCCGGATGCCGACAGAACGAGCCGCAGCATTTCCTTCGTGCTGGTCTTGCCGACGCTGCCGGTGACGGCGATGATCTTGCCCTTCGCGCGCGCGCGTGCCGCAACGGCAAGACGCTCCAGCGCCTTCAGCACATCGTCGACGACAATGGCGGGCTGTACACGGCTGAAGCGGCCGAGCTTGCTTTCCTCGACCACAACGACCGACGCGTGATTGTCGAGCGCATCGCGCACATAATCATGCCCGTCGACCCGATCGCCCTTGATCGCGAAGAAGGCCTCGCCCGGCATGAGCGAACGGCTGTCGATGGAAATGCCGGACACCGCCGACGGCGCCGAGCCGACGACACGGCCGCCGACCGCCTTCAGAAACTCTTCCCCCGTCCACAGCACCCCGGTCATTCTCAGCCCTTCAGCGCGGCGAGGATCGCCTCATGGTCGGAGAACGGCAAAGTCTGTCCGCCGACGATCTGCCCCGTCTCGTGACCCTTTCCGGCCACGAGCAGGATATCGCCCGGCTGAAGTTCTCCGATCGCGGTGGCAATGGCTGCTCCGCGATCTCCGATCTCTCGTGCGCCGGGCGCGGCCGCAAGGATCTGGTGTCGGATTGTCCCCGGCTCTTCCGAGCGCGGATTGTCGTCGGTGACAATGACGGCATCCGCTTTGTCACGAGCGACGGCGCCCATCAAGGGGCGCTTGCCGGGATCGCGGTCGCCGCCCGCGCCGAACAGCGCGATGAGACGGCCTGTCGCATAGGGCCGCAGGGCATCCAGCGCGTTCGCCAGAGCATCGGGCGTGTGGGCGTAATCGACCACGATCACCGCCCCGTTCGTTTCTCCGACCCGCTCGAGGCGGCCTTTGGCGCCTTTCAGATTTTCAAGCGCCGCGAAGACTTTGGCGGGCTTTCCTCCGGTGGCGATGGCAAGCCCCGCCGCAACGAGCGCGTTTTCCATCTGGAACGCGCCCGCGAGCGGCAGCAGCAGGTCATAGTCTTCTTCAGCATGGCGCACAGTGAGGCGCTGGGCAAAACCGTCACGCTCGCTTTTCAGAAGGTGGATTCCCAGACCGTGAGCCCCGACCGTCAGGAGCCTGAGGCCCCGCTCCTTCGCCGCCACAACGAAATCGGCTGCGCCCGGACCGTCTGCACAAATGACGGCGCCGGCTTTCGGCTGAAGAAGCCCCGTGAACAGTTTCAGCTTGGCATCGCGATAGGCGTCGAACGTCGCGTGATAATCCAGGTGATCGCGCGTGATGTTGGTGAAGCCGCCGGCCGAAAATTTCAGCCCGTCGAGACGGTGCTGGTCGAGGCCATGGGACGAGGCTTCGAGTGCAAGATGGGTGACGCCCTCTCCCGCAAGGCGATCCACGATGCGGTGCAGCGCGATCGGATCGGGTGTCGTCAGATTGGAGTATTCCTCACCTTTCGGCGACACGAGGCCGACCGTGCCGAGGCTTGCGGCCGCAAACCCGAGTTCCGCCCAGATCTGGCGGACGAAACTCGCAACCGAGGTTTTGCCGTTCGTTCCCGTGACCGCGATGATCGTCTTCGGCTGGCGCGGGTAAAAACGCGCGGCGATCTTCGCGAGCGCGACACGTGCGTCCGGCACAAGAACGACGGGAATGCCGGGATCGCTCTCGGGTGCGCTCTGGCCAATGATGACGGCCGCGCCCTTCTCGGCTGCCGTGCGCGCATAGATAATGCCGTCGGCTTTGACGCCCGGCAAAGCGGCGAAGAGAAAATCCTTTTCGACGGCACGGCTGTCCGAGGTGATGCCGCAAATGCGAATCTGGCTCAGGCCGGGATCGAGCCGGGCCTCGGGCAGAAGCTCACCGAGCGCAAGCGCACCCGGCTGCGAGGGTTGGTTCACCTGATTTCACCGAGCGCCGCAGCGGCGATGCCGGGCGGCGTGGCCGGAGGCGTGTCAAAATCCGGCTTGATGCCGAGCAGCGGTGCGATGCGGGCAACGATCTTTCCGGTGGTCGGGGCTGCGTTCCAGCCCGAGGTGCGGAAGCCGTGCGTGTCCTTGGTGGGTTTGGGTTCGTCGAGCATGACGAGCAGAGCGTAGCGCGGCGCATCGGTCGGGAAAACAGCCGTGAAGAAGTTCATCACCTTCTCGCCGGAATAGCGCCCGTTGACGACCTTCTCGGCCGTGCCGGTTTTTCCGCCGACGCGATAGCCCGGAATGTCCGCCTTCTTGGCCGAGCCCTTTTCGGCGTTCAGCCGAAACAGATACCGCATCTGCTCACTGGTGAACGGCTTGATGACCTGCGTGCCGAGCGTTCGCGCCTCGTCCTTGGAGCGTTTGAGGAAAGTCGGCGGGATAAGCACGCCGCCATTCATCAACGCGGCCGTCGCCATCAGACCCTGAAGCGGCGCCACCGCAATGCCGTGGCCGTAGGATACCGTGACGGTGTTCAGTTCGCCCCAGTTGCGCGGCAGGATGGGATGGGCGCTTTCCGCAAGTTCGGTCCGCAGCCGATCCATCACGCCGAGCTTCTTGAGGAACGCCTTGTGGCCCTCGACGCCGATCTTGAGCGCGATCTTCGCCGTGCCGATGTTCGAGGAGTGGACGAAAACCTCCGGCACGGAAAGCACGCGGTTCGTGCCGTGATAATCCGTAATGCGGAAACGTCCGTACTGAAGCGGCCGGGTCGCGTCGAAACGGTCGGTCAGCCGAACCAGGCCACTGTCGAGCGCCATTGCGAGCGTGAGCGCCTTGAAGGTCGACCCCATCTCGTAGACGCCGACGGCAAGGCGGTTGATGTTGTCGGGCTTCAGCGCATCCGTCGGCACGTTCGGATCGAAATCGGGAAGCGACACGAACGACACGATCTCGCCCGTCTCGACATCGAGCACGACGCCGGACGCGGCGATCGCCTGGAATTCGGCCTTGGCCTTCACCAGTTCGTCGCGCACCGCGTGCTGCACGTTGAGGTCGAGCGCAAGCTCGACCGGCTTCAGCACGTCCTTGCCGGTCTTGGATATATTGCCGGACTTGTCGAGATATTGCTCGATGCCGGAAATGCCGTTGTTGTCCACATCGACCGCGCCGATGGCGTGCGAGACGATGTTGCCGTTCGGATAGACCCGCCTTTGCTCGCGCAGGAAGCCGACGCCCGGAATGCCGAGCCGGTGCACCATGGCCTGATCGCGCGGCGAGATTTCGCGCTTCACCCAGACGAAGCCACGGTCGCGGCTGAACCGTTTGCGCAGTTCGTTGGGATCGAGTTCGGGAACGACTTCGATGAGCGCCTCGGCGGCCTCGTCCGTATCGAGCATGCGACGCGGCTCGGCGAAGATCGAGCTTGTCTCGATATCGGTGGCAAGCTGTTTGCCGTTGCGGTCGAGAATGCGCGGACGCGTCTGCGCAAGAGCGGCCTCGGCGTCAATACGCTCCTTGACCTGGAGGTCGGGCTCGATGCCGAACCAGACGAGCTTTCCGCCGATGGCGAGGAAAACCGCGCCGAACGCGATCATCGCAAGACGGACACGCCCTGCGGCGCGGCGCGGCGTCACTGGGCGCCTCCCCGTTCGATGCCAAATTCGCGCATGGTGCGATCCACGCGCTCGTCCGCACTCGGCATGGCAAGACCCATGCTCTCGATGGTACGGCCGATCAGGTCCACGCCGCCGGAAGAGGCCGGCTCATCGGCAATCGGCGCCTGCAAGGCACCGAGCGAGGCAATGGTGTCGGCAATCGAATCCACGCGCGCCGGACGCATCGGAATGTCGGCCAGCGCGATGCGCTGCCGGGAATCCCCAACCTTCAGATCGAGATGCCGCTCAGCGAGAGTCTGGATTCGATCGGGACGCGTCAGGTGCGCCCATTCGGCCTCAAGCACATTGATCGCGGATTTCTCGCGCAGGATCTGGCGGTTGAGGCGCTCGATTTCCACGGTCTGCCACGTCGCCTGATATTTGAGCTGGTAGACCCAGACGGCGGAGCCGATCAGAAGACAGACCGCCAGAATGTTGATCAAACGCATGAAGCTCATTTGCGCGCCATGAACTGGGTCAGCGCCGCGAGCTGCGGCACACCATAGGCCAGAGGATCGCCTTCGGGACGCGCCGCGGCATGCGTACGCTCGGCGGCACGAAGCCGTGCCGAGCGGGCGCGCGGGTTCTGCGCCATTTCCTCATCGCCCGGCGTCGCGGAACGCACGATGGGAATGAAGGTCGGCGCGGCGGCGAAGGTCGCGGGAGCGTGACGCGAGACATTGGGCGTCGTGCGCGTGCGCTCGGCGAGGAATGTCTTGACGATGCGGTCTTCCAGAGAATGGAAGCTGACGACGGCAAGGCGGCCGCCCGGCGCAAGCACTTCTTCGGCGGCAAACAGCGCGCGCAAAAGCTCGCCCAGTTCATCGTTCACCGCGATGCGCAGCGCCTGGAAGGTGCGCGTCGCGGGGTTGATCATGTCGGGAGAGCGGCCAAGCACGCTCTCGCAGATTTTCGCAAGCTTCTGCGTGGAATCGATGCGCGCATTCGCACGCTCCGCAACAATGGCCTTGGCGATGGCGCCGGCCCGGCGCTCCTCGCCGAAGGTGCGGATCAGGGCCGCGAGATCCTTCTCGGCGAACTCGTTCACGAGGTCTTCGGCGCTCGGCCCGTCGCCGCCCATGCGCATGTCGAGCGGTCCGTCGAACCGGAAGGAGAAGCCGCGCTCGGCCGTGTCGAGCTGCATGCTCGACACACCAACATCGAGAACCACGCCCTCAACGCGCTCGATGCCGAGATCATGGACGATCGTCTTCAGATCGCCGAAGCGGCCCTCAATTATTGCAAGGCGACCTTCCGCCTCCTCCACCAATGTCGCGGCACCGGCAATGGCCTGCCGGTCGCGGTCGATGCCGACGACGCGCGCATCGGCGATGTCGAGAATGGCGCGGCTGTAGCCGCCGGCGCCGAAGGTTCCGTCAATGTATGTGCCGCCGTCGACGGGCGCGAGCGCGGCCACCGCCTCCTCGCGCATCACCGAAATGTGGCGCTGGGCCTGTGCGGGCGTGGCTGTGTCGAGGAGCGCCATCATTGCAGCGTCTCCTTGCCCTTTGCGCCGGCCGTGCGGCGCAGGTCGCGCGCCTTTGCGCGTGCGGCGTCGAGATGGACGCGAAATGTCTCCGGCTCCCAAATCTGGAATTTGTGTCCGTGGCCGACGAAGGTCACCTGATCCCGGATGCCCGCAAAGGACTTCAGGCTCTCGGTGAGGATGATGCGGCCCTCGGCGTCCGTTTTGAGCACTTCGCTCGTGCCAAGCAAGGCCGAAGACAAAGTATCCCGCTCCTCCGAATAGGGCGGATAGCTCTCGATGAGCTGGTTGATCTCCGAAAGAAGCGCGTTTCCACCGGCGTCCAGCGCCTGGGAATCGAGCGACGGCAGGACGCACAGGCCCTCGTATCCATCCCGCGCCAGGACAGCACGAAACGAGGCAGGGATCGACACCCGCCCCTTGGCGTCCAGCCGGTTTGTGAAATTGGACACGAAGCGGTCCATGGGTCCCCTCGCATCCCTCAGCCCGGCCCCGCCTATCCTCGCTCCTTGGCCCCTCCAGCCTTGGAACAGGTACTCGCGACGAGCGCTCCCCGAGGGATGCCTTGGGATAACATGGGATAGGATGGGAGGTCAAACCATATTTAGCCACAATTAACCATTTTTCACGTCAGTCGCGCTGCCATTAATCAAGCTAAGTAGCTGAAAAAAATAAGGCATCAGAGTTAACGAGAGGTTTGTGGGGCGCGATCCCACCGCAAAGCGTCGCCGCCCTCATCTTCTGTTAATCCGCGCGGCGTTTGCTCGGGCCAAAGAGGCGGTCCATGAGCTATTCCCTGAGGCACACGCATTCGCGGCTGGCCCATCCCCGGCTTCGCGCGCAACCGGCGCCCCGGTCCTGGGCGTCGTGGCGGGTTCTGATCGTGCTTGCCGCTTTCGGCGGCTATTACGCGCTCGCGAACGACACGACCGACCGGGCCCAAAGCCTGTGGGACAGGACCCGCCAGATCGCCGGCTATTCGACCTCACCTGCGGCGCTCCCGGCCGGCAAGGCGCCCGCACCGACGATCTCGTTCGGCATCTGTGCCTTCGCCCCGCACAGCAATTGCGTGATCGACGGCGACACCTTCTATCTGGGCAACGACCCGATCCGGATCGCCGACATCGATGCGCCGGAGACCCATCCCTCGCGTTGCACCCGGGAGGCCGCGCTTGGCGAGCGCGCCACGCAGCGCCTTCAGCAGCTTCTGAATTCCGGGCGCTTCGTCATCCGCCCCTATGAGCGCGACACCGACCAATACGGGCGCAAACTGCGCGTCCTCGAACGCGACGGACGCTCCCTCGGCGGCGCGCTGGTGTCGGAAGGCCTTGCTCGTCCCTGGGAAGGCCGCCGCCAGCCCTGGTGCTGACGCCCGTCTTCAAACTGCCCCAATCCGGGAGGCCGAATAGCTCTTCTACACCGCTGGAATGACAGAGCATGGCATCCGAACACCTCGCTTCACCTCGCACGCATGAGCGCGTGGTTTTTCCAGCCGCGCTCGTTACCCTCGCATTCGCGGTCGCCTATCTCTCCGGCGCACAGACCCAGGAGGCCTTCGGCAAGACCGCTGAGGATGTTCTTCAAGGCATCAGCATTTTCATCGCGTCCTGCGGCGTTCTGGTTCGCCTCTATGTCGCGGGCAGCGACACCTCGAGCCTTCGCGCGGGCCCTTATTCGGCCATGCGCCATCCAAAGCTGCTGGGCGATCTGATGATCGTTCTGGGCGTTGCGCTCGGCACCTATGTCTGGTGGTTTTCACTCGTCGCGCTGGCCGGCTTTGCGTTCTATTACGCCCGCGCCGCGTCCCGCGAAGATTCACGCCTGCGCGCGCTGCACGGCGAGCGCCACGCCGCATGGACGGCACGCACGCCCGCATTCCTTCCGTCCGCACGGCTGTGGCGGAATGCCGAAACACCGTTCGACTGGAAGACGGCGTTCCGCGCGGAATTCGGCGCGCTGTATTTCGTCGTCGCCTATTCGGTGCTGATGGAGATCGGCATCGATCTTCGGACCGGCCACGCGACGACGGACGCATGGCCCGCGGACTGGGCCTATTATCTCGGCGCGCTTGCCATCGTCTCGCTGCTTGGCCTGTGCCTGCTCGTGCTCGCGCAGCCCGCCAGACTGCGCACCGCCGTCGCGACCCCCGACCTCATCGGCGAAGGCATTCCGCAAACGCGCGGCCTGCGCGTCGATGGCCGCGCGGGCCTTGTCGATACGCTGGAAAACCTCATCAGCGGCGGGCAGCAGGAAGCCATCCTCCAGGCGACATTGCGTGCTGCACGCGTCTGCAAGGGAGATCATCTTCTCGACATCGGCTGCGGCACCGGAAAGCTCGTCATCGCGGCGGCCCGTCAGGCCGGCCGAGCGGGCTCGGCAACCGGCATCGACGCAACGCCCGCGATGATCGAGCTTGCCGGAAAGCGCGCACGCGAGCACAGCTCGGACGCCCGCTTCCGTGTCGGCGTGGCGGAAGCCCTGCCCTTCGCGGATGCGTCACTCGATGCGGTGACGAGCTCCTATTTCTTCCACCATCTGCCGAGCGACGTAAAAGCCGAGGCCTTGCGCGAAATGTGGCGCGTTCTGAAGCCGGGCGGACGGCTTGTCATTACCGATTACGGCAAGCCGCGCAGCCTGCTCGGCTATGCCGCGAGCATTCCGATGCGCTTCGATTTCCACGAATATGTACGGCCGCAACTGAACGGCGAACTCGACCGGCTGGTTCGCGAGGCGGGGCTCGGAGAACCCGAAATCCTGGAAAGCTTCCTCGGCTATATCGGCGTGCTGCGGCTTGTGAAGGGGGCTTAGTCTCCGACCAACACGGCCTCTGCATTCTGATCGAGAAGTATCGAGAATAAAGACGTGGCGAAGCTATCGAGGCTGGAATAATCGACGACGAATCTAAGAACCGAGTGCTGAGGCAGGTCGTCGGGTTGAAATTGGGAGTTCAGCTCGATCCCGACGGATAGTTTGCCCAAATTGCCCCATGCAGAAATGACGATGCTGACATTGCCGGCCGAATCCGCAAGTGCCAACTCGACTGTCATCGGCAACTGCGTAGTGCCGTTTCGAATCTGGTCGGCGAATTCCTGAATTGTCGCGCGATTGAAATACGCGGAGCTGCTGCCAACAAACCCGGCAACTTCCGCATGCGCGTGAAGTTCGCCATGGAACTCATCTTCAGGTTCGTAAGTCAGGCGAACAAAGTTCGTACTCACTTCACCTTTGCTCGTCGATGAGGTCCGCGAACCTCTTGAACAGGTAATGACTGTCCTGCGGGCCGGGGCTCGCCTCGGGGTGGTATTGCACCGAGAAGGCCGGACGGTCGGTCAGGCGGATGCCGCAGTTCGAGCCGTCGAACAGCGAGACATGGGTTTCCTCGGCGTTTGACGGCAAGGTTTCACGATCCACCGCAAAGCCATGATTCATAGAGGTAATCTCGACTTTTCCGGTGGTGAAATCCTTGACCGGATGGTTCGCGCCGTGGTGGCCCTGATGCATTTTCTGCGTCTTCGCGCCGATGGCGAGGCCGAGAAGCTGGTGGCCGAGGCAGATGCCGAAGGTCGGGACCTTCTTGTCGAGAATGGCGCGGATGACCGGCACCGCATATTCGCCCGTCGCCGCCGGATCTCCCGGTCCGTTCGACAGGAACACGCCGTCCGGCTTCAGGGCCAGAATGTCCTCGGCGCTCGCGGTTGCGGGCACGACGACGACTTCGTTGCCCTGCTCGGCCAGAAGGCGAAGAATGTTGCGCTTGGCACCGAAGTCGATCGCCACGACGCGGCGCTTGCCCTCACCGAGTTTCTGGTAGCCGCCTTCGAACGTCCAGGCCGTCTCGTCCCAGTCGAAACGCTGGGCGGAGGTGACGCCGGGCACGAGGTCGACGCCCTCCATATCGGGAATGGCGGCAGCCGTCTGGCGCAGCGCATCCACGTCGAAATGCCCGTCCGGATGATGGGCGATGACCGCGTTGGGCATGCCCTTCTCGCGGATGAGCGCGGTGAGCGCGCGTGTGTCGACGCCGGTGATGCCGGAAATGCCGCGCGCCTTCAGCCAGGCATCGAGCCCGCGGCTGGCGCGCCAGTTCGACGGATCGGTGATCGGCGCGGCCAGAACGACGCCCCGCACGCCCGCCGAGGCCGCCAGATTGACCGTCTCGATGTCGTCGTCGTTGGTGCCGACATTGCCGATGTGCGGGAACGTGAACGTGACGATCTGCCCGGCATAAGAGGGGTCCGTCAGGATTTCCTGATAGCCCGTCATCGCGGTGTTGAAACAGACCTCGCCGGTGGCGGAGCCTTCGGCGCCGATGCCCTGCCCTTCGAGAATGGTGCCATCGGCCAGCACAAGTAAGGCCGTGGGTCTTTCTTCGGTCCAGGCATCGCCCGAACCCCGGGGGGCTTGTTCGCTCGTCATGTCTGCCTTAGGTCTGGCCGCGCTATCATCATCCGCGCGAGTCAGGGGGCTAGCTAAGGCTCATAACTTCGCGGGTCAACACCACCGCCCTTTTTCTCCGGAGCAAATCTGCCATGTCGACCCTTCGCGAGGCGATCAACACCGCACTCAAGGACGCCATGAAATCGGGCGACAAGACCAGGCTTGGCACGATGCGTCTCATCAACGCCGCCCTGAAGGACAAGGACATCGAGGCACGCGGCGCCGGCAAGGGACCGCTCTCCGACGACGAGGCGCTCCAGCTTCTCCAGAAAATGGTCAAGCAGCGCGAGGATTCGGCGAAAATCTACGAAGACAATGCCCGCCCCGAACTCGCCGCGCAGGAGCGTGCCGAGATCGCGCACATCACGGCCTTCATGCCCAAGCAGATGGACGAGGCCGAAGCCAAGGCCGCCGTGGATGCGCTGGTCGCGGAGCTTGGCGCATCCGGCATGAAGGACATGGGCAAGGTGATGGGCGAGCTGAAGGCCCGCTACGCCGGCAAGATGGATTTCGGCAAGGCAAACGGCCTCGTCAAAGCCGCGCTCGGCTGAGTTCATAGATCGCGCATATCGTCAGATACGCCCGCGCCTCTTAAAGTAAACGCAAGATTTTGATGTGATTTTGCCTCCGGAAAATATCCCGGGAGGCTGGTCCCATGCTGCGTTGGAAACCGCGTCTGAGCGCGAAGGCTCAATTTTTCGTCCTCGCCCTTCTCACCGTGAACACACTCGCGATTGGCGCCTTCATGCTCTACGGCCTGCGGGCGGAGATGCTAGAGAACGCCGCAGGCAATCAGGAACTCAACTCCCGCGTCGCGGCGAACGCTCTCTCCGACCTGCTGGGGGACGCGCGCGTCGAATACACGGGTGAGCAGATCTCCACCGTTGTCGGTCCGGCGATCCCCGATTTCCAAAGCCACGAGCTGATCGACAAGATCGGCCGCACCACCGGCCAGTCCGCCACCTTCTTCGCCTATGATGCCGCGAGCGACGATTTCTGGCGCCGCACCACCAACATCATGAAAGCGGACGGCACGCGCGCCATCGGCACGCCGCTCGGCAAGGACGGCGCGGTCTGGAAGGCGATGAAGGCAGGCGAGGTCTATCGCGGCGAAGCCGATATTCTCGGCAAGCCCTATTTCACCCAGTACACCCCCATAAAGACCGAAGCCGGGGACGTGATCGGCATCGTCTTCGTCGGCCTCGATCGCTCGGCGCTCGACACCACGCTCTGGGAAACCGCGCGCAATGTGCTGATCGGTGCGGTCGGCGTCTGCGTCCTTCTTCTTCTCGCCGCCGGTCTCGGCATCCGGCGCGGTTTGCGTCCCCTGATCGCGGTCACCGAAGCGGTCCGGGAACTGGCCGGAGGCAAACTCGACATCGCCATCCCCAGCACATCGCGCAGCGACGAGGTCGGCGATATTGCCCGCGCGCTCGAAACGTTCCGCGAAAGCGCCCACCGCCAGCAGGAGCTGGAAGATGCAACGCGCACGGACGGCGACCGCCATCGCATGCGCGGTGAGCGCCTCGCGCGTATCGCCGCCGAGTTCGAGCAGTCCGTGAGCGCCGTACTTGCAACCGTCTCGGATGCGACCGAGCAACTCAGCCGCACCGCGGAGGATTTGACCGGCGTCTCCCACGTCACCCGCGATCGCGTCGGCGAGGCAACGTCCGCATCCGACCAGGCCAGCGAAAACGCCGCCGAGGTCTCCGGCGCGGCCGAGGAATTGTCGGCTTCCGTCAACGAAATCGGACGTCAGGTCGAGCAGTGCTCGGCGGTGTCCGCCCGCGCGGTCGGTGAAGCGCAGGAAAGCGCGCGCCAGAGCGCGGAGCTTGCGGCCTCCGCAAGCGAAATCGGCAAGATCGTCACACTGATCACCGACATCGCCGCGCAGACCAATCTTCTTGCGCTCAACGCCACCATCGAAGCCGCCCGCGCCGGTGAGGCCGGCAGGGGTTTTGCGGTCGTCGCATCGGAAGTGAAGATGCTCGCCAGCCAGACGGCGAAAGCGACCGAGGAAATCAGCGCCCAGATCGACCGCATGCACCGCACCACCGAAACCGCAACGGCCAGCATCGACAACGTCTCGAAGACGATCGGCGAACTCGACGTGGTTCTCACCGCCATCTCCTCGGCGGTGGAAGAGCAGAATGCCGCGACGAAGGAAATCTCCTCCTCCATCACCAGCGCTGCCGCCCGCACCGGCGAGGCGCGCGGCAGTATGGAAAGCGTCAGCGAAGCAGCCGACAATGCCGCCCGTGCCTCGGGCGACGTCGCCGCCGCCGTCGGGGCGCTGAAGGACCAGACGGCGACCATGTCGGCGACCGTCCGCTCCTTCCTCGAAGGAATGCGCGCGGCCTGAACGGCGCTTGATCGACACCGGCGCATCGTAAACGCAGCCTTAACCTAAAGCCCCGCATTTTAGCGGGCGATGAAGACCCGTGTTGCGTTCGGTCTTGTAGGTGCGTCTCTCGCCGTGTTGCTGGCAGGTTGCGGAAAGTTCGACCTGTTCGGCGAACCCCGCGAAGCCTGGCGGGACGCGGAAGAACAGCGCTGCCTGCGCGCGGGGGAACTCGTTCCTTCCGCCTTCGCGGAACGGCTTCCGGCGATCAACCAGAAATATTCCTGCGGCCTCGAACATCCGTTTCGCGTGTCGGCGCTGAGCGGCGGCGAAGTCGCGATCCAACCTTCGGCGCGGATCGGCTGCCCGATGAATTCGGCGCTGAACCGCTGGATGCGTGAAAGCGTGCAGCCCGCCGCCTACGGCAATTTCGGCCAGCCTGTCGTCGGCATCAAGAACATCGCCTCGTATGGATGCCGCACGCGTAACAACAAGCGCGGGGCCAAGCTCTCCGAGCACTCGTTCGGAAACGCGCTCGACATCAAGGCATTTTACCTTGCCGATGGCCGCGAGATCACGGTCCAGGGCGGCTGGCGCGGTTCACCCGATCAACGGGCCTTTCTGAGGCAGGTGCATGCGGGCGCGTGCGGCACGTTCAAGACGGTGCTCGGCCCCGGCAGCGACGGCTATCACGAGGATCATTTCCACATGGATCTGGCGCGGCACAATTCCAACTGGACGGCCTATTGCCGTCCGCACCCGAAAAACGTTCCGAGCGCGCCGCAATTCCAGCAGCAGCCGCATTACTACCCGCCCGCGGGTCAGGCATATCCGCCGCAACAGCAGCCCTATTCCTATCCGAACGGGCCGGTCTCCGACAATGTGCCGATGTCCTACGCACCGCACAGCCGCTGGCCGATTGCGCGCGTACCGACACCCTACAACGGGACGACCGGCAGCGTGGGCGAAGACGCCCTCGACGACTGATCAGTTGCCGCGGACGTCGATGGGCGCTCCCGATCCCATGATGTTGCTTGTGCCAAGGCTGGAGCCGCTGCCCCCGCTGCCGGTGGCGCAGTTCGATGTCGTTGCGCTGGTCGATCCGCTGCCGGAGCTTGACCGCGTGCCCGTACCCGAACAATCGGTGCTGCTTGAGCGTGTCGAGGACTCATCGATCGAGCCGGAGACGCTCGGCACGGAGCCATCGCGTGTGCCCCAGACGGGGACGGACGTTCCGGCGCCCGATCCCGGCGACGAGGGCACCTGGCTTGCGCCTCCCGGCATTCCCGCCGCGCTCGGCGCGACCTGACTGTTCGGGGCGGCGGCCGGGTTCGGCACATCGACGCTTGTTGCCCCCCGTCCACCGGACACGCCCGTCGCCGGCGCTGCCGTGCCGCCGATCGTCGAACCAGACGGTGAAGACGGTGAGGACGACGGCGCGGATGATATCTGCGCCAGAGCGGGCCCGGCGAGGAGCGAGGCTCCCACACAGGCCATGAGGTGAAAACGGGTCATAGGGGCCTCCCCTTGGGGTATCGGTCAAAGCCTCAACGCCCCGGGAAGGTGGCTGTTCCTTGCGAACGTGCCCCGGCATGTGGCACGGCTTCCTTCATGTCATTTCAAGCCGATACGCCGCTCGTCTCCATCGTCTCCCCCTCCCCGAGCCATGACGCGCGGGACGAGGAGATCGACATCCTCCTTCTGCACTACACCGGCATGGTCTCGGCCGATGAGGCGGTGGCCCGGCTCTGCGATCCGGCGAGCAAGGTATCCTGCCATTACCTCGTCCACGAGGACGGGCGGATCGTGCAGATGGTGCCGGAGGAACGGCGGGCCTGGCATGCGGGCCTGTCGAACTGGGAGGGCGAGACGGACGTCAATTCCCGCTCCATCGGCATCGAGATCCAAAATCCCGGCCATGAGCATGGCTACCGCGATTTCCCCGACGCCCAGATCGAGGCGGTGATCGCGCTCGGTCTCGATATCTGCGCGCGCCACAACATCCCGCGCAACCGGGTTCTGGCCCATTCCGATGTGGCGCCGCGCCGGAAAGACGATCCGGGCGAGAAATTCCCGTGGGACCGGCTTTCTGCGGCCAAACTCGGCCATTGGCAGAAGCCTGCGCCGCTGACGACGACCGGAGACACCTTTTTCGAGGGCGATGAGGGCGAGCCGGTCGAGGAGATCCAGACCCTGTTCTCGATCTACGGCTATGGGATCGAGATTTCGGGCGTGTTCGACGCCCAGACCAAGGCGGTCGCCACCGCTTTCCAGCGTCATTTCCGTCAGGAAAAGGTCGATGGGACAGTCGATCCATCGACCATCGCAACGATGCGAAGGCTGTTAAAGGCTTTGCCGAAAGTATGACGGAACAAGTGTTGCGTCACGGAATGGTCATAAAATAGACAATTCAGGTCCCTTCCTGTCCTCATCACGGCCTGATTTCGCGGCGACTTCCACGGCTGTTCGAGTAATCGTGGAGTTTCTTCTGATGTATCGCACTCTCCTTTGCGGCGCCCTTGCCGCGACGACCCTCGCTTTTGCCACTCCGGCTTCGGCTGAATCCGCGATTGAATTTCTTCAGAAGGAGGCCGCCGAAAAAGCGCCCGCGAAATCGGTGTCCCGCACATCGGCGAAGGTCGACCGCAAGGCGAAGACGGAGCGTGCGGATCGCAAGGAGCGTGAAGAGCTGCGCGAAGGCCGCGCCTCGGCGTCGACGGAAGCGCTGCCGCGCGGTGGAAACCTCGCGAGCCTCGTTCAGCATTACGCCGCAAAGCACGGCGTGCCGCAGCATCTCGCCCACGGCGTCGTCATGGTCGAAAGCCGCTACCGCGCCAACGCCACGGGACCCGGCGGCTATATCGGCCTGATGCAGCTCTCCTACCGCACGGCACAGGGCATGGGTTACAAGGGAAGCCGCAAGGCGCTCTACGAGCCGGCGACCAATCTCGATTACGGCATGCGCTATCTGGCCGAAGCAAACCGGCAGGCGGGCGGCAATATGTGCGGCGCCGTCTCGAAATATCAGGGCGGACACGGCGTGCGCGGCGTGACGAAGGCCGGGGCCGTCTATTGCGGCAAGGTCAAGAAATACATGGCGCAGAAGGCGCCGTCCTATGCGGCGCCGGTTCAGGTCGCCGAGAACGAAAAAAGCCGCTCGTAAGGACTTGAAAAACTCCCGCTCAGGCGGGAGTTTTTTTAGGCTTTGGCCCGCGTGACGAGTGCGACCCCGAACGCCGTCAGGACCATGCCGCCGATCTGCAGCATGTTCAGCGTTTCGCCGAAAATGGCCCACGCCATCAGCGCGGTGACCGCGGGCACGAGATAAAGAAGGCTCGCCGTCTGTACGACCGCGCCGCGGCGGATCATCAGCAGAAGCAGCACGATCGCGCCGATCGACAGGCCGAACACCGCCCATAGCAGCCCGATCCACAGTTCGGGCGCGAAATCGAACTTGCCCTCCTCCGTCAGGAAGGCAACGAGCGCCGTCGGCACGAAGGCGGCCGAAAACTGCACGACATTGCCGGTGCGAAGATCCATCTGCCCGCCGGTCCGCTTCTGCCAGATGGTTCCGGCCGTGAACGCCAGCACCGCGATGAACCCGACAAGCAGCGCGACCGGCGGCACCGCATCCGCCCCCGTGCCGAGCTTGGGCAGCAGCACCAGCACCGCCCCGACAAAACCAAGCGCGATGCCGACCCATTTCAGAAGACCGACCCGCTCCCCGAGCAGGGGCGCCGCGACCAGTGCCGTCAGAAGCGGCTGAAGCCCCGCCAGAAGCCCGGCGAAACCGGCCGGGAGCCCGTGCCGCACGCTCCAGAAAATGCCGCCGAGATAAACTCCGTGGAGAAGGAGCCCCGCAACGGCCAGGCGCCCGGCGTCGCGCCAGCTTTTGGGCCAAGGCGCGCTCTGGACGACGGCGAGCGCGGCCAGAAACGCGATCGCCAGAACATAGCGCACCGACAGGAAGGTCAGCGGATCGGCATGTGGCGCCACAAGGCGCGCAACGATGAAGCCCGTTGCCCAGATGACAATGAACAGAAAAGGCGCGGCGCGGAAGAAGGCCTTCGTGGCGGGCGAGTCGGGCGTGCTCATGCTCGGTGACTAGACCCCGCCACGAAGGTCCACAAGCCAGACCTCCGGCGAAAGGCGGCTCTTGCGCATCACCTGCCCTAGCCCCTAATGAGACCTGCCAGTCGGCTGGACGGCCGCTCCGCAAGGAGAGGAAAGTCCGGGCTCCATGGAGGCACGGTGCCGGATAACGTCCGGCGAGGGCGACCTCAGGGAAAGTGCCACAGAAAGTAAACCGCCTGCGGCTTGCCGCAGGTAAGGGTGAAAGGGTGCGGTAAGAGCGCACCGCGCGACTGGCAACAGGAGCGGCATGGCAAACCCCACCGGGAGCAAAACCGAATAGGGACGGCGCGGGCTCTGCCCAGATCCCGCCTCCAGAGAGCCGTCCGGGTTGGTTGCTTGAGATGTCCGGCAACGGATGTCCCAGAGGAATGGCCGTCACGTCGCAGCTTTCGGGCTGCGGCCCTACAGAACCCGGCTTACAGGCCGGCTGGCATTGATCTTTTCGGGACCGTTCATACGGCGGGCCCACGCGCGTCAGGGCGCCCGCGCTCTGCTCATCACCTTCAGGGAGAGCGCGATTGCGAAAATGGCCGCGACCAGGCATCCGCAGAAGGCCACGACCGCAGGCCACAACCCCTCATACCAGAACCAGCCGCCCACGGAGCCGAGCACGCTCGATCCGAGATAATAGGCCAGCAGATAAAGCGAGGATGCGTGGCTCTTGTTCTGCGCCGCGAGCCCGCCCACCCAGCCGCTCGCGACCGCATGCATGGCGAAGAATCCCATCGTAATGACGCAGATCCCCGCAATGACCACCGCAAGCGGCGTCATAAGGGTGAGCAGCAGCCCTGCAAACGTCACCGCGGCACCGGCAATGACGACATTTGCCCGCCCGAAACGGTCGGCCATCGCACCGGCCAGCGAGGACGCGACCATCCCCAGCGTGTAGGCGAGGAAGATCAGCCCGATCTCCGTCTGGTTGAGATTGTAAGGGGCCTCGATGAGCCGAAAGCCGGCGTAATTATAGACGGTGACGAAGGCCCCCATCGCCAGAAACGCGATGAGGAAAAGCCAGGGCATGTCGCGGTTCTTCAGATGCCCTGCCCAGGCGCTCGTGTGGAAGGCGAGGCTGACGTCACGCCGCCGCGTGAAATTCCGCGAGCGCGGCAGAAGAAAGAAGAACAGGATGGCGATCACCAGATCGGCGCAGGCCATGGTGCCGAGCGCGATGCGCCAGGACGTGATCTCCGTCAACGCGCCGATGGCGACGCGCCCGATCATGCCGCCGAACGCCGTTCCGCTCACATAGAGCCCCATCGCGAAGCCGAGCCGGTTCCTGGGGATTTCCTCGGCCAGATAGGCCATCGCGACCGCCGGAACACCGCCAAGCACGATCCCCTCCAGCGCGCGCGTGACCAAAAGTGCATTCCAGCTCGGCGCGACGGAGGAAATAAGGTTCAGGATCGCGGCGCCCGCCATGCACACGAACATCAGCCCGCGCCGCCCCAGCGTTTCCGACAGCGCCCCGGCCAGAAGAATCGAAACGGCAAGTCCGCCGGTCGTCAGCGAGAGCGCCAGAGAGCTTGCCGCCGGCGTGACACCGAACTCGGCCGCGAATTCCGGAAGCAGCGGCTGGGTGCAATAGATCAGCGAGAATGTTGCAAAACCGGCCATGAACAGCGCAAGGCCGATGCGCCGCGTGCCGGGATGGGAGCCTTCGGACAAATCTTCCGCCCTCGTGAACCCCTGCCCTTACCCTGTTTTGCCGCGGCATCAACCGGCAATTGGGCTAAGCCGCGTGGTCGACACCTGTCCGGCATCGCCACATATCACGCCCGACGCGCCGAAGCGCGTAGGGACGTGATGGCAATGCCGAACGTCCGCGTCAGACTGGCATTCAGGCCGTGCCCGGCGCGGCCATGCCGTTCCCGAGGCCGGGGACTTCGAGAAGCTTGCGATCGACCGCAAATCGCGTTCGCGGCAAAGCGTGCGGATATTCGGAGCGCAGCCACTCGATCATCTTTTCGCGCACATAGCAGCGCAGATCGAAGGCGCTGCCGGCATTGCGCGCGCTCATCAGCGCCCGGATTTCGACCGTGTTTTCCTTGCAGTCCGTCACCTGCAACGCGCAGGCGCGGCCATCCCAAAGCTTTGTGCCGCGCAGCACGGTCTGCAGTTGCGTGCGCATTTCCTCGACCGGCACGGAATAATCCACATAGAACATCGACGTGCCGAGTATCTGCGGGTTCTCGCGCGTCCAGTTCTGGAACGGTTTTTCGAGGAAATAGGACAGCGGCAGGATGAGCCGCCTCTGGTCCCAGACATTGACGACGACATAGGTGGAGGTGATGTCCTCGACCGTGCCCCATTCGCCTTCGAGCACCACCTGATCGCCGATCCGGATCGGCTCGGTGAACGCGATCTGGATGCCCGCCAGCAGGTTTGAAATCGCCGGACGGGCGGCAAGACCGATGGCGATACCGGCAACACCCGCCGAGGCGAACAGGCTGACGCCGAGTGTTCGCAGGGCCGGAAGCGACATGAAGACCAGCGCAATGGTCGCGACCGCGACCGTGACCGTCGCAAGACGGCGCAGCAGGTTCAGCCGCGTCTGGCGACGCCGCACGTGAACGTCCTCCGACAGGTCCACCCCGTCGTGCCGCCGTGCATAAATGTCGAAGCCGAGCTGCGTCAGACGGTAAGCTGCCAGACCAAACGCGAGCGTACCGACGACGACGGCACCGCGCGCAAGCCCGATCTGCGCGGGAGCCGGATAGCCCGTCGCCGGAATCAGGGCCGCAAAGACGAAGACCCCGACGAGAATGGCCACCGACGGCTGAACACGCCGCATCACAAGACGGAGCATCGTCGTGCGGCGCATGTGTTCGAGGCGACGAACAATGAAGCGCAAAAGGTGATGGGCGAAAACACCCGCAAGGCTTGCAAAAGTGACCGCCACGAGCAGCCATGCCCAGGAGGGCATGGCAAGGAGCCATGAAGGCAGGCTGATATCCATTCAATCAGACGTCCGGAATGGTGGTGGGTTTCAGGAAACGCTGTCTCGTTTCCCATGAGAGCAACGTTCGTGCGCCCGGATCGTTTCAAATCCGGAGGAATGCGGGTTCACCCGCGCGTCACGCGTCCATACGAACACACCGCCAATACCGAAACCGGCGTTATGCGATGAATTTAAGCAATGTCCACACGATCCCTGCCCAGAAGGCGGTGCAAAAAAGAACCGCCGCCCAGCGCCACAAGACGCGCGTCGAGACATATTCTGAATGCACATCCGGCACGCTTGGCGTGTCGCGCATGTGCCGGCCCATGCTGTTTGTTTGCACGGCTCCCTCCCCCGGACCGATTCTCATCAAGATCGATCTCTTCTGTTCTTGGAATTTCAATCATGACTGGACATGAGTCCAGCGAATTTCAGCCGGGAAGTGAACGCGCCACGATCACACTTCCGCCGTTCCGGCCATCAATTCTCATGCGCGTACTGCAGGTTAGGATCACATCTGCGGCATAGCTCGATTTTGAGACTGGGGTAAGCTCTCTGTCGTGGGGGCGTATGGAAGGGTTGACCATGGGTCAAACTGCCTTGGCGACCGGTATCGCCTCCGACGAAATCCACCTGCGCCGACTCATCGTTGCCCTGCTCGCAGCACTCCGGCGTCAGATCCGGCTCATCGGCGCGCTGGTTCTGGCGTTCCTTCTCCTCGGCATCGCCTACATCGTCGCCACACCATCTGCCTATACGGCCCGCACCTCGGTCCTTATCGATCTCAAACAACCCAATCTGTACAACGGCAATCAGGGCCTTGCGCTTGCGCTCGTGGATCCGGCCGCGGTGGACAGCCAGGTTGAAATCCTCAAATCGGAAGCGCTTGCGTTGCAGGTCATCCGCAAGCTTGACCTTACGGGGCGCGAGGACGAGATCGCCAGTCCGTCGATTCTAAAAATGCCGATACGCTGGATTTTCTCTCTGCTGAGCTCCTCGGACCCGAGCGAGTACAGCCAGGAACGCGCGCTCGTTTCGGCGGTCATGTCCCAGACAAGTGTCCAGCGGCAGGGAACCACCTATCTCGTCCATATCGATTTCGAAGCGCTCAACCCGGCACTCGCGGCCGAAATCTCCAACGGCATCGCCGAGGCCTATATGGCCGGGCAGATCGATGCGAGGTACGAGACGACGCGCCAGGCAAATGTCTGGCTCGAGCAGCGCGTGGAAGAACTGCGCGAACGCGTGCTGAAAGCGGAGCAATCGGTTTCCGATTACCGCACCGACAACAATCTCGTTCAATCTGAAGGCGTGTTTCTCAACGAGCGCGAGCTGTCCGAACTGAATTCGCAACTTCTGATCGCCCGCGCCGCGACAGCCGAAAAGCGGGCCCGCGTCGAACAGATCAACACTCTCATCGAGACCGAGAACCCGGACGCGCTCTCGGCGGACACGCTCGAAAGCCCCATCCTCGCCGATCTTCGCAAGCAATACTCCAAGCTCGGCCTGCGCGAACTCATGCTGACCCGGCGCCTCAACGGCGACCAGTCGGGCCTCGACCTCACAAAGCGCGAAAAGCAGGATCTGACGCGTCAGATGATGACGGAGCTGCGCCGCGTCGGCGATGCGGCGCGCAGTGATCTTGTCGTCGCGCAGAGCCGGCAGGCCTCGCTTGAAGAGAGCCTTCAGGCGGTCAAGAAGGACAATGCCAGCGACAACGAGAAAATGGTTCGCCTGCGCGAACTCGACCGACAGGCCGCGGCAACGCGCACGCTCTATGAAAACTTCCTCGGCCGCCTGCGCCAGACCGACCAGGATGCAAGCTTCCCCATCGCCGAGGCACGCGTCGTTACGCCCGCGACACGGCCGCTGCGCGCGAGCAGCCCGCGCATTCTGCGGGTTCTCGCCTTCGCCGGCGGGCTGGGCGCGCTTCTCGGCATCGGCATTGCGCTGGTGCGCGACCGCTTCGACAATGTCGTCCGGAGCAGCTGGGAACTGGAAAACCTGACGGGCCTTCCGATGCTCGGCATCATCCCGGTCCTTAGCGGCCAACGGCCCGTCGCGGCCCGCGGCGTGCCGTTCGCCAGAAAGATCGTGCCGACGCTTGTCGGCAGAGGCGAAGAGGGACGCAAAGCCGATTTCACCAAGGGGGCATATCCCATATCGCGCGATCCGATGTTGCGCGCGAACGAGACCATGCGCGTCATCAAGGCCGCGTTGCAGGGCCACGGCGACGGCGCGCCGCCGAAAGTCATCTGCGCCGTCTCCGCGCTGCCGCAGGAAGGAAAATCCCTCACCAATCTCCTGCTTGCAAAGCATCTTGCCTGTACCGGCAAGCGCGTGGCGCTGATCGACGCCGATTTCCGCCGCTCGAGCCTCACCCGCGAGGGCGAACGCGCAAGGTCCGGTCTGGTGCAGGTCGTGCGTGGCGAAGCCGCTTTGCCGAGCGTGATGCGTGCCGACGAAGCGACGGGACTGCATGTGCTCCCGGCCGGACGCGTCGACAGTTCCGTCCAGTCGGACGAGCTTCTGCGCTCGGCCGATTTCCGGGCTCTGATCGAGACCATGGTGCGAGCTTATGATTACGTCATCGTGGATCTTCCGCCTCTGCTTGCCGCCGTGGACGCGCGCGTCGCGGCCAGCGTCATCGACCGTTTCATCTATGTCGTGGAATGGGAACAGACGCCGCGCGACGCCATCCTGCAGGCGCTGCACATCTCCCCGCTCGTCACCAGCAAGATGGTCGGCGCGGTGATGAACAAGGTCCAGCTCGACATGCTGCATCTTTACGACGATGCCGCCGTCTACGCCGAGCCGTATGGGCAGATGCCGGCTCTCCCCGCCAACGAGGTTGCCTGACGGGAGCGCGGCCCGATGTATCCCACACGACGCAGTGTCCTCGGCGGCGGTCTTGCTCTTCTCGGAGCGCCGCGCCTTGCGATGTCTCAGGATGAGGCAAGCCTTGCGCGCATTGCGCGCTTGAGCGGGCTGTTCTACGGCGCGGCCGTCACCTCATCCCAGCTCATGGCGGGTGACTTCACCACCGCGCTCAAACATGAGGCCGAATACATCGTTCCCGAATGGGAAATGAAATGGGGCGCCCTCGAGCGTGAACGCGACCGGCGCCAATACGGCACCGCCCAGAAATTCGTCGATTTCGCCAATGCCAACAGAATGTCCGTGCGCGGGCACACTCTGGTGTGGCACCGCAACATTCCCGCCTGGGCCATCACGGCGCTGAAGAACAAGGAATACGGGCTCATGCAGCGGCATGTCCGCAGCACGGTGAGCAATTTCGGCTCCATACAGGATTGGGATGTCGTCAACGAAGCGATCGAACCGACGCATGGCCGGTCCGACAATCTGCGGACATCGCCGTTCCTCGACGCACTTGGGCCGGGCTATATCGGCGAAGCGTTCCGGGCCGCGCGGTTTGCGGCGCCCGGCGCCCGGCTCGTCTACAACGATTACGGCTTCGAATACGAACTCGAAACCCACCGCACCCGCCGCCGCGCGCTGATCCGGCTTCTCGAACGGCTGAAGGCGACGTCGGTGCCCGTGGATGCCGTCGGCCTTCAGGCGCATCTCGTGACGCGCGACATCAAGTTCGATCCGGTCGCCTACACCTCGTTCCTCGGGAAGATTGCCGATCTCGGGCTGAAGATCATCATCACCGAGCTCGACATTCAGGACACCAATCTGCCCGCCGACATCCCGGAGCGCGACGGCATTCTGGCCGATCACATCGCGCGCTATCTGGATGCGGCACTGTCCGAGCCTGCCGTGATAGGTGTCATGACATGGGGATTGTCGGACCGTTACACCTGGCTGAACTCCGATCCGTCCGCCAAGCGGCCCGACGGCCTGCCCAGCCGGCCATTGCCTCTCGACGTGGACATGAAACGAAAACCGATGTGGGATGCCATCGCCAACGCCATGCGCAACGCACCGGAGCGCAGCGCATGAGGCAGCTCCTGACCGCCATTCTGCTCGTACTCGCGGGCGCACCTTCCGCGCTTGCACAGAATTGCGGCGCAGGAACGCTCGGCACATCGCGCGTCCAGAGCATCGCGCCCGGCGAGATGGTGGGCAGCTTCCATTACGCCTCGCCCCCCTTCGCTCCGAAAGAGATCGCCCTCACCTTCGACGACGGCCCGAACCCGAAATCCACCGAGCGGATCCTCGACACGCTGAAACGCGAATGCATCCGCGCGACGTTCTTCGTGGTGGGCCGCCGTGCCAAGCAGGCGCCGGAACTTCTTCGCCGCATCGCCGCCGAAGGCCACACGATCGGCACCCACACCTGGTCGCATCGCGATCTGAAAAAAGTGTCCCCAGAGGTCGGCAAGGACGACATCGAACAGACGATCGACTTCGTCCGCACGACGACCGGCCGCACGCAGGATGCCCGCCTGTTCCGCTATCCCAATCTCAGCCAGACACCGGAAATGAACCGTCTTCTTGCCGAGGGCGGGCAGATCGTGATGAGCACCGACATCAGCCCCAAGGACTGGAAGGGCGATCCCCCTGCCGAGACCCTGGAGCGGCTGAAACGTCTGGTCAAAAACCGTGGACGCGGCATCGTCATGCTCCACGACGCGCAGGCCCATACGGCGGATTTCCTGCCCGATTTTCTCGCCTTCCTGAAGGCGGAGGGCTACCGCATTGTTGCGCTTGAGGCGGCGGTTAACACGCCGCGGGAGGGGCCATGAATCGCGCCCTCTCCCTGTTCCGTTTCGACGAAAGCTGGATCCTCGGTCTGCTGATCGCGCTGTGGCTTGCGGGCATTGCGGCCGCGCTCACGCAGGCCGATCTTGTCGTGTTCGGCGCACTCGCCGGCATTCCGGTGGTCGCCATTGCAATCGCCTTCATGCTGCGGGTGATCTCCGGAAACCGCGCCGCGACGCTTGTGCTGTTCACGCTTTCACTGATCATGCTCGCCGCCGTCTTCCGCATCCGTGAATACGAAGACAAGAGCCTCGATTTTCAGGTGCTCATGAAGCTCGGCTCATGGGCCCTGCTCGCGGGTGTGATCTTCGCGCGATTCCGCACCCACTTCGCCGTCTATCTCAACGGCAGCGCCGGGCTGTGGCTGCTGCTCTATCTTTGGATGGCGCTGACGGCCGCCTATTCGCCCGCTCCCGTGCCGAACGCGGTCGCGGTGTTCTCGCTTGCCGTGTTCCACATGTTCACGGTCTACACGCTCTCCTTCAACAGCGAGCGGTCCATCGCCTTCACCATTATTCTCGCCGCGCTGTTTCTGTGCGCGGTGTCGATCGTTGTCTATTTCGTCAATCCGAGCTTCGGGCGCATGTGGGAATGGGTGAACGGCGTTCGCATCCCGCAAAACCGCATGCGCGGCATCACCGGAAGCCCGAACGCGATCGGCGGTGTCGCCGCGTTCGGCATTCTTCTGATCTCGATCTTCTGGCGCGAGTTCGGCCCGCGAATGCGGCTGATCTCACTCGCGGCCGTTGTCGTATTTGCGGCCTCGATCTTCTTCAGCCAGAGCCGCAGCCCGATTGCTGCGGCTCTCGTCATTCTCATCGGTTATCATCTCTTCCGGCCGGGGCGCGGACCGCTCGTCATCATCTGCGGCGTGTTCGGTGGGGCGTTGCTCCTTGCACTCATTCCGTTCATGGACAACATCCTGTCCCTGCTCTCGCGCAGCGGCCGGGTGGAGGAAATCCTCACCGCCACCGGGCGCAGCTATATCTGGGAGACGGTGCTGAGATTATGGTCGGAAAAGCCGCTGACCGGCTGGGGCTATGGCGCGATGCTGTATGTCCTGCCGTCCCAGCCCGGTCTTTTCGATGCTGCCGCGCACGCCCACAACCTTTTCCTCGAAGTCCTCGTCGGCACTGGCCTGATCGGCTTCGTGATCCTCATCATGGCGGTTGTCAGCACATTGTTCTGGGGTTTCCGGCTGGGCGAAGCGCGCGGTCTTGCGCTGGTGTTCTTCATCCTGCTGCGCGGGCTCACCGAGGCGGCCCCGTTCAGCGGCGTTGCCGGCTTTACCTATATTTCGCTGTGTCTCGGAGTTGCGATCATCTCGCGCCGCCAGACCGAACACCGGTACGCGGCGGCACAAAATGTCAGGCCGCGGCGTGTGCCCGGACTGTTGTCTCGAGCCTGAGCACGAGTTCGCCGACCGCACGCTGCCAGGCATCGTCACGGCTGAGATAGGAGCGCCCCCGCGCGGCCTGGGAAAGAGCCGTCGCGGCACGGTCGAGACGGCGCTCGTCCATCGCGCTCCTCATGCCTGCCAAAGGTGCCGAACCGAACAGCGGGAGCAGCCCCCGCTTGTAAATTCCGTGGCCGGCATTGCGCCGCAACGGCCAGGTGCGCGAGGCCTTGCGCGCGCGGTCCTTGCGGTAATGCGCCAGAACGCTGTCCACCGAACGGTTCTTCAGCGCAAAATCGTAGGCATAGAGCGCAAGCGTTGCGCTGCGCACGCTTTCGGCCGTCGTGCTTTGCGGCAGCGCGACCGGGTCGTAGGGCATGTCGAGAGACAACGTCCAGTCCAGCCATTTGAACGTGCTGATCTCGCGCGATGTGGTGACGGGAATCCACGGCACACGCAGGGCATCGGCCGTGATCGCGGCATGCATCGCGTCCGCCACGACGAGCTTTGCCGAACGGATGCGCTCCAAAGTTGCCCGGCTGTCGGCACGCGGATCGAGATATTCGATCCCCGCGCGGGCGCAGACCTCCTGCCACGCGCCGGTGTAAAGCGCGTGATGATGCGGCATGAACACCACGCCGTGGCGTTCGCTGTCCGGCAAGGGCTCCAGCCCCGGCACCTGCGACAACAGCATCGCGCCATCGGACACGACAAGCTTGCTGTCGAGCGAAAGAACCTTGGCGGTAAGCGGCCCCCGCACGCAGACGAGATTCCAGCCGCTCTGGCCGAAACCGGACGGCGCCGGTCCGTATCCCGCGCCGCTCGAGAAGACCACCCAGGATTTGGCTTGCGGCATGGTCGGGCCGATGATCGTGCCGATGCCGCTGAAATTCGTCGGGGCGTTCTCGTTCCAGATGCCGGGGGCCAGCGCCTCCCAGATCCAGCCGTTGAGGTCATCGCCGAAATTTCCGGCAGGGTCCTTGTAGTAGAAAATCTTCATGGCACTTTCACCGCAACTTCCTGAGGGCGCACGATGTCCCGCGCGATACCGACAAGGCCGCGAATATGGCGCGGCCACAGACGCGCGAAATCGCCCGCGAGCAGCACCGTCCCGTAGATCACAGCGCCCAGCGCGATGTCCCCCGCAAGCCCCATCCACACATCCGGCACCGCATAGAAATTCTGGCGGGCCAGAACGCAGGCCGCCATGGCCACCGAAGCGCAGAACGCGGGAACGAGGGTTCGCATCACATCGCGCACCGGCAGATCGCACTGGCGTTTCAGGGCCGCAATGTTGAAACCACTCATGATGTAGGCACGCAACACATGCGCGGCGAGAACGGCACGCAGGCCGATCTGCGCCGCGAGGACCGAAAGCCCGACCGTCAGAACGAACTGAAGCAGCGCCTGACGGAACACGGTGCGTGTCGCGCCGACAGCAATCATCGCAGGCGCGAAGAAATAATTGATGGGCGCGGCGAGCGAGACCAGAACGAGGATCTGGAACAACGGCACCGCCGGCCGCCACTGCTCGCCGAGCATGAGATCGAAGATCGGCTCCGCGATCAGCGCGAGCCCGACGAAGATCGGGATGGTCGCAAGTGCGCTGATCTGGACGAAGCGCAGGAACGCCCGGCGGACCGCCGCCTTGTCATGCTGGAGACGGCTGAGGGACGACAGCGCGACCGCCAGAACCGGCTGGAACGTGAGCTGATTGACGAAGTCCACGATGCGCCATGCAATGCGCAGCTGGCCGAGAAGCGCGACGCCGAGGAAAAGCCCGACAACCGCATCGACCATACGCGGCCCGATCATGTTCATCACCGTCGCGGACATGATGTCGAGGCCGGTCAGCAACAGGCGCTTCGCCTCTCCCGGATTGAAACGCAATCCCGGCAGCCAGCGATAGCTGGCCCAGACCATCGCGGTCATCGCAAGGACAAGGACGAGCCGCTGGGCGACCAGCGCATAGATCCCGAAGCCGAGGCCCGCAAGCGCCGCAGCGGCCAGCGAGCCCGCGAGCGAGGCGCCGAAGGTACGCACGGCAAGCGCACGGTATCCGAAATCGCGCCGCAGCCACGCCTCGTGCACACCGCCGAGGCATTGCAGGAAGCAGATCGGCGCCAGCAAGTGCAGCACGGATGCAAGGTGCGGCGCCGCAAACAGGCGCTCCATCGGCTCGGCCAGCAGGAAGACGGCGACGGAAAACGCAAGGCCGGTGCCCTGCAGCAGCCAGAATGCGGTGCTGGCGGTCTCGCGATCCAGCTCCGCCCGCTGCTGCAGGGCTTCCACCTGACCGAGCCTTCCGAGCTGGGTCAGGATATCCGTCACCACATAGGCCAGCGCGATCGTGCCGAAATCCGCAGGCGTCAGCACACGCGCAAGATAGACGAACACCAGAAAGCCGAAGATCTGCTGTCCGGCATTTCCGGCCATCATCCAGAACGAGGAGCGCCCGGCGGCGCGGCGCAGCGTCATGATGCGCGGCCCTCCCCCGTGACAGGCCCGCGCTGAAACCGGCGGCGCCCGACATCCACCAATTCGCGGCCGAGCGCGGCCAGCGCCACCGGCTCCCGGGCCAGCAAAGCCGCGGCGCCCCGCGGATCGCGCGCGCGCAGCCTGTCGGCAAGATCGAGTGCCTGCGCGCGGCGGTGCAGAATGCCGACGCGCTCCTTGAGGGCCTGCTGCGCCGATGGCGAAAGCTCACCGCCATGACGTTCCAGAATCTCGCGGCTCATGCCCGCAAGCACGCGCAGGGTCCAGCCTCCCGAACGGGTGAGCGAGCTTAAGCGTTTCGTATAGACATAGAGAGGCTCGTCCGTGATGCCGAAACGGGCACCCTTGAGCAAGGCGTCGACATACAGCAGGAAATCCTCTCCCACCGAATAGCGCGTGTCGTAGCGCAGGCCATGATTGTTGAGGAATGTCCGGCGCATGATGGGTTTGAGATAGCCGAGGGAATACTCACCCCGGACCGGAACGCTTCCCGCAAGGAAGCGCGTCAGATCGATTTCGGTTCGGTCGCGCTCGAAGCGGAACGCAGGTCCCAGCCCGCGCCCGTCATCTTCGGCGACAACCATCTGGTTGTCGGCCATGAAATCGGCGTCCGCATCATCGGCCAGTTCAACAAGCCTTGCGAGCCGCGAAGGATGAAAACTGTCATCGGAGTCGAGCACTGCGATGAACTCTCCGCGCGCGGCATCGATGGCCGCATTGCGCGCGGCGCTTGGCCCGCCGTTTTGAGGCATGGCCAGAACGCGAAGGCGCGGGTCTTCCTGCGCCAGCCGGTTCAAAATCTCAGGCGTTTCATCCGTCGAGCCGTCGTCCACCGCGATGCATTCGATGTCGGCAAGTGTCTGGGCAAACGCCGAGCGCACGGCCGCCTCGACGAAAGCCGCCGAATTGAAGCAGGCGATGACGACCGAAACCTTCACGAGAAAGCGCCCTCCTCGACCAGCCGCTGCTTGGTCGCATCGGCGGACGGAAGCCGCCCGTAGGGTCCGACCACGATGTCCTCGCGCAGAACCTTGGCCGGGTTTCCCGCAACCATGGTTCCGGCCGGCACGTTTTTCGTTACCACACTGCCCGCGCCGACGATGGAGCCGTCGCCGATCGTCACGCCCGGCATGATCAGGCTGTTTCCTCCGATGAAGCAGTGGCGACCGATCCGAGTGTGCAGATAAAGCCCGCGCGTCATGTCATGCGTCAGTATGCGGACATTGAAAGCGATATAGGTCTCTGCCCCGACATGCACGCCGCGCGGATAGGTGCGGTCGAAATGCGCACTCAGCGAAAAAGTGCATGTCGGATCGAGATCCATTCCCCACACGCGCGTGTAGACCGTGCGCTTTACGAACACGATGCCTTCGCGGATCCACCGGAACGCGTTGAGGCTTGCCATGATGTCAGGCCCTCGCCAGTTCGGCCGTCGCGGGCACGAGGCGCCCATAGGCTCCGACCAGTTTGTCCGCCTCGCGGTCCCAGCTGAAATTACGGCGGGCGATCTCGGCCGCAGCGCGCCCGAGATCGTGCCGCTTGTTCTCGTCTCGAACCAGATCGCACACCGCCCGGGCAAGCCCGGCCGGATCGTCGGTGCTTGCCGCGGCAAGCTTCTCGCCGAGAAGACGGCGCGTCTCGCCGAGGTTGTAGGCGACGATAGGAATGCCGAGCGCCGAATATTCGAAGACCTTGTTCATACTGATCTTGTGGTTGTACTCGTTCGGCGGGTCGGGAATGATGCCGATGTCGAACGAGGACAGGGTCGCGAGCAGTTTGTCGCCAGACAGATAGCCCGTGAACGTGATGTCCTCCTCGACGCCGAGTTCCGCCGCGAGCGCCTTCACCGACGGCAGAGCCGGTCCGTCGCCGACGACCACCGTATGCACGTCGCTGACACCCAGTTCGTGCTTCATGTGATGCACGGCCCGCACGATGTGATCGACGCCATCCTGATCGTTGATGATGCCGAGATAGCCGAGCAGAACGGGCTTCTTTGCCTTCAGTTCCTCATCTGGCTTGACGCGCCGGATGCGCGAGACATCCGGCACGCTGTAGACGGTGACGACATCGTCGGGATCTTTGCCGCCACGGTTGATGGCGATGTCTCGGAACGTCTCGTTGGTCGAGATAACAAGATCGGCGGACTTGAACGTCAGGCGCTCCAGCCAGCCGAGAACACGATGGATGAGACCCTTCGAGCCGAATTTCACCGCGAAGAGCTCGGGGCTGATGTCGTGATGATCGAAAATGAACTTCTTGCCGAGCAGCTTGAAGGGCAGCGCCGTCAGGAACAGAAGATCGGGCGGGTTGCAGGCCTGAATGACGTCGAACCCGCGCTCGCGCCACACCTTCACAAGCAGCCTGAATTCGTGGAAAAGCGCCGTCGCGTATTCGCGGGCGAACGCGATCTTGGTGTTCGCCTCCGTCAGCGGATGGCGATAGATCGCGATATCGTCCAGCATCTCGAAGGCTTTTGGGTATTTCTCCGTCTGCGGGCAGATAACGGAGACCGTCCACCCCGCATCGCGCAAGGCGCAGGCCTCCTGCCAGACCCTTCGGTCGAACGGGACAGGCAGATTCTCAACCATGATGACACAGGCAGGTCCACGCATCGGTCGTCTCCTGTTTAACTCGTCTGGGAAGTTGAAATCGTGACGTGAGGCTGGCGCGTCCGTACGTTCTGAAAGAACAGACGATGCGCCTCGAAAAATCGGAAGAGGCGAAGGCGAACAAGGATCGCCGCCGCTCCCAGCCGCGCCTCGATTCCCCGCAGGCGGCGGCTCATCAGCACGCGCGCAAGATCGGGAAGGGCCGAGGCGAGGACCAGATAGCTGCGCGCCAGCCACAGCGGCGCGCCGGACGCCTTCCGGCGTGCGAGACCGAAGCTTTCGGCCGTCAGCCTCTGCCATTTGCGACGAATTTCCGGCCAGGAATGACGCGCCGGATGGGCAACGACCGCGCTGCCCGCATAACCGATGGTGTAGCCTTTGGCGCGCGCGCGGCTGCACCATTCGAGATCTTCGGAAAGGCCGTTCGAGAATGGCCCCGCCCCGTCGAAGACGCGTCGGGGCACGAACAGGTTCGCGGTGACCGAAAAGCCTTTCCGCCGCACATAAGTCTCGTTCTGAAAGGCGAAGACGAGTTCGAAGGCTTCCGATGGCGTCGGTACATCGCCCGCCGTTTCGACGCGCATCGCGCCGCCGGCAAAATCCGAGGCTTCGAGCGCCGGCAATCCCTGTTCCAGCCAATCGGCGGCAGGACGGCAGTCGCTGTCGGTGAACGCGAAGATGTCGCCGCGCGCGGCACGTACGCCCGCATTGCGCGCAGGCCCCGCCCCCTTCTCCTTGGCGATAACGACGGAGGCGCGGCTGCCGACAACATCGAGCACCGCCAGGATGCCGCAGGACGAGGCATTGTCCGCGACAATGACCTCGAATGTTTCTCCGGGCAGAGTCTGCGCGTCGAGGGCCGCGAGGCAGAGATCGAGACCGGCCAGATCCTCATAATGGGGAATTATCACCGAGATCTTCGGCGCGTCGGTTGTTCTTTTGGCGGGGGCGGAGCCTGTCATCGGCCAGGCCCTCCGGCGTTTTTCATTGTCCGTGTTAAGAGACGCGAAAGGCTCGATCTAAACGTGGTATTAGCGACCAGCGGGTTAGGAGTGCTCTCGCAGGTCCGCAGATGGCGTCCCGATATGTTGATGAAAGCCCCACACAGCCTCACCCCGCCTTCCACGGAAGACGGCCTCGACCAGACCCCGAGCGGCTCCGCCCCGGTCGTCAGTCGGAAGTGGCGCGCGGTGGCGTTCGCCCTGTGCATCGTGTTCTCCGCTCTCGTTTGGTTGGCCGTGGTCGCGCTCATCTGAGCGAGGCTCAAAAGGCGTTGGGACCCAGCAGCTTCAGAGGCGTTTCCGCGATCAGCCTGAGATCGAGCAGGACGGACCATTTGCGGATGTAGGCGCGGTCCCGCCGCAGCCGCTCGCGAATCTGATCCGTCCCTTCCGTCGGGCCGCGATGACCGGCGACCTGCGCAAGCCCGGTAAGACCCGGCTTCACCAGATGGCGATCGGTGTAATAGGGAAGGATCAGCGCGAAGGCCTCGTCCATGGCAACGGCATGAGGGCGCGGGCCGACAAGCGACATCTCCCCCCGAATGACATTGAACAATTGCGGAAGCTCATCGAGGCTGGTGCGCCGCAGGATTGAACCGACACGCGTGATACGTGTGTCGTTCTGCTGCGCCTGGAGAAAAGCCCCCGTCGTCTCCATGACCCGCATGCTGCGAAACTTATACAGCAGGAAGACGCGGCGGTTCGTTCCGTAGCGTTCCTGCCGGAACAGGATCGGACCCGGATTGTCGATCTTGATCGCGATGCAGATAACGAGAAGTGCAGGCAGAAGAAAAATGAGCGCCGAAACGGCGATCAAAACATCAAAGAGCCTCTTGAGGCCGCATTCGTTGATCGCCCGCGCACGTTTGGACAGATACGTGCTCTGAGGCTGCTCGACGCCCAGTCTTCGGGCGTCATCTGAATTCAGAGCTGGACCATTGGCCGTCAGAAGAGTGTCGTCGAAGAACATCGCCCGCTCCCTCCAGAAACAGTATTGCCCGTCGGGAGAAACCTGTTTTTCTCCGCACGGATCCCCGTTCGCCGCATCGCAAGATGCAGCGAATTGAATCATTCTTTCCCCAGCCCGTCAGAGTAATTCGGCGTACATGCGCCGCCGTTCAGACATCCTGTCTGAATATCAAGCAGAGCATCATCACCTGGATATGAAGCCGCAAACCCTGGTGACTATGCGACGCTTATTTTGTCAAAAGTGCGCCAGCTCGATTGCGTGCCGCAAGATCCATACTTGCATCCATACGTTGTTACGAATGCGAACTACGAATAAACCAGCATTTGCAAGCGGTGTGCCACCCCTAGGTCCTCTAGGGAATCCGGAATTAAGATTTTAATTGATGTACGCACGAATTTATTCGCGCATATCCGCCATGCGGAAAATGCAGGCCTGAATTCAAATGCATTGACCCTATGCTTCGCACGGGGCAGCTGCTGTATATGCAGCCGGGGCACACGACTTCAACGATCCAAATGCAAGTTGCATTCGCTTGAGGAGGTGAATCGTGCGCATCGCAGTTATTGGCTCCGGCTATGTCGGCCTGGTATCAGGCACCTGTTTCGCGGATTTCGGACACAATGTGTGCTGCGTCGATCAGAACGCAGAGAAAATCGCGCTCCTGAAGCAAGGCGTAATGCCAATTTACGAGCCCGGCCTTGCCGAGCTCGTGTCCAGCAACGTCACTGCTGGCCGCCTTACTTTTACAACCGAACTTGCAACCGCCGTCAGCGGTGCGGATGTCATCTTCATCGCCGTCGGGACACCCTCGCGTCGCGGGGACGGCCATGCCGATCTGTGTCACGTATATGACGCGACGCGACAGATCGGCGCCGCAATAGGAACAGATCACAAGGTTATCGTCACCAAATCCACCGTCCCCGTCGGGACAGGCGACGAGGTTGAACGAATCCTGCGTGAGATTCGCCCCAATGGGCGGTTTTCGGTCGTCTCGAACCCCGAATTCCTGCGCGAAGGCGCAGCGATCGACGATTTCAAGCGCCCCGATCGCATTATCATCGGTGTCGAGGACGATGCCGCGCGCACCGTAATGACGGAAGTCTACCGGCCTCTGTTCCTCAATCAGGCTCCGGTCATATTCATGCGGCGGCGCGCAGCGGAACTGACCAAATATGCGGCAAACGCATTCCTTGCGACCAAGATCACGTTCATCAACGAGATTGCGGATCTCTGCGAGGTCATCGGCACCGACGTCCAGGAAGTTTCGCGCGGAATTGGCCTCGACAACCGGATCGGCCCAAAATTTCTTCACGCAGGCCCCGGCTTCGGGGGCTCGTGCTTTCCGAAGGACACGCTTGCGCTGATGAAAACCGCGCTCGATTACGAAAAGCCTTTGCGCATCGTCGAGACCGTGGTTGCGGTGAACGACCAGCGCAAGCGCTCGATGGCGCGCAAGGTCGTTGCGGCCTGTGGCGGGTCCGTACGGGGGCGACGAATTGCCGTACTCGGCCTGACCTTCAAGCCGAACACAGACGACACGCGCGAAGCGCCCTCGCTTGCCATCATCCAGGCCCTTCTCGACGGCGGCGCCCAGATTTCCGCCTACGATCCCAAAGGCATGGATCATTGTCGCGACATGCTCCCCGACATCGAGTTCGCATCGAACGTCAACGAATGCGCGAAAGATGCGAGCGCGCTTGTCATTGCAACCGAATGGGATGCGTTCCGTGCCCTCGATTTCGCCAATCTTCGCGAGATAATGGCCTCGCCGGTCGTGATCGACCTTCGCAACATCTACCGACCTGACGAGGTTCGCGCTGCGGGCTTCGTCTATGAAAGCGTCGGCAGAGGCGAAGTCGTCGATATCGCGATGTCGGCGAGTTCGGCCGCCTGAGTTCTGTATGTGCGTCGCGGGGGCGCACGGCAGCGGCGGGTATCTAGTGAGGGTATTTTTTGCGATCAGCTACCATGACGATCGCGGTTGTCGCATGCGCAGTGGGGGGATGCACCGCGCTTCCGAAAGCAGGTCCCGATTCGAAAGATATCGTACGTACGTCGACGAGCTCGGCGTCCTCGTATGAATTGGTGCCTTTGACATCGGCCGTTGCGGACGTCGCCTCAAGCGGCGTTCACAACGGTTTTGCGGGCTCGTTCTCCCAGAAGCGTCACACGCCGGGCGTCAGGATAGGCGTGGGCGATGCCGTGTCGGTGACGATCTTCGAGGCAGCCTCCGGCGGCCTTTTCTCCGGCGACACCGGAGCCGACAACAACACAAAGAACGTCACCCTCCCCAACCAGACGGTTGAGGCGGACGGCAACATCACCATTCCCTATGCCGGAAAAATCAAGGCATCGGGGCGCACCGTCACGCAGGTGCAGACGGAGATCGAAACGGCGCTTGCCGGAAAGGCCATCCAGCCTCAGGCGATCGTCTCCGTCTCCAATCCGACGAGTTCGAGCGTGACCGTCACCGGCGATGTCATGGCGAGCAAGAGCGTGCCGCTTTCCATGAAGGGCAATCGCGTTCTCGACGCCATCGCCGCGGCGGGCGGCCCGCGTTTTCCGGCCTATGAGACGTTCGTCTCGCTGACGCGCGGAAAATCAACCGCCAATGTGCTGCTGGCCAAGCTGATCGCCGATCCGTCGCAGAATGTGTATCTGCGCCCGGAGGACGCCGTCTTCCTGTTCCGGCAGCCGCAGACCTTCACCGCGTTCGGCGCAACGACGAGCAATGCCGTCGTGCCGTTCAACGCCGTCGATCTCAATCTGGCGGAAGCCGTCGGGCGGGCCGGAGGCCTTCTCGATCTGCGGGCCGATGCGAGCGGTGTGTTCCTGTTCCGCTACGAAAAGCCTGACATCGTCCGCCGCCTCGGCCTCGCCGTGACGGCAACAGACGGTACGGAAATTCCGGTCATCTACCGGGTGAACCTGAAGGACCCCAACGGCTATTTCGCGGCCCAGAAGTTTCTTCTGCGCGACAAGGACGTGCTGTACGTCTCGAACGCACCGACGACCGATGTCCAGAAATTCCTGACATTGATCGGCTCCGGCGTCGGCATTGCGCGCAACACGACGACGATCGCAAACGCAAGCGAGTGATCGGCATTTACGAAAACCCGCGGGCCCAGAGGCTCGCGGGTTATTCTTTCGAATTGAATTTTTTCACCGCCAAGCGCGGCACGGCGCGCGGCACCAGACGTTCCGCAAAAATGCCAAGTCTGTTGAAGAACCCCGGAATGTGGATCGCCTTGTTTGCGCGATACGCGTCGAAGCCTTCCCGGGCAATCGCGGCGGGGTCCGGTGCGGTTTCGAATCGCGGACGGCCTTCGAGCCCCGCGACCTCGATGAATTCCGTCTTTACCGGGCCCGGACAGAGCGCCGACACCTTGACCCCGAAGTCCTTCGCCTCTTCGTGCAACGCCTCGGAAAATGACAGCACATAAGCCTTGGTTGCGTAATAGACCGCCATGTAAGGCCCGGCCTGCCAGGCGGCCATGCTCGCGACGTTGAGAATGCCCCCGTCCCGCCGCTCGATCATGCCCGGAAGGAACAGACGCGACAGCGCGGTGGGCGCGCCGATGTTGAGGCGCACCATCTCATCCTGCCGCGCGGCGGAGAGTTCGTGGAACGGTCCGAGCAGCCCGAAGCCGGCATTGTTGACGAGGGTATGGACGGAAATTCCCTGTTCCCCGGTCCAATCATGGACGGCCTGCGCCGCGCCGGGCGCCGCAAGATCGAGCGCCAGAACCTTCACCGGCACGCCATGCGCCGCCGCGAGCTCGCCCGCCAGAACCTCCAGCCGCTCCTTGCGCCGTGCGACAAGAATGAGCCCGTCGCCCGCCGCTGCGAACAGCCGCGCCAGCTCAAGGCCGATGCCCGAGGAGGCACCCGTCACGAGGGTCCAGCGAACACGATCCATTTCCCGCTCTCCATTGGCCCTCGCGGCGAGGCCGCCGCAAGTTCACTGCCGGAAGCGTTATAGCGTGTTCGAGCGATCTCAGGCGACGAGACCGGCCTCCTCGCGCTCGAAGACCTTCTTGCGGCTCGCGACCTGCGCCGCCAGCCGGATAGCCGATTCGAAAGCCCCGATATCGGCGATGCCCTTGCCGACAATGTCGAATGCGGTGCCATGCGCGGGGGTGGTGAAGACCGTGTCGAGACCGGCGGTGATGGTGACGCCCTTGTTGAAGCCCTTCAGCTTCGTCGCGATCTGACCCTGGTCATGATACATAGCAAGCACGCTGTCGTACTGACCGGAAAAGGCCTTGAGATAGACGGTGTCCGAGGGGAACGGCCCTTCGCAGGCGATGCCCTTTTCCTTCATGTGCTCCACGGCCGGGCGGATGAAATCGATCTCCTCGGTGCCGAACAGACCGCCCTCGCCGGCATGCGGATTGAGGGCCGCGACGGCAATGCGCGGCGTGTCGATGCCCGCCTGGCGCATCGTCTTGTCGGCGAGTTCGAGCGCCCGGCAGATGGAATCGAAATTCACCTGATCGATCGCGGTCCGCAGCGAGACATGCGAGGTGACGCGGGTCATCCACTGGCCTTCCAGCACGTTCATTTCGCTGAAATTGCCTTTGTGGTCGAGAAGGTGGGCGAACATCTTGTGCTCGTCCGGGAATTTCCAGCCGCCCTTGAACATGGCCTGCTTGTTCAGCGGCGCAAATGTAATGCCATCGACCTCACCGGCCTTCGCGAAATCCACGGCGCGCGCCAATGTATCGCCGGTCAGCTTTCCCGCGACAGGATCGGACACCCCCGTCGGAAGGGCTTTCGGGTCCATATTGCCAAGATCGACGAGAGGGATTCCGGGCGCTTTCCAATCGACGGCACGCGGAGATGCGTAAAGACGAAGATCGAGCGTCACGCCCGCCTGCTTCGCGCCCATCTCCAGAACACGGCGATCGCCGACCACGACAAGACGCGCGATGCCCCGCATCCGCCCCTCGCTCAGAAGCCGCGCCGTCTGTTCCGGGCCGATGCCCGTCGGGTCGCCCGGAACGATCGCAAGAACGGGCAAATCGGTACTGGCCATGGCGCGAAACTCCCCTTGTCGATTTTGGCGCATGAGACCCCGCGCGCTCACCAAGTGTCAACAGACAAATCGAAAAACCTTCGCACGAAAAACGAACAAAGGGCCCAATGTGGATCCATATTAGCCTGATAACAATAGCTTTTTTCCGAAAATCGAGAATCGGATCCGCCGAAGTAAATCTACTTATTGTTGACAATCCGAAACGGCACCGTACTGTTCGCCCAACAACGCGGAAACCGCGAATGGGGAGACGTCTGAATGCGCACATACAAGATCGCGGTGATCCCGGGAGACGGGATCGGCAACGAAGTCGTTCCCGAGGGCCAGAAGGTTCTTGAGGCCGCAACCGGCGGGGAATTCCAGATCGACTGGACCCATCACGACTGGAGCTGCGAGCGCTTCGCCAAGACAGGCCGCATGATGCCGGAGGATGGCCTCGAGCAGATCCGCACGACGGACGGCATCTTCCTCGGCGCGGTCGGCTATCCCGGCGTACCCGACCATGTCTCTTTGTGGGGGCTTCTGATCCCCATCCGGCGCGGCTTCCAGCAATACATCAATCTGCGGCCGGTGAAGCTTCTCGAAGGCATCGAGAGCCCGCTGAAGGGCCGCAAGGCCGGCGACATCGATTTCTACGTCGTCCGCGAGAACAATGAGGGCGAGTATTCCGAAATCGGCGGCAAGCTCTATGCGGGCACCGAGAACGAACTCGTCATGCAGCAGTCGATCTTCACGCGCCGCGGCTGCGACCGCGTCATGCGCTACGCGTTCGAGCTGGCGAAGACACGCAAGAAGCACGTCACCTCGGCGACGAAGTCGAACGGCATCAGCCACACAATGCCCTATTGGGACGATCGCTTCGACGCCATCTCGGCCGAATACCCGGACGTCAAGGCAGACCGCTACCACATCGACATCCTGACCGCGCATTTCGTGCGCAATCCGGACTGGTTCGACGTCGTCGTCGGCTCGAACCTGTTCGGCGACATCCTGTCCGATCTCGGACCGGCGGTCGTCGGCTCGATCGGCATCGCGGCGGGCGCCAACATCAACCCCGAGAAGGAGTTCCCGTCCATGTTCGAGCCGGTCCACGGCTCGGCGCCGGACATTGCGGGCAAGAACATCGCCAATCCCATCGGCCAGGTCTGGTCCGGCGCGATGATGCTGCGGCATCTGGGCGAGGAAAAAGCCGCCCGCGCCGTGGAGAAAGCCATCGAGACCGTGCTGGCGGAGGGCAAGTGCCTGACGCGCGACCTTGGCGGCACGGCCTCGACGCAGGAACTCGGCGACGCCCTCGCCGCCATCGTCAAACAGAACACGCGCGAGCTGTCGGCCGCGTCCTAAAAAGACACAGGGGAGAAACGCATGACCGTACACCAGACCAATCCGGCGCTCGACCGGCCCCTGATCGACGGCCTGACCAAGGAAGCGGCCGAATTCGTCGTCAACACAAAGACGATTCCCGAAGAGGTGATCGAAATCGGCAAGAAGTCGATCCTCGACGGCATCGGCCTTGCCCTGTCCGGCTCGGTCGCGCAGAGCGGCAGGATCGTGCGCGAATATCTTTCACAGCTCGGCATCAAGGAGGGCCCGTCCACCGTCATCGGCATGGGAATGAAGGTGCCGACCCGCTTTGCGGCGTTCGCCAACGGCATCGGCGTCCATGCGGACGATTTCGACGACACGCAGCTCGCGGTGGCCAAGGACCGCGTCTACGGCCTTCTGACCCATCCGACGGCGCCTGCCCTGCCCGCCGCGCTGGCTGTGGCGGAGGCGGAAGGCGCGTCCGGCACTGAGATGATGCTGGCCTATCATCTCGGCGTCGAACTTGAATGCAAGATCGCCGAGGCGATCAATCCGCGTCATTACCAGCACGGCTTCCACGCCACGGCGACCTGCGGCACCTATGCCGCCGCTGCGGCCGCCTCGAAGCTGAAGGGCCTCACTGTCGAGCAGACCGTGCGCGCGCTCGGCTGCGCGGGCAGCCAGTCGGCGGGCCTGCGCGAGAATTTCGGAACCATGATGAAGCCCTTCCATGCCGGACGCTCGTCCGAGAGCGGTGTGGTCGCGGCGGACTTTGCGCAGCTTGGCTGGACGACGACCGACAAGATCCTGGAAGCGCCGCGCGGCTTCTTCCAGGCGGCCGGCGGCGGGTTCGATCCGGCCGCCATCGCCGGCAAGCTAGGCGGTCCGTGGACATTCGTGTTCCCCGGCGTCTCGATCAAACCCCATCCATCGGGATCGCTGACCCATCCGGGCATGACCGAATTGCTGGATCTCATCCGCACGCACGGCATCAAGGCATCCGATGTCGAGCGCCTGGATGTCGGCACCAACCAGAACATGCCGAACGCGCTCATCCACCGCCATCCGAAGAACGAGTTGCAGGCCAAGTTCTCGATGGAATTCTGCATGGCCATCCTCCTGCTGTACGGCCGTGGCGGCCTGCCGGAATTCACCGACGAGATGGTCGAGCGCCCCGAGGTCAAGGCGATGATCGAGAAGGTCAACTTCCACGTCCACCCGGATGCAGAGGCCGCCGGATACGACAAGATGACGACGATCCTCGATCTTCACCTGAAGGACGGCCGCACCATTTCCGGCCGCGCCGATTTCGGCAAAGGCAGCCCGGCCAATCCGATGAGCTATGACGAGTGCGCGGACAAATTCCGCGGCTGCGCCGACTTTGCCAAATGGCCGCACCAGAAGGCGGAGGCCATTGTCGAGACCGTGCGTACGCTGGAAGGGCTGATGGACATCCGCGATCTCACCAAGCTCTGCGCCTGAGGAGGCGACACGGATGACGGACCTGCTCATGGAGGCGGGAGTTCCCGACCTCGTACAGTCGAAATCGCTGATGGAAGGCTTCGAGCGCCGCCGCATCAAGACACGCGGGGCCGAGATCAATGTCGCAATTGCCGGGAGCGGCCCGCCGCTCCTGCTCATCCACGGCAATCCGCTGACCCTCGTCAGTTGGCACAAGGTGGCGCCGTCCCTCGCCCGCGATTTCACCGTGATCGCGATGGACATGCGCGGCTATGGCGACAGTTCGAAACCGGACGGCGGCGAGGATCATTCCGGCTATTCGTTCCGCGCTCTTGGCGAGGATGCGTTCGATGTCATGGACCAGTTGGGCTTCGATACATTCTCGGTCGCGGGGCATGACCGTGGCGGGCGTGTCGGATTCCGCATGGCGCTGGACCGCCCCGAGCGCATCCTGCGCTATTCCGCGCTCGACATCGTGCCGACGCATCACGTGCTGAACAACATCACGCTCGGCTGGGCCTCGGAGAGCTATCACTGGTTCTTCATGGCGCAGAAAGCGCCCTTCCCCGAAAATCTGCTTGGCGCCGATCTCGATTATTACATGCGCTACAAGCTCAACAAGAAAGGCGTCGGCCTCGAGATCTTCACATCCGAGGCAATGGAGGAATACATACGCTGCGCAACACGCGAGCAAATCCATGCCGTCTGCGAAGACTACCGCGCAACGATCACCGTCGACCTTGCGATGGACACGGCCGATTACGGGAAGAAGAAGATCGCCTGCCCCACGCTGGTGATCTGGGGCACCAACAGCCATTGCGGCCGCCACTTCAAACCTGTCGAGGCCTGGCAGGAATGGGCGGACGATGTGACGGGCTTTCCGGTGCCGACGGGGCACTACCCCGCCGAACACCGGCCCGATCTGATCTACGCCGCATTCTGGCGCTTCTTCCGCGGTGAAAAGGTGGTGTGATCGTGAACATACGTCCGGAACAGGCGAAAGCCCTCGTCCATTCAGGCGACGAGGTCGCCTTTCTGGACGTGCGCGAAGCGGCCGATTACGGAGACGGCCATCCTCTCTTCGTCGTCCACTGCCCCTACAGCCGTCTTGAGGCCGAGGCGTTGCGCCTCGTGCCAAATCGGGCTGTGCCGCTTATCCTGATCGACAGCGGAGACGGCGTTTCAGAGCGTGCGGCAGCACGTCTGGACGCCTGCGGATATCGCAACGTCCAGATCGTCGAAGGCGGCATGCCGGCCTGGCGGGCTGCGGGATATGGCGTGTTCGCGGGCGTCAACGTCCCGAGCAAGACACTCGGCGAGCTTCAGGAACACGATCATCATCCCGACACGCTCGATGCCGAAACGCTGAGCGCATGGCAGAAGGAAGGACGGGCCTTTCATTTCTTCGATTCCCGCCCTCCGGCGGAATACGGAAAGATGCGCATCCCCGGCGCGCAATGCCTGCCGAACGGAGAACTGGCGCACCGCCTCGGCGCCGTCGTTCAAGACGAGCAAACGCCGATCGTCATTACCTGCGCGGGCCGCACGCGCGGCATTGTCGGCGCCCTCGGCCTGCGGGCGCTCGGCGTGAAAAACCCTGTATATGCGCTGGAGAACGGCACGCAGGGCTGGGCCCTCGCGGATTTCGCGCTCGATCGGGGTGCGGTCGCGGACCCCTACCCGGACCTCGACGACGAGGCGCACGCGCTGAGCCGCCGCAGAGCCGGCCGCCTCAAGGCGGCGGGCGTCTCGTTCGTATCGCTGAAGGAAGCCGCGCGCCTTCATGCGGACGGCAGCCGCACGAGCTATCTCTTCGACATGCGCACGCAGGCCGAGCGCGCGCGCCTGCCCTGCCCTGCGGCCACGCCGGTGCTTGGCGGACAGCTCGTTCAGTCGACCGATCTGTATGTCGGCGTGCGGCATGCGCGCCTTGTTCTCGTCGACGACACCGGCCTGCGCGGCGGGCTCGCCGCCCTCTGGCTCGCAGGCCTCGGCTACGAGGTGCATGTGGCGGTGTCGGACGGGCAGACAGCCCTCCCGGATTTCGCCTCGCCCCACACCGCTCCTGGCCTGACCGCCACGGTCGAACGCATACCGGTCGCGCAGGCAATCGACGCGCTGAAACATGCCGCAACCTCGCTGTTCGATCTGCGTCCGTCCGCCGAGTTCGAGAAAAGGCATCTGCGCGGCGCCGTCTGGTCCATACGTCCGCACGTCCGCGTTCCCGAAGGAGCCGACGTCGCCATCCTGTTCGGAGACGAGCCGGCGGTCACCGCCTTAGCTTCGGATCTGTCGGGCTCGGGTCTGCGCGTGTTCTGGCTGGATGCTTCGCTGGAGGAGTGCGCGGCGGCGGGATGGCCGCTTGAGACCTCCGCCCCGATGGACCGCAGCCAGGCCATCGACCGCGTCTGGTTCGTGCACGACCGGCACGACGGAAATCGCGAGGCTTCGCTGCGCTATCTTGCGTGGGAGACCGGCCTCATCGAACAGCTCGACACGCAGGAGCGCGCCGAGTTCCGGCCGGTCGGCCTGCCCGGCCCGGCCTGACAGCCGGGCCAGCACGCGAGACCTTCTCAGGTCTTGCGTGCTCCGGCGACGGCTTCTTCCTCGTGCAGCTTCTGCAGGGCCAGTTCTTCCTCAGCCTCGACACGGGCCTGCTTGCGCTTGCCCCAGGCCGTCATGGCAAAGGACAGGATCATGATGCCGACAATGGCCATCGCCCCCGGCCTTTGGAAGAGGTAGAGCGGATCGCCACCGCTCAGCTGGTAGGAGCGCAGGAACTCGGTCTCCAGCATGCGTCCGAGCAGAATGCCGACGACAACCGCCGCCACGGGATATTCGTACCGCACCAGCAAGAAGCCAAGCAGCGAAAAGATAAACAAGGTGATCGGGCCGCTGGGCGATCCATCCACCGCATAGGTGCCGAGCGTCGCAATGACGAGGATCGCGGGCAGGATGTAGCGCGTACGGACCTTCACCACCATGCTGGCGAGATAGATGAAGCCGATGCCGACACCGAGGAGCGCAATCGCCTGAACGATGTTGTTGAGGATGATCGCATAGACCATCGGCTTCTGGGTCTCGATGAAGGTCGGCCCGGGCACGATGTTGTGCATCATGAAGGCCGCCAGAAGGATCGCGGTCGCACCGCCGCCCGGAATGCCGAGCGCCAGCATGGTCGCCATCGAGCCGCCTTCGGCCGACGCCACAGCCGATTCCGCCGCGATGACGCCCTTGGGATTGCCCTTGCCGAAGCTCGCGCTGTCCTTTGCGGTACGCTTGGTTTCCGCATATGCGATCAGATTTCCGACGGACGAGCCAACACCCGGCACCGCACCGATGATGATTCCGATGATGGAGCCACGGACCAGGACGCCGGGATATTTCATCGTGCCCCAGCAACCGGCGAGGATCTTGCGCACGCTGACTTTGCGCGCCTCTTCCGCATCGAGGATGTAATCCTTGCCCGCGAGCGTCAGAAGCTGGCCCGCCGCGAGAAGACCGATCATTGCCGGTATCGGCGAAATGCCGTCGAGAAGCGTCGGAAAGCCCATCGTGCCGCGGATGAATCCGGCCGTGTTCATACCCACCGTTCCCAGAAGAACGCCAAGCCCTGCCGCCAGAAGGCCGCGCGTCACGTATTTCGAGCCGAGCGAGCCGAGCAGCAGCATGCCCCAGATCGCCACCGCGAACATTTCGAGCGGACCGATCCGCAGAACGATGTTGGCAAGCGGTTCGACGACGAAGAGCAGCAGAACATAACCGAGAATGCCGCAGATCGTGGATGCGAACAGTGCGTAACCGAGCGCTTCGTTGTGCTGCCCCTTCTTGGACATCGCATAGCCGTCGAACGTCGTCGCATAGGACGCCGGAGAGCCGGGAATGTTCATGAGGATCGCCGGAACGGAGCCGCCGAAGCCCGCGCCCGTATACACCGACGTCAGGAACACGACCGCCGAGAAGAAATCCATGTATAGCGACATCGGAAGCACGATCGCCATGGCCATGGTGATCGACACGCCTGGAATGGCGCTGAAGACGAGGCCGACGACCAGGCCGGGCACAATCCAGCCCCAGGAGCCCGCCGACGTGGCCATAATGTTGAGCGCTTCAAGAAAGGCCGAAAAGTCGATCATCATACGCTCCTAGAGAATGACCGTGTACATCGGATACGGCATGAGAGCCCGGAATCCGTAGACGGCAACCACCGCCACGGCAGCGGCAAACACCACCAGATGCAGCGGCCGTCGCTCCCCGCAGATCATCATGCCGGCCAGAGCGAACAGGAAGATCGAGATGTCGAACCCGATGATGCCGAGCGCGAAGACAAACACGCCAAGGGAAAGCCCGAGCGAGATCATCTTGATGACCTGAATGCGCTCCGTCGGCAGTTTCGGCGCGAGAGGATCGTACTCCTCTTCCTTCTGCAGTTTCTGCGCCGCCATTTTATCGGTACGCACAAAACACTGAGGGATGATAAAGGCGGCCATCGCCAGAACGAAGATCGCCACAGGCTGGATCAGAAGAAGATTGTTGACGCTGGTCGATACCGCACGAGCATCGAACAGATACCAGATGGCGGCCACAGCGATCGCCCCCACGAAGACCGCATGGCCGATATCGACCCGGTACTCATGTCCTTTGAAGCGCATTTCCACCCTCCCGAAAAAAGGGAGCCGGAGGCAACAGAACCTCCGGCTCCCGGCCGGCAATCGTCAGGACTTCAGGAGATCGACATATTTGGCCATCTTGGCCGCATTATCGAGGAACGCCTTGTTGGATGCTTCCGGACCAAACCATGTGGTGGAAAGATCCTGCTTCTTGAGCGCCGCCACGGCCGTCGGATCCTGGCTGGCTTTGCTGATCGCATCCTCGAGGGTCTTGTAGATGTCGGGCTGTTCGCTCTTCAGCTTGGCCGACACCGCCCAGCCGCGCTGGGAGCCTTCGACCATGTCGGTCTTGATGCCGCTGGCGCCGATGAGCGGCGCATCCGGATACCACTCCACCGTATCGGCCGAGTAGATCGCAAGCGGCCTGACCTTGGTCTTGAGCGGAATGAAGCCTTCGCCGCCGACAAAGCCGACATCGACCTGATTGCCGGCCGTCGCGTTTCGGGCGGGTCCGCCGCCGTCATAGGTCACGATGCGAAGGTTTGCCGGATCGATCCCGACGGTCTGCATGGTCAGGACCATATTGGCGTAGTCCGCCGAGGCGGGCTGCACGCCGATCGACAGGCTCTTGGGATCCTTCTTCAGCATGTCGATGACTTGCGCGAAGTCCTTGACCTGACTGTCCGCCGATGTCGCCGCCAGCGTGTAGTCACGCGAGGGCAGATTGATCATCCAGAAGTCTTCGTTCTTGTAAGGCGCCTTCTGCAGCAGAATCGTCAGGGGAATGTACGGCGATGCCGATGTGCAGAGGATCGAATAGCCGTCGGCCGCCTGCTGCAGCGCATAGGTGTGGCCGAGCTGTGTGCCCGCTCCCGGTTTGTTGACCACGACGAGCGGCTGGCCGATCGCCTTTTCAAGATGCGGAGCGAAGGCGCGCGCCAGACGGTCGTTGTAACCGCCGGTGGCGAACGGAACGATGATGTTGATCGGCCGGTCCGGATAAGCGGCACGCGCGATCGAGGGCATTCCAATTGTGCCGGCCGCCAACAGCGTGCCGCCAGTCATTTTCAGAGCATCGCGTCTCGTGAAATCTTTCATGGGCTCCTCCCGACCGTTCCGTCATTTGATGGGCGCTTGGACTGCCCTTGGCGCGGATACTGGTCCCGACCAGACTGTTCAGCTTGCGGTCAACTGTCAACAGTCTTTCTGGAAGAAAGGCGGATCGCGGCGCCCGCTCTATAAGAAACAGCAGGCGTCCTTAGACCCCTCGCACAAACTGTTGACAATCTTCAGGCCGACCGAGCAATCTCTCCGCGTCCTTCGCGGGCGATAGGGCGGGCGTGCATGTCAACAGAACCACGAGCAGAGATGCCTGCCACCCTTGCCTCTCATCCCCTGGCGCGGCTTTCGCTCACCATCGCCATCGGCATTGCGGGGGGATTTGCCGCCAGCGCGATCTCGATGCCGCTGGCCTGGATGCTTGGCCCCTTCATCTTCTGCGCCATCGCCTGCATGTTCGGCCTGCCGCTGAAGGTCATCCCGCATGGCCGGGAGGTCGGCCAGGTGGTCGTCGGGCTCTCGGTCGGCATGCGGTTCACGGGCGCCGTTCTCATCGCGACGTTGGCGTTGCTGCCGGCGATGATCGCCTCGACGCTCTACATCATTCTCGTCACTTTCCTCGCTGCGTTCATCCTCATCCCTCTCGCGCGCGTCGACCGGACGACCGCCTTCTTCGCCACGGCCGCCGCCGGCATGGCCGACATGGCCGCGATCGCCGAACACCGCGGCGGCAATCCGAGTGCGGTTGCGGTCGTTCATGCGGTGCGCGTGTCGCTCGTCGTCCTCTCCGTTCCCCTCCTCGTCTACGCGTTCGGGGAGCACGGCAACATCGTGCACGAGCCACACACCTACAGCGACAATCTGCTTCTTCTCGCTCTGGTTCTCGCGCTCGGCTATTGCGCGGCTTACGTGTTCGGCCGCACGCATTTCCCCAATCCTTGGCTGATCGGGGGCGTTCTGTTCGGCGGCGTTCTCGGCGTCACGGAAATCGCTCTCGTCTCGATTCCGCGCCTTGTCATGATCGTAAGCCAGCTTGCCATCGGCGTTTCGCTGGGCGCGCGGTTCGAGCGCGATCTCATCCTGCGTCTGCCGCGCGTCGCCTTCGGGGCTGTGGTCGTGAGCGCGCTTCTCATCTTCGCCGCGGCTTTGGGCGCCTGGGTGCTGTCGCACTGGACCGCCCTTCCCTATTCCGTCGGGTTTTTGTCCATCGCGCCCGCAGCCGTCACCGAAATGGCCCTGACGGCGCAGGCGATGAATGTCGATGCGGAAATCGTAACCGCCTTCCATGTGATGCGCATCACCATGGTGGAGGTCTCGATTCTCCTCGTTTATGCGCTTTTCAAGAAAATGGCTCCGGAAAGGAGCTGACATGGGAGGTTTCATGCGCACATACAAAATTGCCGTTATTCCGGGAGACGGAATAGGCACCGAGGTCATCACGGCCGGATGCGAGGTGCTGGACGCGGCGGCGGCCGCGTTCGGCTTCCAGCTCGACTTCGAACATTTCGACTGGGGCTCCGATTACTACCGGCGCACCGGAAAGATGATGCCGGACGACGGGGTCGAGCGGTTGCGGTCCTTCGACGCCATCTATTTCGGTGCGGTCGGAGATCCGCACATTCCGGACGCGGTGACGCTGTGGGGCCTGCGCCTCGCCATCTGCCAGGGCCTCGATCAATACGCCAATGTGCGGCCGACGCGTCTTTTGCCCGGCCTCACGGGGCCGCTGCGCCCCGAGCTCGGTGCAGAGATCGACTGGGTGATCGTGCGCGAGAATTCGGAAGGCGAATATGCAGGCATCGGTGGCCGCGCCCATCCGGGGCTGCCGCTCGAAGTCGGCATGGATGTCGCGGTGTTCACGCGTGGCGGCGTCGAGCGTATCTGCCGCTTTGCCTGCGATCTCGCACGCTCGCGCCCGCGCAAGAAACTGACCATCGTGACCAAATCCAACGCCCAGCGGCACGGAATGGTGTTCTGGGACGACATCTGCCGCCGCGTCATCGCAGACTACAGCGATCTGGAGGTGGACTGGATGCTCGTCGACGCCATGACCACCCGCATGGTGCTGAAGCCCGGCACGATCGACACCGTGCTCGCCACCAATCTCCACGCCGACATTCTGTCGGATCTGGCCTCGGCCGTCGCCGGAAGCCTCGGTATCGGCGCCACGGCCAATCTCGATCCGAGCCGGTCCGGCCCCTCGATGTTCGAACCCATCCACGGCTCGGCGTTCGACATCACCGGGAAGGGCATCGCAAACCCGATCGGCTCATTCTGGACGGCTGCTCTGATGCTGGAGCATTTCGGTGAGGCGGACGCCGCCGGAAACATCATGCAGGCCATCGAAACGACGACCCGCGACGGACGCATCCTGCCGCCCGATCTTGGCGGCACGGCCCGCACAAGCGAGGTGACACGCCGCATGCTCGACGCCATGGAGAAGGCGCGGGCGGCGGCCTGATCTCGGTTGCACGCAAACAAAAAGGCGCTGCCGGGCAGGCAGCGCCTTCAAGAAAACGATGGGATTTCGGCGCTCAGTTGCCGGAGAGGCTCGGAAAATCCACGTCCTTGAGATCCAGAAGCGACAGATCGCTTTCAGCCGGACGACGGCCCGCGGTGATCGCAGCCGCACAGCGACGGGCGGCGCCAAAACGCTCGAGGAACTGCACCGCGCGCTCGAAGGGACGGAACGAACCGCCGGTCCCGACGGACGAAATCTCGGCGGTGGCAACAAAAGCGTTCGACATCGGACTCTCCTTTTCGGAGACCGTTCTAGCCTTGCGCCGGAGTGTCAGGAAGATGTTCTCCTGAATGGGAGGTCTGCGCGCAGCGCAGATCGCCTTTCCAGATTCTTGTCAGCGGCCTGTCCATTTGGGCGGGCGCTTGGCCAGAAACGCCGCGACACCTTCCCTGAAATCCTCGCTGAGATAACAGCTTAGATTGATGTCCCGGGCGGCTTCTTGCGCCACCGGCGCCCGAAGCAGGCCCAACGCCTTTTTCCCGGCCCGAAGCGTCAGGGGCGCCATGGCCGCCATGCGGCGGGCGAGGTCCTGCGCCGCACGGTCGAGTTCGGAGGGCTCGACCACGCCCGACAAAAGCCCCCAGGCCGCTACCTCATCTGCCCGCGCCAGGCGCGCCGTGAAGATGAGGTCCTTCACCCGCGCAGGCCCGAGAAGGTTCGCCATGCGGGCATAGTTTTCGAGCGACAGCGTGTTGCCGAGCGTTCGGGCGATGGGAAAGCCGAATTTCAGATCGCTCGCGGCAATGCGAAGATCGCAGCAGCAGGCAATCGCTGCGCCCCCGCCCGTGCAGGCGCCCCGGATGGCCGCGACGGTCGGCACCGGACACTCCTCCAGCGCCTTGAGCGTGCGCGAAATGCGGCCCTCATAGGCCAGCGCATCCTCCGCCGTCCGCACATCGCGGAACTGGGCGATATCCGTGCCCGACGCGAAGGCTTCGCCGCCCGCCCCGCGCAGCAAGACGACCCGCAGAGCCGGATCGTCGGCCGCCGCGCGGCAGAAATCGGCCAGCGCGTCGTACATCGCAAACGTCATCGCATTGCGCGCCTGCGGCCTGTTGAAGGTCACGGTCGCGATGGCGTCCTCGCGCGCGATGAGAAGATCCTCGCTCAATCCGGCTCCTGCTCGACCTTTTCCGGATCCTTGACCGTTTTCGCGCGCCCGAACAGGGCTCCGCCGACGAGCGGCGCGAAGGTCAGCACGGCGAAAACGCGGCAGACCTGACAGGCGATGACGAACGCCGTCTGGAAGCCGAAAGCATAGGCAACGACCGTCATCTCGACGATGCCGCCGGGCGCAAGCGCAAGCAGCATGGTGGGAATGTCGCGGCCGAAAAGAGCGCTGCCGAGAACGGCAAATAGGACGGTGATGAGAAGCAGAATAGCCGTCCAGAGGGTGGCCAGCGCGATCAGACGCCCGAACTCGCGCCATTTGACGCCCACAAAACGCGACCCGGCGATCGATCCGATCACGACCTGCACGGCTGACACGAGCCAGGTCGGCGGCGCGGCTTGCGTGAGATCGAAACCGTGGACCAGCGCGCTCAGCACCATGGCCGCAACGAGCGCCCCGCCCGGCAGTTTCAGCCAGGCGATTACGAAACCGCCAATTCCGCAGAGAGTGAGGATCGCCCAGTCCCATGCCCCCGCCGGCACATGTTCGGCAACGCGGGCGGCAAGCGGTATGGCCGACGCTCCGAAGAGGAACTGAACCGCGAGCGGAACGGTAAAGACGACGGCGACGACGCGGATCGAATGGATCAGAACGAGATTACGGACATCGCCGCCATATTGATCCCCGAGGAGGCTAAGCTCGCCGAGCCCGCCCGGCATCGAGGCAAAGAAGGACGTCGGCCGATCGAGCCCGCCGATCACACGGAAATACAGAAAGCCGAGTGCCGTCGCCGCGCAGGAAACGGCAATCACATAAACGAACGCATCCCACCAGCCGAACACGCTTGCGGCCACCGCCGGTGTAAAGGCGCTGCCCGCCAGAACGCCGACCACCGGGCGTGCCACCTGCGTCAGCGCCGGGATCTTGAAGGGCGGACCGAAGATCGCAACGAGCGCGACGGCCGTCAGCGCGCCGAGCGTCCAGGGCAGCGGCGTGTTGAGCGCATAAAACACCGCCCCGCCGATCGTACCAACAGCGAGCGGCCAGGCCATCTGCCAGGTTTTGGTGAGAAAAGTCAGCTCGAACCCTCTACGGCAAATAGATGCCGCCATTCACATGAATCGTTTGCCCCGTAATATAACGTCCATTGGGGCCTGCAAGATAACCTACCATTTCGGCTACATCGTCCGGCGTTCCCTCAATGCCGAGCGGTGAGGCGTGGTGCGCATGGTGCTTCGGCTCGGTCAAGCCGCTCGCCTTGCGGTTGGTTGCAATGCGGCCGGGCGCAACAAGGTTCGCGGTGATGCCGCGCGGCGCAAGTTCCGCGGCAAGGCCCTTCGTCAAGCCGACGAGCCCAGCTTTGGCCGAAACCACATGTGCACGATCGCTCGCGCCCGCATGCGCGCTGAGGCCGCCGAGATTGATGATCCGCCCGCCCTCGCCCATGCGTTTCGAGGCCGCCTGCGCGCACAGAAAGCTTGCATCGAGAATGCTCGCCATCACTTCGCGCCATTCCTGAAACGAGATGTCCGCAAGCGGCGTCTCCCGCCGCACGGCCGCGTTGTTCACCAGAATGTCGACGCGGCCATGGATCTTGTCGATCTCGGCGAAAAGCGCGGCCACCTGATCCGGATCGCCGAGATCGCCCAGCAGCGCCGAGGCTTTTCCTCCGGCGGCCCTGATCTCCTCCGCGACAGCCTCGATCTCCGCCCCGGAACTGCGCGCCGTGACGACCACGCTCGCGCCGTCCTTCGCCAGAGCCAGAGCAATGGCACGGCCGATGTTGCGGGCCGCGCCGGTGACGACGGCGACCTTGCCTTCCAGCGGTCTTGTCATGACACCGAGAAGCCTTCGAAATCGCCGAGATTGGACACGGTGAACACTCCGCCTGCGGCTTCCTTGAGGCGTGCCGCAACGGCGGCATCGAAGCCGCCGTGGATCACATTGCCCGCGAATTTCGCCTCCAGTTCCTCACGCGACAGCGGATCGTGCGCTCCACCGCGCATGTTCTCCCGCCGGATCTCATGCACGGTGCCGTCCTTCAGCGTTGCGCGCACATGGCCGGTGAATCGCTTCGGATAGGGATTTCCGGGGTCGATGACATAACTGACCTTGCCCGCCAGCCGCAGGATGTCCGGATCTCGGATCTTCTCTTCGGTGAAGGCTCCGAGCCCCGCCTCGCCGTCGATGAAGCCGACCGCGACGCAATAGGGCGTCGAGAACTTGCCGCCATAGCCCGTCGGCGGGCTCTGCTTGTCGGCGAGCGGCTCCCAGAGCCGGTGCACCGTGCCCTCCCCGACATCGCAGACGATGCTCTCGATATCGTCCGCACGCACGCCGCGCCTGGCGATCTCGATGGCGCAGTCGACATAGGGCTGGGTCATGGTTCCGCAGGCATAGGGCTTGAAGGCGATGGTTTCCATCAGCCAAATCTCGCCCAATCCGTCGAGCAAGGGCTCGAAATTCGGCTTCAGGCTCGGCGCAAAGCCGTGGAAGAAGCCGTGCTCTCCCTCGAACACGGTGAGCGGGCCGATGAAGCCGTTCTTGGCCAGCAGAGCCGCACGAATGCCCGATTGCGCCGCCCAGCCCGCGTGCAGACGCTTCGTCCAGCTTCCGTCCTTCAGATATTCGATGATGCCGGATGACATCGAGCCGGCCACGCCGAATGCGGAGGCAAGCTGGTCCCGGTCGAGGCCGAGGGCTGCCCCCACCCCGGCTGTGGCGGCCATGGTGCCGATCACCGCGGTCGGATGAAAGCCGGCCTTGTGGATCGCTTTCGGCGTCACGAGGCTGAGGCGGCAGAGCAGCTCCACGCCCACCGCGATGCCCAGAAGCGCGTCCTCTCCGGACAGATCGAAGCGCTCGCATGCGGCATAGACGGCCGAAATCACGACCGCGCCGGAATGCACAGGCCCGCCCTCGAACGTGTCGTCGAAGTCCTCGCCATGAGCGGCGGTGCCGTTGAGGAGGGCCGCGCTGTACATATCGAGACGCCGTTCATGCCCGAAGGCGGTGCATGGCCCCGGCTCGGCAACGGCCAAAACGGCTTCAACGTAATCGGTGTGCGCGGCGGCAACGCAGAGCCCGATTGTGTCGAGCAGGAGCCGCCCGCTCATATCGCGGACGCCGGGTGGAACCTTGCGCGATTGCATACCGACAATCCAGTCCGCGAGCACGGTCGCCAGGCTCGGTACGCCGACGGCAGCATTCATATCACAGCCTCCCTCTCAATTTTGATGCGGCGCCGTTTACGCACTTCGCGGACGATGGAGCCGATGAGGAAGAGAGCCGCGACGGCGAGGAAACCCACCGCAATCGGATCTTCCAGGAAAATGGCATTGTCACCGCCCGAAATGACGAGCGAGCGGCGGTAATTGGCCTCGATCATGTAGCCGAGCACGAGGCCGAGAATCGTCGGCAGCATGGGCATGCCGAAAAACCGCATTCCGAAGCCGAGCACACCGGCGGCCAGAACGAGCCCCAGGTCAAACACGCTGTTGTTGATCGAATAGGCGCCCGAAAAGACAAGCGCCAGGATGAAGGCCATCAAGAGCGGCTTCGGGCGGTTCACCAGCCAGATCGACGACGACAAGGTGAGAAACGCGACCGGGACCAAAGCCGCGGAGGCCACGAGAAGCCCCGTGAAAAGACCATACAGAAGTGTCGGGTCCTTGCTGAACAGGACCGGCCCGGGAATGAGCCCGTGAATGAGAAACCCGCCCAGAAGGATCGCGGTCGAGTTGGAGGCGGGAATTCCAAAGCTCAGAAGCGGAATGAGGCCCACACCGGCGTCCGCGTTGTTGGCGGCTTCCGGCGCGGCAATGCCCTCATCCGAGCCCTTGCCAAACTCCTCCGGAGTCTTCGAAAACCGGCGCGCTTCCGAATAGGCCATGAAGCTCGCGACCGTGCCGCCCGCCCCCGGCATGATGCCGCAGAACACGCCGATGCCCGATCCGATGAGATTGGCACGCCAGGTTTTCTTCTGCACGGTCCAGCTCGGCCATTTCAGGCGCGTGACAAGGTCGGATCTGACGGTCCCATCGTCCTTGGTCGCGATCTGTTCGAGCACCTCGCCGACCGCGAACAGCCCAACCATGATCAGGATCAGCGGAACGCCCGTCAGAAGGTCCGCCTGCCCATAGGTAAAACGGCCGACGCCCGTGACGGGATCGGTTCCGATGGTTGCGATCATCAGCCCGATGAGGGCCGCGATGACGCCCTTGAACAGGCTGCCTTCGGACACCGACACGATGACGCTGAGGCCAAGAATGCCGAGCGCGAAATAGGATGTCGGCTTGAAAGCGAGCGCAAGCTGCGACAGCGGCGCCGTGAAAAGGATAAGGCACACAATCCCGATGACGTTCCCGACGGTGCTCGCCTGCAGCGATATGCCGAGGGCCTCGCCGGCTTTGCCCTGCTTCTTCATCTCATAGCCGTCGATCATGGTCGCGGCGGAGGCATTGGTGCCGGGGGTCCGGATCAGGATTGCCGGTATGGACCCGCCATATTCGGCGCCGATATAGGTCGAGGCGAGAAGGACGATCGCCGACACCGGGTCCATCGTGTAGGTGAATGGCAAAAGCAGCGCCATGGTGATGGAGGGCGAAATGCCCGGCAGCGCGCCGCCGAAAATGCCCCAGGTCATGCCAAGGATCGCCATCGGCACGATCATCGTCGTGCCGAGCATGCTGATACTTGTGAGAACGGCATCCATGGCGATCAGATCATTTCCGCCCAGATGCCCGCCGGCATGCGCACGGACAAAAGCACGGCAAACAGGAGCCAGAGGGCGAAGGCACCTCCGGTCGCGATGAGAGCAAGCCGCGCATTGATGGCGACCCGCTGATAGACGCACAGCGCAAAGATCAGGAACGCGACTGCGGGCAGATACCCGACCGGCTCGAGAAGGAACACGAAGGCGGCACAGATGAGAACCGTGCCCGCCGCCGATGCGAAGGCCGGAACGGGATCGTCGAACACGCCTCCCGTTCTTGCCTCGGCAGCCTTGCCGCGCGCCAGGGCAATGGCCCTCTGCGCGACAAAGGCGACCGAAACCGCTGCCAGGGCATACCCCAGCAGATGGGGCACGCCGGCCGCGCCGACCGTGTCTCCGAGAGCGCTGGTGGGAATGTCGGCCGCCGCGTTGAGATAGGCGAGCGCGATGGCCGTTCCGATCAGACCGCAGGCAAGATCCCGATCCATCGCGCGCGCCCTGTCTTTACTTCTTGATGACGCCGACTTCCGACAGCAATTCCTTCTGCTCTTCAGCGAAGGTGTTGATGAACGTCACGTAGTCCTTGTGCGGGATAAAGGCCGGCACAAGGCCTGCCGCCTCGTAATAGGCCTTGTATTCCGGGTCCGCGAGCACCTTCTGGATCGCCGCATCCCAGGCCGAGGTCACGTCGTCCGGCAGGCCTTTGGGCCCGGCAAGTCCACGGAACTTGCGCACGACGAGGTCAATACCGCCCTCCTTGGCGGTCGGTACATCCGGCAGCTGCGACAGCCGCTCGTCGGCCAGCACGGCAAGAACCCGCACCTGCTTGCCCTCAAGCTGCGAGCGCAGTTCCTGAAGTTCACCCACCGCGATATCGAGCGTGCCGTTCAGCACATTGATCATGGTCTCGCCACCGCCCTCGCTCGTCACGACGGCGGCTGTGCTGGCGCCCGTGGCCTTCTTCAGCTGTTCGAGCGTGATGCGTTCGAGCGAGCCGGGATTTGCCGCGCCCCAGGCGCTGCGTGCGGACTTTGCCTTGTCGATCACGTCCTTCAGAGTCTTGAAGGGAGCGTCCGCGCGCGTGTAGATGACCGCCGGATCGTAGAACACGTTCACGAGCGGCTCGAGGGCGCTGTAGTTCGTGTCGAGCGCGCTCATGTGGGATGTGTAGATATAGGTCGGCGTCGTCGCGTAGAACACGCTCCCGTCGGCCTTCTGCTTGGCCAGGTGCGCCATGGCCTTGGCGCCCGATCCGCCCGACACGTTCTCGACGACGAAATCGGCATCGATGTACCGCTTGAGATACTTGGTCATGTCCCGGAGAAACACATCGCTTCCGCCGCCGGGACTGGAATGGGTGACGAGCGTCACGGCCTTGTGCGGATAAGCGACCTTATCCTGAGCCGACGCGGACCACGATCCCGCACCGAGGGTGAACGCAACCGTCAACGCCACGCATGCGGCGCTTCTTGCATGTACCAGCATTTCGTTTCCTCCCGATATTGTTATTTATTGTTGTTACTTTTTTGGAGATGCCGGTCTTTGCGCCGGCTCATCTGGTCATTCGTCAGGCAATGTCCTCATAGGCCTCGATCACGCGCTCGCGCGCGTTCATCACATGGTCAAAATGGGTCTCGTAGGCGCGCACTTCATCGCCGTCGACGATGGCCTCGACCATCGCGGCATGTTCGATGTTCGAGACGCGGGCGTGGTCCATGCGGTCGAGATTCTTCGCGCGGAACAGATGCAGTTCCTTCACAAGGCCCTGATAGGTGGCGGCCAGGCGCTCGTTGCGCGCCGCTTCCATGACCGTCGCGTGCAGATCGAGATTGAGCTGGTAATAGCCCTCCCCGCCCCGCTTCTCGATGGCCTCGTCCATATCGTGGACAAGCCCGCGCAGACGGATGATCTCTTCCTTGCGGCGGCGCCGGGCGGCAAGACGCCCGGCCATGCTGAACAGCGCGGCGCGCACCTCGTAGGCCGCGATGGCCTGATCGAGACTGACCTGCCGGACAAAGACACCGCGATTGGGGACGAATTCCACAAGTCCGGCCTCGACAAGAGCCCGGAACGCCTCGCGCACCGGGCCGCGGCTGACCTGAAACTTCTCGGCGAAGTAATTCTCGTTGAGGCGCTCGCCCATCGGCATTCCGCCATGGAGGATCATCTTCTCGATCTCGGCGCGCAGCGCCATCGAGAGAGAGCGCACGCCCAGAGGCTGGGCTTTGGCAGAGGAAAGGTCGCCTGCAGGCACGGGTTTCATAGTATCAGCCTATTCCAGGAAGTCAGATTGTCAACGATCTACAGATCAGAAATACGATCACGGTTTCGTACATGAAACGAATGAAGAGCAGCCTGCACGAAGTCAACGGGTGAATTATTGTTGACAGTTTACCAGCCATCGCGGGATAGCTAGCGACAAGAAAAATTGAGGAGATGCCGATGGCCAGACGACAGGACGTAACCCGCGCACTTGCCGAATGGGTCGTGGACAGCAAATTCGACGACATCCCCGACAATGTGCGGGCACAGGGCGTCCGCAGCTTCGTCAATTGGCTGGGTTGCGCCGTCGGCGGCGCGAGCCACGAGACGGCCGACCGGGCGATCGAGGGCGTTGCGCCGTTCTCCGGGTCTCAGAAGGTCACCGTGGTCGGGCGCGCGGAGCGGCTGGACGCGCTGCACGCGGCGCTCCTCAACGGCATCACCTCGCACGTGCTCGATTATGACGACACGCACCTGAAAACCATCATCCATCCGGCGGGCCCCGTCGCCTCCGCGGCACTCACCGTTGCCGAACTGAAGGGCCTGTCAGGCCGCGACGTGCTGCACGCGCTTCTTCTCGGCATCGAGGTCGAATGCCGCATCGGCAATTCCGTCTATCCCGATCATTACGACCGCGGCTGGCACATCACCGGAACGACGGGCGTGTTCGGCGCGGCGGCGGCTGTCGGCAAGCTCCTCGGCCTCGATGCCCAGCGCATGACATGGGCCCTCAGCCTCGCCGCCACGCAGTCCTCCAATCTGCGCGAAATGTTCGGCACAATGACGAAGAGCTTCCACCCCGGGCGCGCCGCGCAGAACGGCGCGACGGCCGCCTTCCTGGCGCAGGCCGGGTTCGATTCCGCCGAAGCCGGCATCGAGGGGCGGCGCGGATTCGCGCATGTGCTGTCGACCAAGCAGGATTACGGCGAGATCCTCGACACGCTCGGCACGGAATGGGAAGCGGGTCTCAACAGTTACAAGCCGTTCGCATGTGGCATCGTCATTCATCCGGCCATCGACGGCTGCATCCAGCTCCACAAGGAACACGCGATCCCCGCCGCCGAGGTGGAGAGCATCGAGTTGAAAGCCCATCCCTTCGTGCTGGAACTCACCGGCAAGACGGATCCGAAGACGGGCCTCGAATCGAAATTCAGCATTTTCCACGCCACCGCCTGCGCGCTGGAACGCGGCGATGGCTCGCCGACCGCCTTTACCGACGAAGCCGCGACCAATCCCGTTCTGGTCGATCTGCGCCGCCGCGTGAAAGTCGAGACCAGCCCGAGCGTGCGCGAGGACGAGGTCACCATCACCGTACGCACGAAGGACGGCCGCACCATCGAGAAATATATCGAGCACGCCATCGGCAGCCTCCATCGCCCACTGTCGAACGCCGATCTCGACCGCAAATTCCTGCACCAGTCCGCGCTGGTCATCGGAGAGGCGCAATCGGCCGAATTGCTCGATATGGCGTGGAAGGTCGAAGACTTCCGCCACGCCGCCGACATCGCCAAGGCAAGCGTGCCCGCGCGGCAGAAGGCCGAAGCGGTCTAGACGGCCGATCCTGACGGATCACGAAAAAGCCCGCCCCGATCACCCGGGGCGGGCTTTCCATTCTGCTCGATCAGAAATGATAGTTCAAACCGACGCGAGCAATGACGGCATCCCGGTCGACGACCATTTCGTAGTCGAGGTCGTTGGTCGAGGAGGCATCTTCGAACTTCAGGTAAAGGGCTTCCGCCTTCAGGCTGATGTTCTGCGAAACCTTGGCCTCCACGCCGCCGCCGACGACAAAACCGACATCTGTTTCACCGAAGTCCGGCCAGCTGTCGTCCGGGTCGCCGTCCTCGATCCATTGATGCTCGAATTCCGCGACAGCCAGACCGCCCGTTACGTAGAGCAAGGCCGGACCCGCCGTGAAACCGGCCCGCCCGCGCACGGTCGCAAACCAGTCCATGCCGTTGTCACGCGTGACGTTGGAGCTGCCCGCTCCATTGTCGGTGACCGACAGATCCGCAAGGCTAATATCGGCCTCCACACCGTAGACGAAGTTGCCCGATTGCACATTGTAACCGGCCTGAAGGCCGCCGACAGCGCCTTCGGCGCGGCTGCCATACACGCTCCCCGGAGTGTCCCAATCGCCGTCGACATCCGTCCAGTCGAAGTCCGACCGGCCATAGCCGACCGACACGCCGGCATAGAATCCGGACCATGCCTGTTCGACGGCACCGGGCGCCGCTCCCAGGCCACCGGGCACATCGGCGGCGAATGCAGGCAGCGCGACGCCTGTCGCAAAAGCTACCGAAACCAAAAACGTTTTCATGCGAGACTCCCAGTCGTTTGCAGCGACGGGATACACACAAAGCAAATGAACCATCTTGGCGCGGAGCGCCCTTCGCTTGCCAATCAGGTTACGGCGGCGAAACACGTCTGAAATCCGCGCCCGCTCTCTCCGTATTTCCCCTTATGGCATGTGGCGGAGGCCGGCCCCATAACAGGTCTGGAGCCAAGGAAATGAGCGAACGAACCGAAACACCCAGGCATCGGCGTCACGGCACGAGCGAAAACTGGCCTCGCCTGTCGCCCTTTCGCACGGGAATGCGCGGCAAATGTCCGCGTTGCGGCGAAGGCCGGTTGTTTTCGGGGTTTCTCAGCCTCGCGCCGTCCTGCGAGGTGTGCGGTCTCGAATATGCGTTCGCCGATCCCGCCGATGGTCCCGCATTCTTCTCGATGATGTTCTTCTGCCTTCCGCCCGCCTTCGTGGCCGTGTGGCTTCAGGTGCAGTTCGACGCGTCCTATCTGGTGAACGCCGCGATCACCATTCCCCTCATCGTCCTGTGCTGCGTGTTGCCCCTGCGCCCTCTCAAGGGATGGCTGGTTGCAAGCCAGTTCTACTACAAGGCCGAAGAAGGCAAGCGCATCACCTTGCCCAGGATCGAATGACTGTCATTACGTAAAGATACTTCAGAAAACATCCAGTACCTACGAACCTACGAAAATGTGATCGCCGCCATCTTATTTAACCCGCTAGACTTTCGCCGTCAGGTGCTGAGACGCCTGTGGGCTACAAGAAACTCTGGAGGATCTGAAAATGATGGAGAGCGACGGCATCAAGTGGATATTGCTGGCCGCAACAGCTATCACGGCTGGCGCCGCTGTAATGACGGCGATGTAAAATCCGCAAAGGCCGAGTCTCCTGGCCTCACGGCCAGGAGATCATGCCCCCGATATCTTGGTGCGTCGATCGAGAGCCGGGGCCACCATGCCCGGAATATAGGAATCAGACACGAACGCCTTGCAGTGCATTTCGAACGCTTCCACGAGGCGGGATTTCGAAAGCTGCTTGAGTGTTGCGACGCCGACCTTCATCGGGCGATGATCGCCCGAAAGTCGCACCCGCACGACGCGCCGTCCGTCCAGCGCCTGCTCCGAGCGCGGGCGCACATTCAGCAGCGTGTATCCATAGCCGTTCGCGACCATTGTCCGCACCACCTCATGATGAGCAGACCGGGCCGCGATCTGCGGCTGCAACCCCTCCTTCATGAAGAGGGCCAGAAAATATTCGCGGCTCAGCGGCAGATCGAGAAGGATCATCGGCTCGTTCACCAGATCCTCCAGGCTGATCGCCGAATGCCGCGCGAAGGGGTGGTTCTCGCTGACGACGACATGCGGCGGCAGGCTCGCCAGTGGAACGAACGATATGTCCTCCGGCACATGCAGATCATAGGTGATCCCGACATCGATCTCCGAGCGCCGCAACGCCTCCGTGAGCTCTTCCTGGTTCCCCTCGAAATAGTGGATTTGCGCGTCGGGAAAGGCAGAAGTGAAGGAGTGAGAAAGCTCCGGCACCAGCATAGGCGCGAGCGTCACCATGCAGCCCAGCGAGAGCGTGCCGCGCACCTGCCCGCTGGTCTCGGAAGCAAGATTGTAGAGCCCTTCGGCCTGCGCGATGACGTTCTTGGCCTCGCGCAGAAGATCACGGCCGGCCGAGGTCAGGGAGAGGCCCTGCGCGTGATGTCGGATGAAAAGCTGGACGCCCAGTTCCTTTTCCAGATGCGAGATCGCCGTGGAAATCGAGGGCTGGGAAATGTGGATGCGTTCGGAGGCCAGTGTGATGCTGCCGGTTTCCCCAGCGGCAATGAAATATTCCAGCTGACGCAGGGTGAAACGCATCCCGTTCCTCGAATCTCGACAGGGCCGGCGGCCCCCTCAGAGATCGCCGGGAACGCCGTAGCTCGGAGCGGCAGAAGGATTCAAGGCCCGGGTGACATAATCGTCAAGCTGCGGGGCGTAGAGGGTCCAGAGCGCCGATAACTCGGCGATGGGGCATTCCTCCGTCCAGTCGACGCGAAGATCCGCCACCGGCCAGGACACACGGTCGACGATCTTGAGGCCCGCCGAACGGACCGGCCCCGCCTCCCCGCCCGCCGCGAGCGCGGCACGCATGGCAATCAGAAGCCGTTCCGCGAGATGCCCGCGCGAGCCGACAAATGCATCGACCATGGCCTGCGGCACCCCCGCATCGGCCAGAAGGTTGCCGCCGCAGGCGACATTCTCGGCCCGCGCATCCGACCATGTTCCGAGCGACCGGGGCCCGGAATGAATGGCCGAATTGCCTTTCGCATCGACGATCAGAACCTGGCGGAACTCCATATGCGGGCGCGAGGCGCGCAACACCTCCACCGCCTGCGCGGCGTCGGCGCCCAGCGCCAGCAGATCGAGCGCCGCCGTTCCGAGCGAAGGATCAGTGACGTTCTGGCTCGAAACGGCGCCGACACCCGCACGCGCATGGGCGCAGCGGGCGGCCACGGCCGGCGAGGACGAAGACACCGCAACGCCGAACATTCCTGTTTCCGCGCAGCGGGCGGCGATGGAAAAGGTCATGCCTTATCTTCGGGGATGACGGCGATGGCGTCCACTTCGACGAGCCATTCGGGACGTGCGAGCGCCGAAACGACGATGCCGGTCGAGACCGGATAGACGCCCTTCAGCCATTTGCCGACAACACGGTAGACCGCTTCGCGGTAGCGCGGATCGACGATGTAGATCGTGATCTTGCAGATGTGGTCGAGCTTGGAACCGGCTTCCTTCAGCAGCATCTCGATATTGGCCATCGCCTGTTCGGTCTGCCCTGCCGCATCGCCGATGGCGACGCTTTCGGACGTGTCGAGATTCTGGCCGATCTGCCCGCGCACGAACACCATCGAGCCCTTGGCGACGACGGTCTGGCACAGATCATTGTCGAGGTTCTGCTCGGGATAGGTTTCCTTAGTGTTGAACTGGCGGATGCGGGTGTGCGTCACCATTGTGCTCTCCATCGAATGTAGCTGTTTCAGGGCCGTGCCCGGCGGCACCGTTGATGTCAGGCGGCGCCGGACTGCGCCTTGTGTTCGCCGGGGCCCGCGTAATCGAAGTAGTTACGCCGAATCACGATGTGGTCTGCGATGTGTTTTGCATCGTGCCAGACGCCCCAGATGAAGCTCGAGCCGCGTCCCGACAGCCACGGAAGGCCCAGAAAATAGATGCCCGGCTCGGACGAGACGCCGCGCTGGTGCCTTGGCCTCTTCTTGTCGCCGAACGCATCGACCTCGAGCCAGGAATAATCGGACACGAAGCCCGTCGCCCAGATGATCGTGGATATACCGGCCTTTTTCAGGTCCAGTTCGCGAAGCGGACGTGTGATGCAATCGGGGTCGGGCAGGAATTCCCGCGCCTGAGGCTCCTCCGGCAGATCGAAGCCGTTGCGGGAGATGAAGGCATCGGCTTCGTCCAGCAGCGACAGATAGTTCGCATCGCCCCGCGCGACATTGCTCGCAAGGTCCTGCGCGAAGGTCAGAACGCCATTGCTGCAGGATTGCGTCAGACCGACAAGTGTCATCCCCTCCGCGGCCAGACGGCGAAAATCGATCGTCTCGCCGCCGCGCGCGCCGCTCACCGCGATGGTGACATGTTCCGTGCCGGGCGTGGGCGCCTGCGCGTCCCATTTGCCGAGAACGCCGAGCCACCACACAAAATCGCGGCCACGATAGGCGCGCGGCGGACGATCGTGCGGACCGACGGAGAGATAGACCTTGCGGCCCGCGCGCGACAGCTCGTCCGCGATCTGCACCCCGGAGGAGCCCGCGCCGACAACCAGAATGGCGCCCTCCGGCAATTGGCCCGGATTGCGGTATTCGGTCGAATGAATCTGGGTCACGCCCGCATCGGCCGGAACGATCGGCGGAATGGAGGGCTTCTGGAACGGGCCCGTGGCGGAAACAACATTGCCCGCCTCGATCACCCCTTCGGAGGTCTCCACGCGGAAGCCCGGACGGCCCTCAAGGCGGCGCACGCTTTTCACCTCAACGCCGGAGCGGATGGGTGCCGAGAACTTCTGGGCATAGGCCACAAAATAATCCGCAACCTTCTCCTTGGGGATGAAGGCGTCCGGATCCTCTTTCTCGAATTCGAGACCCGGAAAGCGATCGTGCCAGGCCGGTCCGTTGGCGACGAGCGAATCCCACCGCATGGAGCGCCAGCGCTCCGCGATGCGGCCGCGTTCAAGAACGAGATGCGGCACACCGGCTTTCGTCAGGTGCTCGCTCATCGCCACGCCGGCCTGCCCGGCTCCGACGACCAGCGTGTCGATCTTTTCAACTGACATGTCCCGCGTCCTTTCTGGCTCGCCCGGGACGCGCGCGCCCGGCAGAGTATCTCGTATGGACTTAGAGGAGTGGCCGGCTCAGCAAAATTACGATTTCGATCAGCACTGGTTCGGCAATTCGGAGGGTTCGGTGCCGGGAGCCGAACCCGTACCGCTCAGCCGCGCAGGGCCTCCAGCAACCGGTTCATCATCCGGTCGCAGGCCGCGAGCTGATCAAGCGTCACGAATTCATCGGGCTTGTGCCCCTGATCCATCGAACCGGGACCGCACACCACGGTCGGAATGCCCAGCCGGTTCGCGAACAATCCGCCTTCGGTGCCGAACGCAACCTTGAACGTCGACGGGTCTTCCGTAAGGCGCCGCACGAAACCGACGATTTCGGCATCCGCCGGTGTCGACAGGCCCGGATAGGTGTTCAGCACATCGACCGACACCCGCGCCTCGGGAAAATTGTTGTGCTCGCGCACGCCAAGGCTTTCGCCATAGGCCGTGATGCCGCACAGAATCTCGTCCGCGTCGTCTTCGGCCACATTGCGGATTTCGAAATCGACCGTGCACCGGTTCGGCACGATGTTGAGCGCCGTGCCGCCCTCGATCTTGCCGACATGCACCGTCGTGTAGGGCACGTCATAGGCCTCGTCGCGGGCGCCGTTTCCCGCAAGACCGCTCTGCGTGTCGCGCAGATGACCGACGAAATCGCAGGCGATGTGGATCGCGTTGAGCGCGCGCGGCGCAAGCGCCGAATGGCCTTCCACCCCGCAGCAGATCGCGCGTGCGGCGATCTTGCCCTTGTGGCCTGTGGCGATGCGCATGCGCGTCGGTTCTCCGACGATGCAAAAGCGCGGCTGAAAAGGCGCGTGCTGCATACGGTCGATCATCGAGCGCACGCCGACGCAGCCGACCTCCTCGTCATGGCTGAAGGCCAGATGCAGCGGCGTTGCGAGGTCCGCTTTCGCAGCCAGATCGGCAAGGCGCAGACAGGCGGCCACGAACCCCTTCATGTCGGTGGTTCCACGGCCATAGGCGCGCCCGTCATCGACCTGGAGACGGAACGGATCGCGTGTCCAGGCCTGACCATCGACCGGCACCACATCCGTATGTCCCGACAGCATGACCCCCGGACGGTCCTTGGGACCGATCGTTGCCAGGAGATTGGCCTTGCGCCCCTCCTCCGCGAGGATCAGCTCGGAGGCCACGCCGCGCTCGGCCAGATAGGCCTGCACGAAATCCATCAGCTCGCGATTGGGATCGCGGCTTACGGTCGGAAAGGCGATCAGCCTTTCGAGGATGTCGATCGTCTGCATGGCTCACAAATAGAGATGGCGTACTTCGTCGCTGTCCAGCAGTTCCGCCGCCGTGCCCGTCGCGACAACTTTGCCCTTCACCAGCATGATGCCACGATCGGCGATGGACAGCGCCGTCTCCGCGTTCTGCTCGATCAGGAGCACCGTCGTGCCGCGCTTGTTGATCTCGGCGACGGTGTCGAAATATTCGTCGATCAGTTTCGGCGACAGGCCGAGCGAGGGCTCGTCCATGACGACAAGCTTCGGCCCGCCGATCAGCGCCCGCGCCAGGGCCACCATGGCCTGCTCTCCGCCCGACAGGGTGCCCGCGCGCTGACGAATGCGATCGCGCACCCGCGGGAAAAGCTGGAGCATCTCCTCGAGCCGGTCCTCGAACGAGCCCTTGCCGCCCTGCGCCTCGAAGCCAAGCCAGATATTGTCGCGCACGCTGATATCGGCGAACAGCCGGCGCCCTTCCGGCACGAAACCGACGCCGAGCCCCGACAGCGCTTCGGTGCGCGTTCCGGCGAGATCGAGCCCCATGATCTCGATGCGCCCCTTCACCGGGCGGATGAGGCCGGACAGCGCGCGAAAGGTCGTCGTCTTGCCCGCGCCGTTCGGCCCGAGCACGCACAGCACCTCGCCCGCGCCGACCTCGAAAGACACCTCGCGCAGCATGGCGACGACGCCGTAATTGGTATCGACGTTCTCGAATTTAAGCATTTTCGACGGCCTTCCGCCCGAGATAGGCCTCCTGGACGCGCGGGATCTTGCGGACCTCCTCGTAGGTGCCCTCCGCAAGCTTCTCGCCGTAATCGAGCACCATCACCTTGTGCGGCAGGGTCGAGACGAGATGCATGTCGTGCTCGATGATGATCATCGCGAGATCCGGGCGCGCCGCGCACACCGCGCGAATATCCGTGATCAGCGCCTCGGTGTCGTTGTCGTCCATTCCCGAGGATGGCTCATCCAGCAGCAGAACCTTCGGTTCGCTTGCCAGCGCGCGGGCGATTTCGAGGCGCCGCCGGTCGGCCTGCGGCAGCACCGCTGCCGGGCGATGACGCTGCTCGTACAGCTCGCGCGACACAGCCTTCAGAAGATCCTCGGCGATGGCTGCGGATTCTTTCAGCTCCCTCTGCGCCCGTCCGCGCCGGAACACGGCGTCGAACACGCCGCATTTCGTATGCACGTGGCGGCCGATGATGACATTGTCGAGCACGCTGAGATCGCCAAACAGGCGGCTCGACTGGAACGTGCGGGCGATGCCGCGCTCGACGATCTTGTGCGTGGGTATGCCGGTCAGCTTGTCGCCTTCCAGCCGCACCTGGCCGGAGGACGGCTTGTAGATGCCCGTGATGATGTTCAGCAGCGTGGATTTCCCCGCGCCGTTCGGCCCGATGACACCGAGGATTTCGCCGCGGTTCAGCTTGAAATCCACCTCTGCCATGGCAACCAGGCCGCCGAAGCGCATTGTCAGGCCTTCGCCTTCGAGAACGAGCGTGCTCATGCTCAGCCTCCGTACCGGCGCAGGCGCTGAGGGAAGATGCCCTGCGGACGGATCATCAGGAACGCGATGACCGTGACGCCGAAGAACAGGATGCGGTAGTCGGAGAAGGCACGCAGCTTCTCGGGCAGCAGCGTCAACAGCACCGCCCCGACGATGACGCCGAGAATATTGTCCATACCGCCAGCTATCACCATGGTCATGATCGTCACCGAGACGAGGAAGGTGAAATTGTCGGGCGAGATGAAGCCGACATAAAAGGCATAGATCGTGCCCGCAAAGCCTGCGAGGAACGCGTCCACCGCAAAGGCCAGAACCTTGTACCATGTCGTGTTGATGCCCTGGCAGCGGGCGGCGAGCTCATCGGCCCGCAGCGCATTCCAGGCAAGCCCGACGCGCGAATTGTGCAGACGGTCGGCAAACAGGATCGCGATGAGAACGAGCAGCGCCGACAGATAATAGAAATTTGCCTGGGAGGGCAGCGAGTATCCGAACACGACGAGCGGCGATGCGAAATTGTGCCCGAACAGTTCCGGCGCAGGAATGCCGACGAGCCCGTTCGGGCCCCCGGTAAATTCAAGATTGTTCAGCAGCTGATGGACGACGACGCCGAACGCGATGGTGACGAGCGCCAGATAGCTCTCGCGCGTGCGCATAGACGGCAGGCCGAGCAGGAAGCCGAAAATCGTCGCCACCAAGCCCGCCACCGGCAAAGCCAGCCAGAAGCTGACGCCGAGATTGACGGCCAGCAGAGCGGACGCATAGGCTCCGATGCCATAGGAGGCGCCGGTCGCGAAATTCGGAATGTTGGCGCTGCCGAGCTGGAAATTCAACGCCAGAGCGAGCGTTGCGTAAAGCAGCGACAGCACGCACAGGTGAAGTGCGTAAGTGCTCTGTTCCAGCACGAACGGGAACATCAGGACGATAACCGCCCCGAGCAAGGTCGCAAGGCGCCGATGCTCGGAAAAGGCTTCTGCGATACGGTTTTCAAGCGCCGGCCGCGACTGCAGGACGTACAGCGCCGCGCAGAACACGCCGAGCATGCCGACGATGATGCGCCAGTCCTCGACAAGCAGAAACTGCCGCAGAAAGGCCGCGCCGATCAACTCGACCGCGATGACGAGCGCGATGCCCACAGCACCTGTACCGGCGCCGGCGGCCGCGGTCTCGATGTGGTTCGATGCCGCCATTGCTCAGACCTTTTCCACGATGGTTTTGCCGAACAGGCCCGACGGCCTGAAGATCAGGATGCCGATCACAAGGCTGAAGACGAAGACGAGGCGGTAGGATGCGCCATGCGGCACCACCGCCTGCACGAAGGTGTCGAGCACGGCGATGAGAAGGCTTCCGACGATGGCCCCCGGCATCGAGCCCAGCCCGCCGACGACCGCCGCCGAAAAGCCGATCAGGCCGACCTCGACGCTGAAGTCGAAGCGGACAACGCTCGCATAGCTGGAAAAGAACAGGCCGCCGATCGCGCCGATGGCCGAGGCGATGAAGAAGGTGACGCGGAAGATCCGGCTGGGATTGATCGACATCAGACGCGCCGCTTCCCGGTCATGAGACACGGCGCGGATCTGAAGGCCGAGCCGGGTGCGGTTCAGCAGCAGGAAAAGCCCCCCTACCGACAGGATCGAGACAAGGATGACCGCTGCGTTGAAGATCGGCACGGGGAAGCCGAAGACGTCCAGAGTTCCGGTGATGAAACGGGGAAACGAATGCGGATTGCTGCCGTTCGGAAAAAGGTGGCGGATCAGCTCGCGCAGCACGATGCCGAGCGCGACCGTCGCCACCAGCGCCATCATCACCGGCGCATCGCGAAAGCGCTGGATGACCAGAGCATCGAGAAGAAGGCCGATCACGCCCGTCAATACGATGGCACCCACGAGGATCAAGAAGAAGCTCATCCCTCCGGGAGCCGCGCCAAGCGCCGTTCCGAGCGCCTGCACGGCGCCGAGCGCCAGAAACGGCGACAACAGGGAGACATCGCCATGCGAGAAGTGGATGATGTTCAGCATGCCGAACAGCAGGCTGAAGCCGAGGGCGATCAGCGCGTAGATGCTGCCGAGCGTGATGCAGTTCAGCAATTGCTGAAGCAGCATGTCCGTCATGTGCACGATCTCCCTGCCGCGTGTTTCGTTTTTGATGCAGCCCCGTGTGCCTGATCGGGGTGGCCCGCGAGAGTAGTTTTTTCTGAAACTCTGCGTCGGTTGTTTTGAGGCACGTTCCCGTGAGGCATAAGGACCTCCCAAACAGGGCGTCTCCACCTTGGTTCGAAAAATCCGAACTTGGAGCTTCGAAGATGCGATTTGCCCGCGAGCGCCAACCTATCAGAGTTGCCGTGCGTTCCCCTGCCCTAGATTAAATGGGAGGGGATCGGCATAACAATTTAGCAGAGGCTAGGGAAACCATGATGACTTTCGATTTTGCCCGCATCCGCCAAGGAGCAGCGGCCCTTGCCGTCGGCCTCGCCTCCGCAGCGGCCCCCATGGGTTCCTCCGCGTTCGCGCAGGAGACCGTCAAGATCGGCTTCATCGGTCCGCTCAGCGGCGGCAATGCCCAGCAGGGCCTCAGCGCGCGCAACGGCTTCCAGCTCGCGATCGACCAGGCCAACGCTTCCGGCTCCCTGCCCTTCAAGATCGAAGGCGTCGTCCTCGACGATGCGGCCAATCCGCAGACCGGCGTCGCGGCGGCCCTCAAGCTGACGAACGATCCCGCTGTTGTGGCCGCCACGGGCCACTGGAACAGCGGCGTCGCGCTCGCCACGATCCCCGTCTTCTCGCGCGCGCAGATGCCTTTCATCGTGTGGGGCGCGATCAGCCCGAAGATCACCGAGACGAACAACCCGTTCGTGACGCGCGTGGTCACGACGCTCGTCAACACCAACGAACCGCTCGCAAAATGGGCGGCTGAATCGGTCGGCAAGAAGATCGCCATCGTGGCCGATACGAGCGATTACGGCATGGCGAATGTGAAGGCCTTCACGGACTTCTACACCAAGAACGGCGGCACCATCAGCGCCACCGAGACCGCGCCCGTCGGCACGACCGATTTCCGTGCCATCCTGACCAAGATCAAGGGCACCTCGCCGGATGCGGTCTATTTCGGCGGCGTTGTCACCGAGGCGGCTCTGGTGCGCCAGCAGATGGTCGAACTCGGCCTCAACGTTCCGATGATCGGCGTGGACGGCTTCCACGATCCGGAATTCCTCAAGATCGCAGGCGCCGCCGGCAATGGCACGATTTCCGGCATTGCTAAGGAGCAGGGCAACCCCAAGCTCGAAAAGATGAATGCGGACTATGAGGCGGCCAAGTTTGCCGAACCGTCGGGTCCCTACACGAAAAACGCATTCGACGCGGCCAACATCATCATCGAGGCCCTGAAGACCGCCGGCACCAAGGACAAGGCGGCCATCGCCAAGGCCATCCGTGACATCAATTACGACGGTGCCATGGGCCTGACGACGTTCGACGAGAACGGCCAGACCAAGCGTCCGGTCGAGCTCGAGCTGCGCGAAGTCAAGGACGGAGCCTGGACGACCCGTCCGTAAAAAGCGCTTTAAGACATCGAAACCCGGCGGTTTCCGCCGGGTTTCGATCGCGGCGGAAGTGTATCTGCCGCACGGCTCCCTTTTGCGCAGTCGAGTACCCCTGTCTGCTCTTTCGCGACAGCGCCGCCGCCCATCCACCGGAGGATCGCGGCCAAGCCCCTTTTAAAACCTTCTACTTTTTTCTGAAGGTCGACCGGTCGCATTCGCGCGTCTCATCGATAGGCCGGTGCGCCGCTTTCCAGCGATCGCAACGACATCTTCGATAACGCCTTCGCCGAGCGCGGCCGGATCGAGCGACCGCGATGGCCGCCGCGTTTGGCCTTGCGATCCACACCCGCGGGAGCACCGGGAAGCTGCGGCCATCCAATAGACCGTCCGTACCCTCTGGCGTCTCCTTCGATGTGATGAATTCGAGCAGGCCCAAGGCGCCGGCAGGGATGATCGGATCCTGTCATTTCCAATGGAAATTTGGGCTAGGTTTTCCAGATACTCGACACACGCACGCCGACGATCAAGACCCCTCACCGCTCATCGGCACACGGAGCCGAACTAGGGGGATAGTTCTTGCTGCGAAGCAGGAACCCTCGATTAGGATGGGGGCGAAGAACAACAACTGAGCCGTCGCTGGAAGCGCAATAGCAACTCATCCCGCCATTCAAAACCCGGAGGGCTCTGTTTCGCAAGAAGCGCTTTGGGAGGCGTGCCCCTACCCTGGGCTGAAGTGCGTGTCTTAAATTTGTCATGTTGCATTCAAGTGACACGCGCGTGCGGCGAGGGCTGATATAAAAATTCTAACCGCACTACAACTGGGAGTTACAAATGTTCCGAGGATACGCAGTCGTTCTTGTGAGCATGTCGATGACCACGGCCGCGCACGCTTACTTGGATCCTGGCGCAGGCAGCTTCCTCCTTCAAATGATCGCCGCCGGCTTGCTCGCAGCCGGCGTCTCGCTGAAAGTATTTTGGTATAAGATAATTCAGGTCCTCCAAACCGTCACAAAAGGACTCGGCCGGCAGGGCAACTGAGAATGGCAGGCCATCATCGTGAATTTAGTTCGTTCCGCGATCCGGCTGGTAATCTCTTCTGGGACGACGGCGTAATTTACCGTCAGATCAACCATAGTTATGCAGCTCAATTTCAGGCCTGCAAGGATGCGGGACTGTTCGCCGAGGGAATGAACGATGGATGGCTTCTTCCATTCACCGAAGTCAAGGACGGCTCGGATGGGCAACCAATTGTTATACGGCCGTCGATGGTGCCGTTTATCAGCTATCCCTACGAATGGTGCTTCGATCAGCTGAAAGATGCTGCTATTGCGACGTTAGATATTCATCTTCGTGCTCTGAAGCACGGTCTCCTCCTCAAGGATGCTACGGCATTCAACATACAATTTGTCGAGGGGCGCCCTCAGCTTATCGATCATCTATCCTTTGATTTCATTTCGGAGTATCCGGCTTGGCCCGCTTATGGGCAATTTTGCCGTCATTTTCTGGCGCCGCTAGCGCTCATGTCCCATGTGGACCTGTCGCTTGGGAAGTTGTCACAGAGCTTTTTGGACGGCGTGCCTCTACCCCTTGCTTCTTCTCTCCTGCCTCTGCGGACACGGTGGAAACCCAGCCTGTATCTACACATACATATGCATGCAAAAATGCAGGTGCGGCACGCAGGTACTGGGAAGCGGATTGCCACTCGCCAAATGCCCGCTACGCATCTATCGGCGTTTGCTACCTCACTGAGGGGGCTTGTCGAGAGCCTGTCTCCAAAGAAGCAGGCGACTGAGTGGGGAAAATACTACGAGGCGACGAACTATAGCGGAGAATCTTTCAAGGCCAAGAAGGCGATCGTAGATAATATGATCGCGCGAGCTTCCCCATCCAGAATTTGGGACGTTGGAGGTAACAACGGCGAATTTTCGCGCGCCGTCGCCGGCCAAGCAGGCGACATCGTTTGCATGGATATCGACCCCGTCGCGGTGAGTTTAAACTATCAAATTTGCAAAAAGCTCAATCTGAAATCGATATTACCGCTTGTCGTCGATCTAACAAATCCCACACCCGCAGTTGGTTTTGCAAACAAGGAACGATCCACGCTTGAAAAGCGCGGCAAGCCAGATCTCGTAATGGCGCTCGCCCTCGTCCATCACCTGGCAATCTCGAATAATGTCCCGTTCGACTACATTGCGCGGTATTTTGCGTCCATTACCGAGTGGCTGCTGATCGAGTTCGTGGGCAAGTCGGATTCGCAGATCGAAAGGCTACTCAGGAACAGGAAAGACATCTTCCCCGATTACCATTTATCCGCTTTCAAGGAGTCTTTCGAGGGCTTCTTCACGTGTGAAATGGAGCAGGCCATCCCGGCGACCGAGCGGGTAATGTTTCTGTTTAAGAACGCCGCAGACCCAAAGGGTGTCGAATGTCCCTAGCCAATATACGGTCCGTCTGCACAAAAGCAGCGTTGGCTAATTTTCCAATCATCTTTGTATTTTTTCTTTTGCCCGCGACGATATTTGCCAACAATCGCCTCGATCTGGATTACGATCCCACGCCTGTCCTTCTCCTAGCGTCTTTTGCACTCGTGTCGTTCGTTTTGACGGCCGCCCTCATGATTTTTGTTCCATCGTTGTCGCGTTTGGTGGTGCCGTTATTCTTACTAGGACTTTTTCTTTTTATCTCGGACTCGGTAGTGCCTCCGAATTGGGGCGCGCTAGACGGGGCCGACAAGCTAACGGAGACGCCGGGTTCCATATGGACGCTTGCAGCCTTGGCTGCGACCCTAGTCATCGCGTGGCTCCGGGTGCCTACTACTGTCATGTTGCATCTCGGAAAATTACTCTTGGCTGTGGCGGTCTGTTGGCAAATTTTGACGTTAGTATTTGCGAGCATGGCCGCGCCGAACGCCATAGGCGCCGCCGCCAACACTAGCGCCGACGCCTCAAACACCAACAAGCCGAACGTCTATCATTTTCTACTTGATGGCTACAGTGGACCGAGTTTCCTCAGCGCAGCAGAACGCGTTGGGATCGGGCATCTCCTCAAAGGCTTCACATATTTCCCCAACAATTTGTCGAACTACGACGTAACGTCTGCTTCCCTCCCAAGCGTCTTTCTAGGAGAGCTCTTTACAGGAGGCTCCTTTAAAGAGTTTCAGGACAGCCTCCAGACTAACGACTTCCGTTGGGTGTTCAAGAAGGCAAACTACCGGATCTCAACTTATGGCTTGACCAAGTACGTTTACTGGGGTTTCGCTGGCTCTGACTATGCGTACACGGGCGAATCAAGCAATCTTCTGAAAATAGCGCAAATCGTAGCGGTTCGTGCTGCTCCTGATCCGTGGCGGCAAGAAGTTTTGAAGTTCTCGAAGGACGCCTTGAAATCCTGGAAGCCTAGGGCGGATTTGGCGAGCTATCGCCGCGTTCAAATTCCCATGTTCGAACGTTTCTTGCTGGATGAGGTCACACGCCCCTCATCCGGTCAGTACGTTTTTGTTCATCTTCTTCTGCCTCACGCACCTTATCTCTGGGACGCAGATTGCGCTGAGCTGGCGTTGTCGAGCTATGCTAACCAGCTTGACTGTGCAACTCGCGTTATCGGCAGGATAATCGAAGCTTTAGCTAATTGGGACAAACTAGATGGATCGGTCGTCGTTATTCATAGCGACCATGGATACGAACATGATCCAGCTGGGAAAGCGTTTCGTCCTGGCTCTGAAGCGGTAATTGATCACGTAAGAAGCAACGACAATGCTTACACCCCTGAGGGGTTCTTTGCGCGGCTCAATTCACTTCTGCTCGTGAAGCCGGCAAACGACCGGGAACCCTTTCGGGTTTCCGGGAAGCTAACGCAGTTAGCGGACGTGGCGGCAACAATCCTCGACTTAACCGGCATGCCTGAACAGAAGAAGGCCGGAAAATCGGTTCTTCGATTGAGTGATGTTGAAGACCGAGAGATTTCCGTGTTTTCCGGCTTTATCAAGAAGAACAGCGAGGGTCGGAATGTGACCTTAGGACAATCGGCTAAGAGCGCGGACTTTATCCACCTAAAGTATTCTGCCGCCAATGGCTGGGCGATCGGGGCAAGCATAACCGCAACGCACGAAGGACATTGAAGACGGGTAGCTCTACCCATTGCGAGCCGAAACGAAGCCACCATCGACTCGACTCTCGTGTAATTGCGCAAATCTAGCGGCAGAAGATGGGGGTTTGGGCGGATCCTGTCGGGGTTAAGGATTCGGGAACTCGAGCCAGCCTCGGAAAATTCGGCGTCGATTGCCGCCACATTTGCAATGAAATCCGAGGTCAATACATGGAACGGCCAAGCCCGCTGGGAGCCGCGAAGCAGTCCCGTTGCGTCCTGCTCAAGCAGTGCTGCTCTTCGACTTCGTTGAGTTTCTTGGGCGCAGGGCGCCCCTCAAGTCGGCTACAGGATGTCGAGCTGGCGTTCGAATGGCGTCTTCTAGGCGTAATGCGCTTACAGATGGGTTCCCTTTCGTCATGACCGGCTATTCATTCACACAGAATGGCAACGGGTACGAAAACAAAGGAAGCGAGCGAAGTCTCGTCTCGCAGGATTGTCACCCACCGATCGCTTGTGCTTGAAAGCGACGCCCGACAAGCCTCGCTTGTTGCGGTACTTTCCCGACCGGGCCGCAATGTGCTGACCGGTCGGCGCAATCCCTATCCGGGCAAACTCGGCGTTGTGGAACAAAGCGCATTTGCGCATCTTTTGCTGGTCGTTGGGATCAGCTGGAGAACATCGATCTCATCTAGAACCCCGGACCGCAATTTCGTGGCACTATAAAAGACTGCCGGGTCTACAAGAACGCACTCAAAAAATGACACCGCTGGCTGCGAATGCCGCAGTAAGCTGAAGATGGCAGCAAACGGGACTTCCCCTCCCCCCATCCGCCGTGTAAACGACGCGTCTAGCCTATAACCCTATCGAATCTGCCGCCGCGATGCGCCCCTGCGCGCACCGGGAGCCACGGAACGCGCCCACGTGCCCAAACGCCAAGATCTGAAATCCATCCTCATCATCGGTGCCGGCCCCATCGTTATCGGCCAGGCCTGCGAGTTCGATTATTCCGGCACCCAGGCCGTCAAGGCCCTCAAGGAAGAGGGCTACCGGATCGTGCTGGTCAATTCGAACCCCGCCACGATCATGACCGATCCGGAGCTGGCGGACGCGACCTATGTCGAGCCGATCACACCGGAGATCGTCGCCAAGATCATCGAGAAGGAACGCCCTGATGCCCTGCTGCCCACGATGGGCGGCCAGACGGCTCTGAACTGCGCGCTCTCGCTGCGCCGCATGGGGGTGCTGGAGAAGTTCGGCGTCGAAATGATCGGCGCAACCGCCGAGGCCATCGACAAGGCCGAGGACCGCGAACTGTTTCGCGAAGCGATGACCAAGATCGGTCTCGACACGCCGAAATCGGCTCTGGCCAGCGGCTCCGACGCCAAGAAGGCCGACCGCGAGAAGTATCTGAACGGAATCGCGGCCATCAAGGACAAGGGCCTACCCGAAGCCGAGGAGAAAAAGGCGCTCGACGCGTTCGAGATTTCCTGGCTCGCGGGTGAACCCGACCGCAAGAAAAGCTATGTGAAGAAGGGCCTCGCCGAAGCTCTGGAAGCCCTGCCCTCGATCGGCCTTCCCGCGATCATCCGTCCCTCGTTCACGATGGGCGGCACCGGCGGCGGCATTGCCTACAACGAGGACGAATTCGCCGAAATCGTCGCCTCCGGCCTCGACGCCTCGCCGACCACCGAAGTCCTCATCGAGGAGAGCGTGCTCGGCTGGAAGGAATTCGAGATGGAGGTCGTCCGCGACAAGGCGGACAATTGCATCATCGTTTGCTCCATCGAAAACGTGGACCCGATGGGCATCCACACCGGCGATTCGATCACCGTCGCCCCCGCGTTGACGCTGACCGACAAGGAATATCAGCGCATGCGCGATGCCTCGCTCGCGGTGCTCCGCGAGATCGGCGTCGAAACGGGTGGCTCGAACGTGCAGTTCGCCGTGGATCCGGCGACCGGCCGCATGATCGTCATCGAGATGAATCCGCGCGTGTCGCGCTCGTCCGCCCTCGCCTCGAAGGCCACCGGGTTCCCCATCGCCAAGGTCGCGGCGAAGCTTGCCGTCGGCTACACGCTCGATGAGATCGAAAACGACATCACCGGCGGCGCCACGCCCGCAAGCTTCGAGCCGACCATCGACTACGTGGTCGTGAAGGCCCCGCGTTTCGCCTTCGAAAAATTCCCCGGCGCCGAGGACAATCTCACCACCTCGATGAAGTCGGTCGGCGAGGCCATGTCCATCGGCCGCACCTTCAACGAAGCCATGCAGAAGGCGCTGCGCTCGCTCGAAATCGGCTTCTCCGGGTTCGACGAGGTCGAGATTCCGGGCCTTGGCCAGGGCGACGACAAAAACGCCATCATCGCCGCCCTTGCCGCGCCGAAGCCCAACCGCATCGTCACGTGCGCCCAGGCCATGCGCCACGGCCTCTCGGTCGATCAGATCCACGAAGCCTGCAAGATCGACCCGTGGTTCCTCAAGCAGATCGAGGAGATCGTGCGGACCGAGGAGCGCGTGCGCGCCCATGGACTGCCGCAGACCGCGGGCCAGTTCCGCAAGCTCAAGGGCATGGGCTTCTCGGATGCGCGCCTGTCGACGCTCGCGGGAACCAGCGAAAAGGACGTCCGCGCCCTGCGCCATTCGCTTGCGGTGCGCCCGGTCTACAAGCGCATCGACACCTGCGCCGCCGAATTCGCCTCGCCCACGGCCTATATGTATTCGAGCTACACGCCTTTGTTCGCAGGCGCCCCGGCCGATGAGGCCGCGCCCTCCGACCGCAAGAAGGTGGTCATTCTCGGCGGCGGCCCCAACCGGATCGGCCAGGGCATCGAGTTCGATTATTGCTGCTGCCATGCCTGTTTCGCGCTCGCCGATGCGGGCTTTGAGACGATCATGATCAACTGCAATCCGGAAACGGTCTCGACCGATTACGACACCTCGGACCGCCTCTATTTCGAGCCCCTGACGGCCGAGGACGTGCTGGAAATCCTGCACCTCGAGCAGTCGAAGGGCACGCTGCACGGCGTGATCGTGCAGTTCGGCGGGCAGACGCCGCTAAAGCTCGCCAAGGCGCTGGAAGACGCCGGCATTCCGATCCTCGGCACCTCCCCGGACGCCATCGACCTCGCCGAAGACCGCGACCGTTTCAAGCAGCTCCTCGACACGCTCAAGCTTCGCCAGCCCCAGAACGGCATTGCCCGTTCGACCGAGGAAGCGCGCGCGATCGTCGACCGCATCGGCTACCCCGTCGTCATCCGCCCCTCCTACGTGCTCGGCGGCCGAGCGATGGAGATCGTGCACGATGCCGGGCAGCTCGAGCGCTACATGCGCGAGGCCGTGGTCGTCTCGGGCGACAGCCCGGTCCTCATCGACCGCTATCTGTCGGACGCGATCGAGGTCGATGTCGACTGCCTCTCCGACGGCAAGGACGCGTTCGTTGCCGGCGTCATGGAGCACATCGAGGAAGCTGGCGTGCATTCGGGCGATTCGGCCTGCTCGCTGCCGCCCTATTCGCTGAAGCCCGAAGTCATCGCCGAGATCGAACGGCAGACCCGCCAGCTCGCTTTGGCGCTGAATGTCGGCGGCCTGATGAACGTCCAGTACGCCATCAAGGACGGCGACATCTATGTTCTTGAAGTTAATCCCCGCGCCTCGCGCACAGTCCCCTTCGTCGCCAAAACGGTCGGCTGGCCGGTTGCCAAGATCGCCTCGCGCATCATGGCGGGCGAATCGCTTGCCAGCTTCAACCTGAAACCTCAGACTTTGCAGCACATAGCTGTAAAGGAAGCGGTTTTTCCGTTTGCCCGCTTCCCGGGCGTCGACACGATTCTGGGCCCGGAAATGCGCTCGACCGGCGAAGTCATCGGCCTCGACAAGGATTTTGCGGTCGCCTTCGCCAAAAGCCAGCTCGGCAGCGGCACCCGGGTTCCGAAATCCGGCACTGTCTTCGTTTCGGTAAAAGACAGCGACAAGGCGCGCGTTCTTCCGGCCGTCAAGCTGTTGTCTTTGCTCGGGTTCAAGGTCATTGCGACCTCGGGAACCCATCGTTTCCTTGAGGAAAACGATATCGCCTCGACCAAGATCAACAAGGTGCTGGAAGGTCGCCCCCACATCGTGGACGCCATCAAGAACGGCGAGGTGCAACTCGTCTTCAACACCACCGAGGGTGCACAGGCTCTCGGGGACAGCCGGTCGCTTCGGCGCGCTGCCCTCTTGCACAAAGTTCCCTACTACACCACCCTAGCGGGGGCGATAGCTGCGGCGCAGGGCATCCGGGCCTACCTTGATGGTGACCTGGAAGTGCGGGCGCTGCAGTCCTATTTCGCCGGGACTGAACAGCCTTAAGTCTTTTGACTTGGGCCTTCACCCTCAACCGTTGTTGAGCGGCGGACGGGCGCATTGGAGCCCGCCTGCCGGATAACTGCGTTTTGCGAGAAGAGACGAGATGGAAAAAATTCCGATGACCGCCACCGGCCACTCCTTCCTTGAGGAGGAGTTGAAACGGCGCGCGAGCGAGGAGCGTCCGCGCATCATCGCCGCCATCTCGGAAGCGCGCAGCCATGGCGATCTGTCGGAAAACGCCGAATATCACGCGGCGAAAGAGCAGCAGAGCCTCAACGAGGGCCGCATTGCGGAAATCGAAAGCCTGCTGGCACGCGCGGAGATCATCGACCCGTCCAAGCTGAAGGGCGACACGATCACCTTCGGCGCCACGGTGAAACTCGTCGATGAGGACACTGACGAAGAGCGCACCTATCAGATCGTCGGCGAGGTCGAGGCCGATGTGAAATCGGGCCGCATCTCCATCGCCTCCCCCATCGCCCGCGCTTTGGTCGGCAAGAAGGTCGGAGATCAGGTCGAGGTGTCTGCGCCCGGCGGTGCCAAGAGCTATGAAGTTCTCGACATCCGTTTCGCGTGACGATTCAGGATTCCTCAAGAAATTGACGGCTAGTTTCCCCGCCATGACCCGGTGGGGGAGCGGCCACCCACAGGCGCAGCAACGTCTGTCTAGCTCTGGTTCAACTCCAGAGCCGGGTCTCCAAACTCCATCCTTCAGACATTCGGAGGCGGGCGCATGAGCGCCCGCTCCGCTTCGCGCAACGCAGTAACGGATGTGGGCGAGATCGAAGTCATCGCCCCGAATTTCAGCCGCAGGCTTTCGGGCGTCACCTCGACACTGGAGCGGCTCTTGCCGGTTCAGGCAAGAACGCTGCGCATCGCCGCCCTTGGCCCGGGATTGTCGCCTTCCCTGCCCCATCTGCGCTGGCGCGACGTGCCGAAACTCGCGCGAAAGCCAAAGGATCGCCGGTTCCGCATCTGGCATGCGCGGCGCAATCTCGAAATGCTCGCGGGCGTCGCCCTGCGCGATCTGTTGCGCTTTCCACTGAAGCTTGTCTTTACATCCGCCTCGCAGCGCCGTCATACGAAATGGACGCGTTTTTTGATCGGACGTATGGACGCGGTCATCTCGACCTCCGCCGCCACGGCCTCCTATCTTGAGCGCCCGTCGACCGTCATCCCGCACGGCATCGATGCGGGGGCATTCCATCCGGCGGAAGACAAGGCCGAAGCACGCGCCGCACTTGGCCTGCCCGATCTCAGACTGGTGGGCTGTTTCGGCCGCATCCGGCATCAGAAGGGCACGGATGTGTTTGTCGATGCGATGCTGCGCGTCCTGCCGACGCGGCCGGATGCAGGCGCCGTCGTGCTTGGCCGCGCCACATCGCAGCACACGGCATTTCTCGAAGATCTGAAGGCGCGCGTCGCCGCCGCCGGGCTTCAGGCCCGCATCCTTTTCCCGGACGAAGTCGCCCCGTCAGCCGTGGCCGACTGGTATCGCGCGCTCGACATTTATGTCGCCCCCCAACGCTGGGAAGGCTTCGGCGTCACCCCGCTCGAGGCCATGGCAAGCGGCGTGCCGGTCGTCGCCACCACGGTCGGCGCGTTCCCGGATCTCATCGCGGAAGAGACTGGCATGCTCATCCCACCCGGAAATGTGGACGCCATGACCGACGCGGTCGCGCTTGTGCTTGACGATCCCCAACACGCTCAAACCCTGTCCCTGCGTGGCCTGACCCGCGTCCTGTCGCAATTTAAGATGGACAATGAGACCCAGCGCATCTGCGCGGTCTATGAGGGTCTCTGGAACGGGGCGCCGCATTCGATTACGGCATGACAACCGCCTCACCAATTTTCTGACAAGAGCGTCGCCGTTTGCCGCGCTTGCAACATCGCCAAAGAAGGCAAGCCGCAGCGTCGGTGAGCACCCTTTAGGCTCACCTGATCAAGCAATCGCTTCGCTCGGAAGCTCCGCAGCCGGTGTGTCACGCCGCTCGCTTTCCGCATCGCTGCCACGCGAAACACGCCCGCACGCGGCATCAGGGCGCGACTATCCAAAGTAGTTCTCTTCACGCCCACAAATAGTCTCCCACGAAACACAAGACTGTTTGCAGAACGTGGAAATACTGAATAATTCATAAGCCGGACGCATGACGACAATACTTATACGTAATTGCAGACGGCACGTGACTTATGGCTTCAAAACCCCGTGGGACCGTAATGATTGCTCCACCATGGCCCCTCAGCGGAAGCGCCAATATGTTTGCCGCTGCGGCAGCGGCGCATGCGGAGACCGGGAGAAAAGTGTTCTTGCTTGTCGCCCTGCCAAACCGGCTGCGCCGTCGGCATACGGAAACAGCTCGCTTTCGAGACCACATGACATTCGAGGGCGTCTCGCAGATCGCTGTGACAGAACAAAGAAAGAGATTGAGATCGAAGCGACGTTATCTGCGCTTGTTGATGAAAGGAGAGCTGAAAGACACGTTGGCGAATACCGCGGACTTTATCTCGACGGCCAAAATCCCCGCGGAACTGTTCTCGTTCATGCGAGAGCACTGTGTGGACTTCATCCATGTGAACCACTGCTTTAACATGGATCTGGCGATCAGAATTCGTGATCTGGCGAAGGAACAAGGTCAGACCCCGGCAATTGCCTGCGAAACGCACGATGTTCAATCATCGAACGACGATGTGCTGAGGGCCCGAAACGCATTTGGTTGCCGGTCGTGGAAAAGCAACATCGTCAAAACTGAGCTCAATCTTCTCAGCTCAGCCGACCTTCTTCTGCACATCTCGAAAAGCGACAAAGACTACTTCGACACCAATCTCCCAAACACTCATGGCGTGTTGCTAATCCCGACGCTTGCGCCCGCGACAGAGAGAATCCTTAAGGAAGCCCGCGGCGCTTTGGCCAGCAAGCACGAGGTCGCATTCTTCGGCACGTCCCATCACTGGAACATCAAATCCGTGGAATGGCTTCTGGATCTTGTCATTCCGCGCGTGCCGGAGCTCGCCGAGCACCTCCGTATTTACGGCAATGTTGTTCGCGGAATCGAGCGCCGGCGCCCGGACTTGTTCTCAAAATACAAAGGGGCGTTCAAGGGCATGGTCTCGTCGCCACAGGACGTTTACCGGAACGCAAAAGTGGCTCTCATACCGACCCAAGAAGGTACGGGCGCCTCCATCAAATTTGTAGAAGCGCTTTGTTCTGACTCCCGGATCGTATTTACCAGTTACGCACTGCGTGGGCTTCCACCGGAAATCGGAACTCGCCTTTCAAAGTTTGCGACGAACGATCCCGTTACATTCGCCAAGGCGATGAAACACGAATACGCAAGCGACAACAGCCGCCTTCATTCCGCAAACATCTACGATCTGTTCTTTTCAAACGCCCAATACCGGCATCGCTTCGATGCGGCTTTTGGCAAACTGCAGAACGCGCAATTTCCTTCTGCTGTCGACGAGGAAAATCAACTATTGCGGAATTCCGAGATGAGCTGCGTATAGGCTGCCGTAACACCAGCGGCGGAGAAGCGACGATTAAGGGTGTTCTGCCCGCCCTCGACCAATCGCGCGGCAAGCTCCGGCGACGACCTTATCTTCGCAATCGCGGCCGCAAGCCCATTCGCATCGCCGACATCGAACAGCAGACCGTCTTCCTCGTCCGTCATCATCCAGCTCGGTCCTTCCGAGCGAGACGATACGACAGGCTTGCGCGCAGCCCACGCCTCAAGGATGACATTGCCAAGCGGTTCGTGGCTGGAGGGCATGACGAAGGCATCGGCTGTAGCCAGATAGGGTGCGGGCGAAGCCTGCCAGCCGGCAAAGCGTATACGTTCGGAAAGACCAAGCTTTTCGGCTTGTTCTTTCAATGCACCCTCTTCCTCTCCTCCGCCCACAAGCCAGAGAAAAGTACCCGGCAGTTTAGCCACCGCGTCAATCAGGGTGTGGAACCCCTTGCGACGGACGAAACGGCCGAGGCCGACGACAACAAAGGCATCGGAGGGCGTCGTCAGCGCCGCACGATCGATTGGCTTGGTCGGTTGCACCAGGGTGAAGTTGGAAATCGTGCGGGCGGGTTTCTCCCAGCCAAGCTCCTTCACACGCTCCACGATATCAGGCGTATTTCCGACGATGATGTCGGCATTTGCGAAATAGCGAAGACGCAACGGAAAATCGCCGAGACGTGTGACCTTCACACAGGGCGCGGTACGCGGCAGAAGCTGGCTCGCCCGCGGCGCCCACGCCATGATCGCGTCGGGCTGAAATTCGCCGACCACACGCTTCAGGCGTGCGGCAAGCACAAAGCGATAGAGCGACAGACGATTGAACGTCCCCTCGAACACCTCGCCGCACGGAGCGATGGCGCTCTTCCAGACGCGATCGGGCCGAATGAAGAATTTCTGTTCGACACCTCGCTCGTGAAAGGCCCGGGCCAGCGACGTGAAGAACCTCTCCGCTCCGCCATCCTTGCCGAAATGAATGTGAACGATCTTCACGTCTCAGCCTTCCCCTTGGCCTCTTCGTCCAATGGCGGCCGCTCTTGAAGAGCGCGGTTCTGGTAAACCTTCACCTCCGTCATGAACGAATAGACGGCACCTGTCATGGCCTGGATGAACCCCGGCCATCCGCACAAAAACAGCCTACGCCCGATGTAAAGCCGAAGGAAATAATAGGGAGGCGTCAGCAACATGCGGAACTTGGGGCGCGTTCGTCCTTCGTCGATCAACTGGTCCGACTTGAGGGTGGAATAGGCATTCTCTTTCAGAATTTGCTCGCCCATCGGAAGTGGGCGGAAGTGAAGCAGGCTGCCTTTGTGCGAAATTTCAACCTTGCCCGCCGGCACGATTCCCTCATGAACACGCTGCCGCAGGTCGTACGCACCCTTTCCGCGTCGTATGAGCCGGAGATTCGGTCGCTCGAAAACATGAGGCGGCGTAAAGCCGTAGCCGATCAGATAAGGCCGCCGGCGTATCCGCCACGCAACGATATCCTCCCGAGCGCACACCATGTCCGACAGAGCCTCGCGCAGATCCCCGTCCAGCCGCTCGTCCGCATCGATATTTAGGCACCATTCCCCGGTGCATTGCTCGAGGGCAAACTGCTTCTGGGCCGCATAGCCCGGCCAATCCCGATGAAGAAAACGGATCGGCAGCCCCTCCTCGATCAGGCGAGCGACGATCTGCGGGGTCTCGTCCGTGGAACCGGAATCGACGACGACAATGTCCGAGCAGAGGTCGAGGCTGCGCAGGCAGGCCTCGATATAGGCCGCTTCGTTCTTGCAGATGACGAACGCTGAAAGCTGTAGGGAGGATGGATCGTCGTTCCGCTTGTCCATGCGGTCAGGTGCTCGCAATGCCGAGTTTACGGATAACGAAGATCCAGATTTTCAAGCCGTTCGGTTTCGTGTGCGGCGGGGAAAGCACCTCGGTAACGGCATACTTTCCCTGCCCCCACTGCAAAACAAGGAAGGGAAGCGAATTGGGCTGAACGCCAAACGGATCGAGCTCATTCGTTCCCGATTCCGAGTGCGCGACCGTGTGCTCCAAGAGCACGGCGCCATTTGGCTTGATTTGGCCGATCCAGGTCTCGAGCGCTTTTTGGGGATCGTACGCGTGGTCGTGAGAGTTTGTATAGACGAAATCAAACTGACCGATCCAATCCGTATTTACATCGTGGAAATCCCATTGCGTCAGGTCGAATTGACCTGCCGTGTCGGAAATGTCCGTGCCCAGGATATTCACTTCCAAAGCTTCTCGAAACCATCGGACTTCCGTTCCGTTCCGAGATCCATGGCAAAGCCCGGATGAAAGGCCGGGTTGAACTTTCCTGAGGTAACTTGCGATGAAATCTATTGTCGGTCGGTCTGCCCATACATTGTCGATTTTCCGGTGGTTTCCGGCCGTTTGAATCGAGCGATATTTTTCATAGTCGAAAGTTCCGTCGGCCTTTTGATACTTGAACAAGAAGAAATCGCCACCAGCATTGGTTGCGCCGGGCGCAACCGCCCATCCCCGGCTTTTGAGGTAGCGCCGACAAATGCGCTCAAAAATGGAAGTCAAATCAGTCTCCCCGACCCGTTGGCGAGATATCATCTAGTCCAACTTCGCATGCCTAGGAACAACTTATTAAAGCCGCTCGAAAAACAACTAATGGTTGTTCCTCTTTATTGTGTCGCTGGCCAAATTGCTGCTGCCCGTGATCTGGGATAGGACACCACTTCCATACACAGACAGGAATCCAAATGGGCTCGTTGAAGCGCTCCCTGAAACGTCTCGTGCGGGGTCTCCTCGACAATGGCGTTTCAACTCTTGACGAAACAAAGCTCATTACCGATCCGAATCTCGTGGGCCGCAGCGCGCGCCGCTTCATTCTCGACGGCACCTACGAAAAACCCGAGCGCGATCTCGTCAAGCAAGCACTTGCCCCCGGCGACAGGGTCATCGAATTCGGTGGCTGCCTCGGCCTTCTCAGCCTGCTGTGCGCAAAGATTGTCGGCGCGCAGAATGTGCTGTGCTATGAACCGAACCCGATCGCCTGCGACATCATCCGACGTAATTACGAACTGAACAAGCTGTTCCCGGAACTGCGGGCGAAGGCACTTACGGTGGATGGTGGCGATGTCTCGTTCTATCAGTCCGACAATCTGTTTTCATCCAGCCTCTACGAGCGCAACGCACCCGGCGCTTTTATCACCGTTCCGAGCGATCGCTTCGCCGACGTTGTCCGCGAATTTCAGCCGACCGTGCTTGTCGTCGACATCGAGGGGGCCGAGTGCGAGGTCCTGCCCTCCAGCGATCTTGCGGGAGTGAAGAAAATCATTATCGAGACACACGAAAAAATAGTCGGGCGGGAAAAGAACGATGAGCTCATCGGCAGGCTGAAGAGCCGTGATTTTTCGGTATCTCTTGAGCAAAGCAACAGACTATATCTTTTTCGCGAAAGCTAAGCCGCCGCGGACCGCAACCGCTCCGCTCCCATTCACGGAGCGGCTCTTCGCTCGTGCGGGTATTCACTTCGCCCTAAGCTCACCGCTACTTCCGCCATGTTTTTGGAGCCATACAAGGTGCTGTTTTCTCGTACACGGTGCGCTGCTCATACTCCCTTTCTGATGACAGATTCATAAAGATGGCGGTCAAGCTCGGTCGCCCGCTCAATCTTTCGAATTACAGATGCCGTCAAGTTCGAACGCGAGACACCGGGCGGGCTTTCGTTGTGGCGCCCAACTTTTAAGTCGGACAATCCCAGCGCGATGCAAATACGTTGAATGTCGCGGTTAAATTTCTCCACCGTCCCAATAATATCAAACCGCTCGATGTTCTTCAAAGCGTCTCGCAACAGTTCGCTCTCGTCGAATTCAAGGATGCTCCGCCTGCCATCGCTGTTGAGGTCACCGCCCCAACCGAACGCAAATTGCCATGCAAGATTATTCCAAACGCTCTCGTAGACAATCAAATCGTCGTTGGAGGCTGATGAACTCGGGCGATCGCTACAGCGCTCAACGAATTCTTCGAAATCCCATCGCTGCGCTGCCGCGTAAATTGGGAAACTAGCGTCCGATCGCGCTCGACAAAAGTTATACAGGGAGATCACTCGATCGATAGGATCGCGAAGAAATGTGAAAGTGGTCCGATTAGGGAACAGCGGCTCAGCAAAGGCGAAACCAAAGTGGCCCGAAATAAATGCGCGATCGCTAATGTCAGACATAGCAAAATCGCCGTGACTTGCAGTTTCGGCGACGCCGTACCTCTCCCGCAGCGCGAGAATAATTGATGTTCCGGCTGTTTTCTGCGGATGAAGGAAAAGCGCTGGCTTCATTTAGGACTCACTAGTTTCTCGTGACCATATGTCAAAATCACGGAGCGAGCCAGATCGTGCCCAGCGCATCAGTAGGCCTGCGCGTTGCACACGGGAAGGTGGAAGCGGAAGTGCGTCACTCTAGGGCCCGCGAGAGCGCTGCCAATTCTATTGGTGGCGATGTCATCTTCGCCCTGTGCAGATGAATATGGTACCGAACTGCCTACGCAGTGTCGGACTCCCTCGCGCTCGTCGCGGTGAGATTTTCGTGGTTGAAGAACCTAACCGGCACGACTTCATTCACATGGGACGGTGAACATGGATATTTGCGCGTTCTGGCACGGCCCTGAACTAAGGCCCATTGACCGTTTATGCCTTACATCGATGGTCCTGACTGGGCAAACTGTTGATCTGTATTCGTATGGGCGGATCAAAAATTTGCCCGACGGACTTCATCTGCGTGATGCGCGCGAGATCGTTCCAGAACCCCTGCTTGAAAATGTAAATACTGGTAAATGGATGCTTTGTCAGTTCAGCGACATTTTCCGGGTAGCTCTTATGAAGCACCAACGCGGTGTATGGCTGGACACCGACATTTATCTTACCAAGCAATTTCACCCGCGCCCCGAGAAGCACTTTCTAGCTTGGGAAAACAGGCATCGGTTCGGAGTTTCCGCTCTTTATTTTCCTCCGAACAGTCCGATTATCCGGGATTTTGATGACTATCTTGAAAGTCACGCATCCATACCGCCGTGGCTTGGCTTCCGGAGACGCGTGCTACGCCCCCTGCTCCATCGCGTAAAAGGAATCGAGTCGGTACCCGCTAATCTCGGCATAACTATATTTGCGAACGACGGAATATCACGTCTGTTCCGAAAACACGGACTTGCCCATACGGCCGCTCCAAAAGGGACATTTTATTACTGGAACGGAAAAAGCGCTTCCCGAGTCTATAATCCCGAATATGGCTTGGAACCGCTCAAGGATCCGGACTTCATTGGATTTCATTTTGCCGACAAGGGAGAGGACGCGTCGAAGCCACCTAAGCCGGGCAGCTTCTTCGATTGGGCGATTGAGAGGACCAAAAGCCCTCGATCGGTAGTTGTACGCAAATAGTTCTCCAGCTAAAACATCCTAAAGTGCACCATTTCGGCAACTATATGGCGATAGTCAGCGCCTCGTCCGGGAAACTGCTCATCGTCATGGAGCTCTCCTTACGACCCCTGGCGCCGTCCTGATGGTGCTTGGCGCACTGCTCATGCGGTAAGATGACCAGGAAGACCAATAACCAAACAACTTCGGAGGTGCTCACTTGAGCTTATTCGAATTAATCAACAAGCGCGTGCAAAAGCCGGATAACAGGGTTCGTGATCTATACGTCGATGCCCTCGTCAGAATAATCACCAACACGATCTACGAAGATCCTTCCAGCGCGCCTTGGCACGAGGGTCGCGGCTTTGGCCCACATGAACGCGATCAGGGCATGGATTGGCCGCAGAAGGCCCACACTATGGTCGGCGTGAAGCGTCTACGGAATCTCGCCACACTGACCCAGAAGGTGATTGACGACGACATTCCCGGAGACTTCATCGAGACGGGTGTTTGGCGCGGCGGATGCTGCATCCTCATGCGAGGCATCCTCGCAGCGAACAACCGACACGACCGGAAGGTATACGTAGCTGATTCATTTGAGGGACTTCCGGTTCCAACGGAAGGCGTCGAGGCTGACAAGGGCGACGAACACCACACATTCATGCAACTTCAAGTCACTCAGGAAGAAGTAGCTGCCAATTTTGAGAGGTACGGCCTTCTCGATGAGACAGTTGTCTTCCTTAAAGGCTGGTTTAAGGACACGCTTCCAGCGTTGGAACCGCGCGCCCGTTTCGCCCTCCTGCGCCTCGACGGCGACATGTACGAGTCAACGATGGATGGACTGAGCGCACTTTATCCGAAGCTTTCGCGTGGAGGCTATGTAATCATTGATGACTACGGCTGCGTCCCCGGATGTAAACAGGCTGTCCACGACTATCGTCAAAATCATGGCATTAACGACGAAATCGTCACGATCGACTGGACCGGGGTGTATTGGCGCAAGTCATAATCGATGCATCGAGCACGCGGCGTGGCAAACACAACCGAGTCGCCAAGTTGGCCTATACCATCCGACCGTTCAATCCAGCCAGCCCAACCCGCGAGCTTAGCATTTCTCATTTTGTATGTTCGACCACTTAGTGACATTGGCCCATGGCGAAAATATTGGTAAGGAAACGATAATTCTGGGGATCGGCATGGCCAGCAACGCACACACATACGAGTACGAAATCGATCTTAAAAGTGATGTGGCACCGGCACGCGTTCTTCGCATGGTGGGGCATGGTAAGAAAGTTCTGGAAATCGGAGCCGGACCAGGTTCAATCACCCGGCACCTTTCAGGAACACTTGGCTGTGATGTCGTTGCGCTCGAGATCGACCCGACGGCTCTTGAAAAGCTGAAACCTCACGCTCGCAGCCTCTACGCCATGGACCTCAACGATCCGGCGTGGAGCGCGGAACTCCAAGAAAAGGAAGGCAGCTTCGACGTCGTTATCGCTGCCGATGTCCTCGAACACGTCTACGATCCTTGGGCTGTATTGGGCAGCATGAAATCTCTACTCAACGATACGGGCTCGGTTATTCTTTCCATCCCCCATGTCGGTCACGCTGCGGTTGCCGCCTGCTTGCTGGACGAAGACTTCGAGTATCGCCCCTGGGGCCTTCTTGACCGGACCCACATCCGTTTTTTTGGCATCAAGAACATCCAAGCTCTCTACGCCTCCCAAGGATTGAGCATTGAGCAGTCAGAGTTTGTGGTACGCACGCCACAAATGACCGAGTTCGTTCACCGCTGGCAGCGCTTGCCGGAGGACGTACGCGCGGCGTTACAACGCAATCGGTTTTCCCACGTGTACCAAATAGTCAGCCGCGCTGTGCCGAAGGATCGCGCTCAACACGATCTGCGCCTCATGGATCTCGACGTTCCACCACCTGAACAGAGTGTTTCTGTCTATTGGAAGTCGATCATGGCCTCCATTAAACCCGCGCCTGACAGCGATCCCCGATCCACTCTGTCCAAGCACTCTCCTGCGGAAAAGGATCGGTCAATTGTAGCCTCGCTCAAGCGGCGGCTTGGATTTTAGGAATGCCAGCCCAAGCGGAGGGGAACGCCAGCGTGAAGCTGATCGCGTTCTATCTTACCCAATTCCATCCGATCCCCGAGAACGACCAGTGGTGGGGTAAAGGCTTCACGGAATGGACCAACGCGGCCAAGGCCACGCCACTTTTCGTAGGTCATTACCAGCCGCACCTACCCGCTGATCTCGGCTTCTATGACCTGAGGGTAAGAGAGACCCGACACGAGCAGATCAAGCTTGCGAAGGCTCACGGTATCGACGGCTTCTGTTATTATTATTACTGGTTCTCTGGAAAACGGCTTCTCGAAAAGCCGCTCGATGACATGCTCGCTGATCCCAAAAGCGACATGCCGTTCTGCCTTTGCTGGGCAAACGAAAACTGGACCCGACGTTGGGACGCCGCGGAACATGAAATCCTTATCGCGCAGGAGTACCGTCCCGATGACGATCTGGAATTCATAAAGGGACTGATTCCGTTCTTCCACGATCCTAGATACATTCGCATCAACGGCGCGCCGCTACTCATAGTCTACCGCCCGCAGCACCTCCCTGATTCCAAGAGATCAGTCGAGACGTGGCGTACTTACTGTGCAAAAATAGGCATACCCGAAATTCATGTGGCCTGCGCACTGACCCACAAGAATTGGGACCATGTCACCTATGGTTTCGACAGCGGTGTAGAATTTCCCCCACACAACATGACTGCGCCAAACCTAGCGCACGAACTCGGCTTCTTCTCCCCCTACAAAGGCTACTGCCCGGACTACAGCGACATTGCTGAAATGTACTTGTCGCGTCATTATGACTCCAGAAATAGCGGTTTTCGGGGGGTATTCCCTTCGTGGGACAATACTGCTCGGCGAGGCGACATCGGCACGGTGATCCTCAACGGAACACCTGAAAACTACGAATACTGGCTCTCGGAAGCCATTCGGAAGACGACGGAGGATTTCCCTAACGAAGAGCGTCTGGTTTTCATCAACGCGTGGAACGAATGGGCCGAGGGCTGCCATCTCGAGCCGGACCGCGAGTACGGCCATAGGTTCCTAAGGGCTACGGCCCAAGCGAAGAACGGGACCATCGTCTCGGGCTGGACGCATACCGGCATACCTGCTGCCTGCCTCGCAGCAAGGCACCCGGCGATTTCGCGTCACTTGCACCACCCCAAACGTAAGAGCCTCGCGAGCCGGATCTGGCGACGCATCAAAAACAGGCTGCGCAACAGCGCTAGCTGAGCAACGGCAGCTCAGTGATCAAGCCGATGGACGGCGTTGGCACCGTTTCCGCATGATGCGGCCGACGTTCCCTCGAAAATCATCCAGAAGTCAAAAAAACGCCACCAATATCACGCATGGTCATCACGTTGTAATACGGCCAGCGCACGGCAATCCGCACAGGCTTTCAGAAACCCATACCCAAACCTTCGGTCCGGCTCAAGATAGGCACCCTCTCCCCATTCGTTCCACGCATTCACGAAAACAAGCCTTTCCTCCAAGGGGTTTGCAGCCGCCCTCGCAAATGCATGTTCCAGCCATTCTCGGAAAAGCGCCGGTGTCGCACCGTGGTAGATCACGCTGCTGGTCAGCCTCCGCGGGCTGTTGTCCCAAGAGGGCATGACGCCCGGATGCACTACACCGAGGCCAGGAGCTTTTACCTTTTCCGCCTCAACCGTGTCGGCATAGCTGCGCACGCGCCCACCGCGGCGTAGCGGCGTCATTTTGAGGCTTTTCTCGATGTTCGGAGCCTGCACGCCATGCGGTGGGAATTCCGAGAGCGCATCGAAGCCGTAGCGTTCGTAATCGGCGAAGTCGAAAGCGTTGGTGGCGATCAGATAAATGCCTGGCCAACCCAGACGCGCGATCTCCTCTCTCCAGCGAGCGACAGTATCCGCCATGTCGGGGAACAGGGACGGCCTGTACACGGTGAAAACCGGCTTCCCGCCAATCTTTAGGTAACGCGGGTCGCGGAAATAGCGCTCCAGATAGCGAATAATGGCGATGTCGTCGTCGGCCGAGTGACGCTGTTCTATCAGCACATCCTGTTCACGCCCGCTCCAGCGTCTCGACCATGGTTCATTGGCCCAGCACAGGCTGAACGGCAGATCGAGATCGGTGGTCGCCAGATAATTTTCAACTGGAAGCTCAAGTAAGCGCTTCCCTTGAAACCAATAGAAATGAAAACAAAATGCGGAGATGCCGTACAGCTTTGCAAGCTCGACCTGTCGCCTCATTACGTCAACCACGCGCAGGTCGTAATAAGCCATTTCGCCGGGAAGGCGTGGCTGATAGTGGCCGTCAAACAGTGGAAACGACCGGGTGACATTACGCCATTCGGTGAACCCCTTTCCCCACCACTCGTCATTCTCCGGTATCGGATGGAACTGTGGAAGGTAATAAGCGACGAGTCGCACCTCGCCTGTTGGCGGCGCTTCTTGTGCGATCGGCACATAGTCGATCGCGGGATACTCGCCCTGCGCATTTCGGACATAGCAGTCGTACAAAGTTGCCGCATCGGCCGGTTCCGAAAAGACACGCTGCACTCGGCGTACTGCATCGCCGATCCTTCGCGAAAGTGTAGCCGCGATGGTCATGTCTCGCTTTCTGTTTCGTTTAGACCGCGCAGAAAGCCCAAATGTTTCGCTCGGCGTGTGGCATTCCAGAGCACGTGCGGCAACAGGAGTCTTCGTCGCGTTCTGCGTCGCTCGGCCACAGTATCCAGCGGCAGGCCGTGCTTGCGCATGACGTGGACGAGAGAGCGTCCCATGGCCTCTCCTTTTATGCGCCCGGATTGTACCGACCGGGAACTCGAATTTCCTTCGTCGTGACGGATCACCGCACTGGCTGCCAGGCGCAGCTCGACCCCCTCTTGCCGCAGACGCAGGCTGAGATCGTCATCCTCGTGAAACAGAAAGATCGCCGGATCGAACCCGCCGCTTTGTTCGAAGTGCTGCCTTCGGATGAATATGCAGGCACCAGTCAGCACAGGAATCGTACAGTCCGTTTCGGGAGCCGGGCCGCACCAGCGCACGCCGGGCAACAGCCGGGACCAGCGACGGAAAACCCGCTTGCCTTTAGTTGAATAGATGCGCGGATTGAAAGCCGCATCGGGATACCTGCTCGCGGCATCGACGAACGCCTCAATCGCTCCAGCTTCCAACCGAATGTCCGGATTGGTGAAAAGCAAAAAGTCGGTGTCGACTGTGGTCGCCGCTACATTGCAAGCTGTACCAAAACCGGAGTTCTCACTGAGTGCTATCACTCGAACGCCGGCAGCTTGACCAATGGTAATTGAAGCATCCGCACTTGCGTTATCAACGATAATTGTATCTACGCCATATGGCAGTGTTTGCAAAAACGGTCGCAGTACATCAGCGCTATTGTAGGAAACGGTTATCACGCTGACTTTGGCGTTCATGCCGGAGCCCACCCCTGCCTCGCTCCCTTAACAACCAATCGCCTCACTACTTCCGCGCACGAGTCCCGCCATTGAGGTGCACGCCAATTATAGATGCGGTCTAGCTTATCAGTGTTCAGGCGCGAATTGACAGGACGCGGGGCTTTCGACGGATAGCTTGACGCGGGCACCTGCGAAGCCTGTGCCCACGGCCCACCCAAGGCTCGACTATAGGAAAATACCTGCTCAGCCAGCCCGCTCCAGTTGGTACTGCCAGTGCCAGCAAGATGAAAGATTCCGAAGCTCTGTGGATCACGCGTCTGGTCTAACCGCGCCGCGATGTGAAGAATCCCGTCAGCAATATCCAGAGCCGATGTGGGATTGCCCCATTGATCGGAGACCACGCTAATTTCGTCGCGCTCCATGGCCAGTCCCAGCATGGTTCTGACGAAATTCCGTCCGAACGGGCTATATACCCACGCTGTGCGGAGAATGACGTGCTGCGGATTTGCGGCAGCAACTGTCTGTTCGCCAGCAAGTTTCGAGCTGCCATAGGCTGTTTTTGGACCAGGGACGTCATCTTCGACGTATGGCCTGGCACTATCGCCCGAGAACACATAATCGGTCGACAGATGGATGATCGGCGCGTCGATCATCGCCGCCGCGCGCGCCACAGCACCGGCGCCGTCCGCATTGATCCGCATGGCTAAATCGAGGTCGTCCTCGGAGGCGTCGACCGCGGTATAGGCAGCTGCCGAGACCACGATATCTGGCCGATGCCGCTCGATTTCCCTAGCGATGCTCGCTGGTTCCGTCAGATCGAGTGCGGGTCGCCCGACCGCGACGACGCCCACATTTCCCAAAGGGCGCGCACGTTCGACGAGACTGCGAACGACTTGCCCTTCCCGGCCGGTGACGAGGATCTTCATGTCGCGCCCTTTGTCGCCACTCCCAGCCTTTCGCCGGCATAGCGACCGTCGAGGATAGGTTGCCACCACCAATCATTGGTCAGATACCAATCCACTGTTCTGGCTAGGCCGGTTTCAAACGTCTCCTTTGGCTGCCAGCCGAGATCGCGTTCGATCTTAGTCGGGTCGATCCCATAGCGGCGATCGTGCCCCGGGCGATCAGTGACAAAACTGATTAGATCGCGGTGGGATCCGCCATTGCGCAGTCCCTTAGCATCAAGAATGTCGCAGATCGTCTCGACAACGTGGAGATTAGTGCGTTCACAACGTGCCCCCACGTTGTAGCTTTCGCCAAGCTTTCCCCTGAATGCCACGCATTCTAATGCGGCCGCGTGATCATCGACATAGAGCCAATCGCGCACATTGGCACCAGATCCATATACGGGAAGCGCCTTGCCTTGGAGTGCATTCAGGATCGTCAGGGGAATGAGCTTTTCCGGGAAATGGAACGGTCCAAAATTGTTTGAGCAATTGGACAAAACTACCGGGAGTCCATAGGTCTCATACCAAGCGCGAACGAGATGATCGGACGCCGCCTTCGAAGCCGAATAAGGTGAGGACGGCGCGTAGGAAGATTGCTCGGTGAAAATCCCGCTATCGAACGGGAGATCTCCAAACACCTCATCGGTCGACACGTGATGGAAGCGAAAACGCTCCTGCGCATTTACCGGAAGACCGCGCCAGTGCTCGAGCGCCGCGCCGAGCAGCCGGAATGTACCGACCACATTGGTCTCGATGAAATCGGCCGGCCCGTCAATCGAGCGGTCGACATGGCTTTCCGCCGCGAGATGGATGACGACGTCAATGCGCTCAGCGCGCATGAGATCGAGCACCATTGCCTGGTCACAGATGTCACCATGAACAAACCGGTAGTTCGGTAGATGCTCGATCCCACGCAGCGAAGCTAGATTGCCGGCATAAGTCAGCTTATCGAGGTTGACGACGCGATGATCGGAGTCGACGAGAAGCCGGCGGCATAACGCAGATCCGATAAACCCTGCTCCGCCAGTGATAAGAATGTTCATGCCGCAGGAGCCCTCAATCGAAGATTTCGGCCGCGTCCAACAACGGTGCGGCGCCGTCCTTTTCTGAAACCCATATATCTGCGGTTTCCACGGGCCAATCGATTGCGATCTTGGGGTCGTCGAAGCGGATCGCCCGATCATATTCCGGCGCGTAGAGCTCGGAGACCTTATAAACAACCTCGCTGTCAGGCTGAAGCGTCACAAATCCATGCGCGAAGCCACGTGGGACCAGTAGCTGGTTCCATTTCTCGGCCGATAGCTCAACACCTACCCATTTGCCAAAGCTCGGTGAGCCACGGCGGATGTCGACGGCGACATCAAACACAGCACCTCTGACAACCCTGACGAGCTTATCCTGAGCCTTGGGTGGAAGCTGATAGTGCAGCCCACGCAATACGCCGCGCTTAACCGAGTAGGAGTGGTTGTCTTGCACGAATGCGGTTGAAATTCCCGCTCGGGTGAAGGTGGCCTCGCTGTAAGTTTCAGAAAAGAAACCACGGGAATCGTTGAACCGCGGCGTAACAATTTCGAGGACACCGCCAAGACCGATTTGATGAACCTCGATCATATCGCCGCCAGTTCATTCGCCCGCCGACGAAGATAGCGGGCATATTCATTCTTTCCCAGCTGATCGGCCCGCGCGAGAACTTGATCGGCGGAAAGCCAGCCCATCTCCAAGCCGATTTCCTCGGGACAGGCGATCTTTATTCCCTGTCTGCGCTCTATCGTGCGTACAAATGCGCTGGCGTCATGCAGGCTGTCATGGGTACCGGTGTCGAGCCATGCAAAACCCCGCCCAAGGCGATGCACGAACAAATCCCCGCGTTCCAGATAGCGATTGTTGATTGCCGTGATTTCCACCTCGCCGCGGGCCGACGGTTTCACGTCGGCGGCGATATCGACGACATCGTTGTCATAAAAATAAAGGCCGGTAACGGCCCAATGAGACCGCGGCTCCTTCGGCTTCTCCTCGATGGTTTCTGCACGCCCGGTCGCGCTGTCGAAACTCACAACGCCGTAACGCTCCGGATCCTCGACCTCATAGGCGAAGACCGACGCACCGATTGTTCGAGCGGCCGCTTGCCGACATAAATTTGACAGACCGTCACCGAAATAAATGTTGTCACCCAGCACCATGGCCACATTGTCTGAGCCAATGAAGTCACGGCCAATGATGAATGCTTCGGCCAGCCCGCGCGGAGCGGCTTGCTCAGCGTAGGCGAATGTGACCCCGAAAGCCGAGCCATCGCCGAGCAATTCTTGAAACAACGGCAGATCGCGTGGCGTGCTGATAATCAGGATTTCGCGAATATCCGCCAACATTAGTACACTCAGCGGATAATAGATCATGGGCTTGTCGTAGACAGGCAACAGCTGTTTCGACACAGCCAAAGTCAGCGGGAACAGCCGACTGCCGCTCCCTCCGGCGAGAACAATCCCCTTCACATTTCCCCCCGCCTAAACGGTAATTACAAGTACAGCCGTTTGTTCTGCCGCCCCCAGCCCAATTAAGCAGATACCGAAAAATAAACGCAACTGAAAAAAGAAATCCAAACTGAATGCAACCTGACTAATACAATCCGGTAACTCATCGCGGGACTACTCTGAGCGTGTGACAATCACAAGGCGTTTCTGAAGCCTCCGGCCCCGGGGTTCACTTCCAACACTAAGTGTTCAATTGCACAAGCTTCACGCAAGCAATGGCTGATTAGGTAGATTTTCCGCGAGGCTTTGGCCGCAAAACAGCCGAAAATGGATGCGCTCAACATGAAAGACAGAGTTGCCCTTATAACAGGCATCACCGGCCAGGACGGCGCATATCTCGCCCAACTTCTACTATCTAAACACTACGTTGTTCACGGCATAAAACGGCGCTCCTCCTCCTTCAACACGGGGCGCATCGACGACCTGTACGTTGATCCGCATATACCTCATGCTCGCTTTTTCCTTCATTATGGCGATCTGACGGATGCGACAAATTTGATCCGCATCGTTCAGGAAACTCAACCAGATGAAATCTATAATCTGGCCGCCCAGAGTCACGTACAAGTCTCTTTTGAAACGCCTGAATATACTGCGAATGCGGACGCGCTTGGTACGTTGAGATTGCTCGAGGCTGTTCGCATTTTAGGGATGGAAAAGAAGGCCCGTTTCTATCAGGCTTCCACATCTGAGCTTTATGGTGCGGTCCGTGAGACCCCACAAACTGAAACCACTCCGTTCTATCCGCGCTCTCCCTATGCGGCGGCGAAACTCTACGCTTACTGGATAACGGTGAACTACCGTGAAGCGTATGGTATGCACGCTTCTAACGGTATTTTGTTCAATCACGAAGGACCAACGCGCGGTGAAACCTTTGTTACCCGTAAAATCACGCGCGCGGTTGCGGCAATCCACCGTGGCCTAGAGAACCGCATTTATCTCGGCAATCTCGATGCCAAACGCGATTGGGGACACGCCCGAGATTATGTCGAAGGCATGTGGCGTATGCTGCAGCAAGAACGCCCTGACGATTATGTATTGGCAACTGGAGAAACTCATTCCGTTCGCGAATTCGTCGAATTGGCATTTTCATACACCGGCACAAGAATTTCGTGGCACGGCGAAGGTGTGGACGAAGTTGGCGTCGATCAAAACGGCGTCGTACGTGTCAGCATCGATCCACGCTACTTCCGCCCGACGGAGGTCGATCTTCTTCTAGGTGATCCGACAAAAGCGAAAGACGTATTGGGCTGGCAGGCAACGACGACCTTCACGGAACTCGTTGAGGAAATGGTCGGCTACGATCTTATGACAATTAATCAGGACACGTGGCGCAACGATCTTCTGAATTGCGCTTAGCTTAGCCCACCCAGCCAAAACACACTTTATTCAGGCGATCGTTTCGCGGCGGTTCGCGGTGTTCTCTAAAAACCACCGATAGGTGTCTCGGAGTCCCTGATCGAGTTCGATACGCGCTTTCCAGCCCAGCGCTTGAATCTTTGAAATATCCGCACATTTGCGCAATGTACCGTCTGGCTTCGTTCTGTCGAAATCAAAGCCGTTCCGATAATCGAGGATATCTGCAATCGTCTCGGCGAGCTCGGTGATGGACAGATCGCGTCCTGTCCCGACATTGACGATATCGGCCTCGTTGTAGTTTTCCATAAGGAACACGAGCGCCTCGGCCAAATCATCGACGTGCAAAAACTCTCGTCGCGGAGTGCCTGAGCCCCAGATCGTGACACGCCCCCCCTGCTCCTTGGCTTCGTGGATTTTCCTCATGAGGGCGGGAAGCACATGGCTCGTCGTCAAATCAAAATTATCAAATGGACCATATAGGTTGGTCGGCATTGCCGAGATGAAATGCGAACCATATTGCGCACGATACGCTTGGCACAGCTTGATCCCGGCGATCTTGGCGATGGCATACCATTCGTTGGTCTTTTCGAGGGGGCCGGTCAGCAGCGCTTCCTCCCGGATGGGCTGTTCAGCGTCGCGCGGATAAATGCATGTCGAGCCCAGGAAGAGCAGTTTCTCGACGCCGGCACGATGAGAGGCCGAAATGACGTTCGCCTCGATCATGAGGTTGTCGTAGAGGAAATCTACGGGATAGGCCGCGTTGGCAAGGATGCCACCGACCTTTGCTGCGGCCAGGAATATTGCGTCCGGTCGCATGCGCTCCATCCAATGCATGACCGAAGCCTGATCACGCAGATCGACCGATGCGCGGTCGACCGTCAGAATATCGACATCGCGCTTTTCGAGCGCACGAACGAGCGCACGGCCAACCATTCCCCGATGTCCGGCGACCCAAACTCTTTTTCTGTCGAGCACGTATTTGGGCGAGAAGATTTTTGCTGTTTCCAAGTTTATACCTGCCTGCGTCCAGCTAGCTCTCGGACAAGCGGCCTATGGCTCCACGTATAACAAATCACCGCAAGCTTGCGGGAAGCCGCCGTCCACCACTCTCATTCGACACATATCCCGCTCAACGACCCTATTCGTTGGCCTTGGCAGCATCGCACCACGGCCGCGGCAATTTCGGACAGGACGTTCCGGAGCAGGCATAGGGCACAGCATGGCCCTCGCCGATGAGAAGATCACCGATGTCGGCCCCGCGAACACGAAGCGTCCCGCACGCGCGTCCGTGATTACAGTCGGAGGTGCCATGGGTGCCGGGCCGGCAGGCACAGCGGACATAAGTCAGCGTGAGCGGGCCGGACGACAGCAGTTCGCGCAGCCGCGTACGCGCACGTTTGCCGTGCTCGATTTCGGCCGGACAGGCCGCTGAGCGCTGCGAGGTTTCCGGGGTGTTGAAGCCGACCAGGCGGATCGAGACGGGATCGCCCTTGAGCCGGATCGTGTCACCGTCGAACACCCGAATCTCAGAATTCCGGACGCTGATCGGTACGTCATAGGTCTGGGCCGCAGCTCCGGCGATCAGAATGATCGCCATCAGGCCGCCCGCGAGCAACCGCCGCATCATGCGCAACGAGACCGGCGCTGGATGATCGCCATCGCCCCGAGCAGGGTCGAGGCCTCGGTGAGCGGAATTTCGAGTTCAAGAGCCAAGGACAAAGCTCCATTACGGTCGTCTTGCGCTTCCGCGAGATAGGCCTCGGCAGCCTTGGCGGTCGCCAATGCCTCCTGCAGGCGCTCGCGGATTGATGTCAGCAGGATCGGGAAGCTCTCTTTCGCAAAGCCAGACGTCATCACATATCCGAATATTGGATCAGGTGACGCACTGACGCTCAGGTCAGGACCGAAGTCCAGTTCTT